>NZ_FMWR01000001.1 GCF_900103085.1 Gilliamella mensalis | reverse complement strand
ACACCGAAAGACCGCATGAGGAATTAAATAACATGACACCGATTGAGTATAAAACACTAAAACAAGCAGCATGATTTTCTACGTGAGCTGTGTACTAAGTCTGGGATATTTACACACACTGTGTTGATTTTGACTGCTATTACTACTCCATACAATCCATGGTTCAGATTCATCTTGTTCATTGGATGCCGATAAATTCTCTAAGCTTAGTGAAAGAGAATGTATTTTAGGGGGTTATTTTGAAATTAAGCTGTAATTAATAATCTACCCTATACTACATTTATGATGTCATGTGGGGAGAGTTTGACTGTGATATTTCCATACCACTGTAATTTTCTTACCAGTCATTCGATATAGTACTTACTCTTTTTTATAGTTAAATCCATTTTTACACCTATGGCAAAAACTTTCTACTTTTTGCTGAACTATTTTAAGAAGATAGTTACAAGTTAATTTTTTGTTAAAACCTTTTCAGGAAAGATAGTGTTTTAATATAAAAAAGGACGAATTATACATTCCGCTACTTAGTGGTATATTTAATTAGTAGTATATTTAATCAATTTTTACTGGTATAATATACAGTTAATTTTCTATTCGTTTAGTTTAAAAAACACACATAAGAAGAGATCTATGTCAATCAAAGATATCGATATTCGTGGCGCTCGCACGCACAATCTAAAAAACATTAATGTAACCATTCCAAGAGATAAGTTAGTTGTTATCACCGGTCTTTCGGGATCGGGTAAATCTTCGTTAGCATTTGATACTTTATATGCGGAAGGGCAGCGACGTTATGTTGAGTCGTTGTCGGCATATGCTCGTCAGTTTTTATCATTAATGGAAAAGCCTGATGTAGATCATATTGAAGGTTTATCACCAGCTATTTCGATTGAGCAAAAATCGACTTCGCATAATCCGCGCTCAACAGTTGGAACCATTACTGAAATTTATGATTACTTACGTTTACTTTTTGCCCGAATTGGTGAGCCTCGCTGTCCAAATCATCATTTACCATTAGCAGCGCAAACGGTATCACAAATGGTCGATAGTATTATGGCATTACCAACTGAAAATCGATATATGCTGTTAGCCCCAGTGGTCACTGAACGTAAAGGTGAATTTGTTAAGTTGTTCGAGCAATTAGCTGCTAGCGGTTATATTCGAGTAAGAGTAGATGGTGATGTGTATGATCTTTCTGATCCCCCCATTCTTGAACTACAAAAAAAGCATACCATTGAGGTTGTTGTTGACCGTTTCCGTATTCGGGATGATTTAAAGCTTCGTTTGGCCGAGTCGATTGAAACCGTACTTTCGATCACAAATGGTATTGTAAAAGTGGCAAATTTGGATGATCCTCAAGCTGAAGAATATCTGTTTTCGGCTAATTTTGCCTGCCCAATTTGTGGCTACAGTATTTCAGAGTTAGAGCCTCGCTTATTCTCGTTCAATAACCCAGCTGGCGCTTGCCCTGAGTGCGATGGTTTGGGTGTGCAACAATATTTTGATCAAAAACGTATTGTGCAAATGCCAGAAGTTTCATTAGCTGCAGGTGCGATTAAAGGTTGGGATCGTCGCAACTTTTACTATTTTCAGATGTTAAAATCATTAGCGGATCACTATAAATTTGATATTGATAAACCCTATGAAAAATTACCTGAAAAGGTAAAAGATATTTTATTAAATGGTTCAGGTGATACCGAAATCCAATTTATTTATTCAAATGATCGCGGTGATGTAGTTAAGCGTAAACATCCATTTGAAGGCATTATTAATAATTTAGCTCGTCGGTATAAAGAAACTGAATCACAAACTATCCGTGAAGAGTTAGCCAAATATATTAGCCATCGACCTTGCCCTTGTTGTGGAGGTTCAAGGCTGTGTACAGCAGCAAGAAATGTATTTATTAATGATACTAATCTACCAGCCATTAGTGATTTAAGTACTCAAAAAGCGAAAGATTTTTTCGATCAGTTGTCATTGACAGGGCAACGAGCTCAAATTGCCGAGAAAATCTTAAAAGAGATCAACGACCGTTTACAATTTTTGATTAATGTTGGGCTTAACTATTTAACACTTTCACGCTCAGCTGAAACCTTATCAGGAGGTGAAGCGCAACGTATTCGATTAGCTAGCCAAATTGGTGCAGGGCTGGTTGGCGTAATGTATGTATTAGATGAGCCTTCTATCGGATTGCATCAGCGTGATAACACTCGTCTAATTGACACTTTAACGCATTTACGTGATTTAGGTAATACTGTTATTGTGGTTGAACATGACGAAGAGGCAATTATGGCCGCTGATTATATAATTGATATTGGACCGGGAGCAGGGGTTCATGGCGGTGAAGTTGTTGCGCAAGGTACGCCTAAGCAGATAATGGCCTGTAAAAAATCTTTAACAGGCCAATACTTATCTGGTAAAGAAAAGATTGAAATTCCAACTGTGCGCACCAAAGTTGATAAGAAAAAAATGTTATCACTTATTGGCGCTACCGGAAATAACCTTAAAGATGTGACATTAAATATTCCGGTTGGATTATTTACTTGTATTACCGGTGTGTCGGGTTCGGGTAAATCAACCTTAATTAATGACACCTTATATCCACTAGCTCAAAATGAACTCAATGGTGCCGAAAAAACAGAAATAGCGCCATATAAAGCCATTAAAGGGCTTGACCATTTTGATAAGGTTATTGCGATAGACCAAAGCCCTATCGGACGAACACCACGTTCTAATCCTGCAACTTATACTGGATTTTTTACTTCTATTCGTGAACTTTATGCAGGTGTACCCGAATCTCGTGCACGAGGCTATAATCCAGGACGATTTAGTTTTAATGTTAAGGGAGGACGATGTGAAGCTTGCCAAGGTGATGGTTTAATTAAAGTTGAAATGCACTTTTTACCTGATATTTATGTTCCTTGCGATCAATGTCATGGCGCTCGTTATAATCGTGAAACATTAGAGATCAAATATAAAGGTAAGTCTATTAACGAGATTTTGAATATGACAGTTGAGGAAGGGCGTGCGTTTTTTGATGCTGTGCCGATGATATCACGTAAACTGCAAACATTGATTGATGTTGGGCTGTCTTATATTACTATTGGACAGTCTGCAACAACTTTATCAGGCGGTGAAGCACAACGTGTAAAACTTGCAAAAGAATTATCGAAGCGAGATACTGGACGTACTTTATATATATTAGATGAACCAACAACAGGTTTGCATTTTGCTGATGTTAAACAATTACTCACGCAATTACATTCATTGCGCGATAAAGGCAATACAATTGTTGTGATTGAGCATAATTTGGATGTGGTTAAAACAGCTGATTGGATTATTGATTTAGGACCAGAAGGCGGTAATGGTGGAGGAGAGATTATTGCTGAAGGCACACCTGAAGAGGTTGCTAAATCTAAGCATTCCTACACTGGAAAATATTTAAAACCATTGTTGGAAAAATAGTAATCCAAGTAGGGCGGCATTATAACTACTTAGCATAAATAGAGCGAGCAAAGTATAATGCCCGTTCTATTATTATTTTAATACCTACAAAATAGGTTAGATACAGATTTTAGCGTACTTATTAGCATTTAGTGTTCAGGTATCAGCAACAAGCGACAAATGGAAGGAGTGAGATTGTGGCATTACAAATTATATTGATGATCATAATTGCTTATTTTTTGGGGTCGCTTTCTGGTGCTATGATTATCAGCCGTATTATGCATTTGCCTAATCCTTCAGAACACGGTTCGCACAATCCTGGAGCAACCAATATTTTACGGCTTAATGGTAAATTACCCGCCATTTTTGTGTTAATTTTTGATATGTTAAAAGGTACCATTCCGGTTTACATCTCTTATCGACTTGGCATTGCTCCTTTCTTTTTAGGTATTATAGGTATTTTTGCTTGTTTAGGACATATGTTTCCCTGTTTTTTTCATTTTCGTGGTGGTAAAGGTGTTGCCACGGCGTTAGGTATGATGGTCCCCATAGGATTTGATTTTACAGGTTGCTTTATTTTAACTTGGTTGCTTATATTATTCATCACTGGGTACTCTTCTGTGGCGGCAATAGTTGGTTTTCTTATGGCACCATTTTATGTTTGGCTATTCAAACCAGAGCTTACTTTACCGGTTGCTATGCTTTCTTGTTTGATTATCATCCGTCACAACAGTAATATTATGCGCCTTTTAAAGGATGAAGAACCAAAAAGTTATTATCATAGCAAGAGCAAAAAATAGTCTAACATTTATATGCAATCAGTATCAATTTAATGATTGTTTCTGAAAACAGTTGTCGCTAAGTATTATTTTAACTATTAATTTTATGTGATTTTTTTCAAATTTTATCATTATTAAATTAAACAAATAAAATAATTCTTGTTTGATAGATTATTGAAAAAAGGTATTATTAACATAAAATTCAAATATGTGAGAACTAAATAAATTCATGCAAATAAGTCCATTATTAGAATCACTTATGCAAGCACTACGTTGTTTACCGGGCGTTGGTCCCAAATCGGCTCAACGCATGGCCTTTCATTTATTACAACGCAATCGACAAGGTGGCATAAAATTAGCTCATGAGCTACATGAAGCGATGATAAATATAGGTCATTGTAAAGAGTGTCGAACTTTTACCGAACAAGAAATCTGTACGATTTGTGCAAATATTCGGCGTCAAAGTAGTGGACAGCTTTGCGTTGTCGAAACTCCCGCTGACATAGTTGCCATTGAACAAACAGGACAATATAGTGGTCGTTATTTTGTATTATTAGGTCATCTATCGCCATTAGATGGTATCGGTCCAAGCGATATTGGTCTTGATTTATTGAAAAACAAGTTAGCATCAGAATCGATTAACGAAGTGATTCTAGCCACTAATCCGACCGTTGAGGGTGATGCAACCGCCAACTATATTGCACAAATGTGTGCAGAGTTTAATGTGACAGCAACAAGAATTGCTCATGGTGTTCCAGTCGGCGGTGAGCTTGAAATGGTGGATGGTACTACCTTATCGCATTCATTTGTTGGGCGTCAAAAAATTGAATTTTAAATTTATTGAAGTTTTAGTACTTGGCTAATCTTTATCACAAAGATTAGAAATAAAAAGAGGTATTATATGAAGTATAAAGCTGTTGCCTTTGATATGGATGGCACGTTGCTAGCCAGTAATCGTTTAGTTTTGCCAGAAACAGTTGAGATGATAAAAAAAATCAGTGCTAAAGGTGTAAAAGTGATTTTAGTTTCAGGGCGTCACCACTCTGTAATTTATCCATATTACTATCAACTCAAATTATCAACTCCAGCAATTTGTTGTAATGGATCTTATCTCTATGATTTTGAAAAACTAAACGCTTTTGCAGCTAAACCAATGACTAAAGATCAAGCAAGAATGCTATTAAAGCTAGTTAATCATTATGGCATCCATACTTTAGTTTATACTGATCAAATGATGACTTATGAAGTGTTAGATGATCATCTAGAAGGCTTTTTTAAATGGGTGAAATCATTGCCCGAATTTTTACAACCAGAAATCAAAAAAGTAGAGAGTTTTGAAAATGTGATTGAACAATCTGGTGCTATTTTTAAATTTGCAACTAGTAGTCATAACCTTCCCGCCTTACAACAATTCTCAAATGCGGTGGATGCTTTAGATGTGTTTTCGTGTGAATGGTCTTGGTCAAATCGAGCAGATGTTGCGATTAAAGGTAATACCAAAGGAAATGGTTTGACTCACTGGGCTGAACACGAAAATATTGATTTAAGCGAGATAGTCGCTTTTGGTGATAGTTATAATGATATTAGTATGTTATCTATTGCTGGATTAGGCGTTGCCATGGGGAATGCCGATGATGAAGTAAAAGCAAAAGCCAGTTATGCTATTGGCGATAATAATAGCCCAAGTATAGCTATAGAACTTAAAAAACTATTTTTATAATTGATTTAGTAAAAAATTTTATGTTTGAAATTCTTTATCAAGATGACGAATTAATTGCCATTAACAAGCCATCGGGTTGGCTTGTGCATCGTAGTTGGTTAGATAAAAAAGAAACAGTTGTTGTTATGCAAACATTACGAGATCAGATTGGCCAACATGTGTTTCCCGTACATCGACTTGATAGACCAACTTCAGGTGTATTATTGTTCGCCTTATCAAGTAAAGTTGCGCATTTAATGTCTGAACAATTTTCAACTAAACAAATTGAAAAAACGTATCATGCCATCGTGCGTGGCTATGTTGAAGGTGAAGCTGTGATCGATTACCCTTTAGTTGAAGAGTTAGACAAAATTGCTGATAAATTTTCTGATAAAAATAAACCGGCACAAGATGCAGTGACTTTTTATCGAGGGATTAGCAAAATTGAACTCCCTATTAAAGTTGGAAAGTTTGATACTGCAAGATATAGCTTTGTTGAATTAAAACCACAAACAGGACGTAAACACCAATTACGTCGTCATATGAAACATATCTTTCATCCTATTTTAGGCGACAGTAAACATGGCGACCTTCATCAAAATAGAGCATTTGCAGATTACTTGGGTATTAAACGATTAATGCTTCATGCCAGTACTCTTAAAATCACGCACCCCATTACTCAAAGAAAAATAACAATAAAGGCTCATTTAGATTCAAGTTGGCAAAGCATCTTATTACAATTTCAGTAATAGTTTTATCTTGCTAGCAATATTTTTATATTTAGTGGTATCGAATAGGTTGTTCACTTCGCTTATCGTGCACTAAAAGCAGACAGGTATCACTTAATGATACCGCTTGTTGTAAGCGTGCTTTGTCTTGTTCATTAAGCTCATTGATGCAAGCAACCACATAACTACAAGTTTTGTTTTGTAAGGCTTTTTCAATCGTTGATATTAGGTTAGTGCTATTTAAATTTGCTAGATGAATTACTTTGTGTTTATCTAAACCTGCGCTATTAACCCATGAACGTTTTAGCATTGGTCGGTCAGAGAGCCATAATTGCCATTTTTTAGCTTTATTCAGTGATTTTAATAAAGGGCGTTGTTGTTGCAATATCTGTTGAAAAGGTGACTCAAAATTAACAGCCATAAGTTGTTGTGTTGAATGTTCAATAAGCATAATAGTTTAAATACTGTATTAATATACACTGTATGCTAATACAGTATTTGGGCGTTGTAAACTCTATTTTGATTATTTTTTATATTATTTATAAATAGGGTAATATCAAGAACGCAACCATTGATATGACAAAATCCCTAAAAAAGTCATTAAAATTGAGCCAATAACATGTATAAATATCGTTGCTAATCCCCAAGGTATGCGACCTTCTTGTAAAAAGCTAACAATTTCTGCCGAAAAGGTGGAAAAAGTTGATAACCCACCACAAAAACCAGTAATCACAAGTAAACGCCATTCGGCTGAAAGGTTAGAGTGATGAAAAAAAGCAATAGCAAAGCCAATAATGTATCCTGCGACCAAATTAGACAGTAATGTACCTAATGGAATGGCAAAAGCAATAACATTTAGTTTAAGTGATAAAAACCACCGTAACAAACCACCAGCCACTGAACCGACTGAAATGGCTAAAATCAGTTTTAGCATGATAGAATATCCTTAATTATAAGCAGAAAAATAAAAATAACTTTTAAAAGATCTTAGTATCGACGTTTTAGCAATAAGCGCAATAACACTTTATTTCAAAATGGTTAAAATTGAAAAATTTATAATGTGATCATACCAATAGAAAATACGAATAGGAACTACTGACAAAGTTGCGATAGAATGTTCGTCATTAAGTAAAAAAATAGAGGTATATGTATGTTTACAGGTATTGTTCAAGGTGTTGGTCAAATTATTGATATTGTAGATAAAGATAAATTAAGGACATATAAGGTCAAATTACCATATCAATTAACTAAGAACATTGAAATTGGTGCATCCATCGCCAACGATGGGTGCTGTTTGACTGTGACGGGTTTTGATGATGATGTAGTAACTTTTGATATTATGGAAGAAACGCTTACATTAACTACATTGGGTGATAAAAGAGTCAATGATTTTGTGAATATTGAACGCAGCGCAAAATATGGTGAGGAAATTGGAGGTCATGTGATGTCAGGGCATATATCTTGCACGGCAACAATTGTTGATCTACAAAAAACCACCACGAATTGTGAAATGACATTACAATTACCAAAAAAATTTATGAAATATATATTATATAAAGGTTTTATAGGAATTGACGGCGCCAGTCTAACGGTTGGACAAGTAAAAGAAGATAGTTTTGCAATTCACTTAATTCCCGAAACGCTAGCCATTACCACATTGGACGCAAAAAAAGTAGGGGACAAAGTCAATATCGAAATAGATTCCCAAACTCAAGCAATTGTTGATACAGTTGAACGTGTGCTAGCGGCAAGAGAACAATAATATTAATCGAATTTATTTCAGATGTAAGCTAATTAGCGCTAATTATCCATTGTAAATTTTTTGCTACGGCTTTTTAATGGCTATTATTATTTAATAGCCATCATAGATTAGCAGATCAAAAGAACAATTCTACCATTACCCAAGGTATAGATTATAAATCTAGCCCATGTGGTATTTTTTATTCCATACAACTATTTGGATTTTCATCAACGGTGGCTACATTAGTCAATTTATATCACTTAGCTATAAAAAAACTTTGTGTGGGTATCATAATTTGACATAGCTAGCGGTGATTTTGTTCGATAACATCATTTTTTTCTGTAATAGAAAGTTGATAATATTGCTTGGTCTAAACAATAGGTTTTTAATTGAATAATTAATTTCAATTCAATAAAATCGTCTTGTTATCTGTTTTTTTATTGTGATTATACCAATATATTGGTTAACGATCTGCTAACTCATTAAAATGATTAGCTCCAACAAACCAACAATAAAAGCACGGTAATATTTACTTTCAAAAGCGCTTTCCCGCGTATTAATGCTATTAGTAATTTTTTGCCAGATCATCAGCAGTTGCTCCTCGCTATACATTTGTTTTGGGCCAAAGGAATTTTGTAGAACATTTTTGTACGTCATTATGAGGTTTTATAGGTTGGATAGGTCATATCAATTCTAATGCAAATGCATGTCTTTTATTCTTGGAATGTCATAAAACCAATGTTGCTAAGCAGGCCATAACAATGCACTGATCAGCGAAAATCCAGCTTTATTGACCTATGACTGATTAAAATCCACAATCATCCCATACAATGTGCTTATTAGTGCCGAGTGGTAATCACTTAACGATTGATTTGTCGATGTTAAGGTTAGATTGAGTATAGCATAAAAGGATAACGTCTTGTTGGAATTGGTAAAGACAATCACATTTAGCTAAGGCTAATTTAAGGCCAACCACAATGTTTCACCTAATTTCCCAAAATCTACATAGTGAATTTTTATTGATGTTATTTGCACATCGTTATTCATATGATCATTTTTTAAGTACAAAAGCTTACGTAAGCAGAGTATAAACTATTGTGGAAGAAATTTTATGAGTTTTTAGTTAATCTTTTGGATTGATATGAAATACTTTCAGTAAGCTAAACAGGTATATGCTGGTTGTTTAACTACTGTATTTAAAAAGCAATTTAGGCAAAGCCATATGTTATCAATTAGATCTTCCTGAAATGGTTAAATTAAATAGAAAATTACATTACTCAGTATAAATCCTAAGCAAAATAATAGAGTAAAAAGATAACTTATTGATGATGGTCGTTGAGCATGTAATACATTTTTACACTAAAACGGTAGAGTTTCCTGAATATTTTTTACAAAAATATAGTCTCTTTTAAATAAAGAAAAGCACTTTTTTATTGCTAATTATGTTATAACTATAAGAAATTTAAAGATTAATTGGTAGAATGAAAAAAGCGCAATATTCTCTATATTATTTTTTATATTACTTTAATAAAAACAATATTTTATAAAATTGTTATTATGTTAAAAATAATTGGAAAAGTTGGTGGAAATTTTAACTAGAATATTTTAATTATAAAACAATATGTTATAATTGGTCTGTTCCCTATGCACATAGGGATAAACCACTTATATTAAACATTTTATTTCAAATATTTTTATATAGTTAATTGGTTAACAACCCCCACAATTTCTTCAATATCATTCGGTGTTGTTTGACAGCAGCCACCAATTAATCTAGCACCTAATTTAATCCAAGTCGGTAATTGATTACTGAAAGTGCAATTATGTTGATGGTTTTTGTACCATTGTTTGGTGGTTGGATCGTATTGTTCACCTGAATTTGGATAAACAATTAACGGTTTGCTGGTAAGTTGATTGAGTACTTCTAACGCTGGCGTGACATTTTCTAACGCAATGCAGTTGATACCAATACTCACAATTTGTTCTTGGTTATTTAAATAATCGATAACTTGTGATAATGGTGTGCCATCGCTAAGATGTTGGGCATCTTTTAACGTTAAGGAAAACCAAGCCTTAGTTGTTGGAAACTGCTGTATTAATTTAATTAACGCTTTGATTTCGTTAAATGAAGGTAGGGTTTCACAAGCAAGGATATCAACGTTAGCTTCAATCAAGGCTTCAATGCGATGATGATGAAAAGTAATAAATTCAGTTTCGGTAAGTTGATAGTCCCCCGTATATTCTGAACCATTAGCAAGGTATGCCCCATAAGGTCCTACTGAACCGGCAATTAGTAATGTTTTATTTTGCTTTGTTTCATTCAAATATTGCTGTTTAGCTTGCTGTGCAAGTTCAACGCTGGCTTTAATTAGCTTAATGGATTTATCAAACGTAATTGCTTTTTTTTCAAATCCTAATGGAGTGGCTTGATAGCTAGCAGTGATCGCACAATCGGCGCCAGCTTTAAAATAGTCATAATGGACTTGGCGAATTAGCTCGGGCTTTTCGATTAGCACTTTTGCTGACCATAAACTATCGTTAAGATCGCATCCACGCCGTTGTAGCTCGCTGGCTAGGGCTCCATCAATAATGATGTACTTTTTTTGCTTTAAAAGTGCGCTAACTATATTATTACTTATCATTTTTTACTACTCGCTTTTGATAGGTTTGAGTAAAGTGGTGAGCAATAAAGCAGACAATCACAAAAGGAATACCACAATAAAGTGCAATACGCTGTTCTGGATCGAATGCCAGTCCAATACAAGCAATTAAGCATAAAATAAAGCCTAAAATGGGTACTAATGGGTATAATGGTGCTTTATATTTTAGATTGCTTTGCTCCTCATGAGTTAAACTTTTTCTGAAAAAGTAATGAGCAGCACAAATACTTAACCAAACGGCTACTACGGCAAAGCCAGAAATAGCGGTTAATGTTACAAACACGGTATCGGGTGCTATTACACTTGAAGATAATGCTAATAATCCGCCGAACATACTAACTACAATTGCGTTGCTTGGGATGCCTTTATTGGTTAATTTAGCAAAACACTTTGGTAATGTGCCTTGATTAGATAGTGACCACAACATGCGCCCAGAGGCATAAAGCCCTGAATTAGCCGCTGATAAAATAGCCGTTAAAATGACAAAATTAAATATATCAGCTGTATACGGGATACCAATATTTTCAAATACCACTACAAATGGGCTGGTAATGACACCTGCTTGATCCATAGGTAGTAGCGCTGCTAGCACAAAAATTGTTCCAACAAAAAAGATAATCAATCTTAAAATAGTCGTTTTTATCGCCATTGGGATCGATTTTTCAGGATGATGGGTTTCGCCTGCCGCAATGCCAATTAGCTCGGTACCTGAAAAGGCAAAATTGACTGAAACCATGGTCATAATAATAGGCGTGATGCCATTAGGAAACCAACCATTATCGGTAATATTGTGTAAAAAAGGTGCTGGCATGCCGTTGTGCATAGGAACAAAGCCGAAGATAGCTGTGGTACCTGCAATAATAAAGATGATGATGGTGATCACTTTAATGATTGAAAACCAAAATTCACTTTCGGCAAAAAATTGAGCAGTCACGATGTTTAACGCAAAGATCACAATACAGAAGATTAAACACCAAATCCAGACTGAAACGGTCGGGAACCAATACTGCATACATAAGCCTGCTGCAGTTAGACTTGAACCAAGTGCCACAGTCCAAGTTAACCAATATAGCCAAGCTACAGTATAACCGGTCCCAGGACTAATAAATCGTGAGGCATAGGTATGAAATGCGCCTGTTTCGGGCATAGCAACCGCCAGTTCACCAAGGCATAGCATCACTAAATAAACGACCAATGCACCAATTAAATAAGCAATGATAGCACCAATTGCGCCTGCGGTGGCAATAATATATCCCGTATTAAAAAATAAACCAGTACCAATAACACCACCAAGCGATAGCATAATTAAATGGCGGGTTTTCATGGTTCGCTTGAATTGGTTCTCAGTTGTAGATGATGAATTTGTATGCATAGTTTGCTTTTTGGGATTAGTTAGAAAAGTAAGATCCCGCCAGTATTACTAGCGGAATCGGTTTATTGAATCAATAGACTGGTAAGTTATAAGTTCTCGAAGAATTCTTCTTTTGTTACTGTTTTACCATTTACATTAACCTCTTCGCTATCTTTGGTTAGGTAAACATCAGAATAGATACCTTTAGTTTCCCCATTGCTTGAAGTTAAAAATTGAGAGTTACTCATAATTAATGCCGACATGAATTGTAGATTTTGATTTGCTTTAGCAACTTGTTCTGGCGTTACCTCGTTAGCGTTAGGGTTTTCGAGTTGTGCTGACAAATGAGCTAACACGTCAAACGGTGCTTCCAGCTTTAATTTAAGTGTATTAATTTTGTCATAATCTGCTTCATCAATAGTTGTGATATCAACATCAGATAGATCGAAATTTAGGTTCGCATTAATATCGCCGGCAGAAGTATGCCAATTAAATTTATTTAACGAAAATTGGATATTGTGTTTTTTGTCAGGGTTGTCTGTGTCCGACGAATTACTAAATAGTTTCTTATCAAAACCTTTAAAATCAATATCTAGCGATCCATTACCTAGATTTTGTTGACCATAAATAATCGAATCAACACGACTATAAAACGAACCTTCGGCTGTGTCGGTAGCTTCATTTAAGATATTTGTTTGGTTGATAACGAATTTATTAATAACCAGCGAAACAGGATTTGAGCTTAATGATGAAGGATAGGTGAATGCAAGTTTATCAATTTCCATATTAGTAATAATGTCAGAGCCATTTGTATCACTACTAATGGTATAATTACCCTTTCCAAGTTCAAGTGAACCATCAATGGTTGGGATCTCCTCTTGAGTGGCTTTAATCGCTTTGCTTGCTAGTTTGACGGTGATATGTTCGCCATAACTTACACCTGCATGTCCGGTAATAAATGGTTGATTACCCGCAAGTTTCCAAAGTGTTGAATTGGCTTGTTCCGTCATTTCGTATTCTAACCAAGCCATTTGTGGAGCAAAGGTTCCTTTGGCAAGTGCAGCAATAGGGAAAGGACCATGATGAATGGTGACATCATCATCAAATAGAGTTTTTGGTTGAGCATCTTCATCTGTTGAATCTTGAAGTGACGCTGTTACAGTTAAATGTAACTTAGTTGAAAAGATATGCTTTTCATAATTACTTTTGGTAATAGAAAATTTAAAATCGTCTTGACTCTGGTTAACTTTATTTGCGATTTGTGCTAATTGGTTGTCGATATGATTTTCAATTATGTTGCCTGTGTACCATGATGTACCTACATAAGCAATTCCCAATACAGCAGCTACCCCTATGGCAAGTGTCGTTTTTTTCATTATAGTTCTCTTAGTTATTAGTTATAATTTAAATTATCATTCTTGATTATTTTCAAAATCAGACAACAAATTTTTAATATATTCAATACGATCAATTCGTTGTAATTCCGATTTTTGTAATTTTAATCGATTTGAGCTTTCTAATCGATAATTTTTTGGCTCTTTTTGAATTATTTCAATCAAATAATCGACAGATACCTTATTATTACTGCCGAATTCTATATAACCGCCTTTTTCGCCAAACTCGATTTTAGTAATGCCTAATTGGCTTGCCTGATAACGGATTTTGGTCGTTTCTAATAAAAATAGCACCGCATCGGGCAATTGACCAAAGCGATCCCGCATTTCAACTTGAATGTCGGTGAGTTCTGCGAGATCGGTGATACTGGCGATGCGTTTATATAGTGACAAGCGTGTATTGACATCGGGAATAAAATCATCAGGAATAAGTGTTGGTAAACGTAACTCAATTTCAGTTTGCTGATTATTGAGTAATGATTCAAGGGTTGGTTCTTTGCCTTCTTTAAGTGATGTAACGGCCTCATCAAGCAGTTCAATATAAAGGTTAAAGCCAATAGTTTCAATTTGCCCACTTTGATCACTACCTAATAGCTCGCCAGCACCCCGAATTTCAAGATCGTGCGTAGCTAAGGCAAAACCTGCACCTAAATCTTCTAGTGATGCGATCGCATCTAAGCGCTTTTTAGCATCTTTTGTGAGTAATTTAGGATGTGGCGTTAATAAATAAGCATAGGCTTGATGGTAAGAACGCCCAACTCGCCCCCTGAGTTGATGTAACTGAGCTAAACCAAATTTATCGGCACGATCAATAATAATGGTATTAGCGTTAGGAATGTCGATACCAGTTTCAACAATGGTGGTACAAACAAGTATGTTAAAGCGTTGATGATGAAAGTCATTCATCACTCGCTCTAAGTCGCGTTCATGCATTTGTCCATGACCAATGGTAATGCGTGCTTCGGGCACCAATTCTGCCAGTTTTTCGCTGACTTTTTCGATATCAGAGATATCATTGTGTAGATAATAAATCTGACCACCACGTAAAATTTCACGCAAAATGGCTTCTCTAATCACAAGCTCATCATATTCTCGAACAAAGGTTTTTACTGCCAGTCGCCGAGCAGGTGGCGTTGCGATAATTGAAAGATCTCGCATACCACTCATTGCCATGTTTAGCGTTCGTGGAATTGGGGTTGCTGTTAGCGTTAAAATATCGATATTTGCTCGCATTGCTTTAATGCGTTCTTTTTGACGAACGCCAAAGCGGTGTTCTTCATCAACAATTAGTAAACCTAAATCTTTCCATTTGATATCTTCTTGTAGCAATTTATGCGTACCAATTACAATATCAATTTTGCCTTCGCCAAGAGCTTCTATAATGGCTTTTTGTTGTTTAGCTGTTTTGAAGCGAGACAGGCTCTCTATACGAATAGGCCAATTGGCGAAACGATCACAAAAGCTTTCGTAGTGTTGTTCAGCAAGTAGAGTTGTTGGCACTAAAACGGCTGTTTGTTTATGATTAATAACAGCTAAAAAGGCAGCACGAATGGCAACTTCGGTTTTACCAAAACCCACATCACCGCAGACTAATCGGTCCATGGCATAAGGCGAGCACATGTCGCCAATTACAGCGCCAATGGCATTTTGTTGATCGTCAGTTTCTTGATAAGGGAATCCTTGGCAAAATAGTTCATATTGCTCATGGTCTTGTTGAAATTGAAATCCGGGTTTGCTTTCACGTTCGGCATAGATATCGAGTAATTCAGCTGCGACATCGCGCACTTTTTCGGCCGCTTTTTGCCGAGCCTTACTCCAAGCATCAGTGCCTAATTTATTCAGTGGGGCGTTTTCTTCATCGCCACCCGAGTAACGACTTATTAAGTTTAATGACGAAACCGGCACATAAAGTTTGGTCTCATTAGCATATAACAAAATAAGATATTCTGCCGTAATGCCACCTGTTTCTAATGTGGTGAGCCCTGCATAGCGACCGACACCATGTTCTAAATGAACAACAGGTTTACCTGGAGTGAGTTCAGCTAAACTGCGAATAAGTGAATCAGTATTGATAGCTTGTTTACTTTCTTTTTTGCGACGAATAACGCGTCGACCTAGTAACTCATTTTCGGTTATAAATGCAAAATTATCTTGCTGATTAATAAAACCTTGCTCGCTAGCACCAACGATTAGATAAAATCGGCTATCAGCATTGTAGAGTTCATCAAACTGATTGATGGTGGTTGGATGAATACGAATTCTGCCAAGGATTTCTTGTAAAGCCTCTTTTCGTCCTTCTGATTCAACTGAAAAAATAATTTTTCCCGAAAAATTATCAACAAATTTTTGAAATTGCAAATAAGGATCTTTTTGTTGGATCTCAATAGCAATGTTGGGTAATTGTATATAAGGTAAATTAATGTTTTTACTTGATTCAGTTGTTGCCTCATTCGATACAACCATTCTTGGATAGTTTTTAAACTTGGCAAAAATTTCGTCCGCTTTAGACCAAATAATACTGGGTGCAAGCAGTGGACGCATAGGATCGACTTTGCGGCTTTCATAACGTTGGGTAATATCTTGCCAATATTTGTTAGCATATTGCTCAATACTAGCGGTATTGATAATTAAGGTATTTGCTAAAAAATAAGAAAATAGTGGTGTTAATGGTTCGTTAAAAAAGAGGGCTTGCCAATATTCAATGCCAGTTGGCAAAATATTTTTGCTAACTTGTTGATAGATGCTCTCTGCATCTAATCTTACTTCAAATTGTTCTCGCCATTGACTACGAAACAGTTCGATAGCCGTTTTATCAAAAGGAAACTCGTGCGCTGGTAGCAATTGTATTTCGACAATTTCATCAAAGGTGCGCTGTGTTTCGACATCAAAAGTGCGGATGCTGTCGATCTCATCATCAAAAAAATCGATACGATATGGCTTATCACTGCCCATAGGATAGATGTCAAACAAAGCGCCACGAGTGGCATATTCACCATGTTCCATAACTTGGCTCACTGAGCGATAGCCAGCATTTTCCAGTTGAAGTCGTAAATGTTCACGGCTAATTTGTAAGCCTTTTTTCATCATAAACACGTGTCCACCCAGATAGCTTTGTGGGCAGACTTTTTGCATTAAGGTATTAATGGGCAAAATTAATGCCCCTTTGGTTAAATGTCCAAGACGATAAAGGCAAGACAGACGTTCTGATATAATATCTTGATGGGGCGAAAAACTATCATAGGGCAAGGTTTCCCAATCAGGAAAGATAATAGATGGGAATGGCGAAAATTGTTTAAGTTCCTCATCAATACGTGAGGATTGTTGCATATCGTCAGTTACAATGACAACTAAACCCTCATGTGCGTCTATTGCTTGGGCACAAAATTGTGATAAGGATGAGCCAACAAGCTGCCCAATATGCTTTACTTCACCTGGTTTTTGGGGAATTATATTTGAAATATTAACTGTTTTAGGCATGATGGATTCGTTGATATTGTTAAAATATTATCGCCAGATTATAACGTAAGTACGTGGTTGTTTTCTATAACTGTTTAATCCTGTATGATAAGCACCTTGCATTTAACTAGCAAAACTTTGTCAAAAAGTTTCAGGTAATATATACGTTTATGTCAAAAATATTTCGTCCATTAGTCTTTTTTATTGGTTTGCGCTATGTGTATGGGCAAAAAACGGATGGCTTTGGTCGCTTTGTGTCATGGTTGTCGATGATTGGCATTATGCTGGGTTCTATTGGTCTAATTGTTGTGTTATCTGTGATGAATGGATTAGAAGACCAAATGCAAAACAGTATTTTAAGATTCTTTCCCCAGGCACAAATTACTTCTATTAAAGGTAGACTTGATCCAAGTGCTAACCCTAGTTCATCATTTGAAAAGATTAAAGGCGTTAATCGTATCACGCCTTTAGTCACTAGCGATGTGGTATTGCAAAGTGAACACAGTATTACATTAAGTACGTTGATGGGAATTACACCTGAAGATAATGACCCTATCAATGATTATATCTATAGCGGATCGATTTTTGATCTACAAGCAGGGCAGTATAATGTCATTATAGGGCAAACATTAGCCAACCAATTAGGCGTAACTGTTGGCGACAAAATTCGCTTAATGGTAACCGATGCCAGTCAAATCACCCCTGTTGGACGTATTCCGTCACAGCGTTTATTTAATATTGTAGGGCTGTTTACTGTTAACCATGATATCAATCAAGCGCTTATATATGTCAATCAATCTGATGCGAGAAATCTATTACGTTATCCTGCTAATATGCTTAGCAGTTGGCGTTTATTTTTAGATAAACCGCTTGATATTGCATCAGTAACCAGTACCCCATTACCTACAGGATTAGTGTTTAACGATTGGCGAACCAAACGTGGTGAATTGTTTCAAGCCATTAAAATGGAAAAAAACGTCATGGGATTACTCATTAGCCTAATTGTAATTGTAGCTGCTTTTAATATTATTACCTCGTTAAGCTTGCTGGTGATGGAAAAGCAGGGTGAAGTGGCTATTTTAAAAACCCAAGGGCTATCGCGATTTAAAATTATGTTAATTTTTATTATTCAAGGCGCAAGCTCAGGGATAATCGGTACGTTCTTAGGTAGTGCTATAGGATTGCTACTTGCCATTAACTTAAACGAAATCATGCAAGTGTTAGGTTTATCTTTAGCCGGTATTTTGTTACCGTCATTGGTTGAACCAACGCAAATTAGTTTCATTATTATCGGATTGCTTATGTTATCGTTAATTTCAACTCTTTATCCTGCATATCGCGCCGCCAATATCCAACCTGCCGAGGCACTACGTTATGAATAACACAGAAAAACTACTTTCAGCTAAAAATCTTTATAAAACTTATAAAGAAGGCAAAATGGTGACTAAGGTGTTAAAAAATGTCTCGTTTGATATTTATCCAAAATCATTACTCGCCATTATTGGGAGTTCAGGATCAGGTAAAAGTACCTTACTTCATCTGCTTGGCGGTTTAGATAAGCCAACATCAGGTGAAATTATTTTTAAATCACAGCAGTTAAATCAACTATCTGAACAAGAAAAGGCTCGTTTACGCAATCAAGAAATCGGTTTTGTTTATCAATTTCATCATCTATTGCCTGATTTTACGGCACTTGAAAATGTGGCCATGCCACTGTTAATTGGTGGCGTTTTGCCAAATGAAGCTAAAAAACGAGCTATGGCAATGCTAGAGTCAGTTAACTTAGTTAAACGAGCTCATCATCGTCCTTCTGAACTTTCAGGGGGAGAACGTCAACGTGTGGCAATTGGGCGGGCATTAATTAATAACCCTGCTTTAGTAATGGCTGATGAGCCAACGGGTAACCTTGATAAGTCAACTGCAGATTCTATTTTTGAACTGTTGATTAAATTAAACCGTGAACACGGTACTGCGTTTTTGGTTGTTACCCATGATCTTGAATTAGCCAATAAACTTGATAAACAATGGGTAATGAGAGACGGGCAACTTTCTGATAGCGCATTATCAGATAATCAATTAACGGATAATTAATATGAATTTATCTTTAATTACTGCTCTCAAATTTCGAAAAGGACGTCGCAAAAGTGGTATGGTGTCGTTAATTTCGATTATTTCAACACTCAGTATTGCTATTGGTATTGCTGCATTAATTATTGGCTTAAGTGCTATGAATGGCTTTGAGCGGGAGCTACATAATCGAGTTTTATCGGTCGTACCACATGGACAACTGTATCGAGAATATGGCAATTTAGATAATTGGCGCCATGTGCAACAAGAGCTTAAAAACGATAATAATATTGTATCGGCGGTACCCTTCGTAAGTTTTACTGGGCTTATTGAAAATGGCAGTAAACTTGGCATAGTTGAAGTTCAAAGTATTGATATTGAAGAAGAAAATAAAATCAGCGCACTCCCTAATTATGTGCTGAATAATAAATGGCAAGATTTTAAACCCGATAGCCAACAGGTCATTATTGGTGCAGGGCTAGCTAAAAGCTTGTCAGTGAGTGAAGGAGGATGGGTTTCTTTATTAATTCCTGCTTCGAGTGGTCCTAACCAACTTAAACCGCCGAAAAGGGTTCGTTTGCAAGTGGTGGGTATTTTAGAATTAAGCGGTAGCTTAAGTAATAATATCGCTTTACTGCCCTTAACAGATGCACAAAAGTTACTTAACATGGGTGACAGTGTCACAGGTATCATGATTAATGTGAATAATGTTTACCAAGCTAATCAGATTATTGGACAAGCCGCATTAAATCTAGAAGAAAACCTATCATTTAATAGCTGGGAAAACTCATTTGGCTTTATGTATCGCGATATTCAAATGATCAGACAAATTATGTATCTGGCCATGATTGTGGTTATTGGCGTTGCTTGTTTTAATATTGTGTCAACTTTAGTTATTGCCGTAAAAGACAAACGGCGTGATATTGCTATATTAAAAACCTTAGGTGCAACCAATCAACTCATAAAAAATATTTTTATTTGGTATGGGGTGATTTCTGGATTAATTGGTAGTTTAATTGGCGTTTTTTTAGGCGTGTTACTGTCATGGCAGCTTTCTAATATCATGGGCTTTATTGAGTCAATAATGGGGTATAAGATCTTAAATAGTAATATCTATTTTATCGATTTTTTACCCTCCGAAATACATCTGTTTGATGTGGTGGTGGTGTTTATCACCTCTATGTTACTTAGTTTAATTGCAAGCTATTATCCAGCTAAACGTGCTTGTAAAATCGAACCCGCTCGAATCTTAAATAGTTTCTAGGATTGAGTTGCATAAAAAAAGGCGCTGTTTGATTGTTTATTATCAGCGCTTTTTATTGTCAATTGTAAAAGTAATAACCATTGGGTAGGGCGTAATGCATATATCCCGTATATAATCCCAATGCAGTAATAATGAATAGTAAGCTAATACTAAGCAAGGTTAACTTGCTTGGATATTTGAAAGTTTTAAGGCTCAGAGAAATTAGCCCACCAAGCACAAAACCAGTGCAAGCTCCACCAACATGTGCCATATTATTTATCGAAGGCAATAATCCCAATCCAGCAGTTAAAACTAAACTGACCAGCATCGCTTTTATCGGCATTTCTTGTATATTGGATCTAAATACCAAGCAATAAGCTAGTAAGGCGGTAATAATACCTAAAATAGCACCCGAAGCACCACAACTGATCACATTTTGATTAATGGTGGCAATATCACTTGATAAGCTTCCCACTAGACCTGAAAAAAGATAAATGCCAACAAAAGCCATGCGAGGTATGCGCTGTTCTAAAATCGGTCCAATACTCCATAATGCCAGCATATTCATAGCTAAATGGGTAAAACCGACATGCATAAATAAATTGGTAAATATGCGCCAATATTGACCAGAAAAGGTCAATACTGCAACATCAGCACCCCAATCAATCAGAAAGTGATTTTCATAAAGTGTCGAAAAACCACGACTATCAAGTAACCGGAAGACAAAAAAGCAAAGGATATTTATCACCACTAAAGTCGAGGTGATTTTAGATTGACTAGCGTAATACTTAATATCATTTAAGGTACTCATTAAAAATCCTTTTGAATAGTTGAATTTTATTGATAGTAGATGAGTTAATCTAACCGTTTACCCCATATCATTAAATCACGCTGAATATTATCCAATTCAGCAATTTTTGGAAGAAGTCCCCATTGTTGATATTGCATTTTTTTAAATAAATTAACACTAGGTAAATTATGTCGAAACACATAGCTAAAAATTGCCTCAATTCCTACTTGTTTAGCAAATTGTTCAATTTTATCCACCACAAATTGACCAATTTTTTTGCCTCGAAAATCTTGATGAAGATATAAGCTAATCTCAACCGTTTTATAAAAAGCAGGGCGACCATAAAAAGAAGACAAGCTAATCCAACCACAAGGCTGATCTTGATATTTTATTAACCAAAGGGGACGATTTTGAGGGTTATGTTGGTAAAACCATTCTAATCGACTTTCAACAGAAACAGGCTCCGTATCAGCAGTCACTTGGCGACCAGCAATTGTTGAATTATAAACATCGACAATAAAGGGTAAATCTTCTAATGTAGCATCGTGGTAAGTGATCATGTTTTTTGCTGTAAGTGGTTTAAAGAAAAATTATTGTAGTTTTATTATTGATTGTAGGCAATAAGGGATATTTTTATCATCAGGAAAATACGGCGTAGCAATGGTTTACGGTTAAATAAAAAATTCAATAAAATCAATAATCTACTTGGGTGTTTTTTTTACAATAAAATTTACTCATTATCAAAAAATCAAAAATTTAGCTAACCCTTTTTTTTATCAATAAATAAAAATAAATAAAAACAACAAATTAAAATAGCCTTGTAAAAAAGGGTTTTTTAAAACAAAAATCCTATTTGCCTTTTGTCAAACAAGCTTGATAGTATATTGGCTTCTGTTCACCGCCGTATAGGCGGTTTAGAAAACAAACATATTTGCAGATTTATTCGCTGGCAGGTTCACCGCCGTATAGGCGGTTTAGAAAAATTATATGACACGCACCGACATAATCCCCCGGTTCACCGCCGTATAGGCGGTTTAGAAACTCCCCTAACCTAGACAATTCATTAAACATAGATTCACCGCCGTACGGCAAGCTTAATCGATTAATTAATATAAATTTTACCGATTACTGTCTTTTAATTTCTCTCTAACACTAAACAAAATTTAACGTTTTCATTTTGTTTTTCTTCTTAAACATGTATTTTATATATATCTTTAATTAAGAAGATAAAATTAGGAGGTATTATGTTTTGTATTCAATGTGAGCAAACAATAACAAAATCAAATAAAAAAGGCTGTAGTTATGTAAAAGGGATGTGTGGTAAAACAGCTGAAGTTTCTGATCTGCAAGATGTTTTAGTTGCAAGTTTACAAAAAATTTCATTTTGGGCTTCTGTTTGCAGAAAATATCAAATTGTAAACCGTGAAATAGATAGATGGTCATGTCAAACTTTTTTTTCAACATTAACTAATGTCAATTTTGATGCAGATAGAATGCTAGCTTATCTTGATCAAGCACAAAAAATTAGCCAACAATTGCAACAAAAAGCGAAAGAAGCTGCGAATAAAGTTAATGAAGTTATACCTCCTTTAACGTTTGTCGCAAAGCTTAACTATCCCAATACGAAAAAGGCACTTTTAGAAGTTGCGTCTTCTGTCTTGCTGAACCGTGAGCAAGAGCAAGTCGGGGAAGATATTATTGGACTACGTTTATTAGCGTTATATGGCTTAAAAGGTGCAGCAGCTTATATAGAACATGCAGCAGTATTAGGTCAATTTAACGATGAGATATATTCTGAGTATCATCAGTTTATGAGCTTATTAGGAAATAATCCAACTGATATTAATCAATTAGTTAAATTATCCATGCAAATAGGGCATTTAAATTATAAAGTTATGGCGATGCTTGATATGGGTGAAACGAATTTATTTGGTCATCCTACGCCTACAAAGGTCAATACAAAGCCAATTGCAGGAAAATGTATCTTAGTTTCAGGGCATGATCTTCATGATCTGCATTTGATCTTAGAACAAACTCAAGGCAAAGGTATTAATGTCTATACTCATGGTGAAATGTTACCTGCTCACGCTTATCCTGAGTTGCATAAATATCCACACTTGGTTGGTAATTACGGTAGTGCGTGGCAAAATCAACAAATAGAATTTGCTAACTTTCCGGGTGCAATTGTAATGACATCTAATTGTATAATTAACCCTTTTACCAATGGCTACAACGATCGTATTTTTACTCGAAGTATGGTTGGTTGGCCGGGTGTAACACATATTAAAACGAATGATTTTGCGGCTGTTATTAATTGTGCTTTAGAGCAACCAGGATTTAGTTATACAGAACTTGAACACTATATTACTATTGGTTTTGCTCGAAATACGTTAATGAATGTTGCTCCAACTGTTGTTGAACAGGTTAATGCAGGTCATATTAAACACTTCTTTTTAATAGGAGGATGTGACGGTAATAAAAGTGAACGTCATTACTATACAGAAATGGCAAAGCAAGTGCCAAAAGATAGTGTTATTTTAACGTTAGGATGTGGTAAGTATCGTTTTAATATGCATGATTTTGGTGATATTAATGGTATTCCTCGTTTATTGGATATCGGGCAATGCAATGATGCATATTCTGCAATTGAACTTGCAATTGCCTTAGCTGAAGCTTTTGGGCTGGGAATGAATGAGTTACCGTTAACATTGGTGTTGTCTTGGTTTGAACAAAAAGCCATTGTTATTTTACTTACATTATTATCGCTTGGCATAAAAGGAATTTATGTCGGTCCGTCTATACCAGAATTTTTAACTGAAAATCTGCTGAGTCTTTTGCAAGAAAAATTTGATTTACACATTACAACCGATGCGAATAACGATCTTAATCAAATATTAACCGCCAGTTTAGCTTAACTACAAGAAAATCTATTATTATCCTCAAATTAATGGGGGTAATAATCATGTATAACAAATTTTTCTTTTTCATGTTTTATACAAAAAGCTTAAAAAAGATAACTAATATTTAAAATGAATCAAATATAATGCTTCATTTAAAATGATCTTTCAATAAGCAGGAGATTAAGTGCAATTATCAAGTTTTACTGATTATAGTATTCGTGTGCTTATCTATTTATCTACCTTAGCTGAAGATGAATTGACAAGTATTACTGCAGTTAGTCAATATTATAAAATTTCCAAAAACCATCTAGTTAAGGTTGTCTATAAGTTAGGCAAATTAGGTTATGTCGAAACAAAACAAGGAAAAAGAGGGGGAATTAAATTAAAAATACACAGTAAACATATCAATATTGGTAAAGTTATAAGGCAAGTAGAGCCACTTGAGTTATTTAATTGTAGTGTATCATCTTGTTATATTAGTCCAGCTTGCCGTTTGAAAAAATACCTTCTTGATGCGAAAGAAGCTTTTTTAAAAGAGCTAGATCAATACACAATCGATGATCTTGTTCGTGATAATCAAAAATTAATTAATCTACTGTGATCTGTAGAAGATACCTATATTATTTACAGTAGTTTGCAAAGTTAAGGTAATAGATGTACATAAAAAAACAATTAAAGCTAGGTTATAGGCAAAAGTTATAGCAATGATATCATAAAGAAAACTGAGCGTTATATGCTAATTGCTCAACTGCTTTATAACATACTAAAAAGCCAGATAACCGCTTTTGGTTATCTTAATATTTAACAACAACGTACTGGTGAAAGTGTCATATACACTTTCTTATGTTTTTCTGCTCATATTTTTGTATTGCACACTAACATTACATTAGTTAATAATCTTATTGGAAACAGCAAGTGATAACTCTATTGGTTTAGGTTTTTTAACAGTAAAAGTTTATAAATAAGAATAACTAACATATTATTTTAATTTAAATAAATAGTTAATTTTATCGAGCTAGATCACAATTTGATGCAAACAAAGTCTATCATTAATGGTCCTGCTAATTTAACGGTTAGTATTCTAGAGGGAAGACAAAACATAAACTATTGTTGTTTTGGATAATTATGCAAATAGTGACCCACATAATGCTGAGCAACTTTTTAAGTAATCATATATTATCCATTACAATCGCTTAATATCCAATCATGCTAAAATCACATTACATAATAGAAATTAATTATCACAATCAAAGTAATAATCTTATAAATTGTTCAATTTTTAGAGTACAATGTAATGGCATTTATCTTAATTATCATGTCTTATTTTGGATTGATATACAAAAAATAAACATGAGTTAATTGTCTATTAAACAAAAGTTACACCGATTTTTACATAAATTATTACCCGTTTCGATACAGAAGTTTCTATTTAATTCTGCATTTGGAATTGTAGTTCAACATATAATGTTAAGCTTGGAGAAAGGAAATGTATTTATTAGAAATGGCACCAAAATTTTTGTTAGCTTTAATTATTTTACTTGTTTATGTGAAGTTGTCAGGAAAAAGCCAAATTGCGCCAATGTCGCAGCTCGATCAGGTGGGTAGTATGGTCATTGGTGCGCTAGTTGGGGGGGCATTACTTAGCCCGACAGTATCGCCTTGGGAAGCTGCTGGGTTAGTGGCTATTTGGGCAGGTCTACTTGTTTTAATTCGTTTTATCAAATCTAAAAACTCACGCCTACGCGATGCCATAGATGGCGAACCAATTCAATTAGTTAAAAATGGAAATTTAATAACGGATAATTTTATTAAAGCCAACTTACCGGTAAGAGATTTTGAAACTTTAGTGAATATACAAGGTATAGCTTCATTTGATGAATTAAAAGAAGTTTGGTATGAACTCAATGGCTCTTTAACCATTATCAAAAAAGGCGATAAAGACATCGCTGTACTTATCATTGAAAATGGTGGCATTAGCCATGATAATCTTGAACAGCTTCAAAAAGATGAAGAGTGGGTTAAACATGAAATTTCAAAGCAAGGCTATGAAAAAATAGAAGATGTTTTTTGTGCTGAATGGTTTGATAATAAGTTGATTATTTACCCTTATGATTCAGTGCGTGAAGGTAAAAAATAGTTATTTTTTAGGGTGGATCTCAATCCACCTTTCAGCTTGGTTAAGCTATCATTAACGTCTAACTAACGCAGTTGGCTATCTTTACTACCACGGCGGTTATATAGGCTTGATACTTTAGCTAATTGTTTATCGATTTCTTGTTGGCAAGATAAACAATACTGCACTCCGGGTAATGCTGCTTTTCTAGCTCTGGCAATAGGTTCACCACACTCAATACAAAAATCAGCGCTAGTGGTACCGTGATTAAGTTGTCGTCTTGCGTTTTCGATAGCATCGGCAATCGTGCCTTCGATTTGTTGATTAACAGCATCGTCAGATGCCCATCCACTCGCCATAAGCGAATCCTTCTAGAACTGAAATAGTTGTATAATGATATGGTGTTTTTTTAGACTTTTTCAAGTAATATGTTAACTAAAGATAGATTATTTCAATAGTTAGCATTATTAAATTGGAGGTTATAATGCAGCAATATGAACAAGCAACATTTGCAGGTGGTTGTTTTTGGTGTATGGTAAAACCATTTGATCAATATGAAGGGGTTATTCATGTCATAGCGGGGTATACTGGTGGAAATGCAATAAACCCAACCTATCAACAAGTCTGTTCAGGTACAACAGGGCATACTGAAGCGGTGCAAATTACGTTTGATCCAAAACTCATTAGCTATACAAAATTGCTTGAAATCTTTTGGCAACAAATTGATCCAACTGATTCACAGGGGCAATTTGCTGATCGGGGGGATTCTTATCGTCCTGTTATTTTTTATCATAATGAAGATCAACAGCAACAAGCATTAACGTCTAAACAGGCATTACAAGACAGTGGTAAGTTTGATAAACCAATTGGTGTTACTATAGAGCCTGCGGTTGCATTTTACCCTGCAGAAGACTATCACCAAAGTTATTATACTAAACAGTCACAGCATTATAACCAATATTACCAATTATCAGGGCGATCACAGTTTTTAGCTCAGCATTGGCAAAAAAATAAATAAAAGGATGATTTAATCATGCAAAACTATCCACAATACAGTAGTAAACAAAAATGGATCCATTGGTCAACATTACTACTGATTGTATCAGCATTTTTATTGATGATATTAAAAGTGACGTTGTCACAATATTTGGGAGGAATGTCTACCATTTATATATTACACAAATCTTTTGGCGTGTTGATCTTTGTAATAACATTGTGTCGCTTTGTTGTCATTAAAAGTAATGGTGTTCCCGAAGTCTTGCCTAAAAACCAAAAACTACAGCGCATCTTATCAAAATCCACGCAGGGACTTATCTACATTTTCTTAATTATTATGCCACTTTCTGGCTACTTAATGAGTAGTAGGCCACTGAATTTTCTTGGTGTCATCACTATTCCTGCTATTGATATGCCTAATATATATTATAGTTTTTTTCATATCACCCACAAAGTTAGCTCATATTTATTAGTTATTTTACTTATTTTACATATAGCTGGTGCCTTATATCATTATTTTTGGATTAGAGATAAAGTGTTGCAATCGATGTTAAGCCGTAATTAATTCATAAATTAAGACAAACAACATTAAATGACGAAGGTGACTTATGAATAAAACAATGAAAGAAAAAGCGCTGTCCATATTAACACCTATGCAATATCATGTAACTCAAAAAAATGGGACAGAACCTCCGTTTGAAAACGAATTTAACACCAATCATCAAGAAGGGCTATATGTTGATATCGTATCTGGTGAACCGCTATTTACTTCGTTAGATAAATTTGATTCAGGATGTGGTTGGCCTAGTTTTGCCAAACCCATAGAAAAGAGCAGCATCGTTGAAAAAAAGGATACCAGTTTTGGTATGCGACGCACCGAAGTGCGATCTGCAGATGCCGATTCTCATCTTGGTCATGTCTTTAATGATGGACCAAAAGCCTTAGGCGGATTGCGTTATTGCATCAATTCGGCTTCTTTGCGGTTTATACCGAAAGATGAGCTAGAAGATGCAGGCTATGGGCAGTATTTAAAACTCTTTGAACGATAGTAAATGAAAATATGAAACGTTACAAACTAAAAATCCTATCATCTCTAAATCAGATGATAGGATCAATAATTTGCTAACTCGCTTTGTTTTAGTTCTTTCGTTTAAATAAGATATAACTAATTAATAAAAACACAAAACTGGTTATAAGTGACCCAATAATAGGATAAATACCCATAACAATACTGACTTGAGCAAACAAATTATCGGCAATATAAAACAAGAAACCAAAGCTAATGCCAATCACCACGCGAATCCCCATCGACACGCTACGTAACGGACCAAAAATAAATGACAAAGCCAACAACATCATCACTGCCACCGAAACTGGCTTGATAATCTTTTTCCAAAATAGTAAATCGTAATACTTGGTATCTTGCCCTGAGCTTTTAAGGTATTGTGAATATTGATAAAGCCCAGCGGCTGACAATGAATCAGGATCAAACGCTACAATACTTAATTTATCGGGAGTAATATTCGTTTTCCAAGGGAGGGAGACCATATTGATGCCGACGACTTGATTGGGTACTGTTAGATCATTTTTTTCGACTTGCGACAACGTCCAACTATCATTTTCATAAACACCATAGGCGGCGTGGGTAATAGACTGTAACTTATTTTGATCGACTGAATAGATATAAACATTTGAAATCGAATTATCGTTATTCACATGCTCAATAAACACATAATCATTACCATCTTTTGCCCAAAGACTGCCTTGTTCGGCCATTAATGAATTACCATAAATCTTTTCAGAACGCATATTGCGTGCAGTTTGTTCACTAACAGGGGCAACCCATTCACCAATTGCCATGGTAATTAATACCAGTGGTAAGGCTGTTTTCATAACCGCAAAAGCAATTTTAAAACGGCTAAAGCCCGAAGTTTCCATTACAATTAGCTCACTGCGTGATGCGAGCAAGCCTAAACCTATTAAAGCTCCTAACAACGCCGCCATAGGAAAAAACACTTCTAAATCTTTCGGTACCATCAACAGGGTATAAATACCCACAGAAAATGCATCATAATCAACTTTAATTTTTCGCAGTTGATCAATAAAACGGATAATACCCGACAAACTAATAAGTAAAAAAAGACTAACACCAATGGTGCTTAAAATAGTTTTACCGATATAACGATCTAAAATCGAAAACACGCTTTTCTCCTTACGATGCCGCATATTTTAAGCGAAGTTTACGCATAAATAGGTTATCCCAACAATTTAAGATAAGCGCCAACACAAAATATCCTAAATTCAAAATATAAAACCATAATTCGGGATCTAAACGGCTTTTTCCTGCATTGGCTTTAATCGAACTGGCCGACAAAAAGTAAACCAAATACAGCAGTAAAGCCGGTAAAACTTGTGCAAGTCGCCCTTGGCGTGGGTTAGATACACTCAGTGGAATTACTAAAAATGCCATTAATGGCACTGAAATAATCAGCGTTACTCGCCAATAAAATTCTGCATTGGCTTTAGGTATATTGGAGTTTGCTAGCTCGAATAATCCTAATTGCTGAACATCACTTTTATCTTTATCTTCATTGGTCGATAACACTTTGGGTTTAATAATACCTAAATAATTATGAAAGTTTGAAATCCGAAAATCTTTTAATTGCGCTGTGCCTTCATAACGATTGGCCTTTTCAAGGGTAATAATTTGATTACCTTCATCATCATGTCCAGTCTTGCCCTTGTTGGCAATAATAATTGAAGGGCGCTGATTGGTTTTAGGATTGATTTGAGCAATAAACACATTTTCTAAATTATTATTATGTACATTACCAATATAAATTACCGAATTACCATCAGGTGTTTGTTGAAATTGCCCAGCTAACAACCCTGCTAAACTAGGATTTATTTTAGCATTGGCAAGTAGCTGATCTTGCTTAATGCTAGACCAAGGACCAAACCAAAGCGAATTGAGTGCCGTTAATATGCAGGTTAAAATACAAAGAAAAAGCACTACTTGATAAGTCAAATTCTTCTTAATCCCGCAAGCATACATTGCTACCATTTCGCTGTCAGAATAAAGGCGCCCAAAGGTAACTAACACACCAAGAAAAAGGCTCAATGGCAAAATCAGATCAGCCATATTCGATACACCCAAGACTAATAACGGCATAATCAAATCACGGGGAATCGAACCATCAATGGCGCTCGACAAAATTCTAATTAATTTTTGAGAAAAGAAAATCAGTAACAAAATAAACAAAATTGCCCCTTGGGTTTTCAATGTCTCTTTAACTAAATATCGACGAATTATCACATTTTACCTATACATGTTGGCACAAAATCTGGCTATTATAATCTGATTTGTTTGCTTTTAGTTATCTTTTTGTTGCTATCCAACAATGAACCGATAGAATATTAACAATCTCTACCCATTCACAAACGAGAAGCATTATGGAATTTCAAATAAAAAACAGCGCTATTATAACCAAACAAAAAACAGAGTGTTTAGTTATTTCAATTGATTCAGGAAAAAACCAGTCTGATCTTGTTAAAGATATCGATAAATTAACTAATGGCTTAGTTAGTGAGCTTATCAAATCAGGCGACATAAGTGGTGAACTAGGCCAAACCACCTTATTATATCCAAACAGTAACAGCTTAAAACAAAAGATCTTATTTGTTGGATGTGGCAAAGCCAAAGCGTTTAACTTAACTCAAGCCAGAAAAGTCATTCAAGCGGTAATTAAAGAACTGCTTGCTAAAAAAATTAAAAATATCGTATGGGATTTATGTGTATTTAATGAAGCAAATAGCCTTGAATTTGCTAAACAACTACCGAAAATTGTGAGCGACATAACTTATCGATTTGATGAATTTAAAACCACGAAAATTCCTGCACCAAGTCTAACTAAAATCACATTATTAACTCACGACAAAAAAGCATTATCAGGATTAACTGATAATTTGTTACAAGGTCAAATTATTGCAAATGCTATTGCAACAACAAAAACGATTGCCAATATGCCATCAAATGTTTGTAATGCAAAATACTTAGCCGAACAAGGTAAACAGCTTGGCAAATTACACTCATCATTAAAAGTGACCTGCCTTGGCGAAAACGAACTGGCAAAATTAAACATGAACGCTTATTTAGCCGTCGGACGCGGATCGCAAAACGAATCAATTATGACCGTGATGGAATATCAAGGCGCTAAAGATAAAAAAGCTCAGCCATATGTTTTAGTCGGCAAAGGGCTAACGTTTGATTCAGGGGGCATATCTATTAAACCATCTGCCGGTATGGACGAAATGAAATACGACATGTGTGGTGCAGCAACTGTTTATGGTGTTATGCAAGCTGTCGCTGAACTTAAATTACCTATTAACGTGGTTGGTATCATGGCCGGTTGTGAAAACATGCCTGATGGCAACAGCTATCGCCCCGGTGACATACTCACCACCATGTCAGGCACAACAGTTGAAGTGATTAACACCGATGCCGAAGGACGCTTAGTATTGTGTGATGCATTAACTTATGTTGAACGTTACAATCCAAAAACCGTCATTGACATTGCCACCTTAACAGGCGCTTGTATTGTTGCACTTGGTCACCACTATACAGGTGTTATGGGCAACAACGACAAATTAGTTGCACAATTGGTTAGCGCATCGCAAAAAGCTGGCGACAAAGCTTGGGCTTTGCCAATCGACAATGAATTCCAAGAACAGATCAAATCTACATGCGCTGACATTGTTAATGCCGGTGGGCGTGATGGTGGCACGATTACTGCTGCTTGCTTCCTATCACGATTTACTGAAAAGTACCAATGGGCACATTTAGATATTGCCGGCACAGCATGGACGTCTGGTGGGCCAAAAGGTGCAACAGGTCGCCCGGTTGCCATGTTGATTCAATATTTACAAGATCAATAAATCGAGCCAAAAATTTATGAAAAAAGTGATCTTCTATTTACTTGAAAACCAAATGGAAGCCAACGAATCGGGCATGCTATTTTATGAAAAGTTAGCATGCCAAAAGATAGTTGAAGCTTGGCACGCCAAACAGCGCGTGCTAGTTGCTTGCCAAAATCAGGCTCAAGCCGAGCGAATAGATGAATACCTTTGGCAACTCGAAACCGACAATTTTGTGCCACACAATTTAGCCGGTGAAGGCATGAAAGGGGGGGCTCCCGTTGAAATTTGTTGGCCACAAAAACGTAGCAGTGGTACTCGCCAGTTGCTGATTAATTTACAAGAGCAATTTCCCGAATTCGCTGGTGTCTATCGTAATATTATTGATTTTGTACCCGTTGATGAACAGTTAAAGTCACTTGCAAGGGCAAGATATAAGTTATATAAAGAGTCTGGATTTAATCTTAAAACTATTCCAATCACTTGCGAATAAATTAGGGATATTTTGTTTATTGCTTTGCTGTTTTTAAGGGTTACATTAAATCAATTGCCTATCTGAATTTTTTATAGGGAATCACTAATCAGTTATACCTATCGAAGGCTGTTATTAATGTTTATTGGTGCTAGCATGTGCTGACCACTGGGCTTGACAAGGTTGTGTCTGTCTGAATTAAATTACAATGTTGTACTCTAATTTATTCTCTTTTGGCTCTGTATTTTGGTGTATTTCCCTTTGCTATTTACCTCTGGCTGTTTGTGTTCGCTTTATTGCTCTTATTTGCCAATAGAAAATTTTGGCTTGTGGCAAGCTAAATTCCGTTGTTTACGATTGCATCGATTATTGACCGTATAAAGACTATTTAGCCAGTTTATGATATGATTAGCACTAAATTATGGCAGTGAGTTATGGTTATTATGAGTTATCAAGTTCTGGCACGCAAATGGCGACCTAAATCATTTTCTGAAGTTGTGGGGCAGCAGCATGTTCTTAAAATTTTGTCTAATGCGCTTTCACTAGGCAGGGTTCATCATGCTTATCTGTTTTCTGGTACTCGTGGTGTGGGTAAAACGTCGATTGCGCGCTTGTTAGCAAAAGGACTCAATTGCGAAATAGGTATTACCGCAACGCCATGTGGGGTTTGTGATAATTGCCGTGATATTGAGCAAGGTCGATTTGTCGATTTGCTCGAAATTGATGCAGCATCGCGTACCAAGGTTGAAGACACACGTGAAATTCTTGATAACATTCAATATTTACCCACTAAAGGGCGTTTTAAGGTCTATTTGATTGACGAAGTACATATGCTATCGCGCAGTAGTTTTAATGCACTGCTTAAAACCTTAGAAGAGCCACCTGAGCATGTTAAGTTTTTATTAGCAACTACCGATCCGCAAAAATTACCTATAACGATATTATCACGCTGTTTGCATTTGCATTTAAATGTGCTTGATACCGCATTAATTGGGCAACAACTTGAACATATTTTGCAATTAGAACAAATCAACAGCGATGCTAAAGCTATTGCGTTATTAGCTAAAGCTGCCAATGGCAGTATGCGTGACGCGCTAAGTTTAACCGATCAAGCCATTGCTCTTGGTAATGGTAAGGTCGATGTCGAATCGGTGGCGGTTATGCTTGGCACGCTTGATAAGTCGATTCCGTTTGCTATTGTTGAAGCATTGCATAATGGTGAGGGTAATGCCCTAATGCAACAAATTGAAGCCGCCGCCGTACAAGGCGCTGATTGGGATAATTTGTTAGCACAAACCATGACCTTGTTGCACCAAATTGCGTTATTGCAAGTGGTACCAACCGCACTAGGTGATTATACCGATAACGAAGATAGAATTCGTTTTTTGGCGCAATACATGGCACCTAACGATGTGCAGTTGTTTTATCAAATTTTGTTAATGGGGCGTAAAGAACTTGCTTTTTCGCCCGATAAAAAAATTGGCGTCGAAATGAGCTTTTTACGCGCTTTGGCTTTTATGCCAAAGGAAGTTGAGCCAGTTACACCACCATCAACAGTAGCTCGCATGACTGCTGTTCAAGGCAATTCACAGTCACAAGTACAAAATAAAACCAAAACTAAAGCACAATCACAAGTAACTGTATATACCAAAGCTCCAAACCAAGTTGAAGTTAATCATCAGGTTGAAAATCAAGTTCAAACGCAACAATTTGAGTCCCTACGCACTACAAGTTCGTCTTTAGCATCACCGGTGAAAAATAAGCACCAAGCCGAGAGCGATCTGCCACCTATAGTTGCGTCAAAAATTGAGCAAACCGCCACTGTCAATTCTACTGCTGAATTAGCTATTCCCGATGATGCTTCATCGATAACTAAGAGCATTTTAGAAATGCGTATGCAGTTAATAAAAGGGGAACAAAATCCAAAAAAGTCTGAGTCGGTTGATACAATTCAGCCAAAAAATTCAGTGATTAATAAATCGTTGGTGACAACTAAACAGAATGCCAATCTAGTAGGCGATATCAATACCAATATTAATACTAATAGTCATGATAGCGCGAGCGATGATAACAAAGAAGAAATCACCGCCGAAAATTATCAATGGCAAGCCAGTGGTTTAATTGCCATGAAGGAAGATCCAGTGGTTGATACCAAGGCCTTTCGTGATTCACTCAATGGTGATAAAACGCCGGAAATGACCCAAAAGCTGATCACAGAAATGGCACAAAAAGATGCCTGGTGTGCTGAAATTGAGCAATTAGATTTGTCGCCATTGATTAAACAAATAGTGGTTAATTCCGCCTTTGAACAAATGGATAAGAAATCTATTTTGCTGCATATGCGTTCGACAGTTAAACATTTGCTTAATTCAGCAAATAATGTGGCAAAAGTACAAAGAGCAATTTGCGAACATCGTAAACAAGAGCTTGATATAAAGATCATTGTTGATGATAATCAAGACTATAAAACGCCAATTGAAATGCGTGAAGAGTTGTATCAACAAAAACTAGCACAAGCTAAAAAAACGATTGTTGAAGATCCAAAAGTGGCAACAATTTGCCGATATTTTGACGCTAAGATTGATGAATCAAGTGTTCGTCCTGTATAATATAGAGATATTTTTTTAACGAGGAATTATTATGTTTTCAGGTGGAAAAGGTGGTTTGGGTAATTTAATGAAACAAGCCCAACAAATGCAAGCAAAAATGCAACAAGCACAAGAAGAGATCGCTAAATTAGAAGTCACAGGCGAATCAGGTGCAGGTTTAGTTAAGGTAACGGTTAATGGTACACATAACTGTAAGCGTGTTGAAATCGATCCGTCACTAATGACCGAAGATGACAAAGAGATGTTAGAAGATCTTATTGCGGCTGCTTATAATGATGCAGCTCGTCGCTTAGATGAAGCACAAAAAGAGAGAATGGCACAAGTAACCGGTGGCATGCAATTACCGCCAGGTTTTAAAATGCCTTTTTAATTTAACGAGTTAATTCAGTTATTCAATCCTTTTTACATTGCTGACTTTGTAAATCAAGTCGGCAATGTTATTTCATTATCCCTGTCTATTTATACAGTTTTTCTTTATTATTTTTTTGTTATCCGGTAAACTACACCTTCTTATTTGCTTGTTTATTACGCTTTATTATTAAGGATATATTGTGATTGGTCGTTTACGTGGCACTATTATTGAAAAGCAACCCCCTAAAGTGTTGATTGAAGTCGCTGGCGTCGGTTACGATGTTTTTATGCCGATGACCTGTTTTTATGAATTACCTGAAAACGGGCAAGAAGTTATTGTGTTAACACATTTTGCTGTGCGCGAAGATGCCCAAGTGCTGTATGGCTTTAATCAAGAACAAGAGCGTGAATTGTTTCGTGAACTCATTAAAGTTAATGGGGTGGGGCCTAAATTGGCGTTAGCCATTTTATCAGGCATGTCAGCATCGCAATTTATTAGTGCTGTTGAACAAAGTGAAATTAAAACCCTAGTTAAACTGCCGGGAGTGGGCAATAAAACTGCCCAACGGCTAATTGTTGAAATGAAAGATCGTATTAAAAGTTTTGGCGAACAATCCTCAAGTGCTAGCTCGGTTGTTGATACAGGTAGTATTCAAAAATCAGCTAATCAAATTGAAAGTGAGGCGGTTTCGGCTTTAGTTTCATTAGGGTATAAACCACAAGAAGCTAGTCGTATTATTAATAAAGTAATTAAACCTGATATGGATTGCGAAATGCTGATTCGCGAAGCTTTAAAATCAGCATTGTAAATAGGAATTTATCATGATTGAAGCGGATCGTTTAATTGCTCCACAAGTACAAAAAGAAGAAGAATCATTAGATCGTGCAATTCGTCCTAAATCTTTGGACGAATACATCGGTCAACCGCAAGTTCGCGAACAGATGAAAATCTTTATTCAAGCAGCTAAACAGCGACATGATGCGCTCGACCATGTGCTGATATTTGGTCCGCCTGGACTTGGTAAAACCACATTAGCCAATATTGTGGCGAACGAAATGGGTGTTAATTTACGCACTACATCAGGTCCTGTATTAGAAAAAGCCGGTGATTTAGCTGCCATGTTAACTAATTTAGAGCCTAATGATGTGCTGTTTATTGATGAAATTCACCGGCTCTCACCTGTGGTTGAAGAAATTTTATACCCCGCGATGGAAGATTACCAATTAGATATTATGATTGGCGAAGGACCAGCAGCGCGTTCAATCAAAATCGATCTGCCTCCTTTTACGTTAATTGGCGCGACAACTCGAGCAGGCTCATTAACTTCACCACTACGAGATCGTTTTGGTATTGTACAACGTCTTGAGTTTTATCGGGTTGAAGATTTGGAATATATTGTTAGCCGTAGTGCCAAATTTTTGGGCATGGTTCTGTCCGGGGAAGGTGCACATTTAATCGCTAAACGTTCCCGTGGTACACCGCGAATTGCAAATCGTCTTTTGCGCCGGGTGCGTGATTATGCCGATGTAAAATCAAAGGGCATTATCGACAAAAAAATCGCAAGCCAAGCACTGGATATGCTTGATGTTGATAACGAAGGTTTTGATTATATGGATCGCAAATTACTATTAACCATTATCGAAAAATTCATGGGTGGTCCAGTTGGATTGGATAATATTGCCGCCGCAATTGGTGAAGAGCGCGAAACAATTGAAGATGTACTTGAGCCATTTTTAATTCAGCAAGGCTATATCCAAAGAACACCACGTGGGAGAATTGCAACGCCACATGCGTACCGTCATTTTGGGATTATGCAAGACAATTAATCAAATTTGCATGTCAGCGCACGTTGACAAGAAAACGTGGTCTTCTGATAAACTATATTTTTATTACTATTTTTAGTATTAATGCTTGTAGTCCTAATAGTGTTTTAGTGCTAATTTTAACTTAACCGAGCTCTTTTTCTGTAAAAATACCACTAAAGAGATCTGTGCTAAGATAGCGTTCACCAGAAGATGGCAAAATGACGACAATTGTTTTGTTGGCGTTTTCTGGTAATTTTGCTAAGCGATCGGCGGCAAAAACAGCAGCACCAGATGAGATTCCTGCTAATATGCCTTCTTTTTCCATTAATTTGCGCGCTGTTTCGATAGCTTCTTCATTTGTCACTTGTTCGACCAGATCAATCAAACTCAAATCAAGATTTTCAGGAATAAAACCAGCCCCAATACCTTGTATTTTGTGCGGTCCTGGCTGAATAGGTTTGTCAGCCAATGCTTGGCTAATTACGGGGGAGTTGGTTGGTTCAACAGCCACAGCGGTAATATTTTTACCTTGGATTTTTTTGATATAACGCGTTACGCCTGTGAATGTGCCACCGGTTCCTACTCCTGCAATAAAAATATCGATTTGACCATCAGTATCTTGCCATATTTCTGGTCCCGTTGTTTTTTCATGGATTTCTGGGTTAGCAGGATTACTAAATTGTTGTAGCATGAGGTTTTTTTTAGGATCACTTGCCACCATCTCTTCTGCTTTCTCAATTGCGCCTTTCATCCCTTTGGTTGCTGGAGTTAAAATTAAATTGGCACCTAAGGCTTTTAATAGTTTACGGCGTTCAATACTCATGCTTTCTGGCATGGTTAATGTTAGTTTATAGCCACGAGCAGCGGCAACAGCTGCAAGTGCAATGCCTGTATTACCACTGGTAGGTTCAATTAATTCAACATCTGAAGTTAATAAACCACGCTTTTCTGCATCCCAAATCATATTCGAAGCAATGCGGCATTTGACGCTAAAACTTGGGTTGCGAGACTCAACTTTGGCTAAAATATTACCATGACCAAAGTGTTTTAAACGAACAAGAGGCGTATGACCAATCGTTTGTGAGTTGTCATCAAATATGTTACTCATGAATGAATCCTTATAAATGACTTGTAAACAGATAGCTTAAGTTATTTTTAATAATATTATTATAAAGATAACTTGAAAAGATGATACTAATTAATAATTATAACAATATTCATTTTGGATATAACAATGATATTGAGAAGGAGTTAGTTTTATTAAACATATAATATTTTCTATGACTATTTTTACATAAAATTTTAATAAACACATGCAATCACTTTTCGATATTTGTTTTAAACTGAGTTAATGCACAATTACTTAATTTTCGTCATAGCTAAAGTAGCATGATTAGCTATCGAGCATAAAAAAATTGTTTATTAAAAATCATTAATGTCACTTTCCATCTCAAATTCAATTTTTTTAATCGCCTGTTCACAGCGGTAAATTCGGTTATCAAGTGCGGCTATTTTGCTTTGGTTGATGACGTCTTGCGATAGTTCTAGCTCGTATTTCATCTCTTGCAATCGGCGTAAATAATCTAAATGGCGCATGTGTTTTTGGGCTAGGGTTTCTTCAATAATGGCTTTGGGCTCTTTTTGACGCAAGTTGTGGGTCGCCAGTTCGCGCGTTAGCGCTGCCATTTGGTTGATTAATGTTTCTGATAAAAAAGTAATTTGCTCAATTTTTTCTAATTCAATATTAGCAACTAATGCGTGATACGTTTGTTTGATTTTTTCAAGGTAAAACGTTTTATCCGTTACAATTTTATTGGTATGAAAAAGTTGTTCGTCAAAATAAGGCTCTTTAAATTTCTGTTCGTTTGCCAAATGAACTTGTTGTTCTAATTGGTCTATTTGCTTTTGTAGTGTAGCGAGTAAATTTGCCATTGTTGTTAGTCTTTGTCATAAGGTGAAATATCATCGTCTTGACCAAAATAATTCCCTAAATGTAATTTAGCCAGGTTGATCATTTTCATAAATGCTTCAAAGGTTAAATTGTTATCTTCTTCACTATTTTCGGCGATGATTTTTTTAGCAATTAACTTTGATTTTAATTGGTTATACCAGTCAATTAAGTTAAGTGGTAAGGGCGATAGGGCGCGTTTACCTAACCAAAATATTCCTTGCAGGGGCATGCTTAAGGTAAATAGTATAGTTATTACTGTTACCGCAATTGATGCTGGCATGTAATATTGCCAAACTACTAAACCTATAACAATAGGAGGTAAGTATTTAGTGGCGGTTTTTATGTGGTTAATGATTTTTAATTCCGGAAATGAATGTGCTAGCTGTTTATCTATTGGGCAAAGCTTCATATATCTTTGCCCAGCTTTAAATGTATTTATTAAATTCATGTTTTTGCGATGCCTCGACATTCACTTCTGATTGTCTTAAAATAGTATTATTCAGATTAGGGACTCTTTTTATTTTATCTCAAAAAGCAAGATATCAGAAGTCACCTTAGCGTAGTCGCATTGATTTTAAATCATGTGTTAATGTACCAATTTTGATTGGTATATGTCTTTTTATTCAATTTATAGGAATTACTATGTCATCAAGTAATAACGCTCTTGTTCTTAATTGCGGAAGTTCATCATTAAAATTTGCCATTATAAACCCTGAAACTGGTGATGAGTTTTTATCTGGGTTAGCTGAATGTTTTCATCTTCCTGATGCACGTATTAAGTGGAAGCTTGATGGTGTTAAGAACGAGGCTTCTTTAGGCGCTGGCGCTGCACATAGTGAAGCAATTCGTTTTATTGTTAATAGCATCTTCCCACAAAAACCAGAATTATTAGATAGTATTAAATCTATTGGCCATCGAATTGTTCACGGTGGTGAAAAATATACAAAGTCCGTTGTAATTGACGATTCAGTATTAAAAGGTATTGAAGATGCGGCAGCTTTTGCACCATTACACAATCCTGCGCACTTAATTGGTATTAGTGAAGCTTTTGCTGCATTCCCTCACTTAAAAAATAAAAATGTGGCTGTATTTGATACTGCTTTTCATACCACAATGCCAAAAGAAGCTTATTTATATGCGCTTCCTAACGAACTGTATACTAAACACGGTATTCGTCGTTATGGTGCTCATGGTACTAGCCATTATTATGTTAGTCGCGAAGCTGCAAAATTATTAAATAAACCAGTTGAAGAAACTAACGTCATCACTTGTCATTTAGGTAATGGTGCTTCAATTACTGCAATTAAAAATGGTGAATGTGTTGAAACTTCAATGGGATTAACGCCACTTGAAGGTTTAGTGATGGGTACCCGTAGTGGTGATATCGATCCAGCGATTATGTTCTTCTTACATGACAATTTAAAAATGTCTGTTGCTGATATTAATAATCTTTTAAACAAAAAATCAGGTTTATTAGGTTTAACAGGAGTAAGTAGCGACTGTCGTTATGTTACTGATAATTACGAGCAAGACGAAAACGCTAAAAATGCTTTAGATGTGTTTGTTCATCGTTTAGTAAAATATATTGGTGGTTATGCAATGCTTTTAGACGGCCGTTTAGACGCTATCGTATTTACTGGCGGTATTGGTGAAAATGCTGAAGAAGTTCGTCGTATGGCACTACAAAAATTAACTATTCTTGGTTTCGAACTTGACCAAGAGCGTAACTTAGCTGCTCGTTTTGGTAAAGGTGGCACAATCACTAAAGACGGTTCAGCTATTGCGATGGTAATTCCAACCAATGAAGAACTAGTCATTGCTCAAGATGCTGCGCGCCTGACTGCGTAATAAATATTTAAAACCGCCTAAATGGCGGTTTGTTTTTATACAATAAAGAATTAAGAGGTAACAATTATGTCTCGTACTATTATGCTCATTCCAACAGGTACCAATGTCGGGTTAACTGGTGTGAGTCTTGGTGTTATTCGAGCAATGGAGCGTCAAGGTATTAACTTAAACGTGTTCAAACCAGTTGCACAACCTAGAGCGGGTGGTGATGCGCCAGACAATACGACAACTTTAGTTAGTCATAACACTTCAATTCCAACACTAAAACCGCTTAAAATGAGCCATGTTGAAAACCTATTAGGTTTAAATCAACAAGATGTGTTAATGGAAGAAATCGTAGCCCTTTATGCTGAAAACACGAAAGGTGCTGATGTTGTTTTGGTTGAAGGCATTGTACCAACATCAGATTATCCTTTTGCCAATGAGCTTAATAATAATATCGCTAAAACCCTTGGTGCCGAAATTATTTTTGTGGTCAACATGGGTAAAGATACGCCTGAACAACTTAGAGATCGTATTGAGATTGCTCGTTCTAATTTTGGTGGCATTAAAAACGAAAAAATCGTTGGTGTGATTGTTAATAAAGTCAATGCGCCAGTTGAAGAACAAAGCCTTGCTCGTCCTGATGTTGCTGAAATTTATCACACCCCTAAATTTGATGATAAAAAAATCACTATCGATGATTTAAATGCACATAGCCCATTGCCAGTACTTGGATGTATTCCTTGGAATATGGATTTAAGTGCTTGTCGTTCTATTGATATTGCAAAACATTTTGACGCAAAAATTATTAATGAAGGTGATATCAAAAATCGCCGCATTAAACATATCTCTTTCTGCTCACGTAGTGTGCCTAACATTATCAGTCATCTACAACCAAATGCACTTTTAGTGACCTCTGCTGATCGTGCTGATGTATTAGTAACAATTAGTTTAGCAGCTATGAATGGTGTGGCTATTGGTGGTGTGCTTTTAACGGGTGGTTACGAAATCGACGAAAAAATCGCAAAATTATGCCAACCTGCTTTTGATACAGGGTTACCTGTATTTACAGTTAAAACTAACACTTTCCAAACGTCGATCAATTTACAACAATTCAATTTAGAAATCCCTGTTGATGATAAAGAACGTATGGAAAACACCCAAAATTATGTGGCTGACCATATCGATGCTAAATGGGTTAAATCGTTAAATGAAGTGGTGAATTCTGCACGTCGCTTGTCGCCGCCTGCATTCCGTTACCAATTAACTGAACTTGCACGTAATGCGAAAAAAGTAGTGGTATTACCAGAAGGTGATGAACCAAGAACAGTTAAAGCAGCTGCAATTTGTGCTGAGCGAAATATCGCTAAATGCGTATTGATTGGTAATCCGGACGAAGTGCGTAAAGTTGCCGCTTCTCAAGGCGTGAGTTTAGGTCAAGGTGTTGAAATTGTTGATCCTGAATTAATTCGTGAAAAATATGTACCTCGTTTAGTTGAATTACGTAAAAATAAAGGTATGACAGAAGTGATTGCTCGTGAGCAATTAGCTGATAACGTAGTACTTGGTACAATGATGCTTGAAGCAAATGAAGTTGATGGTTTAGTTTCAGGTGCTGTGCATACAACTGCTAATACTATCCGTCCACCATTACAATTAATTAAAACTGCACCGGGTAGTTCACTTGTTTCATCAGTATTTTTTATGTTAATGCCTGATCAAGTGTATATTTATGGTGACTGTGCAATTAATCCAGATCCAAATGCGCAAGAATTGGCAGAAATTGCGATTCAATCAGCTGATACAGCAATCGCCTTTGGTATTGAACCACGCGTTGCAATGATTTCTTATTCAACAGGTAGTTCAGGTCAAGGTGCTGATGTTGAAAAAGTGAAAGAAGCAACTCGCATTGCTCAAGAAAAACGTCCAGATCTTATGATCGACGGTCCATTGCAATATGATGCTGCGGTAATGCCTGATGTAGCAAAATCGAAAGCACCAAATTCACAAGTAGCAGGTAAAGCAACAGTATTTATCTTCCCTGATCTTAATACGGGTAATACTACTTATAAAGCTGTACAACGTTCAGCTGATCTTGTTTCGATTGGTCCAATGCTACAAGGTATGCGTAAACCTGTGAATGATTTGTCTCGTGGTGCATTAGTTGATGATATTGTCTACACTATTGCATTAACCGCAATTCAATCAGCACAAGAACAAAACGCTGCAAAATAAGTTTAGCAAAACGTTTTAACTATAGATAAAAGGTGATGCAATATCACCTTTTTTAATTAAATTTAGCCAAATGATGAGTTTTAAAAGCTTGAGTTATAGCGATTGAGTTTTAACGTATTTTGTGCTAGAAATTTGTGAGGAGTTCTTCAAAAACTTATTTTAAGTCAAGTCCAAGCATTCAAAGTTGATAAAAACAATAAATAATAAAAATTAATAAATGATTTTATCCCTCCATGTTGGTTTTTAATAGAGTTAATAACATTTTCATAAATTGTTCTTTATCACCTTGTAATGTTGAAAAAAAATCTTTATCTATTTGTTCAACCAAAGGTACAGTTTCATTTGCTTTATTCAATCCTTTTTGGGTTAATTGAATGGATTTTGCTCGACTATCTTTAATTGAGCAAGAGCGCTTTATATAATCCTTTTTTTCTAAATTCTCTAATATTTGGGAAATTGTCATCACATCGATATTTGTTTTATTTGATAAAATAACTTGTGTTATTTCGTCTGGTTGCTGTGATAGATAAGCAAGCGTTGCAAGCACTATAAATTGAGGATGAGTGATAGACTGTTTTTTCAAGCAATTTTTGATATTCGTATGCCAGGACGAATAAGTTTTCATAAAAACAAAACCAATAGATTCAGAATCAGTTTGGAATTGAGTTAAAAACTTATTGTCCTTTGTCATAATTTACCCTTCAACTAAGCCATTTAATTTGTAAGTTTTATCAATAATATCATCTGAAATCTGTTTTATAAAATCATAGGATACTTTAGTATCCATTTTTGAATCCGGTTTTAGAGAAATTTCTGATTTTAAAGCATATTGATTATGCGATATTTCAATAATTTGATGTGAGAAAAACAGTAAACCTATTTCAGGCATATCAAATTGTTCTGTAAATTCTTGCTCATCAATAATCTTTGATAAAGTCACTTCCATTTCCGGTATATTTTGTAATTTGAAAATACCTTTAGACCCTGTTTTTAAGTCACCAAATATACGAAAGTCTTCAAGATCAGTTTCCCATAATTTTCTTAAATTAAGATCAGTATAGTATTGCCAAATTTGAGTTGGTTTAGCTTTGGTTGGTAATATAAAAGAAATTGAAATGGTATTCATAGCGCCTCCTTTTAATAAGTTAACTTATTGTAAGTATACTTACTAATTAAGTAAAGACAATTCAATTTTTGATTTGTTGACTTATTACAAGGTGAATTTGATGACCCTGTTATTGAATTTTGTAATAAGATGATTTGAACATTATTAATAATATAAAATATTTATAATTGTTTTTAATTAATGCTCTCAATTTATTTGGTAAATGGTACAATATCAGCCTAATTTTGTATTAGTTGATAGTTTAGGAATAAAATTGATGAAAAAAGACATCCACCAACAGCGCATATTAATCCTCGATTTTGGTTCACAAGTTACTCAATTAATTGCTCGTAGAATTCGTGAAATTGGTGTGTACTGTGAACTTTGGCCGTGGGATGTATCAGAAGAAAAAATTAAACAATTTAATCCTAAAGGTATTATTTTATCAGGTGGTCCTGAAAGTACCACAGAAGCTAATAGCCCTCGAGCTCCCGAGTATGTCTTTAATGCCGGCGTACCTGTTTTGGGTATTTGTTATGGTATGCAAACTATGGCAATTCAAGTTGGTAAGGGTGGTCAAGTTACTGGCTCTAACCAACGTGAATTTGGTTATGCTAAAGTGGATCTTGTGGGATCGTCAAAATTAACTGATGGTATATTGGATAGTACAAGTGAACAAGGCATTGATCAACTTGATGTCTGGATGAGCCACGGTGACAAAGTAACAGCCTTGCCTGACTGTTTTACCCTGATTGGTCGCACTGAAACTTGCCCATTTGCTATTATGGCTAATGACGAAAAACAATTTTATGGTGTTCAATTCCACCCAGAAGTAACTCACACTGTTAAAGGTTTCGAGTTGTTGCAACGTTTTGTGATTGATATCTGTCACTGCGAAAAACTTTGGACACCATCTTCAATCATTACTGATGCTATTGCGCGCATTAAAGAACAAGTTGGTAATGACAAAGTATTACTCGGTTTATCAGGTGGGGTGGACTCTTCAGTTACAGCACTGCTATTGCATCAAGCCATTGGCGATCAGTTAACTTGCGTATTTGTTGATCATGGTCTGTTACGCTTGAACGAAGCACAACAAGTTATGGATATGTTTGGTAATAAATTTGGCTTAAATATTATTGCAGTAAATGCCGAAGAGCGCTTTTTAGCTGCACTAAAAGGTGAAGCCGATCCTGAAGCAAAACGTAAAATTATTGGACGTGAATTTGTTGCTGTATTTGATGAAGAAGCAGCAAAATTAAAAGATGTAAAATGGCTAGCTCAAGGCACTATCTATCCCGATGTTATTGAATCGGCAGCTGCTGATACCGGCAAAGCTCATGTAATTAAATCACACCATAATGTTGGTGGCTTACCCGAAGATATGAAAATGGGCTTAGTCGAACCTTTGCGAGAACTATTTAAAGACGAAGTTCGCAAAGTGGGCTTAGAACTTGGCTTACCTTACGATATGCTTTATCGTCATCCATTCCCAGGTCCAGGCTTAGGCGTACGAGTACTTGGTGAAGTTAAAAAAGAATATTGTGACTTATTACGCAAAGCCGATGCCATCTTTATTGAAGAGCTATATAAAGCAGACCTATACCACAAAGTCAGCCAAGCCTTTACCGTATTTTTACCTGTACGCTCGGTTGGTGTAATGGGTGACGGTCGCAAATACGACTGGGTCGTTTCACTGCGAGCGGTTGAAACTGTCGATTTTATGACCGCTCACTGGGCTCATTTACCTTATGACTTCTTAGGGCGCGTATCTAATCGAATCATCAACGAAGTCAATGGTATTTCTCGTGTCGTATATGATATAAGCGGAAAACCACCTGCGACTATAGAGTGGGAATAACTAACAAGTTTAAAATAAAAAAATAGCTAAAGAACAGGCTGTTTTTTTATTTTATAAATACCGATATTAGCAGCTATTTGAGTAGGTCTCACTCTATAAAATAGAGTCGTTAAAAAAAAATTAAATATAAATAAATCAGAAAGCATACAAATAGCATCAATAAAAGCAACTTAATTATTGAATCATCTGGTAACTTAGCTTAATAATAGTAAGTACTGTGACTTAATCCTACCATAGCACAGCTCATAGCAATTGTAATAGCATGTGTAACCACCCACATTTTACTTGCTTGCATGAGCATTAGCGCTTTTTTATAATTTCTTCCAGAAGCTGTGATTTCAAACTTAACTTGGCAACCATTTTTTTAAACTTGCTATTTTTTACTTCAAATTATTTTAAACGTTTGATATCTGGGCTTTCCATACAGCCATATTTCTCCGCCATTTATAAAAAGTTGAATTATCCATGTCATATTTACGGCAAAGCTTTTTAACTAGAATGTCTACTTTTTGGCTGTACTATTTTAGGAGATAGTTACAATATGCTTAAATTTATCTAAATAAACGATTAATTGATAGAAAAGATCGATATGACATATTTTCCCTATTCATTAATAATTATTTTCCAATTCTATGTTCCATAGATTGGAAAAGCAATTTGATAATTTAACGTATAATTAAAATGTAATGCGTTGGTATAAAAGCTATCGGATTTTTATTCAGATAAAGTTAGCATTATTGAGAACTTATTAAGGTGTATCGAAAATAAGACTTTTTGCCACATTCATTATATTGCTAGTGGTAATCAACAAGGAAAAAACCACTATTTTATTCCGCAAAAAGTAATTGCAATGAATCATGCCTTATATGTTTATGGCGCAATTTCAAATAACGTTGCGACAGAATTAAAACACAGTACTTGTTTGGCAATCCACCGAATAAAAAAATTAGATTTTATTAACCAAAAAGTTGCTATATCAGTACCAGATCACATTCAAAATAAAACTACGTTTGGTTTACCGGAACATGAACCTCGTACTTTTTCAATTCAATTTACCAAATCAGCGGCTGGTTATGTCAAAGAAAGAATTTGGTGCGATGAACAGAAAATTGAAGAAATCGAAAATGGCGAAATTATTCTTACTATCACCACATCTAGTGAACGTGAGTTAAACGCATGGGTTAGGGGGTTTGGAGAGCAAGCAAAAATGATCACATCTTAAGTTTGTTGTAACACAAACATAATATATTTTTAATTAACATAAATTTAACGAGGAAATAACAATGGCATTACCTTTTATTATTGCAGGTGCAGCTGCAGTCGCTGCAGCAGTTGGTGGCAAAAAAGCATACGATGGTTATCAACTAAAATCAGAAGCTGATGAAATCTTAGAAAGAACCAAAAGCCGATATAACAAGCGAAAAGATGAACTGGATGTATTAAACAAAGTTTCAGAACAGAAATTAGAGCGATTAGGTACATTAGAACTTAATATTGGTAAATCATTTGGTGAATTTAAAAAAATTTCTGACGAATTATTAAAACAATTAAAACGAAAAGACAATAAAGATCTTAAGTTATCTATTCCTAAAGTTAAGATAGATAAAATTGAAGAATATTCTTTTTCTACAGTGGAGTTTTTAGGTACGGTTGCAGCGTCTGGTGCAGCGGGAGCAGCTGCAAGTTTTGCTGTATATAGCGGAGTGATGGCTTTTGCAGCTGCTTCAACAGGAACACCTATTGCCGCTTTATCAGGCGTAGCTGCATATAATGCCACTATGGCTGCTATCGGTGGAGGATCACTTGCGGCGGGTGGTTGGGGAATGGCAGGTGGTGCGATGGTTTTAGGTGCTGCTGCAATTGCACCAATGATTGCTATTGCTGGTTTTGCGTATGCAAATCACGCTGAAAAATTATTAAAAAATGCAGAAAAATCAAGACTTGAAGTTGATAAAGCAATAACAAAAATGAATTTAATTGATAAATATTTATCTAATACAAATAATTATGTAGATAAAATTTATATGTCGTTAGAAAAAATTAATCGGACCTTTAATGAATACTTTTCTGCATTAAAAGAGATACATGAAAAGATAGTAGTGCTAGGCGGCTGGCAAGCAATTAGTGATATGACGGAAAAGAGTCTAAGAATTATTAATAACGGTTATTTATTGGCTGCTATTATGACCGATATTATTACAACTCCACTTTTTAAAATTAAAAAAGTATCTGAAAATGGTATTATTGAAGTCGAAAAAGATAGTGATGGATTTAATGTTCTTAATCAAGAAGAATTAGATAATGTATTAATTAACAAAGAAAAAGAATATAAAGATTTTACTCAGGAAATGTAATGATAAAAGCCAAGAATACCTGGCTTTTGTTTTATTGATTATATTAACGAGGAATAAAAATAATGATGAAACAGGAAATTAATTGGAGCGAAGAGTTACATAATACTGTTGTCAAATCTTTGGTGACTTCATTTGGGTTAGATTTTTTATTATTTAAGGATAATGTAGGTGGAGATGTTGATACTGTTCATAATGCACGACAAAACATTTACGCAACTGATAGTGAAAGAATAAGAAAAGAGCAACAACCAAAATATGATTCACATGAATATCATTCTTATGCCAATTATATTGAGACAAATCGACAAGGAAAAATCGCTCATCAAGCAAATACTTTAAAAGATGCTTACACAGGGGAAATATTTGCTCAACATGATAAAAAAAATTTAGATCATGTTATTGCTGCAAATGAAATACATCACGATCAAGGCCGAATATTAGCAGAATTATCAGGAACTGACCTTGCTAATGACAGTAGTAATTTATATTTCACCAATGAAACATTAAATAAATCTAAAAAAGCAAGTTCAATGTCTGACTTTGTCAGTAAACTTCAAAATGAACTTACTCAAACCCGTCAAGAAATAGCTATATTAAAACAGAAAAAATTGTTAACAGATCAAGAAAAAAAGTCATTAGAAAAGTTAGAAAATAAAGAAAAAGCAAACTTCAATAAGATGCTTGAAATAGACAAAAAAGCACGGGCTAAATACGAGAGAACTGTCAATATAGCCTATTATACTAGCAGTAAGTTTGCTAAAGATGTCGCTTATCAATCAACACTTTCTGGTTTTAAAATGGGAACAAGACAGATGCTAGGGCTTATCCTTGCCGAAGCATGGTTTGAACTACGAGATCAATTCCCTTCTATTTATGTAAATAATAAATATAACTTTTCTATAAAAAATTTTTTAAATGATATTAGCGATGTATTTAATGCTATATGGGAACGAATAAAATTAAAATTTAAAGATTTTTTTAATTCTTTCAAAGATGGCGCTGTTAGTGGTGCGCTATCGAGTGTAACCACTACTGTTACCAATATATTTTTCACTACGCAAAAAATGCTTGGAAAAATGATTCGGGAAATGTGGGGGCATATTACTACAGCTATAAAATTAATCTTTTGCAACCCTAATGCATTGACTTTAAGTGAATTAGCTAAAGAAGTGAGCAAAATTATTAGTGCAGGAATTTCCGTTGTTTGTGGTACTGCTATTTATAGCATATGTTCACAATTATTTGCTTTTCCATTTGGCACTGAGTTATCTGCATTTTGTAGCGCACTAGCGACTGGTATTTTAACATTAGCATTTAATCACTATCTAGATAAAGGAGCTCTTCCTCAAAAAATTTGGGCATTTTTGGATAAATTTAAGGATAAATACGAAAGAACACTCGATTTTTTTAGAGCTTTAAATATTGAGTTAGATAATTATTTAAAAGAATTGGCAAGGCTAGAGTTCAATATGGATACACAACAATTAGCGTCGTTTACATTGCATCTTACCTCGACCAATAATGAACTAGAACGCAGCTTTCTGTTAAAAGAAGAAGTCACTCGCCGAGGAATTAAATTACCATTTGAAGCTGGCAATTTAGAATCAGTGCATTCATGGGTAAAATCATTATGAGTCATACCTCCCCATTTCCTTGCTATCAATGTGGAGCTTGTTGTTGCAATGTTAATCGCTCGCAAGAAACGCAATTTCTTGATAGTGGTAATGGGGTATGTCGTTATTATGACCATCAAACAAAATTATGCACCATTTATGAGACAAGGCCAGATATTTGTTGTGTAGATAAACAATATCAGCTCAATTATAAAGATAAATATAGTTGGGCAGAGTTTATCGAGATAAATACTATTGCATGCAAAATATTAAATTCGAAATAACAAATGAATTAGTGATAACAAAATTAGATCTGAAAATATTTTTTCTAATTCCGTATTAAGGAAACTCTTATTGTTATAGTGTTGTGATTATCAATAATTAATAAGGAGAGTATTAATGGCTATTTATAGAGATGATTCAGATCTAGTATTTTTAAAACAATGCAGTAACATCCTAGGCACACTCTGGAATTATTATATTCTTTTTATTTGTTTAGCTGTAGGAATTACTCGAGTTGTTTACAGTATTTTTTCTAGTTATTATAAAGAAAGTAATCATTTCTTACACTTTAAACATAAATCCACCTTGCCTAAATTTGCTATTTTAGCTTTTATTGCGTTTATTTTGTGAACAGATTTTATTTGCCATAAACATCTGATACTATTTAATCAATGCTATCTAATAGCCTATCACGATTTGTCATTTCGTTGAGATTACTTATGAATTTTAAAAAATAAGGTGTTATATGAAAAATATAAGCAGGAAATGGATTGTTATTGCAGTTGTTATTATTGCTATTATTTTTATTTTATGGCAACAATTGAAGACAGATGGATATGGTTCGAATTTTGCTAGTGGTAATGGACGCATTGAAGCAACCGAAATTAATATTTCAGCTAAATTAGCTGGTAGAATTGAAAAAATTAATGTTGATGAAGGCGATTTTGTTAAAGCTGGCCAACCACTTGTGGTTATGCAGACTGACACCTTACAGGCACAATTAAACGAAGCACAAGCGCAATATGGGCAAGCAATCAGTAATGAGGCTAGTGCTCAATCACAAGTTGAATTAAAAATGAGCGATAAAGTCGCCGCTCAAGCCGACGTAAGTCAACGTGAAAGTGACTTAGATATTGCATCTAAACATTTACAGAGAACTACTGCGCTTTATCAGAAAGGTGCATTGTCCATCCAACAATTTGATGATGATACCGCTAAATTTAATAGTGCTAAAGCAGCGTTAGATTCAGCAAAATCTCAAGTTACAGCGGCAGATGCTGCCATTGCTGTTGCTCAGGCTGGTGTTGATAGTGCTAAAGCTGCTATTAATGTTGCCAGCGCTAATATAAGGCAAATTCAAGCTGATATCGATGATAGTACTTTAATAGCGCCTGTTGATGGTCGTATTCAATATCGCATTGCTCAGTTAGGTGAAGTTTTGCCGTCGGGCGGTAAAGTACTAAATTTAGTTAATTTGTATGATGTTTATTTAACTTTCTTTTTACCTGAAACTGTCGCGGGTAAGGTGGCTATTGGTGATGAAGTCAGACTTATTTTAGATGCGTTACCAGATAAAGCGATTTCAGCTAAAATTTCGTTTGTTTCAAGCGTTGCCCAATTTACGCCAAAAACCGTTGAAACAAAAGATGAACGTCAAAAATTGATGTTTAGAGTTAAAGCACAATTAAGCCCTGAATTATTAAAATGTTATATTACTCAAGTTAAAACAGGTTTACCTGGCGTGGCTTGGGTTAAACTTGATCCTAAAACGCCATGGCCAGCTGGCTTATCTGATATTGCAAAATGTCCAACCGAATAATTGGAGATAGCAGATGTCAGATTCAGACAATAAGAATTTAGTTTTATTAAACCAAGCTAAATCCATTGATGATGCAGTGGCAAAAGTAAGTAATGTCACACTGTATTACAAAAAAAACTGTGCGCTCAATAATATTAGTTTAGCCATTCCACCGCGATGCATGGTGGGTTTTATTGGGCCTGATGGTGTGGGAAAATCGAGTTTATTATCGCTGATTGCTGGTGCACATGTTATTCAAGAAGGCTTAGTGTATGTTTTAGATGGTGATATGAAAGACAAATCACACCGCAAAAACGTCTGTACACGTATTGCCTATATGCCGCAAGGATTAGGCAAAAATCTTTATCCTACTTTATCTGTTGAAGAAAATTTGCAATTTTTTGCTCGTTTGTTTGGTAATGATGCGGCTGAGCGTCGTTGCCGTATTGATGAATTAACGCGTAGTACTGGATTATATCCATTTTTATCTAGACCAGCAGGGCGACTGTCCGGTGGTATGAAACAAAAAGTTAGCTTATGTTCGGCGTTAATCCACGATCCTGATTTGTTAATTCTTGATGAACCCACAACGGGGGTCGATCCGCTCTCAAGAGCCCAATTTTGGCAGTTAATTAATAAAATTCGTATACAACGACCACAAATGAGTGTGGTTGTGGCAACTGCCTACATGGATGAAGCCCAAAACTTTGATTGGTTGGTTGCGATGTATGGCGGTAAAATTCTTGAAACTGGCACACCAAAATCATTACTAGCTAAAACAGGAAAAAATAATTTAGATGATGCATTTATTCAGCTCATGCCAGAAAGCGCTAGACAAGGTTATCAAACTGTCGAAATTCCACCTTTAGATCTTAATAAAGATTTGCAAACAGCCATAGAAGCAAAAGATTTAACTAAACAGTTTGGTAATTTTATTGCAGTTGATCATGTTAATTTTTCAATTAAACAAGGTGAAATATTTGGTTTTTTAGGCTCAAATGGCTGTGGTAAATCAACCACCATGAAAATGTTAACGGGTTTATTACCGATTTCATCAGGTGAGGCATGGTTATTTGGTAAACCGGTTGATGCCAGTGATATTAATGTTAGGCGTCATTTAGGATATATGTCTCAAGCATTTTCTTTATATAGTGAGTTAACAGTCAAACAAAATTTAGTTCTACATGCGCGTCTGTTTGGTATTGAAGAAAGTAAAATTTCCGCTCGCGTTGAAGAATTACTGAAACGTTTTGGTTTAGAACAAGACGCACAAAATCTGCCCGATAGTTTACCTTTAGGGGTAAAGCAACGGCTTTCATTGTCAGTTGCCGTTGTGCATAATCCGCAAATTCTTATCCTTGATGAACCAACATCAGGCGTTGACCCCATTGCTCGCGATGATTTTTGGCGTTTAATTATCGAACTTTCTAGAAAAGATAAAGTAACGGTATTTATCACAACTCACTTTATGAATGAGGCCGCAAGATGCGATCGAATTTCATTAATGCATGCGGGTAAAGTATTAGCAAGTGATACGCCAGATAACATTATCAGCTCCAAAAATGCTAAAACATTAGAGGTGGCCTTTATTCGTTATCTTGTTGATGCAGGGGCTGATGATAGTAATGCAGAAGAACGCTCTGTTGAACCGCCAAAAGAAATACTCAATCAAGCAACAAAAACACTACCAAATCATCACCTTCAAGGATTTAATTTTACCCGTATGATAGGTTGTCTATGGCGTGAGACTCTTGAATTATCTCGTGATCCTTTGCGAGCATTATTAGCATTATTAGGCTCAGCAATTTTAATGTTGGTTATGGGATATGGCATTACGATGGATGTTGAAGATCTGCGTTTTGCTGTGCTTGATCGCGATCAAAGTGTAATCAGCCAAAATTATACTCTAAATTTGTCGGGCTCTAAACGTTATTTTATTGAAAGGGCACCTATCACTGATTATAACGATATGGATGCGCGGTTGCGCAGTAATGACATTGCTTTAGCGATTGAAATTCCACCAAATTTTGGTCGTGACATACAACGAGGCGATCCTGTTGATATTGCTATTTGGATTGATGGGGCAATGCCGTTACGTGCCGAAACAATCAAAGGCTATGTGCAAGGCATGCATCTTGCTTGGTTAAGTGAAAAAGTAAAAGAAGTAACAGGAAAATCCTCAACTAGCTTGGCAAATATAGAAACAAGATATCGTTATAATCCTGATATTAAAAGCTTACCTTCCATGGTACCGGCGGTAATACCTATTTTATTATTAATGATTCCATCAATGCTGGCAGCTTTATCGGTCGTGCGTGAAAAAGAGATGGGTTCGATTATTAATTTATATGTAACACCAGTAACTAAAGCTGAATTTTTGCTAGGCAAACAAGTACCTTATATCATTATTTCTATGTTTAGCTTTTTATTATTGTTATTTATGGCAATCACCATTTTTGCTGTGCCTGTAAAAGGAAGCTTGTTTACTTTGTGCCTAGCAGCATTTGCTTACTGCATTATTTCAACGGGTTTTGGCTTGTTGGCTTCGACTGTCACCCGTAGCCAAATTGCCGTTATCTTTTTAACTTGCGTAGGGACAATGTTACCAGCAATTCAATTTTCAGGATTGCTCAACCCTGTCGCATCTCTAGAAGGCGGTGGCCGTTATATTGGCGAGGTTTATCCAACAACGCATATGCTAATTATTGCTCGTGGTGTGTTTAATAAAGCGCTTGGTTTTATCGATCTGCATAATTCAATATTTGCTTTATTGATCACAATCCCTATTGTATTGGGTGCCAGTATTTTTCTCCTTAAAAAGCAAGAGGGATAGATATTATGCAAAGTTTAATTAATATTTATCGCTTAGGGATTAAAGAGTTATGGGGGTTATTGCGTGATCCTATCATGTTGCTATTAATTGCCTATTGCTTTACCTTTGATATTTATATTGCTGCAACGGCAACTTCTGACTCGTTACATCATGCCTCGATTGCCGTTGTTGACGAAGATAACTCACCCTTATCAAGACAAATTATTACAGCCTTTTATCCGCCAATGTTTAATACTCCTGTTAAATTATATTCAATGGATGATGTCGATCGTGGCATGGATACAGATAATTATACGTTTGCTTTAAATATTCCGCCTAATTTTCAGCGTGATGTGCTAAATAATCAAAATCCAGAAATTCAACTCAATATTGATGCAACAAGGATGGGGCAAGCGTTTGTCGGAAATGGTTATATAACACAAATTATTACTGGTGAAGTGACTGAATATGTCAACCGTTACAGTAAGGTAACAAATTTGCCAGTTAATATACAAGTGCATACTGCTTTTAACCCTAATTTAACGCGATCTTGGTTTGGTTCGGTCATGGAAATTATCAATATTGTGACAACATTATCTATTATCTTAACTGGTGCTGCTTTAATGAAAGAGCGTGAACATGGTACGATTGACCATCTTCTTGCCATGCCTGTTACCCCTTTTGAAATTATGATATCCAAAGTATGGTCAATGGGACTTGTGGTATTAATATCAACTTGGGTAGCGTTGTTACTTGTTGTTCATAGTTGGCTAAATGTACCAATTGCAGGTTCGGTAGCTTTATTTTTGATTGGTGCAGCGCTACATCTTTTTGTGACAACGTCACTTGGTATCTTTATGGCAACCGTAGCAAAATCTACTGCGCAATTCGCAATGTTACTTATTTTAATTTTGTTACCATTACAAATGCTATCAGGGGGGAGTACTCCGCGCGAAAGTATGCCTGAAATTGTGCAGAATATTATGATGTTTGCCCCAACAACGCATTTTGTTGAATTAGGACAGGCAATATTGTATCGAGGTGCTGGCTTAAGTGTGGTCTGGACTTCGTTTGCATGGTTATTGGCAATTGGTACCGTTTTCTTTTTAATTGCTTTAAGGCGTTTTCGTAGTTCAATTGTGAATATGGGATCATAGCATTTATATAATTTGGTACATCAGTGTATGATGCGATTTTTTAGCCAACAACAACTATTAATTGTTCTTGTAAATATTGGCACAACACCGCTTACCCATTTATAATGAAAAAAGAAACTCTATTCTAGCTATTGAATAATAGCGCTTAATTACTATTTGGGCAAAATGGTGTTTATCGATAAAAATAAAAAGCTAAATAAGCTTTTTAAGCTAAAATTAGTTTAAATGGGATTACACATTTTACAATGTGGCATAAATGATTTACATTATGTTAATTATTAATTGACTATTAATAAGCAAATTTTTATATATTGTTTTCTCTTTTTATCTTCATTATATAAATATCAGCAAAATATCTTTATAGCAGTAATTTGATATAAAAAAATTAAATCAATTAATTAAATTTGATTTTAGTAGTTTTTATAGCAAATAAAATATGACGAAAACTGTTATTTAAAGAATTTTAGTGCAATATTAATTTTTACCATACTTTAACATTTGTTATTTTTTTTTACTTATTTGTTGTTTTTTAAAGAAATAAATTGCTATTTTTAGTAAATATCGAGCCAAATTTTCGTGTTTTTTTGTTTTTTTAAGACAGTCGAAAGATCTTGGTTGACACAAGGTCTATAAGAATCAGTATAATGCTTTCAAGTTACTATATTTTCATTGAAATATAACAAAAGGTTCCTACATTAATAATGTCTTTTATTAAGCATACTAAATGTGAAATAGCATTTAATAATAACAATTTACAACAAAAAGAACGCTGTTTTGCATGTAATAAAATATATGCGATTTTGTAATCACTTATTTTAGCTAGGTATATAAATATAATCTCTAATCTGAAGTTACCGGCCATTACCGAATTTGTCTTTTAAGTAATATTATTTTAGGAGTTTTAAAAAAATGAATCTAATCTGGTCAGCAGTTGGACAAGTTGTTAGTTCTTGTCTTCCGGTTTTTTTGTTAATTTTTCTTGGTTGGTTCTGTGTACAACAAGGAATTTTTTCGAAGGATTCTAAAAAATTATTATCTGGACTGGTATCAAACTTTGTCTTTCCTGCATTGCTTTTTGTGCATACTTCTCATGCTAAACCGTCGCAAATATTTAATGGTATTTGGATGATTGCCTTTTTCTGCACTATGTCATTTTTATGGATAATTTGCTTTTTAACCAATAAATACATTTTGCATAAAGAGTTAAAATCAACAGCAATGAATGCAATGCTTTGCTGCTTTCCCAATATGGGCGGAATGGGGGTGCCTTTTTTAACGTTGATGCTTGGGGCAGCATCTACCATTTCGGTCGCGATTGCTAATTTTGTTGTCGCATTATCATTGATTCCAATGACAATCTTCTTATTAGAACTCTGTGATACTAAATTATCTGGCGGTAAAGTCACCGGCGATATGATCTTTAGTGCAGTAAAAAACTCGCTCATGAAACCGATGTTTTTAGCTGTGATTTTAGGGCTAATTGTTAGTGTCACCGATGGAACTCAATGGTTACCTCATTTTGTATTTAACACTTTTGATATTATGTCAAATGCCTGTAACTTTATTTCGCTTATTGCGGTCGGTGTTGGTATTCATGGGGTTAAATTGAAATTATCTAAACCATTAATGGTCAATATTGTATTGAAAAGTTTTATTACGCCAATTGTTGCACTTATTGCCGTATATTTATTTGGTATCACAGGGATGGAGGCTGAAGAGCTAGTATTCCTATTGGCAATGCCAACGGCATCAACAGCAGTTATTTTGGCTTATAATTGGAATGTTGAGCAAGAACAAGCATCAAGCATTTTCTTTGCATCAACGGTCCTATCTATCTTTATTTTACCAACTTTATTACTTATTATGGATTTCACCATTCCTGGTGTTGCTTAATAAATAAAAACTAGGTATTGATGCCCTCGTTTAGTTTTAAATGAGGGCATTTTATTACTTATTACACATTTCTTGTAAGCGACTTTCCCTTAATTGCAATACAACCTCAGAATAAACCTATCCTATTGTTATAACAAAATACAGCCTTATTTCTTATAAAAAATCGGTCAGAAAAAGGCATTGATTTTATTGGTTTTTTTTGTAATGGTGGGGGATGATTGTATAAAACACCAATGTTATCAACTGATTTTATTAGTAAAATCATAAATGAACACTTTAAGTACTATTGATAGCACTAAGAACATAGCAAATTATTTAAGATAATAATTTGAAAGAAATAAATTGTCGTTTTTTTTATAAGAGTTAATTAGCTTTTTCGTTCTTTCAATCATTTCTTTACGAACATATTCAGGCTCTAAACAAATACATTGATGCCCAAAACTCATCAAAATACCATAACTATAATCATCGTCAATAAAGTTAAAATCCACAATATATTGTTTATCGTTTAATTTATGAAGATCTTGTTCATCGCAGTAATCTAAAATACGTTCTAAAATGGAATTATCTATTAATAATTTTATTTTAAAGACTCTTTTTTCCATGTCTTTTTCGAATGAAGAAAGTGCATCAGGCGTGGTTTGTTTTATAAATTTGGTATTCGTTATTTTTATGTTAGACATTTTAGACAGTTTAAATAGCCGAAAATCATTTCTACTTAAACAAAAAGCCTGCAAGTACCACTCTTTTTCTTTGAAAACGAGTTTATATGATTCAATTAGACGAGAATCTTGTTTATTTTTCAGTTTTATATACTCACAAGATAAACGCAATTGTTTATTTATTGCCTCCTTGATGATCGATATTTTATTATTAATATTCTGTTTAGAAAGCCAAGGCGATAAATCAACAGTTAGTTGGCTTAGATCATTTCTTACTTGATCGAGATCGTGTTTTGATAAAAGACTTTTGATCTTTTCTAGCGTTCTCACATTTTCATCTTCATTTAAAATTGGTGAGGATAATAAGTTCAGGCCTTTTAATAATACAATGACATCTTCTTTAGTGAATAAACCTTTACTAATTTTATAATTTTTTAAAATACTTATTCCACCAGCACTTCCTTGATACGTAATAATGGGTATACCAGCTCCCTCAATAACTTGTATATCTCGATAAATAGTCCGCAATGATACATTTAATTTTTCTGCTAATTCTTTACCGCTTATTTTTTCTCTTTGAAGCAATACCATGATGATAGTAATTATACGATTAATTTTCATGCTTTATGTTTACAAAATAATTTATATTAAATTTTAAATATGACATACAGTTGTCAGCAATGCTACATCATAATATAGATAACCAAAATTAAGTAAATTAAATTTTATCACCAAAAGGAAACAAAAAATGTTTAAACCTAATAGCGTTATTGTTTATGTCAAAGATGTCGATACTAGTACAGAATTTTACACAAAAATACTAGGACGCCCACCTGTTGAAACTTATCCTGGTTTCGCTGTATTTTTATTGAATGATAATTTTATTTTGGGGCTACAAGGGGCTGATGAAATAACTCCAAAGGCACCCAATCATTATGGTGGTTTTGAGTTGTCATTTAGTGATGTAACAAAAAATGATGTAGATGAGATTTATTCGACATGGAAGAAACTAAACGTCAAAATTGAACTTGAACCCCAAATGCTCGATTTCGGATACACATTTGTAGGAAATGATCCCGATGGTCATCGTCTTCGGGTTTGTGCTACCGACACTTCAAAGTTTGAATAAAACATTATATGAAGAAATTAAAACAATGGGCTTTTATTTGTAAATACCCCATAGTTAGTACAAAATAGACGTAGAAAATCATGCTGCTTGTTTTAGTGTTTTATACTCAATCGGTGTCATATTATTTAGTGCTTCATGAGGTCTTTCGGTGTTATAACTGGTTAGCCATTCTTCGGTCATTCACCTTGCTTGCTCTAGGTTGTTAAAAAGATACAAATCTAACACTTCAGTTCAATAAGTCCGGTTAAATCGTTCAATGTAATCATTTTGATATGGGCTACTGGGCTCAATATAATCAAGAGTGATACCGTGTGATTTTGCCCCGTTGGAAAAGACTCTTCCAGTAAATTCCTGTCCATTATCTACTCGTATTTTGTTGAGTATAAAACCCTAAGACAAGCAGGATTATTTTTTACTTGAATCTTGTACTAAGTTTGGGGTATTTACATTAAAGTTCTTCGTTTCTTATTGTTATATATCATATTGTATATACTCAAACACAGTTTATTTTATTATATGTAATATATTAAATTAAATAATATCCAATTAGGGGAAATAAGGGGGATTAATTGTTAATTTGTATAACTTTCTTGGAGAAAATACCTATTCGTTAATTTATAAAACATCTAAGAACTGTCTAGTTAATCAGTATGTTAATGCTAAGCTAATAATAATTTTGTTTAATGTTTTATTTGTAACAACATATACTCATCTTTTTGTCTAATCCACTATGCACTTTAAATATCAGCAAACCGTAATTAAGGGCTGCACTCAAATTTATTAAATCTAAAATCATTGATACTAAATTTAAATGAAAATTTTTTGAATCCTTTTTTAATTTGGCTAGCTCTTTATTAGTGAGATTAATCTTTAACCATAAAAAAGAGAGGTAGATGATGAATTTTAAAAAAAATGTCCCTAGTTTTGAACGTGTATGTAGAGTTTTTATTGGCACGTGTATTGCTTGCTTGGGTTTTCTTTTTGCACCAACTAATTTAGTTATGTGGATAGCCATAGCAGTAGGATGTGTTTTAGCTTGTACTGGCGTTACGGGTTTTTGCCTTATGTGTTTTATCGCGAAAAGAAAAATAGATTAAATCATTAATTGTAGTTTTCCTTGAAGTTCGGTACTCATAAAAACTATTTACTTCAAGGAAGCTAAAGACTGTACTCAGATTTATTGCACTTAAATTCATTAAAATTAAATGAATTTTTTTTGAATTCTTTTTTAGTTTTATATGCACTTTATGTAAGCAGGTTTGCAACTTACATTTAAATGTGAATGGAAAACCATTTTCTTCGATTAAATTGCATACTAAACATAATAACTTTGGAGGCGAAAATATGTTTAAAAGTTCTTCTGTTGTAGTTCATTTGTTACGAGGGTGTCTAGGATTTGTTTTTTTAGGTCTAGCCATCTATTTGTTTATTCAAGGTACTCTGTTAACTGTAGTGTTAGGGGGGGTTTCTGCTATTTGCGGATTTGTGGTATTGCGAGGATGCCCTGCTTGCTGGGTTATAGGTCTCATTCTTACTATTTATAGTTCAGGTAAAACTTGTGAACCATGCGCAAAAAAAGATAAATAGTTTATATGCATATGTGAGGTGGTCGTAGATTGCATAGTTTTGACCCGAAATTTACTAGTTCTAATAGCTCTTAAAACAGAACTATGCACCCTATGTTTATCTAGAAGAATGAAAGCCATAACATGGTGATAGAGGTTAGATAAGATGTCGCAAGAAGATGAAAAAAATTATCTTCAAATAATATTCGTAAAAATTTGAAGAAATATATTTTGGGTGTGGGATTTATGATTGGTTGTATTGTACTAGTTCGAATGGTTTGGCATGGTTATTTTTTCGAAGAGACAAATAATGCTTATGTTCATGGGAATGTAAGTATTGTGCCCACTAGAGTACCTGAAATTATAACTGATGTTCTAGTACTTGATAATCATAAAGTAAGAAAAGGCGATTTATTAGCTATTTTAGGGGATAGTTACAATCGTTGTCATATTTTATGAGAGAGGTTATTCTTCATAAAGAATTATGATGTTATTACCTACTTTCGATAGTAAAAAATTGATGGCATTATATAATAGATATAATTACTAGTTATTGATATATATCTTATAGTTATCATATTTTTAACACTTAAATATTACAGATTTTTATATTCTATTTAAAAAAATATAAAATATTTGAATCCTTTTTATAGAATTAAATCTCTTCTATGTAGATAAATAAGGAGTGTTTATGAATAAAATTGATGAAAATCTTATCGTATTGGCTCGTTCTGGTGACCAAGTAGCTTTACTAAAATTACTTGAAATATGTCAACCAGATCTAAATCGTTTTTCAAGAAAAGTTTGTTCTAATGCTGAGGATGCTGAAGATGCAGTGCAGGTTGCTCTTTGGATTTTATATAAAAAAATAGAGGTCTTACGTACAATCTCTGCATTGTCATCATGGTTGTTTCGTATCATCGAACGAGAATGTTATCGAATTTTTAGGTCAAATAAAAAAAATTTTCATATGGCTCCAAATGAGGTAGAACAATTATATGAAGCTAATTATATTAGTAGCTCAGAACAATCAGTCTTAAAAATTGACTTGAGTAGAGCAATAATTTCTCTTCCGGGCACTTATCGAACTGTCTTAATTCTAAGAGATATTAATGAATTAACAGCTCCAGAGGTGGCCGATATTCTTGGACTAAGCATTGAAGCAGTGAAAAGTAGACTTCATAGAGCTAGAAATATTGTACGGAAAAAATTGGAACTTAGTGGCCATTTTTCCTGAATATAATATTTAAGTGTCAGGATTTATAGTTTTTATAATTTTATAGGATTACTAATGAACACTATGAATATTAAACTAGATAATACTACTTATCGAGGAATAAAAATATAGGCGACTAAATCAGTAGGTTAGTCAAAGTTACTAAAGAAACTTATATAGCTCCTAGTATTAGTTTTGTACCAGATAACATTTCGCACAAAATTTTTATTCCTGGGTCTGGGTTAAATGGTCAACCCTATTGTTTTCTCGTTGATATACAAACTTCAAAAGTAAGGGTAAAGCGTAAACAGCGCATTCCTCCACGATGCCCGGAAAGGTTATTAGTACCCAATAAACAAGGTGAATGTTGGTCAATGGATTTTATGAGTGACAGTAGTGGTAATCAACGTCGCTTTAGGACATTCAATGTCCTCGATGACTTTAATCGTGAGGCGCTAGGCATTGATATTGCAGTAAGCTTACCGGCAGGGAGAATTACTCGTTACTTAGATAAACTGGCTGAATATCATGGTTATCCAGTTATAACACCGAAAGACCTTATGAAGCATTAAATAATATGACGCCGATTGAATATAAAACACTAAAACAAGTAGTATTATTTTCTACTTGAATCTTGTACTAAGTTTGGGGTATTTACACTGTCATTATCATCATTGATACTAATTCTAAAGAAGATTCCTTAATTAATGGGAACATTCTTCCTCTTCAACAACAATATGCTAAACAAGCAGATTATTGTACTAATAATAGTTAATATAGCTAATGTAAAATTGAAGGCACTATGATAACTCGTAATGATATCATTAAGCATAATTGGCTGAATATTTGTAGCAACATTAGATAGTGGCGCGGTGAGATTTCCACTAGCTACTGAATTTATCCAGTCTTCTATTACATCGATTGATGAATTATATTTTATTAATAAATCTGGTAAAATACCATTAAGATTAGCTGTTAATAATGAACCATATAATACAACTGCTATGGCTTCACTACCTAAACGTAATGTATTCAATAAGCCAGCTGCCATACCTGTATGATGAGGTTCAACACAGCTTAACGCTAGTCCATCAACAAGTCCTGCTGTTAGTCCCATTCCAGCACCGATCATAAATAATGCAAAACCGATTAGGTATAGCGGTCCATCAACACCACCAACTAAAAATAATAAAATTCCGCCAAAAATCATTAAAATAAGGCTAACAAATATAATAGATATTGCGGAGACTCCAGATGAAACAATTTTTCCTGCCAGTAAAGGGCAGAATAATACGGGAACAGTTAATGTGATCATGATAATGCCAGCATAAGAAGGGCTGAACTGCATAACGCCAATTAAATAACTTGGATAATAGGTAAGTAAAGTAACAAAGCTGAAACTAGCAACAACAGGAACGAGAATCAAACCTACATATTTTTTATTTTTTAATAGCGTTAGATTTAACACTGGATTAGTGATCGATTTTTCATACATTACAAATATAACACCCGAAAGAAAGCTTACACCCAACAATATTAATGTTTTTATATTTAACCATCCCCATTGGGCACTTTCACTAATTGAAAACATTAATAGAAACAAAGCTATGGTGAAAATTATTGACCCAATTTTATCAAATGGATGTTGAAGTCTAGTAAGATTATCTTTTGTTATAGTTGGTGTCATTAGTATTACTACAGCCAAGACAGCGGTATGTAATATAAAAATAGCTCGCCAGTTGAATAAGTCTAACAAAAAACCTGATATTGTTGGGCCAAATGTAATACCTATGCCCGCTGTTGTTCCAAAAAATGCGAATGCTTTAGTTCTCTTCTCTCCATCAAAAGTTTTGATTAGTATGGCACTTCCACATGAGAATATAGCAGCACCACCCACACCGGCCAAACCTCGAGCTATATCAAGCATTAAAGGAGTAATGGACATAGCGGATAATAAGGAAGCAACCGTATAGATAGTTGCACCTACTATAAATGATTTTTTATGACCAAAATTATCTGCGAATGATCCCCATAACAAAGTAAAACAAGCAAAGGTTAAATTAAAACTATTAACAACCCATTGTAGTGCAGTTAAATTAGCAGAGAGATCAGCACCTATAAATGGTAGTGCAATCGCGGTTCCTGAGATAGATGTTGGTACTACAAATACAGCAAGCAATATGGATATTAATACAATGGCTGTTTTGGGATTGTCAATTTTTTTATTCATTTGTAAGTTCTCTAGTTAAATATTTTACAACTCGCGACAGGTAATGTGTTAGGGCGTCTTAAAACAATTCCCTCATCCCATGATATATCTTTAATAAATTTTTGGTCTAAGCTCAAATCGGGCTACAATGTGAGTAGTATTTTAATAACGGTACAAATTTCTAATCTAGCGAACTCTTGTCCCATACAGTTTTGCATCCCGTATCCAAGCTAAAAATAAATTTAGTTGAGTAAGGTATGTTATAAAAATGATGAGTAATACAAATTGATACTTGACGGAATACTTCTAACAATAGAGTTGCATCATAATATCCATTTTCTACATCATTAAAGTACATGTGAGTTCTTGGTAGTTGAGCAGCAATAACGTAGCTATTGTTAGACAATTGCTTCATGTCAGTGAGAAATACTTCATTGATAGCTATTCTATGAACTAGTTGTTTTTTAATTGTTTGACAATTTTCTAAGAGGATAGAGTTTTTTTTGTCAACAGAGGCGAGATTCATATTTATTCCCTTATTATTGTAAGTAATAAACTAAATAGTTTATGTTTTATTGATAATCTTGTAGTATGCTCAGCGGGTTGTATTTTACTTACACACAAGGTTTGAAATTTATCGAACCTTCTATTAATATTACATTTTTATCTAAATGTCAATTTTTTAAGCATTTAAATAAGAAAAAGAACTTATGAGAAAAAATGAATTTAATTAAAATATTTAAAGCATTAAGTGATCCAGCTCGTTTATGGATTATTCAAAGTTTAATACAAGATGCCCCTGGAGCTGAGAGGCATTGCACATCATTTGGGTTGCAATTAACAAAAGCTACTCGTTCACATCATTTCAAAATTTTAAGAGAGGCTGGACTCATATCTCAGGTAGATCGGGGGAATTGCTCTCTGGCAACTTTAAGAAGAAAAGAAATTGAAAAAGATTTTCCAGGCTTACTTGAGCTGATTTCTACTAAATGGAAACCCTCTGAAAAATTGTAGGAAGTATTTTCTCTAATATTTAAAAAAAGATTAAATTCACTTCCGCTATCCGCTCATTAAGTGACTTACCCACCGTGACTGATAAGCGCACCTTGTATGGGGTGATTACTGAGTTTAGTCAGTTATCGGTCAATATACCGGAGTTAATGAAACAGCCGCAGAAAATCACTTACAACGGCAATTTGATGTGGGTGATAAAAAGCAAATTGTTGTCGCGGATTTAACCTATATTCGAGTTAACCAACGTTGGAATTATTTATGTGTTTTAGTGAATTGATCCGATAGGCAGATTGTCGGTTATCATGTTGGTAAACATAAAACGGCAGAGCTTGTCATGTCGGCATTAAGTCAAATTAAACAACCATTATCGAGATTGAATTTATTTCATTCAGACCGAGGGTAAGAGTTTGATAATCGGTTGTTAGAGGCGTGTTTTAAGACATTTAATATCACGCATTCATTAAGCAAGAAAGGGTGTCCTTATGACAATGCAGTAGCGGAAGCGACATTTAAAACAATTAAAACCGAGTTTGTAAAAGGCCAACGTTTCAACTCAACAGCTGAGTTATAACGCGCTTTTTCGACTTATGCCTATTGGTATAATCAGAAACGATTACATTCTTCGTTAGGCTACTTGCCTCCCGTCGAATTAAAAAAACATTTACCCCCTTCATTTTTTGTTTGAAAATGTGTTGCCATTCCATTATTTATACTCTAAATATTAATTCCAAAGAAGTTGCTTCAACATCATTCGTGCGGTTTATCCCTATGTGCATAGGGAACAGTCCTGATAAAGCTAAGGAAATCGTCACAGGTGCGGTTTATCCCTATGTGCATAGGGAACAGACCAATTATAACATTTTGTTTTATAATTAAAATATTTTAGTTTAAATTTCTACCAACTTTTTTAATTATTCTTAACATAACAATTATTTTATAAAACATTGTTTTTATTAAATTAATATTAAAAATAAAATAGAGAATATGGCGCTTTTTTTATTCTACCAATTAATCTTTAAATTTCTTATAGTTATAACATAGTTAGCAATAAAACAAGGTATTTCTTTATTAAAAAAAGCACAATTTTTGTTAAAAATATTCAGGAGTCTATACCGTTTCAACGTGAAATTATTTTAAATTTAATGAGTTAATAAATTTTATTGATGAAGAATAATATACTATTTAATGTATTTATTCCGATAATGGACGTGAATGTCAAGGCATAAGTAAACACCTATTTGTTAAAACAGGTAATAAACTATAATATCAATCAAAAAGTTACCAAACCAGCCTGCTCACAAACGACTGGCAAAGCGGAAAGAGTGATACGAACTTTGAATTGCGATGTGGCATCATCAGCCAATATTTAGCAATTCAAAAGATAGGCAACAAAACTTAAGCGATCTATTAACTATTATAATACCGTTAAACCGCATAAAGCGATTGCAGGAAAAACGCCTTATGCGTTTTTAAAGGATTATTTGAATCATGAAGTGTAAACAACTCGGCGTTTTCTTATTGCTAAATTATTACATCCCCAAAAACTTAGAAATTGTTTAGTATGAATTGTGGGCTAATTTTTTGAGTATCACTGAATTACTCTGTTCTATCTTGGAAAGTAAAATCACATTTAAACATTGATATAACTTGTTTTATAAATTCTAATGGACTAAGACCGATTTTATATTGGAGCGGGAAACGAGACTCGAACTTTATATGTAACCTGCTGTTATTAATGCATATTATTTACGCTATATAATTTGGTGTACTAAAAAGTGTACTAAATTTATAACGCTGTGAAATAATAACAGATACAGAGTAAAAAACAATATCTCAGATAAGTCTATCTTTTTAAGATTTTCGAATTAATACCATAAAGTAACTATTGTTATAATTTTTAAAACAGGTAAAATTTAGACAAAATAGCTATTTTAGCTAGAAAGGAGAAATAAAATACCCACTAAAGTTCTAACCGCCTATGGGGTGAAAAGCCGATTTGGTGAAGCTGTGCTTAGTGCACAAGCTTCACCTGTGACTGTCACTAAAAACGGTAAGCCCGTGTTAGTGATGATATCGATGGATGAATATCAGCTATTTGAAACGATGAAAAAGAACCATGTTGATGCACAAATCAAGCTAGGCTTAAAAGATATTGAAGAGGGTAGAGCAATTGATGCCGATACCTTCTTTAAGAATCTGTTAAAGGACTAATCGTGCTACCAATCAAAATTACTCAACATGCAGCCAAACAGCTAAAACATATTTATGAGTATTCCATAAAAAATTGGAGCCAAGAGAAAGCAAAAGAGTATATTTCCAATTTGCATAAAGCTATCTCTTTGCTTGTTCAGTCGCCAAGTATTGCCATGCAATATGAAAAGGATATTTGCTATTTTCCCAGTCAAAGTCATATTATTTATTTTATTCAAGACAACAAGAAAATGATCGTTTTGACCGTGTTACATAAATCTTGTTTACCTAGTAATGATCCGATATTACAAAAATAATCAATACAGTTAAGCAGCGTCCGCTATTTTAAAATATTTTGTTAAACTCAATTTATCTGTTATCTTTATTACCGTTTTTTAAAACGCTGAGGTACTTCGATTAAATCCAGTAAAATATGTATACAATCACAATAAGCGCAATAGGTAAGAAAAAATTTTGATAGGTTAATTCGCCTTTTTTGCAAATAGTAGAATATATGCGATTATATAAAAAGCCTGTATTATCAACTAATTTTTTTAGTAAAATAATCGATAAATACTTTAAGTTTCATTGAATTTTTATATGTTGAAGGATAAAGAAAACAAAACTCCCAAGTATTTCCTTTATTATACTCAGACAAAATTTCAACTAATTCTTTTCTCTTTAACTCTTCTTGTACAGAGAAACTAAAAAGTTGAACTATACCACCATCGTTTAAGGCTAAAAATTTAGTCGCTTGAATACTATCAAAGATTTGTATTTGGCTATTTTCAATATTGTCTTTACATATATTTTTATTCAAAAATGCCCATTGAAATCGTTTATTATTTTGACTAGAGCTAAAATTGATACATTTATGATTTATTAGCTCATCTGGACAAACAATCATGCCATTTTTTGTAAGATAATTTGGGCTAGCATATAATCCAGTTGTAGCGACAAACAAATTTTTTTTAATTAGAAATGCTTCTAGTCTTGTATTTTCTTGTATTAGCCTAACTGAGAGATCATATTCTTCAGCAACGAAGTCAATATTTCTATTAGTTACATGAAAATCAAGTTTTAAATTAGGATATTCTTCGGAAAAATTAGCTAGATAAGGAGATATTTTATAGTTAAAAAAGGTCTCTGGTACGCTTATTTTTAATTTACCCTCTATTGTATTTTTTTCAGTTTTGATAGAGTGTCCAGCATTAATTAGCATATCTAGTATTTCAGAGCATTTTTTATAATAGATACGCCCTTCCTGAGTCAGTTTGACTTGGCGTGTACTACGTGAAAACAAATCAAATCCGATTCTTTCTTCAAGTCTCTTAATAGAACGACTAACAGCAGCGGGAGTAATATTTAAGTATTCAGCAGTAACTGAAAAATTCTCATTTTCTGCTGCTACTAAAAATAACTCAAGGCTAGCGATATGCATAGTTTTAAACTGTTTTTTCATCGAATTGCCTTGATTTACGAAAAATAGCTACTATCGGAATATTTTATAATTTGGATTAATTGATCACAAGAAAAACTTCCTTGTAACCAACATAATGAATTACAAAGAATGTAAATACAATAGCTTATGCTACAAATTGCATCTTTCCGCCACCAAAAGACCAATTTACAGGCTCATTCTCTATTAAGCAAATAGCGACATCATCTATAGATATATCTAGTTGCTGAGATATTTGTTCCGCTATTTTGTAATACAATTGTAATTTACTTTGCTGTGTTCGCCCCTTATTCATTGTAATTTTGATAAAAATAAAGTTATTGCTATAACTAATATCCCAAAGTTGCTCGGGAGTGAGCTATATACAGTATCGGCGATGATTTTTCTTTTAGATTCAAAATTGTTATTTGTATAATAAATATCGATTAATGGCATATGTAATTCCTTATACTATTTTTTTAAAATAAAAAATAATTGTTGCTCTTGATAAACTGGGTTATTAATTTGATGCTTTTCTATGAGGTGTATATGATCTACCAGATGGTGTTTTAAGCTCAAAGCCACCGTAAACATCAATTTATATTGTTCTTTAAGTTGTCTTTCAATATCTTGAAATTGACCTACAATAAATGAAAACTCATTCATGGCATCTGTGTTTCTAAGCATATAATTCTTGTATAGTACTAAATCAGCTATACATATCTCGTCAGATGTAAATGTTTCATATTTTTGCATCTCTCTAACCCTGTATTACGATCTATCTCAGCAATATGATGAATAGAAGTAACAACAAATAATATATTTTTCATCGAAGTGTTCCTTGTTTTAAAGTTAATGAATTTATTAATTTTATTAAGTGGGTTTTTTATTTCTTATTTTTAATTGATCTCATGAAAATATTATTAAGAATTAGTGCAATAATAGTGATTATCGCTCCTATAATTTCGGTATATGAAATGGTATGGCCTTGATAGATGCAAATAATAAAAGAAATGACAGGTACTAAATTTACAAAAAGAATACCATTGATAGCACCAAGACCATTGATACCAGCATTCCAAGTAATGATTACTAATGTTGTGGTAACAAGCACAAAAATATCAA
>NZ_FMWR01000009.1 GCF_900103085.1 Gilliamella mensalis | reverse complement strand
TCAATACAATAACCGTGAAGACGTGCCATTAATCGTGACTCAAAACAGTAAAATTTAAATTAAGGAGCAGAACAATGCCATCACAATATCAACCCCAAATTTTTGGTTGGATAGGCGATCTAGATAAAGGTCCACGTTTAGTGCCCCTGCATGATCGTCGCTTAAGAAAAGTGCATATTAATTTTTCTGTTTTCTTATTCGTTGCTGGGCTAGCAGGTTGAGTGAATTTTTCATTTATATGGGGATTATCACCTATTTTATTGGTTATTGGTTCTAAATAGATCAACTCTTGTTAAAAATATTCAGGAGTCTATACCGTTTCAGTATAAAAACATAGAGAGTTTAACAGAAATGATTTTTGGTTACATCTAAACATTAATACAAGGGGGCACAAACTACTGATTAGCTCCTATTTTGTAACGATGGTAAGGCCCCTATGTGTATATAGAAATGCTCCATTTAAATAACAAAACTAAAACTAAATAAGCTTTGAAAACGTTCAATTAATTAAAATAATATAAAAATTATAATGTTATTAATTAATTGTTATTGTTCTATTTATCTCCATTTGATAGCAAATTTATTCTTTCCGATTGACAAATATAATTTTATGATGAAATATTATTAAGAATGATTATCATTATTATTATAAAGTGAAAATTTAACGATGAATGCATCGTTATTATATTTGTGGATGGATTTTTTACATGAAAAAAGTAGTAATATCGGCTTTACCTTTGTTGTTAGTTAGTTATAATCCTGCAGTTTTCGCCAAGCAAAATCAAATCAGTCAAACTATCGTCGAAAATAGTGATGATGAAGTCAAAAATAAAGATGATGTTATTGTTGTGACATCACCTATTCCTAAAATATCGAAGCCACAATCGGTTGATTCTGCTCAAATAACGCAAATGAATACAGGTGATGGTAACATCACCGATCTATTAAAGACGTCACCAGCAGTACAAATGTCTAATAGTAGTTATAATGGTATGACTCAAGGAGAGATTAAACCAGCCGATATCTCAATTCATGGCAATACTAGTTATCAGAACAATTATCAGTTAGACGGCATTAGTTTTAATAATGATGTCGATCCGGTTGATCCTAGATTAGGGGTAACCAATACCCGTGTCGATAGTGATGAACAAGGTCTTTACATTGATAGTCGTCTAATCAATGAAATTAAATTATATGACAATAATATTCCTGTTGAATATGGTGGGTTTACAGGTGGTGTTGTGGATGTGATTAGTCGTCATTGGAATCATGAGACTAATGGTAGTATTTTTTATCGTAAAACTCACTCTTCATGGAATAAGACACATGTTGATCCAGCAATTAATTTTGATAGTTCAGCAAATGATGCAAGTCATCCGAGTCGATTTCAACCTAAATATAGTAAACAAAATTTTGGTGGTTGGTTTGAAACGGGGATTACCGACAATCTAGGTTTGATGTTTGCTGCATCTAGAAGAGAATCGGATATTTCTTCAGTCACTTATCAAGGCCCTTCATTATTATTAGAAGGAGATGATTTGATTGAAATTCGAAAAAACGGCGGCATGAAAAACCAAACACGCGTTTCAGATAATTTTTCATCTAAATTTACTTGGTATGCTACTGACCAAACAATCGTCAATCTTTCGGCCAATTATTCTAAGTATGATAATTATTCCTTTGCTGCAACTGTAGCTAATTCTGGCTATGATACTAAGCACAATGGGTTAAGCATGGCGTTGCAACTAATGCATGAGTTTGATTTTGCCAAATTAGATGTGACCACTAGTTATCAAATGCTAGAAGATAAAAGAACCAATGATCAAAATTATTTTGTTACGTTAGTTGATTATTCTGATTGGCGAAATCCCGTGCAATATCATTCGGGAGGCGTTGGTAATTTAACCACTAAACAAAATAATTGGGGATTTAAATCAAAGCTTGAGTTTATGCCTATTAATTGGTTGAATGTAACGCATGAGCCCTCTATGGGGTTTGAATTGACAAAAACCAAAGCTCGCTATATTCGCAATGAAGATTTTTATCGTTATACCTATACTGGTACATGGGATTCTCTTCCTTGGCTCTCTTTTGCTGATCATGCTTCAGTTTTCCAAGCAGGTCATTATCAAGCAAGCTATGATAATTACACACTATTTGCTGATGATACAATGCAATATGGTCGCTTAACTGTTCGTCCAGGGATACGAATTGATTATGATAGTTTTATTAAAGATGCCAATCTGGCCCCAAGATTAGTGACTAGTTTTGATGCTTTTGGTAACGGTAATACTGTCTTAACTACGGGGTTTAACCGTTATTATGGTCGTACTATGATGGCTTATGCTTTATATGGTGCACAAAATGCAGGATTAAAGAACTGTTATTATTTTTGTACTCCTGGACAAGTTGATGAAGATTGGATAAGTTCAAGCGATTTTGAGGGGTTAGATTCACTTTCTACGCCTTACAATGACGAAATTAGCTTAGGCATTGAGCAGATCGTAGATAATAGTTTATGGCAATTACAATATGTGCATCGCGAAAGCTATGATGAAGTTCGCAGTCGTCCTAAATATAATAATGGTAGATCAAATGTTCGAACCTTTGATAATTCTGGGCGTAGTAAGCATGATACTGTTTCACTAACGGTAAAAAATAGGCTACCTATTGAGTTTTATTATGCTGAACATACAGCATCAGCATCTATTTCATGGCAGCAAAGCAAAAGTAATTCACCTAAAGAATTAGGGTATGCGCATTATGATCCAGCAAATAACGTTCGCCATGATAAAGTTTGGTATAACGGTAAAATAATTAATGCATCGGATTTACCCGCAACAGATTTTAATATTCCTGTTAAAGTCAATGTTGAGCTCACAAGTAAGATCCCTGAATATGATTTAACTCTTTATAATTTAGTGCAATGGCAAAGTTCACGGCATCAAGCTGTTCGCTATAGTAACCAATATTACATAGATCCTAATACGGGTAATAAAATGGCAAAATACGAAAAAGAACGCTTTGCCAGTACTTTTCGGTGGGATACTAAACTTGGTTGGACACCAAGTTTTGCTAAAGGAGCTAATTTTTCGGTAGAAGTTAATAATATTTTAAATAAAAAAAATGTTATCGATCGTTATGTTTATGGTGCTGATAAGGTTGGTAATGATAGAGTTGTCAATGCTTATGCACCAGGTCGTCAGTTTTGGATTCAAGTTGGTTATGACTTCTAATTTACATAAAACGTTATACTTTTGTCAAAATAATATAAATTTTAGTACCGCATAAATATGCAAAAAATTAAACAATTTTTATATTTAGTAAAGCCATTTTGGTGTTCATCAGCATCAAAGGTGGCTTGGTTATTATTACTCTCTGTTATCGTATTAAGCTTATCTACTGTATGGTTTAATGTTAAATTAAATCAATGGAATGGTGATTTTTATAATGCTTTACAGACTTTAAATGGGCAAATTCTTTATCGTTTATTAGGCGATTTTATAGTTCTTATTGTTATTATGATTTTGGTTGTTGTGTACGCTGATTATTTACAAAAGAAATTGTTAATAATTTGGCGTCACCACATGACAGAAAAGATAACTAAGCAATGGTTATCTAAACATTCTCACCACTATCATCTTAAATGTAGGCAAGATAAACTAGATAATCCCGATCAACGTATTGCGGAAGATGTTTATTTACTAATCAAACAATCATTGGATTTATTGCTTTCATTTTTGCGTTCATGTATGACGTTAATCTCTTTCACTACCATTCTTTGGACACTATCTGGTGCTATTTCCTTTACTTTGCTATCGATGGATATTTATATTCCAGGTTATATGGTTTTTGTCTGTCTTATTTATACATTATTAGGCGTTATTTGTACGCATGCTATAGGCAAACCATTACATAAGATTAATGTGGAAAAACAAAGAAGTGAAGCTGATTATCGTGCAGCCTTGATTTATTGTCATCAATCTAGCGAAGCAATTGCTGGTCAACATGGTGAAAAACAAGAAACAGCTAGATTACAAAACAAATTTACTGCTATTATTCATAATTGGCAAAATTTGATGAATAATGAAAGAAATCTTTCATTTTTTAGTGTAGGTTATCAGCAAGTTTCTTCTTTAGCACCCATTTTTTTTGCCTTACCGGCATTTATTGCTGGCTTAATTAATTTAGGTGGCTTAATGCAGATTAGGCAAGCCTTTATGCAGGTTTCATCGGCATTAAGTTGGTTTATTTATGCATACCGAGATATTGCTATTTGGCAAGCAACGGTAACTCGGCTTTATCATTTTATTCGACTTTTAGATGAGCTACCTGAAAACACTATTATCCCATCTACCAATAAGGATAAGTTACTCGATGCACAAGTAGTATTACGAAGTGCGGATAATCAGCAGGTATTATTATCAACTAATATTGAGTTAGCTAAGGGAGATACTCTATTACTTCAAGGGCTTTCTGGTATAGGCAAATCGACACTATTAAAAGCCATTAGTGGTTTTTGGGCAAACTATCAAGGTGTCATTCAACGCACAGATAATTATCTGTGGATCCCACAAAAAATTTGGCTTAGCTATGATAGATTAGATAATTTATTGACTTATCCAGCGTGTCCGCAAAGTTTTGCTCGAGATGCACTAATTGAAACGTTGTCATTGGTGGGTTTAGATAAATTAAATAGTGAATTAGAAACGGAAGATGATTGGAGCAACCGTCTATCGGGTGGGGAACAGCAACGCTTAATGTTTGCTCGATTATTACTTAATAAACCCGATCTGATATTATTAGATGAAGTAACTTCCGCATTGGATTTACCAAGCGTTTATCAACTTATTTCGTTATTACAAGAAAAACTGCCTGAAAGCGCAGTGATCTTTGTTTCTCATCAGCCGATACAAAATTATGTTAAATACATGATCAATTTAGATACTAATGTTAATCCGTCAAGTCAAGAATTAGCTAAACCGAACAGTATTGTTGATAATGTGTTTGTATCTAAGGTTTAAATACTATGTTAAAAAATTATTTATATCGTACTTTATTTATTTTATTGCTAAATTTTCCTCATTTATGTTGGGCAATAACGCCAATTGACACTGATCCAGCAATAGAAACTTACCAATTAGAGAATGGTTTAACCGTTTATCTACAACCACGCCCAAAAGCAGGATTAGAATTAAGGTTAATTGTGCACAGTGGTTCCTTGCAAGAAAATGAAAAGCAACTAGGTTTAGCGCATTTTGTTGAACATATGGCATTTAAAGGAACAAAAAATTTCCCAGATAAATCAAGTTTTAAGTCGCTAGAAGAGCATGGTATTCATTTAGGTAGCCATATAAATGCTGCGACCAGCTTTAATTCTACTGTATACCGTTTGTCGTTACCAACTAGTACAGATCAACAGGTAGAAAAGGGATTAATGGTATTATCTGATTGGGCTTATCATATTTCTTTTGAATCGAAAGATTATGAAAGTGAACGCGATGTTATTATCGAAGAATGGCGTTTACGACAAGGTGTGGCTTATCGTATTAATACTATCTTAGATGAATTACGTTATCATGGTAGCTTATATGCTGATCGAGCACCGATTGGTTCGTTAGATATTATAAAAAATGCGCCTGTAGAAGAGGCGAAAACCTTTTATTCCAATTGGTATCAACCTCAAAGAATGAGCCTAGTTGTTGTAGGAAACTTTGATACTAAAGTCGCAAAACAGTGGATTGCTAAGTTTTTTGGTCAACGTCCTCGAGGTAATGCACCTGTTGATATTCCTCAATTAAGGGCTTTTGCATCGCAGAGTGAGCCATTAGTTAAGATTATTCTTGATCGTGAACAAGGGCAAAGGCTAATACAATTAGCATTACAACGTAATTTGCCAACAACCTTAAATACACCACAAGGCATAAAAGAAGACGTTTTTGATCTAGTCTGGTTAACACTACTTAATCAACGGTTATCGTTATTGGTAGAAAATCAGATATTGCCTAATTCTCAAGTTAATCAACAAGGGATCTTATTTGATGATAAACGTATGCAATATCTTATTTTTGCACAGCCAAAAGATCAACAGTATTTAGATGTAATAAAGCATCTTTTTACTGAATTACAGCGGATGTCAACCAATCGTGTATCTGAAATTGAATTGCAGCAGGTAAAAACGCAAATCTTGACAAAATTAAAACAACAATCAGAAAATGAAAGTAATTATCAAAATGATTATTTAGCTAATCAATTAGTTAACAACATCACCAATAGTTTGCCCATACAAAATAAACAGCAACAATTAACACAGACAGAAAAGATTTTAAAAAATGTTAATACAGAACAATTGCAAACAATGGTGGCTGAAAGGTTAAATAGTGCTGATTTACGGATTGCTATTATTGGACCTGATAGTGATGAAAAAGCTATTAATATATCTCAAATCAAACAATTATGGCAATCTATTAGGCAAACTCAGCTAGGTGACTTTTCTTTTAAAAAGGTGGATGTTAACCTTGATATAGTACCGTTAGAGCAAGGAAAGATTAAAACAACCCGTAACATCAGCGAAATAAAAGCATATGAGTGGCAATTAAGCAATGGACTTCGTGTTATTGCTCGTCCTGATAATACTTTATCAAGTGATATTGAAATATTATTACAAATTCCAGGAGGATTATCCCTAGATACCTATCAACAATTAGGTATTATGCGTTGGTCTCAAAGATTGGCTGAAGCCAGTGGATATGGATCTTATAGTGCAGCAAAATTAAACCAATTTGAACGGCAACATCAAGTTAGCGTTTACCCTTATGCAGAATTACTTTATCATGGTTTACGTGGAAAAGCCCCCAATGATCAATTAGCATCATTATTTAAATTATTCTATTTGAAATTAACAGCGGCTAATTTTGACTCAGAAATATTAGCTAAGACCAAACAACAATTGGGCTTGGCTTACGCAAAACAACCTGTTGAAAGACAATTTTTAGATTTAATCAATAAAAATGCTTTTAACCATGGCGAGCGTTTACTCGTTTCGCCAAAAGGACCTTGGATCAATTTTACTGCTGATCAACTTAAACAATTCTATTCACAAACGTTTAGCTTACCGCTATCAGCTAATATTATTATTTCTGGACGTTTTAATATTGATGACATTAAGCCCTTAGTGGAATGTTGGTTTGCAGGTTTACCTGTTGTTGATAGGAAAACTACATGGATAGATAATGGTATCACACCAATTCATCATTCAATGCAAAAAGCCTATCCAATGGCTAGCAGTGATAAATCGATGGTCAGTATACTTTATTCTGAGCAAAAATCATGGCAGCTTAGTGATCAACTGAAACTTGAATTACTTGATTATATTGTTAATTTAAGGCTACGTCATTATGTAAGGGAACAAGCTTCTGGTGTTTATACGATTATTTTTTCTCAACAATTGATTAAATATCCGACTCCTTATTATTTGGCTAGGTTAAATTTCACCACGGCACCAGATAAGGTTAACGCTTTAACTTTACTGGCTGATAAAGTGATTAAATCAGTAGCACATGATGGTATTACCTTAGATGAACTAGAGCAGGCGAAAAAATCATGGTTACTCGATCATCAAGAAAAGGTGACAAGTTCTACTTATTGGTTAACAGCTATGGCACAAATAGCTGCTGATGGAGATCGTTTTGATGAGTTAAAGACACAACCAAATATCATTGAAGCTATCGCATTGGAGGATATCAATCATTTAGCGAAGCAATTATTAGGTAAAAATCCAAAAATTTTCACTTTATTGCCAAAAGAAAATAACAGCTTGAATCAATAAAATTATTAATTTTGTTATGGAGTTAAAGTAATAAGCCAGCATATGGGGTATTACTTTTAATCCTATATTTTAGATGTTTTTATACGGGTAATCTCTATGTCCTACTCTCATAATTATGATCGGCTTATTGTTTAATCAAACTTTTTAGTGACAAAAAGATGCCTTATATAAACAAAAATATGGTTTCCAGTTTAAACCATGAGCCATTAAATTTGCTTAAACAACGGTTATTCTATTTATTTTAGGTGTCTAATTATGGCAAGTCTTCTTATTTTGAATCTTCGTTTTCCTAATAAACTAATTTTTATATCTAGGCAGAATTTCTAGATATGAAGGTAAAACTGTTACAATTTATTCTTTATAATAAGAATAATTGTAATTTATAGTTTCAATAAAAAATAAAACAATTTAAGCATAGATGATTTCTGGTAATTGAACATCCCATGGTTTGTTATCTAGCTGTTGTACTTTTTGGCAAGCAAATGCAAGCCCAATAGGTAAAATTTGTTGAGTTTGATAATCTGCTAGTAATCGATCATAAAATCCGCCACCCATGCCCATACGATAACCTCGTTGATCAAAAGCAACCAGCGGGGTGAAAACAATATCCAGTTGGCGGGAAGGAAGCACATTTAATCCATTTAATTCTGGTTCTAATATACCAAATTTATTTTTAATGAGTTGCGTTTGGCGGGTATATTTTAAGAAGAGTAAATGTTTGGAGGAAACAGGGTCGATAATGGGTAAATAGACAGATTTATTTTGTTGCCATAAATATTCGATAATGGGTTTTGTATCTACTTCGCCATCGAATGATAAAAATATGGCGATATTTTTTGCTGTATTAATTGCTTGATGATGAAAAATTTTTTGGTATATAGCTTGCTGGGCAATATTGCGTTCAGTGGGGGATAATTGTCGTCTTTTTTGACGGATAATTTGCCTAATATTCATCAGTTTTCACTACTTCTGAAAATTCGAAAGAATGCTCCAAGATGTCGTTAGGGTCGTAACCCTTGAACCCAGAGTTCAAGGTGAACATTGTGTTTTAATTTTTAGGTTTCCTTACAAGTAAGGCATACACACCAATTAAAAGTCACTCCGTTCTTAAGTTTAGAATATCGGCTCAGGGGACTAACCCATATCGCGAGCATCTCAGAGTCAGATACTATAATACAAAATTTGTCAGATCATACAATACCATTTGTATTAAATTTACAATTAAGATGATTAACTGTTATTATTTAATGCAGAATCAAGTAATTGTTGTAACATTTTTAGTCGATCACCAAATTCATTGCTTTTTTCTTTTTCTTTTGTAAGTTCATAAGAAATGTTCAGTGCAGCAGTCATAATAAGCTGATCACTGCCAATCTGTGGAGACTTTTCTCGTAAATTTGTTAAGCGCGCATCGAGATCCTTTGCTGCACAATTAAGTGCGTCGACTTCATCAACCGGACAATTAAATTTTAATGTTCGTCCAAAAATTTGAATAGTGACAGCTTGAGTTTCCATATTTAACCTATTGATTCATAAAATTATTAATTTTATCGATAATGTGCTTTTGGTCTAATCCCATCTCTTGTCTAATTTCGCTTTGCGCTCCTTGAGAAATAAACTTATCAGGGAGTCCAATATTTAAAATATCACATTTTATTTTTTTCGATAATAAATATTCACCGACACCGCTACCGGCACCGCCTTTAATACTATTTTCTTCAATAGTGACAAGTATATTATGAGTTTGGCTAATGTGCAAAAGGACTTTTTCATCTAATGGTTTAACAAAACGCATATCAATGACTGTAGCATTGATTTGCTCAGCTGCTTGTAAAACTTCGGTAAGCAAAGTGCCAAAATTAAGTAAAGCAATATTCTTACCTTGTCGGCATAATTTAGATTGCCCTAAAGGAATTACGGTTAATGGTGTTAATTGTGTACCAGTGCCTTCCCCTCGAGGATAACGCACTGCCGCAGGCCCATTATGTAAATAGCCTGTGTACAACATTTGCCGACATTCGTTTTCATCACTCGGTGTCATAATGACCATATTAGGTACGCAGCGTAGATAACTTAAGTCAAATGCACCTTGATGAGTTTCACCGTCGGCGCCAACGATGCCAGCGCGATCGATGGCAAATAATACAGGTAGGTTTTGAATGGCAACATCATGAATAACTTGATCGTATGCGCGTTGCAAAAAAGTTGAGTAAATAGCTACAACTGGCTTTAAGTCACTAATTGCAAATCCAGCGGCTAGGGTAACAGCATGTTGTTCGGCTATTGCAACATCAAAAAATTGGTCGGGATAACAATTGGCAAATTTTGTCATGCCCGAACCTTCACTCATTGCGGGTGTTATTGCCATTAAACGCTGATCATTTTGCGCCATTTCGCATAGCCAATCGCCAAAAACTTGCGAATATGTTGGGGTTACTTTTTGGGCGATAGGTAATATGCCATCATTAGGGTTAAATTTTGGTACCCCATGCCATAAAGTCGGATCTTTTTCAGCTGGCGCATAACCTTTGCCTTTTTGCGTAATCACATGGAGTAGCTGTGGTCCTTTTAGCTGGCGAACTTTTTGTAAAGTTGTCACTAGACCATTAACATCATGCCCGTCAACAGGACCTATATAATTAAAACCAAGCTCTTCAAACAAGATGGCTGGTGTGACTAATCCTTTTAAGTGTTCTTCCGTTTTTTTGACCAGTTCTTTTAATGGCGGAATATTTGCTAATACACGTTTGCCACTTTCCCGAAAAGAGGTATAGGCTCTACTTGATAAGATTTGAGTAAGATGTTGGTTAAGTGCACCAGTATTTGCTGAAATCGACATATCATTGTCGTTGACAATTACTAGCATATCGGGCTTAACGTGGCCAGCGTGATTCATCGCTTCAAATGCCATACCAGCCGTTAATGCACCATCGCCAATGATAGCGGCAACTTTTTTACCTGATTGTTTTTTTTGTTCACTAATTGCAATTCCAAGCGCAGCACTAATTGAAGTCGAAGAATGCCCTGTGGTTAGTACATCATATTCGCTCTCATTACGATGAGGAAATGGATGAAGCCCTCCTTTTTGGCGAATAGTGAGCATTTGATCGCGACGACCAGTCAAAATTTTATGAGGATAGGCTTGATGACCAACATCCCAAATAATTTTATCAAAAGGTGTATGATAGACATAATGCAGTGCTGTGGTTAATTCAACCACGCCTAGCCCCGATGCTAAATGACCACTTGATTGGCTAACACATGCTAGTAAATATTGCCTAAGCTCGTGGCAAATCGCCGATAACTGTGACTGAGGAAAACCTCTTAGATCCTCGGGCGAATCTATCTGTTTTAACAATGGGTAATTATCTAAATTCATTATGTAATGCTATATTTTAGTTAGTTGTTAACTATTACGATTAATAATAAAACCAGCAAGATCCTGCAATGGCTGGCTATTATAAGGTATTGGCTTTAGACTATCGATAGCTTGCTGATAAAGTTGCTCAGTGAGTTTTATTGCGTTATCAAGTCCAATTAATGCAGGGTATGTGCTTTTTTCATGAGCCAGATCTGAACCTTGCGGTTTACCCATAATAGATTGCTCACCAATGATGTCTAAAATATCATCTTGAATTTGAAATGCCAGTCCAATTGCTTCGGCATAGTGATCGAGTGTTATAAGGTATGGTTTTGCTATATCATCACAAGCAAAAGCACCCAAACGAATAGCTGCTTTGATTAAAGCGCCAGTTTTATAACAATGGATTTTTTGCAAATGTTCAAGGTTAATTGACTGATGTGTGGCTTGTAAATCGAGTGATTGACCAAGGCACATACCGGTAACACCACTGGCATGGGCAAGCTCAGCTATCATTTTGATTTTAGCATCTGCATCGATTAACTCACTGCCTGCTAATAATGAAAAAGCTAAGCTTTGCAAGGCATCACCAGCCAATATTGCTTGTGCTTCACCAAATTGGATATGGCAGGTTGGTTTGCCCCGGCGTAAATCGTCATTATCCATGGCGGGGAGGTCGTCATGAATCAATGAATAGGTATGAATTAATTCAATGGCGGCAGCCGCTTCGTCTAATTTAGAAAGCGGGCAATTGAACATTTGGCCTGTTAAATAGACTAAAATAGGTCGAATCCGTTTGCCACCAGCCAGCAAGCTGTAACGCATTGCTTGTTGAAGTGTGGATGGCTCAATTTGTGAAATACAGGTAGTTAAAAACGAGTCAATTCGTTCTTGTAATGGTTTTAAACTATTCATTATTATCATTTGAGAACTCTGACAGTTCGGCATCACTATTTTCAGATAATAAAATCTGAATGCGTTGCTCGGCTTGCTGTAACTGTTTTTGTCCTGCTTTTGCTAATTTAATTCCTTTTTCGAACTCAGTTAGCGCTTCATCTAATGGTAAATCGCCGTTTTCTAGTTGAGATACAATGGTTTCGAGCTGTTTAAGTGTCTGTTCGAAACTTACTTCTTTGTCTTGTTTTTTTGCCATTTTCAATTCCTCTTTACGTTTGATGAGTATACACTTATTTCAAATAATCGTGAATCACGGCGTTTGCTTATTTATCACTGCGCAAGCGATATTAATGCTTGTTAACCTTTGATTTAACGATTAGCTAATTTGTTGATTTGCTCTCATCTTCGTAATTAGACTCTTCCATTGCTAATAAGGTAATATTTGGATTAATCGGTTTTTTAACTTCAATACCCATTTCACGGAATCGTTCAATTTGCCCAATTACGTTACCACGACCTTTTGATAATTTGTTCATGGAATTTTGATAAGTCTGTTGTGCTTTGTCTAAACAACTGCCTAGGTTTTCCATATCTTCAATAAAGCCGCGCATTTTGTCGTACAGTTTACTTGCTCTATCCGCAATCAACTCGGCATTACGATTTTGATATTCAAATCGCCATAAATTATGAATAGTTCGTAATGCCACTAACAATGTGGTTGGGCTGACTATCATAATATTACTTTTCAAGGCATCATTGATTAATGCGGGGTCATTATCAATTGCGCTTAAAAATGCAGGTTCGACAGGAATAAACATTAAAATATAATCTAATGAATTAATACCAATGAGTTTATGATAATCTTTTTGGCTCAGTTGCTTTAAGTGGTTACGAACAGCTGCTAAATGTTCGGTCATCGCTTTCGCTTTAATTGTTTCGTCATCACTATTAAAATGACGCTCATAGGCAACTAATGTTACTTTTGAATCAATAACCACGTCCCCGCCTTGCGGTAAGTGAACAATAACATCGGGTTGTAATCGCTGATTACTTTCGTTCGTTAAATTGACTTGAGTTTCATATTCATAACCTGAACGTAATCCTGAATTATCTAGAATTTGGCTTAGGATAAATTCGCCCCAGTTCCCTTGGGTTTTGTTATTGCCCTTTAGCGCATTGGTTAAGTTGGTTGCTTCTTTGCTCATTTGCTCATTTAGCTGTTGCAAGTTACGAATTTCGTGCGTGAGTGTGTGGCGTTCTTTGGCCTCTTGACCAAAACTATCTTGTACTTGTTTTTTGAAACCTTCTAGCTGTTCTTTGAGTGGCGAAAGTAAAAAATCAAGGCTTTGTTTATTTTGTTGCTCAATTTTTTTGCCACTTTGTTCAAAAATACGATTGGCAAGGTTTTCAAATTGGGTCGTGAGCCGTTGTTCACTTTGTTCTAATATCGTTTGCCGTTCTTGGGTAGCACTTAACGTTTCTTCTAAACGCGTTTTGAGTTCACTAATTTTGACATTTTGCGCTAGATTTTGTTGTCGATACTGATCTAATTGATGCTCCAGCTGTCTTACTTGAATTGTTAAAGATTGGTTTTCTTCCTTTTTTTGGATTAGTTGCAGATCAAATAGTTGATGTAAATTATTAATTGTTAGTTGCGATTTTACTGTTAACACCAATAAAATTAGGGCGGCAATACCAATAATAATCGCAATCCATTCGGATAATCCTAAATTATTGAACATAATTAAGCCCTTTCAAAAGTAAATGACATCACTTCATCTAAATTTTTGCACTCTAGTGCAAGCATAATTAAACGATCTAATCCTACCGCAACACCCGCACAGTCAGGTAGGCCAGCTTCCATGGCAGCGAGTAACTCAATGTCAATATTTTGTGCTGGTAGGTTTTGATTTGCGCGATCTAAATTATTTTGTTCAAAACGCATTCGTTGTTCTTGAGCATTGGTGAGTTCTTTAAAACCATTAGCAAGTTCAACACCTTTGTAATAGAACTCAAAACGGCTCGCTACTCGGTGATCCTCTGAACTAATGGCAGCTAATGCGGCTTGTGATGCTGGAAAGTTGAATACTGCAATAGGTTTATCTTGCCCAATATGCGGTTCAACACCAAAAGTGAACAAACATTGGAGTAATCCATCTTTATCATAATTGTCAGTATTAAGTCCAATATCAAGTTGGTTTGCGGCATTAACTAAGGTTGCGTGATCAGCTTCTAAAGGGTCAATATTAAGATGACGTTGAAATACCTTTTGATAAGAAATACGTTCAGCCGGTTCACAATCTAAAACAGTTTGCAGTAAGTCATCGACTTCATTGATCATTTGCATCATATCAAATTGGATGCGATACCATTCGAGCATGGTAAATTCAGGGTTATGATAACGACTAACTTCTTCATGGTTACGAAAACATTTGCACATTTGATAAATTGGACCACTACCAGCGGCTAGTAAACGCTTCATGTGATATTCAGGGCTCGTAATTAATGACATGTGTCGCCCTTGTTGCCCTTCAAGCTCCCCTGGTTTTAAGAATTTAGTGTGAAAAGAGCTTAAATGCACGTCTGTTACTGCATATTGGCTTAAGGTCGGTGTTTCAACCTCTAAAATACAGCGATCAGCAAAAAATTGGCGTACTTGAGAAACAATTTTTGCGCGCTTAAGTAAATTATTGATAGATGCAGAAGGTTGCCAAGTCATAAAAATATCCATGGTTTTTTGATTAGTTACTAAAAGAAGTGAAGTAGGGCAAAAGCCCTATTTCTTATTGTTGGCGTTCATTTTGCCATAATGAGAACAAATTGTCGTATTTTTCTTGTTGCTGCCAAATATGACGATGTAATGCGGAAAGAATAATAGGATCTTCTAAAATTGCTAACTGTTTTTCTTTACTCATTTTTTCTAAATCTATGTGTTGATACTGCGCAATAAGTTCCTTGCGTTTTTGTTGGTTTTTATTATTAAATCGATGTCGTGACGTCGATAAAGCGCAAGCTAGCGCATTATAGATAGGATCGACCAACGCCATAACAAAGCCATTTTCAATAAATGCCGCTTCAGTTTTAACTAAATATTCACCTGTAAGTGTGATTGCTTTTGCAGGGTGGGTTTCTTCTGGTGTTAAAAATAACCCTACTTTTTTTGCTTTCATACCAATGCTAGAAAGTCCCGATACCCTGATTACTAAAGGCGAAATGGTTAAAGGTATTAATATTGCTATATACCAATAAGTAAATTGTGGATTCAGCCAGATTATTATCCCTAGCCATACAATGCCTAATAGCGACAGTGGCCAACAAAAATAAAATGATTCACCCCATGTTAACGCATCGTCACTTCGGGACGGTGATTTCCATTGAATTTTGCTGCCCATCCATGCTCTAAGTACAAATTTACTATGGAAGATCATGCGTATTGGCGCTAAGATCATTGACCAAATCATTTCAATAAAGATTGATAGGGTTAATTTAAATATACCACCAACATCTTTTGCCCCTGTTCTGGCTATAATAATGCCATAGCTGAAAAACTTAGGTGCAAATAGTAAAACCATCGTGGTTGAGAGTAGCTGTATGGCCAATTGCTCATCCCACCTTGGCCAAGTTGGATAAAATTGGTTAGGTTGGAAGAAGTATTGAGGTTCTGAAATATTAAACACCAATAATAATAGTGTTGAGAATATTAAAAACACCAGCCACAATAATGAAGAGATATAAGCCATACCACTAGTTGCAAACATGATGCGATGGGTCAATTTGATACCACTTTTGAAGATTAATCTTAAATTAATTAAGTTTCCCATACACCAGCGATTGTCACGTTTTAGATCTTCAATCATGTTACCGGGTAGCTCTTCATAACTGCCGTTCATATTATAAGCAATCCAAACACCATAGCCGGCACGACGCATAAGTGTTGCTTCAACCAGATCATGCGATAAGATATGAATTGGTCCTTTACGTTTTTGAAGTGGCGATAATATGCAATGTTCTATAAAAGGTTTTAAGCGAATCATGGCATTGTGTCCCCAATATTGTGCTTCGCTTAGTTGCCAAAAATGTGTGCCAGAACAGAAGATATCGCTGTAAATTTGGTTAGCAAATTGTTGTATACGTCCGTAAAGCGTAGTCATTCTGACGGATTTTGGCGGGGATTGTAAAATGCCTGCTTTAGGAGTCATTTCCATCATGGCAATCATTTTTAAGATACAATCACCGGTCATAATACTGTCGGCATCAAGGATCATCATGTATTCGTATTGATGGCCCCAACGGCGGCAAAAATCATCAATATTACCGCTTTTACGTTTCACTCGACGTTTGCGGTGACGATAAAAAATATTACAACCGTTGTTTGGTTTTGTCGCATTAAATTCGGCCCAAGCTTTAAGTTCGTTGACATATAGATCGGGATCGTTAGTATCACTTAAGATAAAAAAATCACAGCAAGCGGCGTGACCTGTTTCAATGAGGGACTGATAAGTTGCCTGTAATCCAGCAAATACCCGAGCAACATCTTCATTACAAATTGGCATAACAAGTGCAGTTCGATGTTTAGTATCAATATGCGATGCAGGGTCATTAGGAATAGGGATAGTGTAACGATCTTTCCCCATTACAGCCAATATTAACCCCATAATGCTGGTCCAAAAACCAATCGAAATCCAGAAAAACAAAATAGCAAATAACGTAATAATCGCACCTTGGATAATATAAGGGATTATGCTGTAAATAGCTAATTCATGATTGATATCCCAATTTGCCATAAAATTGATTTTTTGCCAACTTTGATAAGGCAGTAAAGACGATAGGTAAGTGGTTCCGTAATAGGTTTGTACAGTAATGAGTACAAACATAATAAAGCGACGGATTATAGCTATGACATTAATGCCTAGTTTCGCTTTGGTCGTATAGCGTTGGTTCCATATTTGTGGTTGAATTGAAACCCGATCAACTTTGGGATAACTTGGTTGTTGTTTTCGGTCATCAATGAAAGAATGGGTATCACCAACTTGATTTAAACGGTATTTTAAAAACTCAACGTCATCAGGTGGGGTAGCACTGTTTTCACACTTCTGACGCCACATTTCGGCGTCAGAAAGATTTATAAAGTAATCTTTTTTCATATTTATATCTGATTATTATAATTATTATTGCGCGGGGTATTGCCCACTCCAAGTTTCAGAAATCACTTCATTAGTTGCTTGCGAAGCGAGTTGTATACGAATATCTGTTGCTTTTTTGTTGTCTTCAACGTTGAATCGCACCGTCACTCGCCACCCTTTTATATCTGGGTTGTATTGTAAATCACAACTTACGATAGAACCGTTGTAAATACTTGAAAGGACTTTAACGGGTGCTGTTTCTGATAAATTAGGACCTGCAAAGTCGATGACGTATGCATTAGATCCATCAAGTTTACGAATTAAATTAGCTTGTTTTATATCACCTAGTGATAACCGAGTGCTGACTGCTTTTGCTATATTATCTGGATAACGCTGTAGTTCATGTAGTGAATAATGTAATCGATATTTAATATCGAGCACATCGCCAGCTTTATATTTTTTTTCTGGTACCCAAAAAGTGACAATATTGTCGTTAGTTTCGTCTGCTGTTGGGATTTCAACTAATTCAACGCGTCCTTTGTGCCAATCACCTAAAATTTCAGTCCAAACACTTGGTCGCTTTTCATAGTGATCATCAAGATCTTGATAATCATCAAAACCTTTATCACGCTGAATTAAACCGAATGCTTTTGGGTTTTCTAAACTATACGATGAAAACGATAAACGCTTTGGATTATTTAATGGACGCCAGATCCATTCATTATTATTAGCTAATATAGAAAGCCCATTTGAATCATGCATTGCTGGACGGTAATTTAATAAAGGAGATGGTTGGTTTGGTCCAAATAAAAACATACTGGTTAATGGTGCAATGCCTAATTTTTTTACTGAATTACGGAAGAATATTTTCGCTTGCACGGTGATAGTGGTATCAACACTTGGTACGAGCGTAATTTTATAAGCGCCAGTGACACTTGACGAGTCGAGTAATGCATAGATAATTAAGTGTTTTTGGTTTGGCTCTGGTCTTTCAATCCAAAATTCTTTAAAACGAGGGAACTCTTCTCCGGACATTTCCCCTGTGTCAATAGCCAGCCCTCTAGCTGACAGGCCATATCGCTGATCTTTACCTACAGCACGAAAATAACTGCCACCAAGAGCTGAGAATATTTCATCATCAGTTTTTGTTGGCGTGTTAATTGGATAATGGACTTTAAAGCCAGCAAAACCAAGATTTTTATTGTCTAGTTTATCAAGTTTGATTTGGCTTAAATCAAAATAGCTAGGATCGTATTTAATTGGATTAACTTGATTATCAACAATTTCATTGATTTTTATAGGGACATCAAAGTACATACCTTCATGATAAAACTCAAGTTTAAAACGGCTTTTTCGATCACCCCAATAGGCTTTTTGATGATTAAATAGAATTTTTTGATAATCAGCAAATTGTAAAGACGCTAATTTATCGGGAATATTTTTAGATGGCTGAACATAAGCCTGTTTGGATAATTTTTCGGCTTTTGCAATTACATTTTCAAGCGAAAAAGCACATGCAGAAAAACTAAGACAAGTAGCTGAAGCTAAGCAAAGCAACTTACAAGTTAACATTTTGTTAAACTGACGAATTGGTAATAAATTGTACATAAAAGACTCGTGTTTGTATTATCTAAAAATATTGAAATAATTGATAATATTATTTTTTGGATCATTTAAGCATTTTTCAACATAATCTGCCTTCATTTCTTGAAGGATACTTGGATTTTCCTCGATTAGGAAATGAGAATAGGTATCTTTAGCAATCTTTGCTTTTAAGGATAATATGTCCTGCTCAGATATTTGAAATTGTGGTTGGAGATATTGGGTTATTTTAGCGGTATCTTTCATATAAATTGCAATAATCAAATCAGCCGAGTATTGGCAATAGTTTTTAATATTAACTTCATTTGCTCTTATTTTGCTCAACTCGATGTTATGTTTGGCTTGATTTTCTTCAGCTGCTTTTTTGAGTTGCATATCATACTTTAATTTATGATATTCATTTAGATAAAAACTCAATACACAAGATGATGGGTTATTATCATCTTTACAATTTAAAATGCCATGCTCGGTAATATAGGTATCAAAGTTTTTATTATCAACAAATTGAAGCAATTGATTTTTAGCATCCACAACATAAGCATTGTTAGTTTCGGTTTGTTGTTTTAATAGAGCTAGCTGATCTGTCTTTAAAATGGTTATTGTGTTTCTTGTTGGTAACGTTGGTTGATTTTTGGCACAACTTGCGACAAGAATAGAGACAATGGCACATATAAAGATATTACTTATTTTCATATATTAAACTCCATGAATATATTCTTGAGTATAATTTCGAAGTGACCGACTTTGCCACTAATTTACTTATGTTATTAGTAACAACCGTGACTGATCACAATTATTGGTATAATGCGAAATTATATACTCTTATTGTTTTAAAAACACTAGCAGATTAACTTAAAGTTATAAAAAACGTACTATACATAGATATAACAGTTTTTTCCTAATCTTTGCATATTTTTTTGTTATCGACAGTAAATTCAGATTGATCCGCAACTAAAAGTTTAAATTTACTCTTTATTTAAAAAATCGATAAGTTGCTTAGTCTTTATGTTGGATTGAGAACAAGCTTGGAACGTTGCATTATTACTAAACTTAGTATTGATAGTCTCAAGTAAGTAAGATTCTGTGTAATTATTTTTATTCATCCTATGCAATACTGCGTGTCGATGAATTGACATGATAGCCCCTCTAATTATTGTCTATTTTAGGCATGAAATTTGGCCTTTAGCATCGTGAAAGATGGTCGATATTATTGATAAAAAAACAGTAAAGATAAAAATTTAGCCCTTGAAATGGTTCAAGGGCTAGTTGCGATGTCAATAAACTCAAGCAATAATAAAATTATTTTTGTTCTTGACTATTGATTAATTTGGCAATAACTGATTGATTTTCATTTTTAATTTGATGAATAACAACCGAGATAGTATCTGCAAGTCTGTAGTAAACTTCATCTTTAATCTTTATGACGCCTTCATCAGGTAATGAAGTGATTTCTTCCTTGACAGGATGAATCATTGACAGTGGTACAAATGCAAAAGCACCTATATCACATAAACGAACTCGAGCACCACCACGATTAATATCGATAATTTCAGCTAAGTAATTTTCACCGATTTTATCTGACAAGTATTGAGCATAAAGTTTTTCAGCCATATCACGTTCAGCAAAGCGTAACATTTTGCGTCTTTCATTCATACTTTTTAATTGCTCTTTATCTGGCGGGGTTAATTCTTGTGAGCGGATATACGCTTTGATTAGTCGATGGTTGACCATATCACCGTATTTACGTATTGGTGAAGTCCATGTAGCATAGGCGTCAAAACCTAAGCCAAAATGTGGGTGTGGTTCAGTTGAAAAATCAGCAGGGCTTTGAAATTTACGAAGCTTGGTGGCAAAAAATGGATTATTGTCGATTATGCGCCGTAACTTTACATAGCCATCGAAGGATACTAATGATTCTTTATCAAATTCAGTAATTCCATTATTGTTTAAAAAATTCACTATTTGTTCGATATATTTATGCTCAAAACCTGAATGAATGTTAAAAATCCCAAAGCCAATTTTATTTTGTAGTTGTAATGTTAAAGCTTGGTTAGCAAGAACCATGACCTCTTCAACAATATGATTGGCAATTCGACGAGTCTCTTTAATTATGGATTGAACTTGACGATTTTCATTAAGTTTAAAGCGATAATCACCATTATCTTTAAAGACTAATGCATGAGTTTGTCGCCATGTTATGCGAATTTTAGCTAAATCAGCTAACCAGTTTAATTGCTGTACAATAATTGGGTTGTTGGTGGTTAATTCGTCATTATTTTCTAAAAAGTTGGAGACATTGTTATAAGCTAGTTTAGACTTTGATTCAATCCAAGCTGGAATAAAGGAAATATCATCGGGAATAATATTGCCCACTTGGTCAATACTCATCTTACATATCATGGCTGGGCGTTTTTGATTTGCTTTTAATGAGCATAGTTCATTGGCAAGATCTGCCGGTAGCATAGGGATATTAAAATCAGGTAAATAAGTTGTGAAATTTCTAACTTTGGCAATATTATCTAATTCGCTGTTTTGTAATACATATGCGGTGGGGTCAGCAATGGCAACCATCAATTGATAATGCCCCTGTTCATCTTTAGAAACCGCAATGGCATCATCCATATCTTCAGTCTCTTCGCTATCGATGGTAAAAAAGTTAACATCGGTTAAATCTTGACGGTTAACAAGCTCACCCTCGCTAATTGTCAATGTTTCGGTTTGTGGAGCCTGCGTTTCTAAATCGTAACGGGCTAATGTTTTTAGCCAAAGTTGATAAGGTGAACAGTTTTTTGCAACAAAGCGAATAACCTCAGCAATGAAATGGTTATTTTGTTCTTGCAAAGGATGAGAAATAAGCGTTGCAACCACCCAATCTCCTTCTTGTAGTTTTTCGCTAACTTGTTTGTTTATTTTGCAGCAAATGGCGAAATTTGTGGGCATATTTTCAGGATAAATAACCATCTCACCATCTTGAAAACCTATTTTGCCAATAAATTTTTGCAAAGCGCTTTCGATTAATAATTCGGGTTCAAACGACTCTTTATCGTTTTGACTTATTACTGTGCCGGAAACTTTATCGCCATTACAAACCCTTTTCATTTTTGCAACGGGAATGAAATAACTTTTTTTATTATCTACATCTAAAAATCCAAATCCTTTTTCATGAGATCTAACAATACCTTCAATACGAGGGGTTTGTTCATGGAGTGCTTGTTTTAATTGTGCAAGTAGAGGATTATTTTGAAACATATGGCTTAACACTAGTTAAAAAGTTAGTGTTAAATTCTATCATATTTATGCAAATTGTGGTTATTGAATTAATCGGTGATGACGTTGAAAATAGACGTATAATAGTGCCACTTAAAATAATGGGGCTAATTACAGTATGAAATTAAACTATAAATTACAGGGCGATGGACAGCCGATCGTGTTTTTGCATGGGGTGTTTGGCAGTTTAGATAATTTAAATATGCTAGCAAAGGATTTTGCAAAGCATTATCAAACAGTGCAAGTTGATTTGCGTAACCATGGGCATTCGCCGTGGTCTGATAAGATGGACTATCAAGCCATGGCCGAAGATGTGGCTGAACTTTGTTATGATTTACAATTAAAAGATATAATATTAATTGGTCATTCAATGGGAGGCAAGGTAGCTTTACAATTGTCACAGATGCTCTCAGATACTATCCAAAAAATAGTTGCTATTGATATTGCTCCCATAAAATATCAGCGCTCAGCCAATGCTATCATTTTAAGAGTGTTAACTTATTGCCTTGCAAAGAAGATTACCGACAAAAAACAGATCATGGATTTAATGAGACAAGAGGGTATTAATGATGCAATCATTCTTTTTTTATTAAAATCGTTTAAAAATGAACGTTGGTTATTTAATATTCAGACTATTAACGAACAGTATGGTCATATTTGCGATTGGCAAACGATTTCACCTTGGTTAAAACCGACGTTATTTATACGCGGTGGCAATTCACCTTATATCACCGATCAGGCTTATCAAGCTATTTTTGAGCAATTTCCGAATGCAAAAATTGAAGTGGTTGAAGGGGCAGGGCATAATGTTCATTTTGAAAAAACGCAGCAAGTTTTACAACTTTTACATAATTGGTTAGGTGATTAAATAATATTTAACTGTTAAATATCAATGTGAATCACAAAAAAAACGCTGCTGTTTGACGACTTGTTTGTTAGGTGCACTAACTGTTATTACCACCATTTTACACTGGGCATTATATCTTTTACTGGTGATTGTATAACGCCAACCAGAAGGGATAATTTCATTGGGTGTATAAGGATAGCTATCAAGTAGCTGAAAAGCAATTTTATTGGCGCGCAAATAGTTTGCAAAGTAGCGATGCTTATTGAGCAACGCTTGTTGATAGTTAATAAATCCCAGCATAATAATTGAAAATAGTAACGTTGCTATCATGACTTCAATCAAACTAAAGCCGGCTATATCTTTATTACTCACAATAGATAGCCTTTTTTTCTGGGCAATAATCGAGCCAATGGCCTGTTTCGACAATCAATCGATTATTGTCGAAATGTGCGAGCATATATAAAAAGAAGTCTTCTGCTTCACCTCGTACTAATACGTACTTATCGATTTTTAATAATGACTGTTTTATGCATGCTTTTAGTTGATAAGTTGGCTCGGTGATACAATACCAGTTGGCTTTAGGTGTTTGCCAATTTTGACTTATTGCCCAAGTTAACGATGAACTTGCTTGATTAAATTGCTGATAATATCTGCTTTCCATTAAGATCGCTTTTTGCCATGATGAAACAAGCAAATTAAAGCCGACTAATATCACCAAACCCACAGTCATTAAAATAATCGCCATTAAAATAGTGCTAAATCCATGCGAAACATAGTGTTGTTTAAAATCGGTTTTCATTTTTGATTATTTCAGTTATATGATATTTAATTTGTTTGTTTTTTCTTAATTCAGCAGTAACTGATAGGCTTATAGCGTGGGGTAGCTGTTTTATTGTAAAGTCGGTTACTTTGATCTGGTTTGAATCGAACAAATTTTCCCATTTACTCCCAAAACAATCTATTGATCCTGTTCTATAGGCGATGTTGTTCTCTTTATAGCGATAAGTAAAAACATCTGAACTCATTGGGCTAAATCTATCCCAAACCCATGAATTGCGAATCTCACTATCATATCGCAGAATAATACATTTGGACTGTTTGTCGATTTCAATCGCTTTAGCGGTCATTTTGTTTGGATCATTAGCAATGAAACCGGCGCGTTTTATGTCTTTCTTCATGCCGGCTAATCCCAATTCAATCGCCTGTTGCAAGCGTGTTTTTTGATAATATTGTATAATACTTGCTTGCAATTGAATGTAAAAAGAGGTCATTCCCAGCACAATTAAGCTCGATAATAGGATACCAATGAGCATTTCAAATAACGAATATCCAGACGCTTTTAACATGGTGGTAAACCTGTTATATAGCTGTTTTGTGCACAAAATCGAATGCGTCCAAGCCAGGAAACAAAAACTCTACTGGTACCTATCTGATTTTTTAATTGAAAAGAGATTGTTTGTGCCATATTGCGGCGCCCTAAAATAAAAGCAGTTTTATTATTTGTTAACTCACTAATTTCAACAGAATTATCTGGTTTCATAAAATAAAGTATGCCTGCACTGCACAAGGTGGGTTTTTCATTGTGAGTAATGGCAATGCACCAAGGTGATGTAAATTGGTGAATAATGTAATTCTCGTTTTTGCTCGACGCTTTTATTTGAACTTCATATAAAAAATAAGCCAGCTGTTTGGTTGTATCGGCTAATTCATTACGCCGTTGTTGCTCTTTCCAATGTGCAATACCAATAGTGGTTAAAATGGCACTAATGCAGATGGCTATTAACAATTCCAGTAGTGAAAATCCCCAATCTTGCATAATATTGTCTTTTTTTTATATTGTGATAGCGCTAGTGTAGCTTTAAATAAAATGATGAGTTATTTGGTGAGCTTAATTTGTGATGTACTATCCAAATAACTTATATTTTTTATTTTGGTGTTTTTTATTTTTTTGCTGAAGAGTTAATTATCATAAAAAGAGGGGGCAAGATTGATTTAGATGATCTGATTAAACCACTTAAAAAGCAAAGCAGATTATATTATACTGTTTATCCATTTATTATTTGCTAACGGACTTATAGGTTAAAGGAAACTTGAGATGCAACAATTACAAACAATTATTGAAGCAGCATTTGAACGTCGTGCTGAAATTACACCATCAAATGTAGATACGGTTACACGTGATGCAATTAATCAATGTATCGCTTTATTAGATAGCGGTAAAATGCGTGTCGCTGAAAAAATCAATGGCGATTGGGTGACTCATCAATGGTTAAAAAAAGCTGTTCTGCTCTCTTTCCGTATTAACGAAAACCAACTGATCGATGGCGGGCCGACTAACTATTATGACAAAGTGCCATTAAAATTTGCTGAATATGATCAAGCAAGATTTCAACAAGAAGGTTTCCGTGTTGTTCCATCAGCTATTGCACGTAAAGGTGCTTATGTTGCTCGTAATACCGTATTGATGCCATCTTATGTCAATATTGGTGCATATGTTGATGAAGGTACTATGGTTGATACATGGGTAACTGTAGGTTCTTGTGCACAAATTGGCAAAAATGTTCACCTTTCAGGGGGCGTTGGTATTGGCGGCGTTTTAGAACCATTACAAGCTAATCCAACCATCATTGAAGATAACTGCTTTATCGGTGCTCGCAGTGAAATTGTTGAAGGTGTGATTGTTGAAGAAGGTAGCGTCATTTCAATGGGCGTATTTATTGGTCAAAGTACTAAAATTTATGATCGTGCAACAGGCGAAGTGCATTATGGTCGTGTACCAGCAGGTTCGGTGGTTGTTTCTGGCAACTTACCAACTAAAGATGGTAAATATAGTTTGTATTGTGCAGTCATTGTTAAAAAAGTAGACGCCAAAACATTAGGTAAAGTGGGTATTAACGAATTACTTCGAACGATTGATTAATTGTAATCAATAAGTATAAATTTAAATGCTGCCTAAATTATCAGGCAGCAAATACAGTTCACTTGCCTTAATAAATTTATTTATATTTTATAACCATTAGAAGAGGAGAACTTATGCCTTCTTTTGATATCGTTTCAGAAATTCAAATGCCTGAAGTTAAAAATGGTGTTGAAAATGCGACTCGAGAATTAACTACCCGTTGGGATTTTAAAAACGTTGAAGCATCGTTTGAATTAAATGAAAAAAATGAAACGATTAAAGCAACAAGCCAATCTGATTTCCAAGTGCAACAATTATTGGATATTTTACGTGACAAGTTAGCCAAGCGCGGTATTGACGGTGGTGCACTTGAGATCCCTGAAGAAATGGATCATAGCGGTAAACTTTATAGCATTACTGTTAAACTTAAGCAGGGCATTGATAAAGAATTAGCCAAAAAGATTGTAAAAGCAATTAAAGACAGCAAAATTAAAGTGCAAGCTCAAGTGCAAGGTGAACAGGTTCGCGTGACCGGTAAATCACGCGATGATTTACAAGCGACTATGGCATTAGTTCGAAATGGCGAATTTGGTCAACCGTTTCAGTTTACTAACTTTAGAGACTAATCGTTATTTAATTGATATTGCCGATAATTGTCGGTAATATTTTCCTGCAGAAATTGCGGTTTATTATAAGTTTAAGTAATAGACAAATTTCAGTATATACACTTATGTAATAAGTGAGATGCGCTTTAACTATATTTAACTATATATGTTATTGGCATCAAAAATAATTTATTATCAATATACTATTTAATTGTTTTTTTAATTATAACCATATTATTATGATGCAAGTTTAGTTCTATTTTTATTTTTCCCCTTTTTTGAAAAGCTGTTTGTGTTTGCCCCAAATTCCAATTGTAAAATAAAAGAAGTTAAGGGAATTTAAAAAAACAAAAAACAAAAAACAAAAAACAAAAAGAAGAAAAGAAAGTTTTTATCGATGATCTATTATCAAAAATGACACACCAAGAAAAAGCGAAACAGTTACGTTTAATTAGTGTTAAGGGTAAGTTAACTTAGTTTTATGTTTGAATTTGATCTTGTCCTACAGCTTCTTCAACAAATGTGCGTTTATTTAGTGATTGCTTATTTACTAAGTAAAACGCCGATCGTTATTCCACTTATGCAAGTGACAGTACATTTGCCTCACAAATTAGTTTGTTACTGTATTTTTTCGTTATTTTGTATTATGGGTAGTTATTTTGGTTTGCATATTGAAGACACCATCGCGAATACACGCGCAATTGGCGCTATATTAGGGGGATTACTTGGTGGACCAATAGTTGGGCTTTTAGTGGGTATTACCGGTGGAGTTCATCGTTATACTTTAGGCGGTATTACCGCTGATAGTTGTATGTTATCGACAATTTTAATTGGGTTAATTAGTGGGTTACTGCATTATTTATTGATGAAAAGGGGGCGAGTTGATCTTATTTATAACCCTCTTTTAGTCGGTGTATTAGGCTTGTTAGTTGAATCGCTCGAAATGATTTTAGTGTTATTCATTTCAAGACCTTATGATGTGGTCTTGCATGCAGTTAGGTGCATTGCAGTGCCAATGATTGTTGCCAATAGCATTGGTGCTGCAATGTTTATGCGAATTTTGCTTGATAGACGGGCGATCTTTGAACGATATACTTCAGCTTTTTCTGCTAAGGCATTAAAAATTGCGGTCAGTACAGAAGGTTTGTTACGTGATGGTTTTAATCAACAAAATAGTACTAAAGTGGCCGAAATCATTTATCAAGCGCTTGATATTGGTGCTGTTTCAATTACTGATCGCGAAAAGATACTGGCTTTTATTGGTATTGGTGATGATCATCATCTACCAGGTACATTAATCACATCCAATAGTACCTTAGAAGCGATCGAAAAAAATGAGGTACAATACCTTGATGGGATTCATCAGCCTTATCAGTGCTCAATAAATAAAATTTGCCGTTTAGGGTCAACACTGGTTATTCCTCTGAGGGGAGAAAATAATACGGTTGTGGGTACAATTAAGCTTTACGAGGCAAAAAATACGTTATTTAGTTCAATTAATCGCACGCTTGGCGAAGGTATTGCAAGTTTATTATCTGCACAAATTTTGGCAGGGCAAAATGAGCACTATAAACAACTGTTATCTAAAACCGAAATTAAGCTGCTACATGCACAAGTTAATCCTCACTTTTTATTTAATGCCTTAAATACGTTACTGGCCGTTATTCGCCGTGATAAAGCACAAGCATCGCAACTTGTACAAAACCTGTCTACCTTTTTCCGCAAAAATTTAAAGCGAACGGAAGAAATTGTCACCCTAAAAGATGAAATAGATCACGTTAATGCATACTTGCAAATCGAGAAAATGCGGTTTATGGATCAGTTGACGATCAAAATCGATATTCCGCCTGAATTGGAATATGCAAAACTACCCGCTTTTACGTTACAACCTATTGTTGAAAATGCCATTAAACATGGTACATCTCAATTGCTTGGTAGTGGCAAGGTAACTATTTGTGCTTATAATCTGGATCAATCATTAGTTTTAGACGTGATTGATAATGCTGGTCATTACCGTGAACATAAAAAAGACACCAAAGGCTTGGGGCTGAATTTAGTTGATAAACGAATTAAAATTCGTTATGGCGAAAAATATGGTATAAAGATAGTGTGTAAACCCGATGAGTTTACTAAAGTAATGCTAATATTACCTTTGCAAGAGGATATAAGTATTTAATGTTAAATGTTATCATTGTTGATGATGAATTACCTGCACGTGAAAATTTAAGCTACTTGCTTGAAGCCGATCCGGAAATTTGCATTGTCGCTGAATGTAATAATGCTATGGAAGCGATTCGTGAGATTCATCGACTTCAACCCGATGTCGTATTTTTAGATATTCAAATGCCCAAAATAAACGGTATTGAAATGTTATCAATGCTTGATCCTGAAACGATGCCAAGAATTGTATTTTTAACTGCGTATGGTGAATTTGCGGTTAAAGCCTTTGAAGAACAAGCATTTGATTACTTACTCAAACCCATAGAGCAAGAAAGGTTAAATAAAACATTATATCGTCTGCATAATCATTGTTTTTCAGGAAATATTAATCAATTAGACGGTGTTAATCAAATTCTGAAATATATTCCTTGCGTTGGATATAACCGAATTTATTTATTAAATCTTGATGATGTATTTTATATAGCCTCTAAAATAAGTGGTATTTATGTGTTTAATCAAACCAATAATGAGTATTTGACAGAACTAACCTTAAAAACGCTTGAGGATAAAACATACTTTGTTCGGTGTCATCGGCAATATCTGATTAATATAAAAAAACTTAAAGAAATTCGCTTTAATCAAGCCAGTGGTGTTGAAGTTATTCTAATCAATGATGTTTCTGTACCTGTTAGTCGGCGTTACTTAAAACCGCTTAAAGAGATATTAGGATTATAATAATCTAGATAGATCTTTGCTTTATAGCGAGTTTCTTTACCGCTAACTCGCTAATTTTAACCACTCATCTTCTTAATTTAACCTATAACCTAAATACTATTGTCATTCTTAAAAGTAAAAACTTACTATAGAGTTGAACATAAAAGGCCTTTAGCAGGTGGCTAATACTTTAAAAGCATATAAAAATGAATCGCACAATGATAACTATAATTGGTTGGTTTTTAGCTTGTTGCAAGTTACTAGGTTATTAGCACTATATGTTATGGTATTAAGTATCAAACTAATTAATCTTATAAATTACAAAGAGAATCATTATGAATAATAAAGTATGTAAACACATTCTATGGTTCATCTTAGCTTTAGTTGGTGCATGCTGCTTAGCAGTTATTGCACTGCGGCGAGGTGAACATATTAGTGCACTTTGGATTGTAGCAGCAGCAGTTTCGATTTATCTGGTCGCATATCGATATTATAGCTTATATATTGCTAAAAAAGTGATGCAATTAGATCCCACTCGAGCAACACCAGCTGTCATTAATAATGATGGTTTAAATTATGTTCCCACAAATAAATATGTATTATTTGGGCATCATTTTGCTGCAATCGCAGGTGCTGGTCCTTTAGTCGGTCCCGTACTTGCAGCGCAAGTGGGTTATTTACCCGGCACACTGTGGCTGCTTGCTGGTGTGGTTTTTGCTGGTGCAGTGCAAGACTTTATGGTGCTGTATTTATCTTCTCGCCGGAATGGATCATCTTTAGGCGAAATGATTAAAGAAGAAATGGGACCTATTCCGGGAACCATTGCTCTATTTGGTTGTTTCTTGATTATGCTCATCATTTTAGCGGTGTTAGCACTCATCGTTGTTAAAGCTTTGGCTGAGAGTCCATGGGGCGTGTTTACAGTTTGTTCAACTGTACCGATTGCTTTATTTATGGGGATCTATATGCGATTTATTCGGCCAGGTCGAGTAGCAGAAGTATCGATCATCGGTATTGTGCTACTTGTTTTATCTATCTGGTTTGGTGGTGTAATTGCTCATGATGCATATTGGGGACCCGCTTTAACGTTCAAAGCAACGACCATCACTTATGTATTGGTTGGCTATGCGCTGGTTTCAGCAATGTTACCTGTATGGTTAATTCTAGCGCCACGAGACTATTTAGCCACGTTCCTAAAAATTGGGGTGATTGTAGGTTTAGCTATTGGTATTGTTATTTTAAACCCTGATTTAAAAATGCCAGCAATTACACAATACGTTGATGGTACAGGACCAGTTTGGAAAGGGGCATTATTCCCATTCTTATTTATTACCATCGCTTGTGGTGCAGTTTCTGGTTTCCACGCCTTAATTTCATCAGGTACTACACCTAAATTACTTGCCAATGAAAACGATGCGCGTTTTATTGGATATGGTGCAATGTTGATGGAATCATTTGTTGCAATGATGGCTTTAGTTGCCGCCTCAATTATTGAGCCAGGTCTTTATTTTGCAATGAATACACCACCTGCGGCGTTGGGCATTACTATGCCAGATCTGCATAGACTCGGTACGGAAGATGCCTCAATGATTATGGCTCAATTACAAGAGGTAACAGCCCATGCTGCGGCAACTGTTAGTTCTTGGGGATTTGTTATTTCACCTGAGCAAATCATACAAACAGCAAAAGACATTGGTGAACCATCAGTCTTAAATCGTGCCGGCGGTGCGCCAACATTAGCGGTTGGTATTGCGCATGTGTTCCACCAAATTTTACCCGGTGCAAATATGGGTTTTTGGTACCATTTTGGTATTTTGTTTGAAGCACTATTTATTTTAACTGCCCTTGATGCAGGGACTCGATCTGGTCGCTTTATGTTGCAAGATTTGTTGGGTAATTTTGTCCCATTTTTGAAAAAAACAGACTCCCTTGTTGCTGGCTTTATTGGCACTTTAGGTTGTGTGGGTTTATGGGGTTATTTACTCTATCAAGGTGTGGTTGATCCACTAGGTGGTGTTAAGAGCTTGTGGCCACTATTTGGTATCTCTAATCAAATGCTAGCTGCGGTTGCATTAGTGTTAGCCACAGTTGTATTAATTAAAATGAAACGTGCTCAATATGTTTGGGTAACAATCATTCCCGCTATATGGTTATTAATCTGTACTACATGGGCATTAGCACTGAAATTATTTAGTAATAATCCACAATTAGAAGGCTTCTTTTATTTAGCTAACGACTACAATCGTCGAATTGCTGAAGGTAGTGATTTAACGCCACAACAAATCGATAATATGCATCACATTGTCATTAATAATTATACCAATGCAGGGTTAAGTATTTTATTCTTATTGGTTGTTTACAGTATTATCTTCTTTGGTATTAAAACAGCGCTTAAAGTACGTAATAATAAGCAAAGAACTGATAAAGAAACCGCTTATGTACCAATTCCAAAAGGCGGTGTCAAAACGTCAATGTCACACTAGTTGTAATCAATAGGATACCAAATCAATACGGTATCCTATTGTTTTTATTATTATTATTTTATTTTTATTGCCCAATAATGTAACCTTATTGAACGGTATTTTTATAAACAGTTATTTGTTTTAATTGCAAATATTTCCGTTTAAGTGAAAATACAATTTCACTAGAAGATATCGATTACTAAAAAGAATTATTATTAGGTTGTATTTGATTGTTCAGTTGTTCCATTCTTGTGTTGATTGAGGAAAAATTTCAGATAAATCTAATTATAATTTGAGAAAAGATTGAGACATAAAATTTAATATCTTGAAAAAAATAAATTTTTATCTTCTTATGATTGAAATAATTGTCTAAAAATAGATAAGGGAATAATCTTGCTGTAGGCATATATTTATTACAGACTTTTCTCAAATTACTGCAAATAATATGAGGATAAGCTATATAGTTTGCCCTTTTTTTAAAACTCAATAGCCATATCTAGCAAGATTATTAAGTTTATACCAATTGTGCTATTTGGTTATTTTACCGTATAGATCAAGCGAATTAATGTCTTTAATTTTCCTTTCATGTTGTTCTTGGCTACTATTGCGATATTTTTGTGGACTAAGTCCGATTCTTTTTTTGAAGATACGCGAAAAATATAGCTGGTCTTCAAACCCAATTGATCGACCAATATTGGCAATACTTAAATTTGTGGTTTGTAATAATATTTTTGCACGGCTTATTCGTTGTTCTTGCCGCCACTGGCCAATTGACATTCCTATCTGATCTTTAAAAATATGTGAAATTCGTGATGCAGATAAACACACTTTTTGTGCGACGTTATCTAACATCAATTCGTTTTCATCTAAAGTATCAATCAAATAATTACAAACCTGTAACACCCTTATATCAATGTCTTTAGAAGATTTGTTGGATGTTTCTTGTGCTCGTCTTATCAAAAATTGTTCCAACATGCTCATTGCTAAATTTTCTGAATAGATGGAGGTGGATTGTCCTATTTCGACAATTTTAATAAATAGTTGTTCCAGTTCTTTTTTTACTTTGATATTGGGGCGATAAAATCCGGTGTTTTCTATGCGGTTTTCCCAAGAGAGTAAATATTTCCATGTAGATCTTGGTTTAAAATAGATCCAAAAATGAAACCAGTTGCTTTCATCCTCTTTACGGCCATAAAGATGCGGTTCTTTAGGTGGAAAAAGTACAAAATCGCCAGGATGACAGTTAAATGAATCATTATTACGGTATATCGTGCCTTGTCCTGCATAGGTCAGATTGATGATATAACCATTTAATCCTTTTGGGCGATCTATAAAAAAATCAAATTTACCCGACTTTTCGATCGGTGTTAATCCAGATACAAGATGGACATTAAATGAATAGTCCGGTAGTAAAGGATCATTTTGCTGCACATTACTCATCTATTACTTCCTAACTCTTATACATTTTTTATTTTTACATAAAAATTTTTTTTGAATAGTATTAATTGTGAGATCTTTATCACAAAACAAATTATCTGGGCAGAATTGTCTATATTTTTAGCAGTAAATTACCTACTTATTTGAAGTTAAATTAATTATTCTTCCGAAAAAATCCATACTAATAAGTGTGTGAGGTGTAATTGGATGAGTAAAAAAATAGCAATTGGGTTAGATTTTGGTAGTGACTCTGTCAGGGCTTTGGCGGTTAATTGTCAAAATGGTCAGGAATTAGCCACCGATGTTGTTTATTATCCTCGTTGGGCAAAAGGGTTGTTTTGTGATCCTAAAAAAAATCAATTTAGACACCATCCTCTTGATTATATTGAATCAATGACACAAGCTATTCAATCTGTTGTCAAACAACTTAACACTGATGTTAACTATGTTGTTGCCATTGGTGTTGATTCAACCGGTTCAACCCCAGCACCGATCGATGAAAATGGTGACGTTTTAGCTTTAAAACCAGAATTTATGAATAATCCCAATGCGATGTTTATTTTGTGGAAAGATCATACTGCAGTAAATGAAGCTGAAGCTATCAATCAGCTGTGTGCAACAGAACCCTATTCTAAGTACTTGGCGTATTGTGGTGGCGTATATTCATCTGAATGGTTTTGGGCAAAAATTATGCATATTTTTGGTCAAGATAATGCAGTAAAGAAAGCTTCGTCTTCATGGATTGAATTATGTGATTGGGTACCGGCTTTATTATCAGGTACAACAGCACCAAATAAGATAAAGCGAGGTCGATGTGCTGCGGGTCATAAATGTTTTTGGAGCGAACAATGGGGGGGATTGCCGCCTTATGCATTTTTTGAAAAACTTGACGAGTCATTAGTTAATGCACTGCCATACCCACTATTTAAAGATACATATACTGCCGAGGAAAAAGTTGGCACCTTAACCCCTATGTGGGCTAAAAAATTAGGCTTACCACCATCAGTTGTCATTGCCGGCGGTGCGTTTGATTGTCATATGGGGGCAGTCGGTGCCGGCGCTGAACCTTATACTTTGGTAAAGGTAATTGGTACATCTACGTGCGATATTTTATTGGCTGAACGAAATGTCATTAAAGATCGTGCTATCAAAGGTATTTGTGGTCAAGTTGATGGTAGTGTGATGGCCAATTATATTGGGCTTGAAGCTGGGCAGTCGGCGTTTGGTGATATTTATGCATGGTATCAAAAGTTACTTAGTTGGCCGCTTGATCAGTTAGCAATACATTCGCCTGAATTGCAATTAAATGTTGAACAATTAAAACAGCAATTATTGCATCAATTGGCTGTACAGTGGTCACAAAATCCAAATCTAGACAATATTCCAGTGATTCTTGATTGGTTCAATGGTCGCAGAACGCCTTATGCAAATCAAAGACTTAAAGGCGTTATGACCAATTTAACTATTTCGACCGACGCTTTAACAATATTTGGCGGATTGATCTTATCTACCGCATTTGGGGCAAGAGCGATTATGGAATGTTTTATTAATCAGCATGTGCCGGTAAATAATATTGTTGCTTTAGGTGGCATCGCCAAAAAATCGCCCGTGATTATGCAAGTTTGTGCGGATGTGATGAATCGCCCCTTAAAAGTCGTCAATTCCGAACAGTGTTGTGCGCTTGGGGCTGCCATTTTTGCGGCTGTTTCTGCCAATCTCTATCCAGACATTCCAACCGCGCAAAAAGTTATGTCTAGTCAGATCGAAATCACTTTTATGCCTAATGCTGACCGGGTAGCAAAATATCAACAACTGTATGAAAAGTATTTAGTTTGGTCAGCGTCTTGCGAACCTAACTATTACCTTTAGTTTGTGCTCTAGCGATAAAATTTTGAAGGAGACCATAATGTTTATTTATAACGAAGCTGAGATTTGGTTTGTTGCCGGTAGTCAACATCTTTATGGACATCAGACACTTGAACAAATTAAAAAAAATATCCAATTGGTAACAGATTATTTTAATCAACAAGCTCATTTGCCCGTAAAAATTGTGCTTAAACCATTGGCAACAAAACCTGATGATATTTATACATTATGTCAAGAAGTTAACTATTCGTCTAAATGTGTTGGTTTGATCACTTGGCTGCATACGTTTTCGCCCGCAAAAATGTGGATCAGCGGTTTAACACATTTACAAAAACCTTTGCTGCAACTTCATACGCAATTTAACGAACAGGTGCCTTGGGATTCGATGGATATGGATTTTATGAATCTCAATCAAACAGCGCATGGTGGGCGCGAATTTGGATTTATTGGTTCACGTATGCGCCTTATTCATTCTATTGTAACTGGCTATTGGAAAGACAAAACTGTGCACGAGAAAATCGCACAATGGATGAGAGTTTGTGTGGCTATCAATGCAGAAAAAAACATGAAAGTGGTTCGCTTTGGTGACAATATGCGTGAAGTTGCTGTAACAGAAGGTAATAAAGTGTCGGCACAAATTAAATTTGGTTACTCTGTCAATACTCATGCGGTGGGTGATTTGGTGTCAGTTATTAATGCTGTTAGTGACACTGATGTCGCACAATTAATTGATGAATATGAAGCACTATATCAAATTAGCCCTGTTGCTCAAATCAATGGTGAAAAAAGACAAAATCTAATCGATGCAGCAAGAATAGAATTGGGTATTGAGCGATTCCTAGAGCAAGGAGGGTATACAGCATTTACCACAACTTTTGAAGATTTGCACGGTATGGCACAGTTGCCGGGACTTGCTGTTCAGCGATTAATGGCAAAAGGCTACGGTTTTGCTGCTGAGGGCGACTGGAAAACATCTGCGTTGCTTCGAACCATGAAAGTGATGGCAAAAGGTCTGTCAGGTGGTACCGCATTTATGGAAGATTACACTTATGATTTCACCAAAGGTAATGAACTGGTGATTGGCTCACATATGTTAGAAGTCTGTCCATCTATTGTCGATGATGGTGTTAAACCATTGCTAGATATTCAACCATTAGGAATTGGTAATAAAGCGGATCCTGCACGTCTTATTTTTGCTGCTAAACCAGGCTTTGCCATCAATGCGAGTTTAATTGATATAGGCAACCGTTTTCGACTGGTTACAAATGCATTAGAAACAGTTAAACAGCCACAACCATTGCCAAAATTACCGGTTGCCTGCGCTGTTTGGAAAACTAAACCATCGTTAGCGGTGTCTGCCGAAGCGTGGATTTTAGCTGGAGCTGCACATCATTCCGTGTATACCCAAGCACTATCAATGGACTATTTTAGGCTCTATGCACAACTTCATAATATTGAATTATTAGTTATTGATGATCAAACAGACATTAATCACTTTAGAAATGAGTTACGTTGGAACGAAATTGCCTATTGTCATCCTTATGCTTAACTGAATAGTTTAAGCTGATAATTGGGTTTGTTGTTGCCAATTATTGTTAACAATACAGAATTAATGGGGTAAATAGATGGATATGAATACACCTATACCGATGAATACGACAGAAAACTCGGCTAGAACGATGACATTTTTAATCGGCTTTTCGGCAGCAATGGCAGGACTATTGTTTGGTTTGGATATTGGCGTTATTGCAGGCGCGTTACCGTTTATCACTATTCAATTTGAACTTACTACTGAACTGCAAGAATGGGTAGTGAGTTCGATGATGTTAGGTGCCGCTATGGGTGCGTTATCAAATGGTTGGTTATCTTTTTATCTAGGTAGAAAATACAGCTTATTAGCAGGAGCTCTGTTTTTTATAATAAGTTGTTTTGGATCTGCCTTGGCGTCAAATGTTGAAGTGCTGCTTATTTGGCGAGTCATTTTAGGATTTTCAGTTGGGATCGCATCGTATACTGCGCCACTGTATCTTTCTGAAATGGCGCCCGAACATATTCGGGGAAAAATGATAGCCGGCTATCAATTGTTGGTGACCATTGGCATTTTATTAGCTTTTTTGTCTGATACCTATTTTAGTTTTACAGGTAATTGGCGAATGATGTTAGGTATCATTTCAGTACCGGCAATTATTTTATTTGTTGTTGTCATTTTTCTACCTAATAGCCCTAGATGGCTTGCATCGAAAGGTCGATTACAAGAAACAGAACAGGTACTCAAATCGATTCGCAGCGAACCTGAAAAAATCCAACAGGAATTTGATGATATCAAAAATAGCTTAACCCAAAAGCAACAAGGATGGACTTTATTTAAGGTAAATAAAAATGTACGTCGCACCGTTTACCTTGGTATGGCATTACAAGCAATGCAACAATTTACTGGTATGAATATTATTATGTACTATGCACCTAGAATTTTTAGCCTTGCTGGTTTCCAAACAACCGAACAACAAATGATAGCAACTATTATTGTGGGGCTTACTTTTGTATTAGCGACCTTTATTGCCATTTTTACCGTTGATAAATTAGGGCGTAAACCAATCCTAAAAGTTGGCTTTGGCATTATTGCATTAGGTACGCTTATATTAGGCATCTGCTTACAACTCATTGAAAATGGTCACGCATCATCAATCATTTCTTATGCGGCAGTCGGTATGGCAATTATGTGTATTGGTGGGTATGCAATGAGCGCAGCACCTGTAGTTTGGATTCTGTGTTCTGAAATTCAACCGCTCAAAAGTCGAGATTTTGGAGTAACTTGTTCAACGACAACAAACTGGATATCCAATATGATTATTGGCGCAACTTTCCTTACATTATTAAATTACATTGGGGTTGCACAAACATTTTGGTTATATACCGGCATGAATATTTTGTTCATTTTTATTGTTATCTTGTTTGTTCCTGAAACAAAAAATATTTCATTAGAACGCATTGAAAAAAACTTAATGGATGGGAAAAAATTACGTTATATCGGTGGTGATAACTAAAGGATAAATGATAAGTAACAATAAGTTAAATTAAACCTTCGTTACTTATCATTTAATTCATTTGTATTAAAAATAGGATGCTTTGCATGTTTACATTATTAAAAGAGCGCGTACTTGCTGCAAACTTATTATTGCCTTATTACCAACTTGTCACTTTTACCTGGGGTAATGTATCAGAAATTGATAGGCAAAACGGGGTTATTGCCATTAAACCATCTGGAGTTGCATACGATAAGCTTACTGTTGATGATATTGTTATCATTGATCTTAATGGCAATAAAGTAGAAGGCCGGCTTAATCCCTCAAGTGATACCGACACACACCTTGCACTTTATAAAGCTTTTGAGCAAATTGGTGGTATTATTCATACTCATTCACGCAATGCAACTATATGGTCGCAAGCGGGATTAGACATTCCCGCATTAGGTACCACCCACGCTGATTATTTTTATGGCGACATTCCTTGTACACGGATGTTAACAGCCGCAGAAATTGCAACCGATTATGAACAAAACACTGGTAAAGTTATTATTGAAGAATTTACTAAACGTTCAATAGATGTGATGGCGATACCTAGCGTATTGGTATACGGACACGGTCCTTTTGCGTGGGGAACAAATGCCGACAATGCTGTGCATAATGCTGTTGTTTTAGAAGAGGTGGCCGCAATGGCATTAGCGACCCGTAATCTTAATCTTGGCATAAAAATTCAACGCGAATTGTTAGATAAACATTATTATCGCAAACATGGTAAAAATGCTTATTATGGTCAAATATAAATTATTATTCATGCGTTGATCAAAAAAATAAAAAAGGGTCTTTTTTATTTTTCGTTTTTTCACTCTTAATAGCAGACTGGCCATCGGCTAATGGCGGGAGATTTAGGTATAAATGCTAAAAAACGTTGTAAATGAACGTAATCAAACCATGAAAAAACCGACATAAAAAGCATTATAACGCATAAAAAGCATGGTTATTAAGGTACTAGAGCACCAAAATAAAGCAATGAGAAAACAATCTGAACTTCGTAAAAACAAAAACAGATGTTAAAAGCACAATGTTTTTATAGCGATAAGTTAGACATGATGATTCAGGTCAAATTAATGACCTTATTGTATATTCAGGCTTATGATAATTGTGTAAAACAGCCTCACAATAAAATTATCTTGCACTAGCTCAATTTGAAAATAAGTTGCAAGAGTGGTTGAATAACACGGTCTCCCCCCTAGAGTTAAGGAAAGAGCTGTATGGGGCTAGTATGTAGGGTGAATATCTTAGGTTATTTTCACATGCCTGCTAGATCAAAGAACTCGCTAAAATGCGAGTTCTTTGCTAACTATTGGTATATGGTTATTTTTACACATAAATAGAATTAATTAAGACTATTCATGATTTATAGGTAGTACATTCAAAATTAAGCCATCTACAGCAATAACTTCAACACGTTGACCAACGTTAAGATCTTGATCGCATCTTGCTGACCATGTTCCGTCTTTGATTTTTACTCGACCTGAGCCATTAATAATAGCATCAGTGACAACTGTTTTAATACCAATTAAGTCTTGTTGTGGTTGATTGATTGCGCCTTTAGCTGATTTATCTTTACCTTGCTTTTTGAGCCAAAGCCACCAAAGGTAAGCAGATACAAGCGTTAGAATTGCAAATAAGATCCACAAAATTGGCCAAGAAAGCGATAAAACACAAGCAATTAAACCAACAATAATGGCTGCGATCCCACTCCAAAGCCCGTATCCACCAGTGCCTAGTAATTCTGCAATTAGCAACATACCACCTAAAGCAATAAACACCCAATGAGGAGAGTTATAAAAAACCATAAAAAAATCAGTCATCATCAATTACCTTTAAAATCCATTCAGTAAAAATCTTAAACATAGCGTTGATAGATTTTGTCAAAAAGTTTCAGGAAACACTATGTTTAAGTATAAAATTTGATTTTTTATTTTGTGTTTTTAATCAATTCTGCAATACCGCCAATGCTGCCCATTAAACTTGACGCATCAAGCGGCATCATAATTACTTTACTGTTATCCGCAGAGCCAATTTGTTGTAGCGCTTCAGTGTATTTTTGCGCAACAAAGTAGTTAATCGCATTAATATTACCCGCTGCGATTGCTTCAGATACCATTTGGGTTGCTCTGGCTTCTGCTTCGGCTGCACGTTCACGTGCTTCAGCTTGTAAAAAGGCTGATTGCTTTTCACCTTCTGCTTTTAAAATTTCAGACTGTTTTTCACCTTCTGAACGTAAAATTGCTGCTTGACGAACACCTTCTGCTTCAAGGATTTCAGCACGTTTATTACGTTCTGCTTTCATTTGCGCATTCATTGCAGCAATAAGTTCTGCTGGTGGACGAACGTCTCGGATTTCAATACGGGTAATTTTAATTCCCCATGGGCTAGTTGCGTCATCTACAATACTTAACAACTTAGAGTTAATGTGATCACGTTGCGATAACATTTCATCTAATTCCATGCTACCAAGTACAGTACGAATATTGGTCATCATTAAATTAATCACAGCACGCTCTAATTGATTTACTTGATATGCCGCTCTTGCTGCTTCTTGTACTTGAATAAAACACACTGCATCAATTTGTACGTTGGCATTATCTTTTGAAATGACTTCTTGTGATGGAATATCAAGTACCTGTTCCATCATATTAATCTTACGACCAACACCATCCATAAATGGAATAATAATATTTAGACCCGGTTCAAGCGTATGGGTATATTTACCAAAACGCTCAATGGTATATTGATAACCTTGAGGAACAATTGTAATGCCCTTTAAAACAGTAATAAAGGTAAGTAAAACCATAACGACGATGACAATATAAAATAGTGGCATAGTGTAAAAATCCTTATAAATTTTTATAATAAAAATGAATAAATTATTTTATAGATTATTGAATTTTTTAACCAGTTCTAATTGATGTCACCAGTTCTAATTGATGTCACCAGTTTTAATTGATGTTATATCAGCACATTGCCAATGTGCTAATTTATAATTTCCATTTTTTATGTGGTTTAAAATAACTTTTTATATAGTTTGAAATAACATTATAAAAATAAATTTGCTTAATGGGCGTATTGCTAGAATCAAAAAATGATTTGAACTAGCTCCCAATGACATGAAGATAGGTTTGGGATGATTTTTAATAAAAAATTTAGATTTTTACCGTAATCTATTGGTGAATTTTTAACTTAACGCTAAACTATGTAGCACTGCTACTGTCCATAATTATTGTCAATAAGTTTAGCTAGTATAACTAAACTACAAAATATAAATAAAAACAATAAATATGTTTCTAAACCATGCACCTAAACCATCTAAAGTATTAAGCTTATTTTTAGATATAACAATAAAACACAATAGGAATTAAAATGGAAGAAATGACGATTGATCAACAAATTGAACAGCTCAAAAAAATAACTCGGGAAGATGACGTCAAAAAATATATGGATGCTCAGTTTCGATTGGCTATCATTTATTATTTAGGTAAAAACGATATCGAACAAGCAGAAATTTGTTTATTAAAGATTGACAAGCAGGCCAATCCTGCGGCATATGCTCAAGCGCAATGTAATTTAGGTCAGATTTACGAATATGATAAAAAAGATATAAAGCAGGCAGAATTATATTATAACCATGTTGAAAGGCAGGATGATGCCCAAGCCTATGCTCGAGCGCAATGTAAATTAGGTCAGATTTACCAAATTGATAAAAAAGATATAAAGCAGGCAGAATTATATTATAACAAGGTTGAAAGAGAGGATGATGCCCAAGCCTATGCTCAAGCACAATGTAATTTAGGTGTGATTTACCAATATGATAAAAAAGATATAAAGCAGGCAGAATTATATTATAACAAGGTTGAAAGAGAGGATGATGCCGAAGCCTATGCTCAAGCGCAATGTAAATTAGGTCGGATTTACGAATATGATAAATATGATAAAAAGCAGGCAGAATTATATTATAACAAGGTTAAAAGAGAGGATAATGCCCAAGCCTATGCTCAAGCGCAATTCCTTTTAGGTAGGATTTACCAAGATAAAAAAAATGCCCCTGAAAAGGCTTATAAAGCTTTTTCACAATGCTGTAATAGTAACAATCCTGTTATTTTTAATTTAGCTAATTGTGCAGTAGGTGATTGTGTCTATTTTGATCAAATATCTACTAATTCAAAACCAGAATCAGAATCAGCTAAAACTTATTATCAAAATGTGAATTATGTAAGTGAATTATTTGGCAATTTTGTGATAGCCCAAATTATGTTAGCTGTATCTAATATTGAAGAAAACGATTTATTCAAAACTAGAGAGCGACGAGATGATTTAGTTATCAAGCCTATTTGTCAAATTAGAAAATTAACTGAGGAAATTCAACAGCAATTGCTTGTTACTTTTAAATTAGGCAAGTCAAAAAGCAAACCTGCGCAACAATTTGAACGACGGGTTGCACACTATACCAATCCTAATGTGTTATTTCAGCTTTTAAAAAATGATAGTCATGTCCGTTTAAATGTTGTCGATTTTATGAATGACCCAACCGAAAACCAAGTACTTAGCAATTGGTTAGGTATGAACAACGATCCCAATAGTGAAATAAAAAGCTTTTTAGCCAGTTTTACATTTAACCACAACTGTTTAAATCAATTTCGTTTATATGGCAATGAAAACAATATTATTGGTTCAGGTGTTAGTCTGGTGTTTAATCAATCTTTTTTTGGTAATAATGTTGAAAGTAGCATCAATCCTGATAGTGTCGCTCTTTTAAGTTATGATACAAAAGCGAAAGTAGCCAAAAGCGATTCTGAAGAGAATAAAGATGATGGAGACTCTAACAATATATGTTTTTTAGAGCCTTTACCATTATTCCGTTGTCTTTATTTTGATCCCAATAGTGAATATATTAGTATTGCAAAACGTAATAAATTTTCTTTTTACTTGGAACACCAAGGTAGTCTAGCTAAGACGATCGATGATGAATGGAATAATTATATAAACTTATTGGATGAAGAAAATAAAATAGCAAAAATTACAAAAAATTTAAAAGAAATAAAGAAGTTAATTAGAAAATTAAGAACAAAGAAAAACTTGAAAGCGTTTAGCAATCTCGATCAATTAATCAATTTAGCAATAATGCCCATCTCTTGCTTAATTAAACATGCGGCGTTTGAAGACGAAGATGAATGCCGAATGATTTATATTACCCATATTGCGGATAAAAAAATTCAAGCACCGAAAGAGTATGGTGATGCCAATAGTTTGTTTGTGAATTATGGTCAAGAAGTGGAAGATTATCTTGATAAGATCTATTTAGGTCCACAGTGCCAACCTCATCATAAATTGTGGATCACAAACCATGTTAGAACGCCTAAATCAAAATCAAGACTTAAGCTCATTAAAGTTGTGCAATCGGAAATGCCATTGCGTTAATTTTGGTAAAAGGACGCATTTATTGTTGGTTGCGTCCTTTAAAAAAATCACGATCACTCACCCATAGCAATTTTATTACTGTGCACAAAATATTCACTTGACATTGCATCATTGAACTAGTTTAATAGTACATAACTTATATTAAACAGATTAAAAATAATGAAACGACAATATTTTCTAACTCACATTCGTCAACATACTATTTTGGGTTGGTGGCGCATTGCTTTTGGCGGGTGATGTGATGATGTATTGTCTTCGTTTACAAAATCCGCTTAGTGCGGGTTTTGTCGTTTCTAGTAGGTCAAAGAATTGGTGTGAATAAAAATTAAACATAGATAGAGAGTCAACAATGAACAAGCCAACATTAACACAGATAACCAAAACCATTGGTTATTATCAAGATCCGACTCAAGTGTTTTGTCAATTATGTAATAACAGGCCGGCAACATTACTGCTTGAATCGGCTGAAATTGATAATAAGCAAGGTATTAAAAGTGTTATGATTGTTGATAGTGCATTACGCATTTCGGCAATAAACAATGAAGTCACTTTTAAGGCACTGACTACAAATGGTGAAAAACTATTACCTTTATTGCAACAGGCTTTTTTAGACAAGTTAGTCAATACACAAATAGATAAACAAACCCTTAAATTGGTTTTTCCGGTTATTGATAGTCTGCAAGATGAAGATTCGCGATTAAAGTCACTCTCAGTCTTTGATGCATTACGCACATTGTTAACTATTGTGAATATTCCTAAGCAATGCGGTCAAGATGCGGTTTTTGTTGGTGGGCTATTTTGTTACGATCTTGTTGCCGGTTTTGAAAATCTGCCTATGTTATCTTCTGATCAGCGTTGTGATGATTTCTGTTTTTATTTGGCTGAAACATTATTAGAGATAAATCATAAAGATCATGTATCCATTTTAAAAGCAACGGCGTTTACGTCAGACGAGCTAGAAATAGAACGCTTAACATTAACATTAGCCGAGTTAGAAGCAACTTTACATCAACCAATAAAAGCCATCCAACCCCAGTCGCTGGTAAATATCAAGGTCACCTGTAATAAAAGTGATGATGATTTCAATACAATTGTCAAAAAGATGCAAGATGCGATTCAGCAGGGAGAAATTTTCCAAGCTGTGCCTTCACGGCGTTTTACTTTACCTTGTCCAGAACCGTTATCGGCTTATCGGGTATTAAAAAATAACAACCCAAGCCCGTATATGTTTTATATGCAAGATAATGATTTTATATTATTTGGCGCATCGCCTGAAAGTGCACTTAAATACACTAAAGCAACCAATCAAGTTGAAATCTACCCTATTGCGGGTACCCGTCCACGTGGATTAACCGCCAAGGGTGAAATAGATTATGACTTAGATAGCCGGTTAGAGCTTGAAATGCGTACTGATAAAAAGGAGCTGGCTGAACACTTGATGTTAGTGGATTTAGCGCGTAACGATTTAGCCCGCATTTGTCAACCAGGTACTCGTTACACTAAAGAGTTATTAAAAGTGGATCGTTACTCGTTTGTCATGCATTTGGTTTCGCGTGTAGTGGGTCAGTTACGTAGTGATTTAGATGCGCTGCATGCTTATCAAGCCACCATGAATATGGGCACATTAACTGGTGCTCCCAAGGTTCGTGCTATGCAATTAATTGCCGAAACTGAAAAAGTTAAACGGGGTAGCTATGGTGGTGCTGTTGGTTATTTTACCGCGAATGGTGATTTGGATACCTGTATTGTAATTCGTAGTGCGTACGTAGAAGAGGGTGTTGCAACAGTACAAGCGGGTGCTGGTGTGGTTTTGGATTCTGAACCACAATCTGAATCTGATGAATCGCGTAATAAAGCGCGAGCTGTCATTCACGCGATTATGGCAGCACATCATGTAGAAGGTGAATTCTAATGGCTAATATCTTATTTATTGATAATATTGATTCCTTTACTTACAACTTGGTTGATCAATTACGTAATAGCAAGCATTGTGTGACTATTTATCGAAATACCATTCCTGCCGATGTTATTATTGAAAAACTGTCACAAATGCAAAATCCTATTTTAATGTTATCACCTGGTCCTGGCGCACCGAGCGAAGCGGGCTGTATGCCTGAATTGCTTAAACGCTTAAAAGGTAAATTACCTATTATTGGTATTTGCCTTGGTCATCAAGCGATTGTTGAATCTTATGGTGGAACAATTGTACCAGCCGGCGATATTTTGCATGGTAAAGCCTCGCTGATTGAACATGATCAGCAAGCGATGTTTAAAGGATTGCCCAATCTGCTACCGGTTGCGCGTTATCACTCTTTAAAAGGCGAAAATATTCCCAAAACACTCACTATTAATGCGCTTTGCAACAATGTTGTTATGGCGGTGCGTAATGATGAAGATCGTGTTTGTGGCTTTCAGTTTCACCCTGAATCAATTCTAACTATTCAAGGGGTAAAACTATTAGAGCAAACAATTGCGTGGGCACTTAATCCACCAGCAGAGAAAGAACAACCAAAACAAGAAGCTATTGTTGATAAGCAAGAGTACAATATTCAACCAACACTAAATAAATTGTATTTAGGACAAACATTAAGCCAAGAAGAAAGCAAAGTATTATTTAATTTAATTATTCAAGGAAAAATTGAACCAACGATATTGGCGAGTGCAATTATTAGTATGAAAGTTCGAGGCGAAAAACCTGATGAGATTGCAGGTGCCGCTCAGGCTTTACTTGAAAATGCAGATGCTTTTGATATTCCCGATTATGATTTTACCGATATTGTCGGCACCGGTGGTGATGGCACTAATAGCATTAATATCTCAACCGCCAGTGCCTTTGTGGCTGCAGCATTGGGTTATAAAGTGGCCAAACATGGTAATCGTGGTGTATCGAGTAAGTCAGGTTCTTCGGATGTGCTTTCTGCATTAGGCATTAAATTAAATATGTCGGCACAAGCTTCTCGTCAAGCATTAGATGAGCTTGGTGTGTGTTTTTTGTTTGCGCAGCAATATCATTCAGGCTTCCGTCATGCGGCGTCAGTTCGTCAGCAGTTAAAAACACGCACTATCTTTAATGTTCTTGGACCGTTGATCAATCCATCTCGTCCTAAACGTATTTTATTAGGTGTGTATCATCCTGATTTAATTAAACCGATCGCCGAAACATTACAAATGCTTAACTATCAACATGCTTATGTGGTGCATGGTGCAGGAATGGATGAGGTCGCTATTCATGGCGAAACTTACGTTGCTGAAGTGAAAAATGGCGAAATCCGATACTTTACTCTGACGCCTGATGATTTTGGCTTACCAACATTTACCTTAAAAGATATTGAAGGCGGTACGCCTGAGCAGAATCGTGATATGCTGCTTGCCATTTTACAAGGTCATGGTAAAGCGGCTCATCAGGCCGCTATTGCAGCCAATGTTGCGATGTTAATGAGCTTATTTGGTGAACTAGATTTAAAACAAAATGCGCAACGTGCAATTGATATGATGCGTAGTGGTAAAGCCTATGCGCTATTACAACAATTAGCAGCAAGATAATAAATGGAGAATAACATGGCAATTGCAGCATTAGTAAAAAATGTTGAAATGGCAACAGTATTAAAAAAGATCATTGAAGATAAGCAAGTTTGGTTAACTCAGCAGCAAGCAGTAAAGCCACTTGCGACTTTTCAATCCGCGGTAACCCCAAGTGATCGCAATTTTTATCAAGCGCTAAATCAACCTGAAACTGTCTTTATTTTAGAGTGTAAAAAAGCATCACCGTCGAAAGGATTAATTCGGGATGACTTTAATCCCGCTAGTATTGCTAAGGTTTATAATGATTATGCTTCAGTAATTTCGGTGCTGACTGACGAAAAATATTTCCAAGGTAGCTTTGAATTTTTACCGATAGTTCGCAATGAAGTGACACAACCAGTGCTTTGTAAAGATTTTGTTATCGACGAATATCAAATCTATTTAGCGCGTTATTATCAAGCTGATGCGATACTATTAATGTTATCTGTATTGACGGATGATGAATATCGTCATCTAAGTAAAATTGCTCATCAACTTAATATGGGGGTACTGACTGAAGCAAGTACTGATGCGGAAGTTGAACGTGCAATCAAGCTTGATGCTAAAGTGATCGGTATTAATAATCGTAATTTAAGGGATCTAACGGTTGATCTAAATCGGGTAAAAGTTTTATCTAAATCAATTCCTGACGATCGCATTATTATTAGTGAGTCAGGTATTTATACTCATAATCAAATTAAACAATTAAGCCATTACGCTCATGGATTTTTAATTGGTAGTGCGTTAATGTCTGAGCCAAACTTAACGTTGGCAATTCGCAAAGTAATGTTAGGCGAAAATAAAGTCTGTGGCTTAACACGCGCCGAAGACGCAGTAAATGCTTATCAAGCTGGTGCTGTCTATGGTGGTTTGATTTTTGTGCCAAATTCAGCGCGTTATATACAGCCAATTAAGGCACGATCTGTTATTGCCTCTGCACCACTGAATTGGGTTGGTGTTTTTCGAAATGAAGAGATTGAAACCGTATGCCAAATCGCAAAACAGTTATCTTTGTATGCTGTCCAACTGCATGGTGATGAAGATGAAAACTATATCGAAACATTACGACAAGAATTACCTAAAACTTGCCAAATTTGGAAAGCACTAAGTATTGGAAGCACCATCCCTAAACATGACAATCCATTAGTTTCACGCTATCTATTTGATAACGGGGCGGGTGGCACGGGTAAATGTTTTGATTGGACAATGCTTGCTAATCACAATTTAAATAATGTCATTTTAGCAGGTGGTATTAACCCAAAAAATATAAAGGCAGCGTTAGCGACAGGCGTGATGGGGGTTGATCTTAATTCAGGAGTTGAAGTTTCACCAGGAATTAAAGATAAACAGAAAATTCAAGCTGCATTTGAGCAAATTTAATTTTTAATTTAAAAAAAAGGAATGGTTATGTCTAAATTAAACCCTTATTTTGGCGAATTTGGTGGGCAATATGTTCCCCAAATATTAATGCCTGTACTTGAGCAACTCGAGGACGCCTTTATTTCAGCTATCAACGATCCCAACTTTCAAAAAGAATTTAACGATTTATTAGTCAACTATGCAGGCAGACCAACGGCATTAACTTTATGCAAAAATCTAACTGCTGGCACAAAAACCAAGCTTTATTTAAAACGAGAAGATTTAGTCCATGGCGGTGCGCACAAAACGAACCAAGTTTTAGGGCAAGCGTTACTTGCTAAAAGAATGGGCAAAACCGAAATTATCGCCGAAACAGGGGCAGGGCAACACGGTGTTGCTTCAGCGTTGGCTTGTGCACTACTTGGTTTAAAATGCCGAATTTATATGGGCGCAAAAGATGTTAAACGCCAAGCACCGAATGTGTTTAGAATGCGACTGATGGGGGCAACGGTGATCCCTGTTGAAACGGGTTCAGCGACGTTAAAAGATGCCTGTAACGAGGCATTACGTGATTGGTCTGGAAGCTATGAAAAAGCCCATTATATGCTTGGTACGGCAGCAGGCCCGCATCCATTCCCAACTATTGTGCGTGAATTTCAGCAAATGATCAGCCGTGAAGCAAAACAACAAATCCTTGAAAAAGAAGGGCGTTTGCCAGATGCGGTGATTGCTTGTGTTGGTGGTGGTTCAAATGCTATTGGTATGTTTGCTAATTTCATTGACGATAAATCGGTCAGATTAATTGGCGTTGAGCCTGGTGGTCATGGTATTGAATCCGGTGAACATGGAGCTTCGCTTAAACATGGTAAACTAGGTATCTATTTTGGGATGAAATCACCCATGATGCAAACAGATGAAGGGCAAATTGAAGAATCATATTCAATATCAGCTGGGCTTGATTTTCCATCAGTTGGTCCTCAGCATGCGTATTTAGATAGTATTGGTCGTGCTGATTATGTCTCCATTACCGATGATGAAGCGCTTGATGCCTTTAAGGCTTTATCGCGACATGAGGGCATTATTCCTGCGCTAGAGTCATCACATGCCTTAGCCTATGCGATGAAAATGATCAAAGAAAATCCAACGAAAGAACAGCTATTAATCGTTAATCTATCGGGTCGTGGCGATAAAGATATTTTTACTGTTTATGATATTTTAAAAGCAAAAGGAGAAGTCGAATGAGCCGTTATAAAAAACTGTTTGCCACATTAACAGCCGAAAAACGAGGTGCCTTTGTTCCTTTTGTGCCAGTTGGCGATCCAACGCCAGAACTGTCTTTTAACATTATTCAAACATTGATCGAATCTGGTGCCGATGCGTTAGAGTTAGGCATACCATTTTCAGACCCGATGGCCGATGGTCCAACTATCCAAAATGCCAATATCCGTGCATTTAAAGGCGGAATAACTGTTGAAAAGTGTTTTGAGATTCTAACTAATGTGAGAGCGCAACATGCTGATATTCCAATTGGGTTACTTATTTATGCTAATTTAGTGTTCAAAAATGGTATCGAAAATTTTTATGCCAAGTGCGCCAAAGCGGGAGTTGATTCGGTATTGATTGCTGATTTACCTGTTGAATATGCACAAGAATTTACAGTTGCAGCGGAAAAATACAATATCGCCCCCATTTTTATTTGTCCACCTAATGCTGATGATGAAGTCATTGAAAATATTGCTAAGTATGGTAAAGGTTATACCTATTTGGTATCTCGTGCCGGTGTTACGGGTGCTGAAAATCGCGCGAATAAACCACTTACTCATTTGTTAAAAAAATTAATTGAGTTTGGAGCGCCTGCTGCTTTACAAGGGTTTGGTATTTCCGAGCCAACTCAAGTTAGCGAAGTGATTAAATCAGGTGCGGCTGGGGCAATTAGTGGATCTGCAACTGTTAAAATTATTGAAGAAAATCTCAATAATCCAGAACAAATGCTTAGCCAGTTAGCAAATTTTGTTAAAACCATGAAAAAGGCAACTCATAAGTAATTTAACGCACTGAATTATCGGTACAAATAGTTGCATTGAAATATGAATTATTGTGCTGATATAAATTCATCAGTTATGCCTTGTTTTATTATTAAACACGCTAGAATTAGCGTGTAATGTTTTTTCACAATTTTAGGCATATGAATAAAACTACAGTGATTTGCAGTTGCATTTTATTGAAAATGCCGTATAATTCTCACTCATCTATCGCGGGGTGGAGCAGCTTGGTAGCTCGTCGGGCTCATAACCCGAAGGTCGTTGGTTCAAATCCAGCCCCCGCAACCACTTAAATTTTCATTCATAAACCAATCTATCCTGTTATTGTTTGAAAGTTCGAATGAAGTGGCTTCATTATAGTTATTTTTTGAATGTAAGCCTCGCATGTCGAGGTTTTTTTTCGTGTTTTGATTTAAGCGTGAGTTTAAAAGAGATGTTGGGCTATATGCCCTTTTTTATTTTCTGCAGTGGAGGTTTGTTTGGCTAATATAGAACAGCAATTGACCGATATTATTCAAGAGCCAGTGAATGCACTAGGTTTTGAGTTAGTTGGCGTTGAATACATTCGTGGCCGTTATCCTGTGTTACGAGTTTATATTGATAGTGAAAATGGTATAACTGTTGATGATTGTGCTGATGTTAGTCGACAAATTAGCTCGGTGCTTGATGTCGAAGACCCTATCAAAGATGCCTATAATCTTGAAGTTTCATCACCAGGAATGGATAGACCTTTGTTTACGCTTGAACATTATCAGCGCTTTGTTGGTGAAGAGGTTACAGTCAGTCTGCGTATTCCTGTTGCCAACCGCCGCAAATGGAAAGGACGAATTAAGTCTATCGATAGTGGAATGATTACATTAGCCGTAGATGATAATGATGAAGTGTTTGCTTTTAGCAATATTCAAAAAGCAAACATTGTACCTAATTTTAACCTTAAATAGAGTACGGATATAAAGGATGAATAAAGAAATTTTAGCTGTTGTTGAAGCGGTATCAAACGAAAAAGCGCTTACGCGCGACAAAATTTTCGAAGCGTTAGAAACTGCATTAGCAACGGCCACTAAAAAGAAACATGCCGTTGATATTGATGTTTTAGTAAAAATCGATCATAAAACTGGTGATTATGATACATTCCGTCGTTGGCAAGTGGTTAATGAAGTCTCCCAACCAACGAAAGAAATAACGTTAGATGCAGCACAGTACGAAGATCCATCAGTACAACTTGGCGATTATATTGAAGAACAAATTGAATCGGTTGCTTTTGACCGTATTACTACACAAACGGCCAAACAAGTTATTGTGCAGAAAGTACGTGAAGCTGAGCGTGCCATGGTAATTGACATGTTTAGAAATCGTATTGGTGATATTGTGACAGGTATTGTCAAAAAAACCAATCGCGACAGTGTCATTCTTGACTTAGGCAACAATGCTGATGCAATGATGTCACGTCATGATATGTTACCGCGTGAAAATTTCCGTATTGGTGACCGTGTTCGTGGTATTTTATATCTAGTTGAACAAAATAATAAACCGGCGCAACTTTGCATTAGCCGTTCAAATCCTGAAATGATGGAAGAGTTATTCCGCATTGAAGTCCCTGAAATTGGCGAAGAGATGATCGATATCAAAGGCGTAGCTCGTGATCCTGGTTCACGCGCTAAAATTGCAGTTAGCAGTAATGACCGTCGTATTGATCCTGTTGGTGCATGTGTTGGTATGCGAGGTGCGCGTGTACAAGCTGTATCGAATGAATTTGGTGGCGAACGTATTGATATTGTTTTATGGGATGACAACCCAGCACAATATGTAATTAATGCTATGGCGCCAGCAGATGTTGTTTCCATCGTTGTTGATGAAGATAAACATACCATGGATGTAGCTGTCAATGCTGAAACCTTACCACAAGCTATTGGTCGAAATGGTCAAAATATCCGTTTAGCGTCTCAGCTTACTGGTTGGACATTAAATGTGATGAGCACTGAAGATTTGCAAGAAAAACACCATGCAGAATCTTTTGCAGCAATCAATAATTTGATTAAACATCTTGATATTGATGAAGGTCTTGCTCAGCTATTAGTTGAAGAAGGCTTTACCTCACTAGAGGAACTTGCCTATGTGCCAGTGGACGAATTGCTTGAAATTGAAGAATTGAATGAAGATTTAGTTCAAACACTAAGAAACCGAGCAAAAGATGCATTAACCACAATGGCACTAGCAAATCGTGGTGATAAACAACCTGCTAAAGAGTTACTTGAACTGCCAGGTATGACACAAGAGTTATCCTATCAATTAGTACAACATGGCATCATCACTTTGGAAGATTTAGCTGAACAAGGTACCGATGACCTAGCAGATATTGAAGGTATAACAAGCGAACAAGCTGGCGATTTTATTATGGCTGCACGTAATATTTGTTGGTTTGCAGATGAATAATTGAGGAAAAGTAATACATGACCAAAGTATCAATCGAAACACTGGCTCAAGAGATCAATACTCCAGTGCAAACGCTTTTGCAACAGTTTGCCGATGCAGGTATGAAGAAAACCGCATCTGATACTGTTACACAAAAGGAAAAAGAAGCTTTGCTTGCTCACTTAAAACCTCAGCAAGGGCCAACAAAGTTAACATTGCAACGTAAAAAGCACTCAACTTTGAATGTGTCGAGCGGTGGTGGCAAAAGCAAAGAAATTAAAGTAGAAGTGCGTAAAAAACGCACTTTTGTTAAACGAGATCCAGCCGAAATTGCCGCTGAACAAGAAAAGGCACGCCTTGAAGCTGAGCAAAAAGCAAAGGAAGAGGCCGAATTAAACGCGCGAAAAGAAGCTGAAGAACAAGAAAAGAAAGCGGCGCAAGAAGCCAAAAAACGTGCTCAAGAAGAAAAAGCGAAAGCAGCGCAAGAACACTCAGTGGATCCAAAGGTAAAAAAAGCGCAAGAGGAAAAAGCACGATTAGAAGCTGAAGCGAACGAAATTAAACGTAAAGCTGAAGAAGAAAGTCGCCGAAAACTAGAGGAAGATGCTAAACGCATGGCTGAGGAAGCTCGTAAACTAGCTGAACAATATAATAAAGTTGATGATAGTGAGCAGCATGTAGAAGATGAAGATTATCATGTGACCACCTCTAAATATGCGAGAGCTGCAGAGGATGATACCGATCGGGAAGTTGAAAGTGCTCGAGGGCGAGGTCGTAGTGGTAAACAGACTAAGCAGAAAAAAGGCAGCAAACTATCTGAAGGCAAAGCAGAACGAGAAGAAGCTCGCGCAGTGACACGTAGTGGTCATAAAAAGAAAGGTAAAAGTACCTTACAACAAGGCTTTAATAAACCTGTACAAGCAGTTAACCGCGATGTGGTTATTGGCGAGACCATTACTGTTGCCGAATTGGCTAATAAAATGGCCGTAAAAGGCTCTGAAGTAATCAAAACCATGATGAAAATGGGCGCAATGGCAACTATTAATCAGGTTATCGATCAAGAAACGGCACAACTTGTTGCTGAAGAGATGGGACATAAAGTGGTATTACGCCGCGAAAATGAGCTTGAAGAATCACTTATGAGCGACCGTGATACCGGTGCAGAAAAAGTTGCACGCGCACCAGTTGTCACTATTATGGGACATGTTGACCATGGTAAAACCTCATTACTTGACTATATCCGTAAAGCGAAAGTGGCATCAGGTGAAGCCGGTGGTATTACTCAGCACATCGGTGCTTATCATGTTAAAACCGCAAGCGGTGAAATTACATTCTTAGATACTCCGGGTCATGCGGCATTTACTTCAATGCGTGCGCGTGGTGCTAAAGCAACAGATATTGTGGTACTTGTTGTTGCTGCTGATGATGGTGTGATGCCACAAACCATTGAAGCAATTCAACATGCTAAAGCAGCAAATGTGCCGATGGTGGTTGCGGTAAACAAAATTGATAAACCAGAAGCCGATCCAGAGCGCGTAAAAGGTGAACTTGCTCAATATGGTGTAATGTCAGAAGATTGGGGTGGTGATACGCAGTTTGTTCATGTTTCAGCAAAAGCGGGAACCGGTATTGATCAACTCCTTGAAGCTATTTTATTACAAGCGGAAGTGCTTGAGCTTACTGCATACGAAACCGGTATGGCAAGTGGTGTGGTGATTGAATCATTCCTTGATAAAGGTCGTGGTTCGGTAGCTACTGTTCTTGTGCAATCAGGTACACTGCGTAAAGGCGATATCGTTCTTTGTGGATTTGAATATGGACGTATTCGTGCAATGCGTAACGAACTTGGCAAAGAAGTGACAGAAGCGGGTCCATCAATACCAGTTGAAATCCTTGGTTTGTCTGGTGTGCCATCAGCAGGTGACGAAGCCACCGTTGTGCGTGATGAAAAGAAAGCACGTGAAGTTGCCCTTTATCGACAAGGTAAATTCCGTGATGTGAAACTTGCTCGTCAGCAAAAAGCGAAACTTGAAAACATGTTTACTAATATGACAGAAGGCGATGTTTCTGAGCTTAATATCGTATTAAAAGCGGATGTTCAAGGTTCGGCTGAAGCAATTTCTGATTCATTACTTAAACTGTCAACAGACGAAGTTAAAGTTAAAATTATTGGATCAGGTGTGGGTGGTATCACTGAAACTGATGCATCGCTTGCTGCAGCATCGAATGCGATTATTTTAGGTTTCAACGTTCGTGCCGATGCATCAGCACGTAAAGTGATCGAATCAGAAAACTTAGATCTACGTTACTATTCTGTTATTTATGACTTAATTGATGAAGTTAAACAAGCAATGAGCGGTATGCTCGCACCAGAATACAAACAAGAAATCATTGGTCTTGCTGAAGTGCGTGATGTATTTAAATCACCTAAATTTGGTGCAATTGCTGGTTGTATGGTAACCGAAGGTGTGGTTAAACGTCACAATCCAATTCGTGTTCTACGTGATAATGTAGTTATCTATGAAGGCGAACTTGAATCATTACGTCGCTTTAAAGATGATGTTAATGAAGTCCGTAACGGAACCGAATGTGGTATTGGTGTACGTAACTACAACGATGTTCGTGTTGGCGATACGATCGAAGTTTTTGAAACCATCGAAATCAAGCGTACTATCTAATTATTACGCAATATGTTATAAGCAAGGTTTAGGCCTTGCTTATTCATTTTTTAAGGAAAATAGATATGGCAAAAACATTTAACCGTTCATCTCGAGTAGGGCATGAACTACAAAAAGAAATTGCAATTATCTTACAGCGAGAAATCAAAGATCCTCGTCTTGGCATGGTCACTGTTTCGGGCGTTGATATCTCGCGCGATCTTTCGTATGCCAAGGTTTTTGTCACTTTTTTAAATGACGATGATCCGCAAGTGATTGAACAAGGTTTAGCGGTACTTAATGACGCTAAAGGCTATATTCGCACGTTAATTGGCAAAGCGATGCGTCTGCGAATTATTCCCGAAATCAAATTCTTTTACGACGAATCGTTAGTTAAAGGTATGCAGATGTCGAGTTTGGTGGCGGATGTTATCAAGCATGATAATGAGCGTCATAAAGATTAATATTAAAAATAGCCCTGAATTTTGTTAAAAAGTTTCAGGTAACTATGCGTTTCAGTATAAAATAAATGATGAATATAAAAAGAACTCGCCGTGATCTTCACGGCGTTTTGTTACTAGACAAAACCCAAGGCATGACATCTAACGATGCGCTGCAAAAAGTGAAATGGTTATTTAATGCTAAAAAAGCGGGTCACACAGGTGCTCTTGATCCATTAGCGACAGGCATGTTGCCTATCTGTTTTGGTGAAGCGACCAAATTTTCACAGTATTTATTAGATTCAGATAAGCGCTACCGAGTGATTGCCAAACTTGGTGAACGTACGGATACCTCTGATGCAGATGGTCAAATTATTTGTACCAAACCTGTGAAAGTGAACGAATCGCAAATTAACCAAGCTTTAACGCATTTTCGAGGTGATATTTTACAAGTTCCAACCATGTTTTCGGCTTTAAAACATCAAGGAAAACCTCTTTACGAATATGCTCGCCAAGGTATCGTCATTGAACGTGAAGCTAGACCTATTACCGTTTACGACAATCAATTTATCCAATTTGATGCCATAAAAAACGAACTAACCCTAGAAATACACTGCTCTAAAGGCACTTATATTCGCACAATTATTGATGATTTAGGCGAATTACTGGGTTGTGGGGCACATGTTATTTATTTAAGGCGTTTGCAAGTTTCCAATTACCCGATTGAAAACATGGTAACGTTAGAACAGTTACAAAATATCGACCAAAAAGATGACTTACTTATGCCAGTTGACAGCCCATTACAAGATCGTCCAAAAATCACGCTGACTGATGCACAAGGTAAAGATATATTGTTAGGACGAACCATTGAACTTGAAAATACTATGCAAGTTGAAACCTTAGTGCGAATTTATCAAGACCAGCAATTTATTGGCGCCGGTGTGATGCAAAGTAACAAATTATCGCCAAAACGATTAATATCAACATCCTAATTTTTTAAAAGTTAAATTTTTCCTAGATTGGTTGATATCAAAAAGATCTAAATTTGTTGATAGCTAAAAAATTTTACCCTGAAATAGCAATAAAATTGTTCAGCACTGGCATTACATTATGCCAGTAGCTGTTACAAAATTGCTTCTCAAAAACACCAAAAATAAAAAGAATATTTAATCAACATTCAACATTCAACATTCAACATTCATCAACTAGTCTTGCTCGGTTAAAATCCCACCATCAAAAGCCACTTTATCTATTTTGAAGATTAATTGAAGTCTGAAACGGTATAGAATCCTGAATATTTTTTACAAATATGTGTAATGTTTTATGTTCAATGGGCATCACATCATTTTATGAATTATTAGGTGTTTCGTTTTTATAATTGTTTGTATTATTTATTTTTTATGTTGGTTTGGTTTTTTAGGTAAACTATGTTCCATTATCTACTTGTATTGACCAGTATTCCCATCTTATTGGCGACAAATAACTTTTCTGGGTCGCTGATGGGAAATATATTTTAGGGGTAGTACCAGTATTAATAAAACATCGATTCAGCGTTAATGATTGTACAGTGCTTAATGGGTTTTATTGTGTTTTTTATAAGCTCACATAGTAAAGCCGCTGATTTTTGCCCCATTTTAAATAATGGTTTATTTATTTTGCATAGACTATCTAATTCATTATATTTAAGTTCTTTTGAGGCACTAAAATACGATATTGTAAGTGGTTTAGTCAGTTTTGCTTTACTTTCTTTGGCTTGATGTAATGCCCCCAAAACCATGCTATCAGGTAATTGATGCTGCTGCTGTGTACAATGATTTTCGTTTAAGTAATTTAGGCTAAAATTATCGGCACAAATGACGGCAGTGGGTGATTTTGTGCCGTTTATTAATTTTTTAATAGCCGCTCTCGCATGTTGATAGGTAAAGCATCCTTGAATAATATATCGAGGTTCGATAGTAATATTTGCACGTAATAAAGCTTGCTTATAACCTTGCAGTAAAAGTACTGAATTCATCGCCTTGTCATCATTAAGTAAAATGGCAATTTGGTTATGATAATTATCAATCAAATATTGCGTCATTTGATAACCAATAAATAAATGGTCAAAGTGAACACAAACAAAATCAAGCGAAAAGTGATTCACTAATACAATCGGCGGTAATGTATTTTTATAAGAAATCAGTGTTTTTAAGTAAGGGGCGTCATTAATAATGATAATCCCGTCAAAGGTATTTTGCGCCACATAACGAATAATATGATAGATATCATTTTTATTATTATAAGGAAACTGTAAATAAAACCATTGGTACTGTTCTTCTTTTAAAACTTGCTCTAAGCCAACATTGATTAAACTTTTTGAAAAAAGTTGATTATCAATAATTAATATCCGTTTACTGCTATGTATTGGTTGATAGGGTTTGAAGTTTTTGGCTATGTCTATATTTAATTCTTCAATCGCTTGATAAACGCGTAACTGAGTTTGAGGTGATGTTAGATGTGGTTTTTTTAATACTCTAGAAACTGAAGCAACAGAAATATTAGCCTTTTTGGCAATCGTTGATAGGGTAATTTTTGTCATAAATCGCATATAAGTGCATTAAAGAGTCTTATTACTTTACCGATATTAGATGGATTTGTAAGCGATAAAATTTTGTTTTGTCGATCTGTGTTCCAAAATATCTATGACAGATATCTAAAGAAGTTTAAATGAATATGTTTTATTAAAGCTATGGCATAAGTAATATATCCATGTTATATAGTGTGGACGACCTACTTGAATAAAAGAATGATTATTAAAAATTCAGGTACAGATTAGTGCTTTATTCTATTAACAAAAAAGATAGGATGGAGTCATGTTAAAATAAGATGGATAAAAGGAATTCTATATGAAACAGAAACTTTCATTAGGCGCAATTTTATTTATGTTTAGTTGTTGTGCTTATGGGCAATTGTTTGATATTAAGACAAAATATCAAGGTGATCCATTTTTTATCAATGTTGATATGCAGCAATTGCAACAAGATTGTGCTAGAAACGAAGATGAATATAATCAACTCGATAAAAAAGAAAAGATAAAATACGATAGCCGTTGCCCACTCAACAATTTGAAATTTGATTTTAAACGGTTAGATAAATTAATTGATGAAGATCCTATTGCCTATAATGGTAATGATTTTCAACTAAAATTAAGCATTAGCCCAATTAATCCTAACAACAAAAACGAAAAAGATTTACCTAATTTAGGGCGAGATATTACGTTATCTTTAATCAGCAAAAATCAGGTAATTGATAAGCTTTTTTTAGCAAATAACTCTTTTTCTAATAATCCTACTCTTTGGCATGGTTATCAGCATTACTATATTGCTCCAAGTGGCGATATTTACACGCTATTGTCGATAAAATCAGAACCAATTGAGGCTGAGTCTGGGACTTTTCCTACATTATGGAAGCATTACAATATTGATACAAGTAATATGAAATTTGTGCTTAAAGAGATGCAAATCAATATGCCAGAAGCAACTTATCACATTATCTATCCTAATCAATTTAATACTAAATTTCACGAAGGTGCTGTTGAATATGGTTTAACATTAGAAGAGGCTATTGCACTATTTAATCAATCAGCTAAAAATGGCTCTTCCGATTATAGTCTTGCATCTAGAGTTTATCATTATTATCAAGATCAGCTAACAGAGAAAATAAAATTACTTGATAGCAAGAAACAACAGCAAGATTTATTGCTGACATTAAAACAAAATATAAATACAGCGTGTTTAATTACACCAGCACCTATTCATGAAAGTGATATCGAACCTTATTTAGACAAAGTTTTGACTTGCTTAATTGATCAACATCGGCAGGCCATCAAACATGTGGAAGATGAGTTAGCCAATTAGCACTATTTGGAAATCAATATAATGATTTAGTATAAACTTTATCAATAAAAGCTAATTCGTTATTGGTGAAGACTAACAAATCAGAGTATGTGTTTGAATAGTCAAATAACCTGTGAAAATGTAAACTGCTAAATTCATTTTCGAGTATTATCAAAAGCTCAGTATCAATAAAGCCATCTTGATGATGGCTTATCGTTTTAATGTTCAAACTCACAGTTAAATAAAATCTATTCATCTAATGCTATTGTCACATATCTTTTTCCGTTATCTTTGACAATATAGTGATATAATTACCACTAAATTTTTTATTTGGGTCTATAAATATGTCTGCATGGAATATTGCTATTGTAGGGGCGACAGGCCAGGTTGGTTCTGCGCTAGTTGAGTTGCTACAGCAACGTAGTTTACAAGACAGTAGTCTAAAAATTGAAAACCTTTATTTAGTCGGTAGCGACAATAGTGCTGGCGAAATAGTTCGCTTTGCTGGTAAAAATTTAACGGTGATTGATAGTGCACAAATGGATTGGAGCGAGTGTCATTTTGCTTTTTTTGTCGCTAGTGCTAAAACCAGTGAAAAGTATGCGCAAGTTGCAGCAGAAGCGGGATGTGTGGTAATTGATGCAAGTGGCTATTTTGCCCAGCAAGATCATATTCCATTAGTGGTACCTAAAGTTAATAATAGTGTATTGACCGAATACCGTAATGAAAACATCATTGCCGTTGCTAGCGCCACTGTATGCCAGTTGTTGCGTTGTGTTGCTTCGTTAACTGATATGGCGCTGTTAACGAATTTACATGCTACCAGCTTTATTCCTGCATCATTATATGGTAAGCCAGGTGTTGATGAGCTGGCAGGGCAAAGTGCTCGCTTGTTAAATGGTATGCCAGTTGATAATCAACTGTTTGATAAGCAATTAGCTTTTAATCTATTACCAGTATCGCATGAACATCACGATGCAATACTAGGAGAAAAATCTCAAGTTGATCAAATTCGTAAAGTATTGAGTAATTATGAACTTCCTGTCTCTATCGAGTCAGTGATTGTGCCCGTGTTTTATGGCGTGTCACAAGCCATTAATGTATCAAGTAGCTTGCCAATTGAATTAGATATGGCACGCTTTGGTGAATTTGGTGTTGAAGTGCAAGGCGATAACTTGCCAACGCCAGTGACCGAAGTCAGTACCGAATCAGAACATAATTTGGTTATAAAGTTGGCGAATTTAAGACACAGTTATGGTCATTATGAACAAATTCAATTTTGGTCAGTGGCCGATAATATCCGTTATTTAGGGGCATTAATGTTAATTGAGACGCTTGAGATCCTGATTAATGACTATCTGTAAAATTGCCCTTGGCATTGAATATGATGGTAGTGGTTATTTTGGCTGGCAACGTCAGCAGTCTGTCGATTCTATCCAAGAGCGGCTAGAATCTGCGTTATCAATTATTGCTAATGCGCCAATCAACGTATTTTGTGCTGGTCGAACCGATGCCGGCGTGCATGCGACAGGACAAGTTGTGCATTTTGAAACCCAAGCTGCGCGCTCAGTGAGTGCTTGGACAATGGGTGTTAATTCGCATTTACCTGATAATATTGCTGTGCGCTGGTCGCAAATAGTTGAGGATAGTTTTCATGCAAGGTTTAGTGCGACAGCTCGGCGTTATCGTTATGTGATCTATAATCATCGTTATCGCCCTGCGATTTTAGCTAAAGGGGTATCGCATTATTATTTACCGCTTAATGAAACTTTAATGCACCAAGCGGCGCAGTATTTATTAGGCGAAAATGATTTTTCATCATTTCGAGCAGCTCAGTGCCAATCAAGAACGCCTTGGCGCAATATTCATCATATTGAAGTGACAAGGCAGGGTGCATATATTATTGTGGATATAAAAGCCAATGCATTTGTGCACCATATGGTACGCAATATTGTGGGTAGTTTACTAGAAGTTGGAGTGGGAAATCAGCGTCCAGAATGGATTTATGAACTTTTGCAAGCTAAGGACAGAACGCAAGCTGCCGCAACAGCAAAACCGGAAGGATTATATTTAGTTCAGGTGGATTATCCATCCGAATATCAAATTCCCGAACCGAGTTTAGGTCCATTATTTTTAAGATAAGCGAAGTAGCTTAGCAATAAATTCAATTTAGAACAAAAGATGAATGTAATGAATACTGATCGAACAAGCGCAAACAAAGATTTTAAAAATCAAGATGCGAAAAAATCAAATCTGCATAATATCAAGCTTCCACCACACTCAATCGAAGCTGAACAAGCGGTGCTGGGTAGCTTAATGCTTGATAATCAACGTTGGGATGCGGTATCTGAAATGATCACTGAGCGGGATTTTTACTCGCGTCATCATCAATTGATATTTTCTGAAATGCATACCTTGGTCAGCAAAGGGACGCCAATTGATTTAATTACTCTTTCAGAAAGTCTTGAAAGTAAAGACCTATTAGCCGATGTAGGTGGATTTGCTTATTTGGCCGAGCTTTCTAAAAACACACCAAGTGCGATTAATGTTGTTGCTTATAGTGATATTATTCGCCAACAAGCGATTTTGCGTGAATTAATCAGCGCATCAAATGATATTGCTGATAACTGTTATGCCACCGAAGGGCGCGATAGTACCGAAATTTTAGACTTGGCGGAAAGTAAAATATTTCAGATTGCTGAAAGCCGAACTAAACAAGGCGAAGGACCAAAAAGTATTACTGAAGTGTTAGAAGCAACAGTCGCAAAGATTGAAGAGCTCTTTCAACGTCCGCATGATGGGGTGACAGGGGTTTCAACCGGTTATATTGATTTAGATAAAAAAACGGCTGGTTTACAGCGTTCCGATTTAATTATTATTGCAGCAAGGCCATCAATGGGTAAAACCACCTTTGCCATGAATTTGTGTGAAAATGCTGCCTTAGAGCAAGAAAAGCCGGTGTTAATATTCAGCTTAGAAATGCCATCAGAACAAATTATGATGCGTATGTTAGCGTCACTTTCACGTGTTGACCAAACCCGAATTCGGACAGGGCAATTACAAGACGATGATTGGGCAAGAATTTCAAGCACTATGGGATTATTGCTGGAAAAGAAAAATATCTATATCGATGACTCATCAGGTTTAACACCAATGGAGTTGCGTTCAAGAGCCAGACGTATTTATCGTGAGCATAAAGGGTTAAGTATGATTATGGTCGATTACTTACAACTTATGCGCGTGCCTAATATCTCTGAAAATCGTACCCTAGAAATTGCCGAAATATCACGTTCACTAAAGGCTTTGGCTAAAGAACTACAAGTGCCTGTGGTTGCGCTATCTCAGCTTAATCGTAGTTTGGAACAACGTGCTGATAAACGACCGGTTAACTCAGACTTACGTGAATCGGGTTCTATTGAACAAGATGCTGATGTGATTATGTTTATCTATCGTGATGAGGTGTATAACGAAGCATCAGAACATAAAGGTATTGCTGAAATCATTTTAGGAAAACAACGAAATGGACCAATTGGTAAAGTACGATTAAAATTCCAAGGTCAGTTTTCACGTTTTGATAATTATGCCGATAACAGTAAATATCTGGATGATGAGTAACAACTAAAAGTAATAAGCATCGATACAGCGTAAATACAGTTACAAATATATTTACGCTGTTTTTTTATAGCTATTAACAATGTAGTTTTAATAGTGATTTCGATAGTAGTTTCAAAAATTAATTTAACGGCGCACTTTTTTGTGAGCAACAAACTGATAAATTTGGGCAAATAAAAAAAGAGTTGCTTGTAAAATAACAATACAAGCGCTGGTTGACGCATCTATATAATAACTTATCAACGTTCCCATCACTGTTGAAAATGTTGAAATCAATACAGCAATAACTAACATCCATTCAAAGCGTTTACTTAATGAAAAAGCAGTAATGCCCGGGGCTATCAACATCGCAATAACTAAAATCATCCCCGCGACTTTTAATGATCCTACAATAGTTAAAGCTAAAACACTCAACAAACCGTAATGGAGTAACTTAACGGGTAGTCCTACAACTTTAGCTTGCACTGGATCGAAGCAATAGAGCATTAGATCACGGCGTTTAATGATAATTAAAAGCGAGACAATTACAGCAATAAAGATGATCTGTTTAAGCTCGTCATAACTGGTACCAAGCACACTACCAAATAGGATATGATTTAAATGTTGCGATGTATCTACTTTGGAAAATAACACTAAGCCAAAAGCAAACATCCCCGAAAACACAATTCCCATGACCGTATCTTCTTTAATGCGACTGTTTTCTTTAATATAACCCGTTGCAACCGAGCAAAATAGACCTGAAGCAAAAGCACCAATGATAATAGGGATACCTGCTACATATGCCAGCACAATGCCGGGTAAAACCGCATGCGAAATCGCATCCCCCATTAACGACCAACCTTTTAAAACTAAAAAACAAGATAGTAGGGCACATACAATACCGGTTGCTAACGAAGCTAAGATTGCGCGCTCAATAAGGGGAAGAGTAAGTGGATAATAGATATATTCCCAAAACTCTGTCATACCTGCCCCCTTTTATTTAAACGGCTTTGGCGGATCCTAAGGCGATTTACAATTAACCCTTGCTGTGGAGCAAATAAGAATGCAGCAATAAATATTAGCGTTTGCAACGTAACAATAACGCCACCGGTTTCGCCATTTAAAAAGTAACTGATCCAAGCACCAATAGCACTTGTTATCGCACCAATTAGAACCGAAATAATCAATAAGTGCGAAAATCGATTAGTCAATAAGTAAGCGGTTGCACCGGGTGTAACAACCATAGCAATTACTAAAATGGCTCCAACAGTTTGCAGTGCCGCAACAGTACAGGCACTTAAAATGGTAAAAAATAGGATTTTTAACGGTAGTGGTTTTAATCCAATGGATCGGGCATGGGTTTCATCAAAAAAAACGACTAATAAATCCTTCCAAAAAAAGAAAAGTAATATAAATGACACCAAAATAATGATTTGCACTTGCCACATATCACTATCATCAATTCCTAGAATATTACCAAATATAATGGTTTGCGCATTGATTGATGTTGGATTGAGCGAAATAATTAACAAACCGACAGCAAAAAAGGTTGAAAAGATAAAACCAATAATGGCATCTGCTTTTAATCGCGTAAAGGCACGCACTAGCGTAATGGCTAGCGCAGCGAGTAATCCGGTAAAAAAAGCACCAACAGAATAAGGTACCCCCAACGCATAAGCCCCTGCAACTCCAGGCACAACAGAATGCGAAAGCGCATCGCCCATTAGTGACCAACCTTTTAACATTAAAAAAGCCGATAAAAAAGCACAGGCAGCACCCACAATACTACTTACCCAAATTGCTTTTAACATAAAACCGTAGGTGAATGGCTCAAGTAATAGTTCCATTTATTATTGCCCTTTTGGTTCATTATCGTGATGGTTAACTAGCAAATCTCGATGAGGCGAGTCATGCTTACCTTCCCCATAAAAAATTGCAGCGCGTTCATCATCGGTTAAGATCGATACTTTACGAGGATCTTCATCATCGTGCAATTTTTCGCCCGACAAGCTCAGATAACGCAAGGCACCACCAAAGGTGGTCATTAAATTTTGTGGTGTAAAGGTTGTTTTAGTTGGACCAAAGGCCAAAACAGTTTGATTAATTAACACCACTTGATCGCAAAATTCAGGCACACTACCTAGGTTATGAGTTGAAACTAAAATCAAATGGCCTTCTTTACGCAGATCTTTCAACAGATCAATAATGGCATTTTCAGTTTTAACATCAACCCCAGTAAAGGGTTCATCTAACAACAGCACTTTACCTTGCTGAGCTAACGCTCGAGCTAAAAATACCCGTTTTTTTTGCCCACCTGACAGCTCACCAATCTGACGATGTTTAAAATCGAGCATATTGACACGTTCAAGGGCAAGATCGACTTGTTTTTTATCTTCTTTACTTGGAATACGTAAAAAAGACATATGCCCATATCGTCCCATCATGACCACGTCTGACACCAGGACAGGAAAATCCCAATCGACCTCTTCGGTTTGTGGCACATAAGCAATGATATTTTGCTTTAAGGTCTGCTTAACTGACATATCATTAAATGTGACATGACCACGAGTTGGACGAACCATCCCCATAATGCTTTTAAATAACGTCGATTTACCACTACCATTAACGCCAACTAACGCACAGATAGTGCCACCATTTAAGCGAAAGCTAGCATCATAAATTGCGGTATGACCATTATTATAAGTCACGGTGATATCATCAACATTCAAGCAAATTTGAGTCATTATTTTTCAAATCCTTTAGCGATAGTTTCAACGGTCACTTTGAGTAGATCAATATAAGTGGGTACAGGGCCATCTTTAGTTGAAAGTGAATCGACATATAAAACGCCGCCATATTTAATATCAGTTTCTTTACTAACTTGTTTAGCGGGCTTATCTGAAATAGTACTCTCACTAAAAATAACAGGAATATCATTTGCTCTAACTAAATCAATTAAATGCCTAACTTGCTGAGGGGTGCCTTGTTGCTCGGCATTGATTGGCCAAAGGTAAGCTTCTTTCAAATTATAGTCACGAGCTAAATAACTAAACGCGCCCTCACTGGTGACTAACCAACGTTTAACTTCAGGAATTTTAGCTAAACGTTCACGTAATGGTGCATCAAGTGCTTTAATTTTAGCAATATAATCGGCTGCATTTTTATTATAAATCTCTGCATTTTTAGGATCATATTTAACAAACGCCGCACGGATATTTTCAACATAAATTAAAGCCAACGTTGGCGACATCCAAGCATGCGGATTTGGGTTACCTTTATAGCTACCTTCTTGAATTGGCATTGGCGCAATACCCTCTGTCACTACAACCGAAGGTACATCTTTAACGTCTTCAAAAAAGCGTTTAAACCAAAGCTCTAAATTAAGGCCATTCCATAATACTAAATCGGCAGAAAGCACTTTGGTAATGTCTTTTGGTGTGGGATCGTACTCATGAATTTCAGCTCCGACTTTAGTAATTGACTCAACCTGAGCTGCATCACCAGCAACGTTTTGTGCGATATCTTGGATAATGGTAAAGGTGGTAACCACTTTAAACTTTTTTTCTGCAGCATGGGCAGATGAAAACACTCCAATGAAAATAATCAACGAGGCTAAAATAATGCTTAAAAATCTCAAAAAATTGAACTTCATTAGCGACTCCTTGCGTTTAACATAATTAAATAGCAAGACACAATGATCATTTTTACTAAATCAAGCAATATCCTTTTTATTTAATTAATTATTTGTAATGGTGAAACATGATGACTAATTCATAATAACAATTAGCTTAACTATTAATGAGAATTATTCTTATTTAATAAATAAAAGTCAAATCCTTTTTAAAACTCACTATTTCTATTAACTGGTTACCTAGTTATGTTATTAATTCATTGTATATAAAACTAAAATAAATAGTAGCTAATTCCATCTATTTAAATGATAGTTACAGTAGAAAAAAATGATCAAATAAATTGGCATAAACCACATATTTTTAACTATGTGGTTTATGGATTTTAGGAAAATGTGAAAGTAGTTTTATTGGTAAATCGGTAATTTAGAAAGAAAAACGATATCCGCCATTGATTTGTAATAAATCAAATCGGCTACCCGGTGAGCTTTCTAAATCCAAATAAATATTATGTTGTTGATTAAACTGTGCAGTTATACCTACCCCATTATTCCACCAATTACCTTTGAATGAATGCTTTTCTTTACTTGTATTTAATTTATAGTAAGTATCACCATGAAATTCTCTAACAATTCCTGTTTTAGCATAGATATTGATGTTATTGTTGTCTGAATTGATCTCGTATCCAAATAATGCTGATGCTCGACCAATTAACGAATTATAATTGCCTAATTTTACTTTAAGTCCATTGGTAGCATTAATTGATGTAGCATTTTGGTGACTGTAAGACAATTGAGATTGGGGTTCGATATAAAAATCATTCAATTTAAATTTCTGACCTAACTCCAAAGATAAACCAAGCCCATTGGTATGACCTGTTCCTTGAACATGATTATTCGCTGTATCTTTAACCTTAAAGTGATTTTTTTGACGAGCATATTTAGCAACACCATCAATATAAAATCCGTCATTGTTTAAATAAGTTGCGTAAAGACCAGTATTAAATGATTTTAAAGATCCATCTCCTTTACGATAATCTGGATCTCCATAAGTTTGTCCAACAAAAGCGCCGACTACAAAAGGTGAGGCTTCAGATAACTGTTTATCTGCACCAAATTGGAATCCATGATAGCTCATATCAAATTTAGTTAATTTACCGCCAGAAAATGAATCCAACTTACCAGAAAAACCGCGTAACCAAACATCACCAAACTGTCCACTTGTTCGAATATCACCAAGGCGTTTGAGTAACGTTTGGGTTTCAATATAGCTCATTAGATAATTACTGTTAAGAAATCCAGCACTAGCCATTGCTGATGAAGTAATAGGATGAGCTGTTAACACATAATTGTTACCCTCTTTATTTAGGAAATATTGATAACCACCAAGTTCAACATTATGATTTGTTTTAAACTCAGCAGTACTTGTGGCATTATCATCAATTTCGACTAAAGTTAATTTTTCTTTACCTGTGGTATTAGATGCTCCGTTATTTGTTAAATTTAGGGTATGACTTCCTTCTGCGGATATAGGGCGGTTTGTGTCAGCTGATTTTGAAATAATAATTTTATCGCTTTTTTCTGCAGCAATGTCGGTACGTAAATCAAAACTTGATTCACCTTTTAAATTCTCAATGGTTAACTCTACATAATTACCATTAGAATTATCATTAACAAATTTTATCGAACCTTGTCCAGATAGTTCTGTAAGGTAAGAATTATCATCTGTTATTTCCCAAGAAGCACCTTTGGCAAGATTCATTTTTATAATTCCAGTGGTATCAGGATTACCCTCATCAGGATCATCTGGATCACCAAATCCTGACACTCGACCTACAATTTTGGAACCAGATGCTAAATCTAATATAATTGTTCCGCCAAAGCTTGCATCGATATCGCCATTAATTATTGATTTATTATTGATTCTTAATACCCCATTTTCAATAGAACTAATATTACCATCAATAAATGATTCGCCATTTAATGTTAAATTTCCATCAGAGATAAAAATTGCATCTGACCATTCACGATCGCTAACACTTAAGGTCGTTTTTCCATTAACGATGATGGTTGAATTTCCAAGTAAAGAAATTGCGTCAGAATCATGTCCTTGCATATGAATTGTAAGATCACCATTAAAAATGGTGCTAGATGATGCAGAGTTAGGTAAAAAAGCATTATCCATTCCTGAAATAGAAACTCCATCTTCTGTGCGGTTAGCTTCTCTTTGGATATTGACAGTGACATTTTTTTCAAAAATAGTGTTGCTATTAGAAAATATACGGATACCTGATGTAATTTCTCCATTAACTTTATTTAAATCGTGAGTAACGGGGACATTAATTTCATCAGTATAGGTTTGATTTCCTTTTAGCTCAAGTGCATTTACTACTAATGGTGTGGCTAGGGATAATCCTAGAATTATTTTATTTTTCATCTAATAATTTCCTTTCTTCTATAATTAATAATAGTTTAACAATAAAGCAATCTCCTCTCAATAATCAACCTTAATGGGTTGTTACCTTATAGATTTTTAGCAATACCATTAATTAGTCATTTTGACTTGAATCTTTAATTAACGAGAGTATAAGGGTAAATAAATGATTCCTTTTTAATCCAAATAAAATAGGGGGGATAAGTATGAAATTACGAAAAGTGATGATTATCGGTGTGGGTAATGTTGGATCAACAACGGCTTATACATTGGTTAACCGAGGTATTTGTGAAGAAATTGTACTGGTTGATCTGAATAAAGAATTGGCATATGGGCATGCGCAAGATTTATTAGATGCGGCAGCTTATCGGCAAAATATGATAAAGGTTAGTTTACGCGAATCGAGTGATTGCGCTGACATTGATATTGCCATTATCACTGTTACCTCAGGCATTGCTCAAAAAAGTCGAGCAGAAGAGCTTACTGGAACCTCTAAAATCATAGCCAGCATTGTACCCAATATGATGAACAATGGTTTTAAAGGCATATTTTTAATTGCAACCAATCCTTGTGATGCTATTACATATCAAGTATGGAGACTATCTGGCTTACCTCGTCACCGAGTGATTGGCACAGGAGTATGGCTTGATACGGTGCGATTACGTCGATTATTGGGCGAAAAAATGGATATTGGTCCACAAAGCATTGATGCTTTTATCGTGGGCGAACATGGTGATTCACAGTTTCCAGTTTGGTCTCATTCATCGGTTTATGGTATTAATCTAAATGACTTAGAAAAAAACAAAATTGATTTTGATGAAATTGGCAGTCAAGCTCGAAAAATGGGTTTTGAAATCGCGAATCGAAAACACTGCACCGAATATGGTATTGCTAGCACTATTACCGAAATCTGCCAACATATATTCACCAATAGCCACCGTGCATTAGCGCTTAGTTGTATTTTAAATGGCGAATACGGTTATAAAGATGTTGCTATTGGGGTACCTGCAATTTTAGATCAGCATGGAATAAAAAAAGTGATCAAACTAGACTTTACCGACAACGAAAAGCAACTCTTTGAAAAAAGCATTAATATTGTAAAAGGGTATATTGATCAAATTAAATAATCATCAATAGACATTATCGATTTTAAGAAAAAGCGCTAAAAATTATGCGCTTTTTTAGTTTGCATCATAATTTATATGTTTGATTTTATATATAAAAACAGCAAATTAAAAACACTATACAAATGACTCTTTAAATCTTATTTTTCTGATTAATAAACAGTTTTATAGTATATCAATTTCTTATTCAACGCCGTATAGATGGTTTAGCAAAATTGGCAATTTTAGGTAATTGGGCACGAATAGTTTAACGCCGTATAGGTGGTTTAGAAGATCTTACTGTGCTACTTATATCCGTTATTCTCTCCAATGTTATTAAAGTTATCGTATTTTTTGCTAATAGCTTTACGAAGGTTTGTATTATTTCTTTTATCCAAATAAATTGAGTTATATTACTTTTATCAATAATTAGATAGATCAATAGGTACAGAAGATTGTTGACTTCTATCACATAAATTATAAAAAAATTTTTGCTACGCGCTGAATCAATATAATATCTATCGTAAACATATATAAAAGGAAGGAATATCTTATGAATAAAAGTAAATTAAAATTTGCAGCGATAATTAGTAGTATCCTTTTAAGTGCTTCAACTGCGTTTGCTTCGCTTGACGATATAAAAGAATTAAAGATAATTAGCTATAATGTTTACAATGGTATGAAGTTAGATGAATCAGCAGGAAAACAAAAGTTTATTCAATGGGTAAAGGCACAAGATGTGGATATTATTGCTTGGCAAGAAATGAATTTTTTTACACGTGAAAAACTAGAAAAATTTGCAGCCAGTTTTGGGCATAAGTATGCAGTTTTATTAAAAGAATCACCTGATGATGCGGCATTTTTCCCAGTTGCGATTACCTCGAAGTATCCAATCATTAATGTTACTAAAGTGGTTGATAATATGTGGCATGGTGCATTATATGCAGATATTGGAAAATATCACTTTGTTGTTACACATATGAATCCATTTTGGACAGCAAAAAGAATAGATGAAATAAATCTAATTATTGACTCAATAAAATATAGCCATGATCCTGAAGGAAGATGGATTATCGCAGGGGATTTAAATTCATTCTCACCAGCCGATAAAACTGAATATGACAAAAGTAATTTGCTTGAAGATATAAAAGAAAAACAAAAAAAACGCCCAATTTTAGAAAACCTTGTTGATGGTCAGCTAAGTTACACGGTGCAACAAAACCTTCTTGATGCTGGTTTTATTGATGCTTTAAAATTAAAAAATAAAAATTTTGTTGCTACTGCACCGACCAAGGTATTTTATGATCAAGCATCAACACCATTACGCTATGATTATATTTATGTTTCACCAATACTTAAAAACGATGTAATGGACGTCAAAGTATTAAAAGATGATTTTACCGATAAATACTCAGATCACTACCCTGTGCAAATGATTATAAAAAATAATTAATTGCCAAATTAACCTCAAAAGGAAGTTATGTTATAACCACATAACTGTTTATTACTCAGTAATATTATATGAGATGGTACACTTTTTGTTGTTAAAAACTCTTTATTAAACAGTGAGCAGATCACATTTAAGACTGTTATTTAAATGCATAGTTGCTCAATAGTACAGGCTATCTACTATAAACTTATAGATAGCCTTGTTAAGTTTTAAGTTTGGTTGATTAAAAAAAGTTTGAGTGATGGGTTCTTCGTTTCGTTATGAAAACCATAACCCAGCTCGGTCAAATGTTCATCAAATTCACTATTGCTATTTTCACTAATTTCAAACGCGGCAAGTACTCGTCCATAATCGGTGCCATGGCTACGATAATGGAACATTGAAATATTCCAATTGGTGCCTAATGTTTGTAAAAATTTAAGCAAAGCCCCTTGCGATTCTGGGAATTCAAAACTGTATACTTGCTCTTGTATTGGTTTGCAAGGCTTGCCACCAATCATATAGCGTACATGTAGTTTTGCCATTTCGTCTTCGGTTAGATCGACAACTTTGTAGCCTGCAGCGGTAAGCTCTTGCATGATGTCATCTTTTTCGTTGCTTTGTGCTATTTTGATGCCGACAAAGATGTAAGCAGACTTTTCGTCATGATAGCGGTAATTAAATTCAGTCACTGAGCGCCCGCCAAGAAGTTGGCAGAATTTTAAGAAGCTGCCTTTCTTTTCTGGAATTGTGACAGCTAAGAGTGCTTCGCGTTTTTCGCCAAGTTCGCAACGTTCTGATACATAGCGTAAGTTGTGGAAATTTAAGTTCGCTCCCGATAATATGTGAGCAAGGTTTTCGCCACTGATGTTGTGCTGTTCTACGTATTTTTTTAGCCCTGCTAATGCCACAGCGCCAGATGGTTCGGCGATTGCGCGGACGTCGTCAAACAGGTCTTTCACTGCGGCGCAAATTTCGTCACTATCAACGGTAATAATATCATCAATATATTGCTGACAAAGCCTGAAAGTTTCCTCGCCAATTCGTTTAACGGCAACCCCTTCAGCAAATAGCCCAACGCGGCTTAAATCAACCGGTTTGCCTGCGTCGAGTGCCGCTTTTAAGCAAGCTGCATCAGCAGGTTCAACGGCAATGACTTTGATTGATGGCATGATTTGTTTGATTAATACCGCCACCCCGGCAGCAAGGCCACCCCCACCGACGGGTACAAAAATACGATCAAGTTTGGCATTTTGTTGTAATAATTCCATGGCAATACTACCTTGCCCAGCAATTACCAGTGGGTGATCAAACGGTGGAATAAAGATGCGTTTTTGCTCTTTTGCCAGTTCCATGGCTTTCGCTTTGGCTTCGTCAAAATTGGCGCCATAAAGGAGTACTTCGCCACCAAAGCTTTTGACTGCTTCAACTTTGATATCGGCAGTTGTTAGTGGCATGACGATTAAAGAACTGATGCCTAATTTTGTAGCCGAAAAAGCCACGCCTTGTGCATGGTTGCCAGCCGATGCGGCAATAACGCCACATTTACGTTCGTCTTCATTTAGACTGGCTATCATGGCTTGGGCACCACGGATTTTGAAACTGTGGACTAATTGCCGATCTTCGCGCTTTACAAAAATTTGGTTTTTTAATCGTGTTGAGATTTTTTCCATCTTTTCAAGCGGGGTGACTTCGGCCACGTCGTATACGGCGCTACAGAGTGTTGCTTTTAAGTAATCAGCACCAGTGAGCTTGTTATTTTGTTGTTTCACGTTAACCACCTAGTTTGCTTTTATCACGAACGGCACCTTTATCCGCACTTGTTGCTAAACTGGCGTAAGCTTTTAGTGCATAAGAGACATAGCGATCGCGATTATGAGGAGTAAAGGCTTTGTCGCCACGGGCAAGTTCGGCTACGCGGCGGCGTTCAAGTTCGTCATCAGGGACTTTTAATACTAATTTGCGATTTGGAATATCAATATCAATAATATCTCCATTGCGCACAAGACCAATAATACCGCCATTTGCGGCTTCGGGTGAGATATGACCAATTGATAAGCCCGAAGATCCACCCGAAAATCTGCCATCGGTGATCAGAGCGCAGGCTTTGCCAAGCCCCATTGATTTTAGGTAGCTTGTTGGGTAGAGCATTTCTTGCATACCGGGGCCGCCTTTTGGACCTTCGTAAATAATGACAACTACATCGCCAGCTACCACTTTGCCTCCTAAGATGGCATCAACAGCATCTTCTTGGCTTTCAAATACTTTGGCAGGTCCTTGGAAAATTAAATTTTCAGCAGCAACGCCTGCGGTTTTAACAATTGCGCCATCAAGGGCTACGTTGCCATAGAGTGTTGCAAGCCCGCCGTCTTGACTATAGGCGTGAGCTTTATCGCGAATACAACCATTTACACGGTCATCGTCAAGTGTCTCCCAATAGCAATCTTGCGAGAAAGCTTTGGTAGTGCGAATGCCTGCTGGCCCACTGCGATACATTTTTTTGACCGCTTCGTCGCTGGTTTGGGTAATGTCGTATTGGGCAAAAGTTTCTTGCAACGATAAGCCTAGTACGTTGTGAACGTTACGGTTGAGTAGGCCAGCTTTGTCTAATTCAGACATGATTGAGACAACCCCACCTGCACGGTGTACATCCTCCATATGATATAACTGAGTACTCGGTGCCACTTTACATAAATGTGGCACTTTACGTGATAGTCTGTCGATATCAGACATGGTGAAGTCGATTTCGCCTTCTTGCGCGGTGGCAAGTAAATGCAGTACCGTATTGGTTGAACCACCCATAGCAATGTCAAGTGACATGGCATTTTCGTAAGCGGCTTTAGTGGCAATTGAGCGTGGTAGATACGAAGCATCATCATGTTCATAATAGCGTTTTGTGATCTCAACAATGCGCTTAGCGGCATTTAAAAAGAGCTGTTCACGTTGTTTATGGGTAGCAACTAATGAGCCATTGCCCGGTAGTGAAAGCCCTAATGCCTCGGTTAAGCAGTTCATGGAATTGGCGGTAAACATGCCAGAGCAAGATCCACAAGTAGGGCAAGCGGATTCTTCAATCGCTTTGCTATCTTCGTCACTGACATTTGGGTTAGCACTTTGGATCATGGCATCAACCAGATCTAATTTAATAATTTGATCGGAAAGTTTGGTTTTGCCCGCTTCCATTGGTCCGCCAGATACAAACACAGTTGGAATATTTAAACGAAGTGAGGCCATTAACATGCCGGGGGTGATTTTGTCGCAGTTTGAGATGCAGATCATAGCATCGGCACAATGCGCGTTAACCATATATTCAACAGAATCAGCAATAAGTTCACGCGATGGTAATGAGTACAGCATACCACCATGCCCCATGGCGATGCCGTCATCAACCGCGATAGTGTTAAACTCTTTGGCAATACCACCCGATGCTTCAATTTGTTTGGCAACTAGTTGACCAATGTCTTTTAAATGGACATGTCCCGGTACGAATTGCGTAAATGAGTTAACCACCGCAATGATGGGTTTACCAAAGTCTTCATTTTTTACGCCAGTTGCACGCCATAATGCGCGGGCGCCAGCCATGTTTCGGCCTTCGACTGACGTTGCTGAACGATATTTAGGCATTTCTTGCTCCCAATTTTTTTTATGCAAGTAACCGTCTTTAACGGTCTGTAGTTCTTTAAAATCAATCATTAAGTTAAAATGTTATCCGCCAAGTGAGTTGGCGGAGTTTAATTTTTCTTTTTATTTGATCAGATCTAACCAACCGTATTTATCTTCGGTTTTACCATTAAATAAGCCAAAGAATGCTTGTTGAATTTGTTTAGTGATAGGACCACAGCGACCAATGCCAACTTGGATGCGATCAACACTACGCACTGGGGTAATTTCGGCGGCGGTACCAGTCATAAACACTTCATCAGCTAAATAAAGTGATTCACGTGATAGTGTTTGTTCACGTACTTCAATACTCATATCACGCGCTAGCGTTAATACAGCATCACGTGTAATGCCCGGTAGCGCAGAAGATGAAAGAACCGGTGTGTATAAAATACCGTCTTTAATGATAAATAGGTTTTCGCCAGCACCTTCAGATAGGTGACCATGCACATCTAACGCAATGCCTTCTTGGAAGCCGTTAGCACGAGCCTCAGATCCAATTAATAATGACGATAAATAGTTACCGCCGGCTTTAGCCGCAGCAGGAATAGTGTTAGATGCCACGCGATTCCAAGAAGAGACCATTGCATCAATACCTTGATCTAAGGCTTCGTCGCCTAAATAGGCACCCCATGGGAATGCGGCAATCATGACATCGGTTTGATAACCAGCAGGTGGATTAACCCCCATGCCAACATCACCAACAAAAACTAATGGACGGATATAAGCACTGTTTAAATTATTTTTTTTGATGGTTTGGCGAGTCGCTTCCATGATTTCTTCAAGCGAATAAGGTACAGGAAAACGATAAATCTTGGCAGAGTTTAATAATCGTTGTGCATGCTCTTTGTGACGAAAAATAGCCGGTCCTTTGTGTGTGTCATAACAACGGACACCTTCAAATACCGATGTGCCATAATGTAGGGCATGTGACATGACGTGTACTTTGGCATCTGCCCATGGAACCATTTCGCCATTAAACCAAATATAATCCGATTTTGCTGTAGAACTCATGTTGTTTTCCTCTTTATTTTTTCAATTTGCTAAGTAAGTACTTTGCCTTATTTATTTTCGCTTTAACGGCTAAGCATCATACTATACTTGTTTATTTAACTTATTATTTAACAATAAGTTGTTTGTAAAAATTATTATTCAACCGCTATGACATCTTCTAATTTTGCTACTTGATTTTTTAATGTTGATAGTGGTCTTTCGGTGGTTAATATTAATGTCATAGTCAGTGCATTATTTTCAATTGTTTGCATTTGCAATGATTTAATATGTCCACCTCGATGCCGGATAACTCGTAATATACGTTCAAGTGATCCCAATTTGTCATAAGCCCTTATGGTCAATTGATATTGCGCTTGTTCGTTCATCACTTACTCCTTGCAACTTTTATCTAGCATGTTTTCGTTTGCTGCCCCAGGAGGTACCAGTGGCCATACGTTTTCTAATTCATCTATGCAGACATGTAACAAATAAGCGCCTGTTGAGTTAAATAGATTATCAAGCGCTGTATCAATTTGTGATTTTTTGCTAATGCTTTCTCCCGGTATGTCAAACGCGTTAGCTAACATTAAAAAGTCGGGGTTGTCTGATAGATTTGTTTCACTGTATCTTTCATTAAAAAATAATTCTTGCCATTGGCGGACCATGCCTAGACGTTGGTTATCAATTAATACGATTTTTATGGGTAGTTTTTTACGTTTAATGGTAGTGAGTTCTTGGACATTCATCATAAAAGATCCATCACCGGATACACAAATCACACAATCATCCCGTCTTGCCATTTGTGCGCCAACTGCAGCCGGTAAACCAAATCCCATTGTGCCAAGTCCACTTGATGTAATGAAGTTCTGCGGGTGAGTAAAGCGCATATGCTGGGCTGTCCACATTTGGTGTTGTCCAACATCGGTAGTAATAATTGTCGTTGCTGATTTTTTTTCTGAGATAGTTTTTAATAAAGCCGGTGCGTAGATAGCTTCGCCAGGATGATCGTAACGAGTTGGGTGCTCTGCTTTTAATTGATTAACTTTTTTATGCCACTCTTGAATCGAAACCGTTTGATTTAGTTGTGGTAAAACTTGCCTTATATCACTTTGTAATCCTAAATGGGTTTGGCGTAATTTGTTGATTTCAGCTTGATCAATATCTATATGAAGCACTTTAGCATGTCGCGCAAATTCATTAAGATTGCCGGTCACTCTATCATCAAATCTAACACCTAAGGCAATTAATAAATCACACTCTTGTACGGCTAAATTGGCGGCTTTGGCGCCGTGCATACCTATTAATCCTAAATAATAAGGATTATTCAAATCGGCAACACCAAGCCCTTTTAATGTTGATACACTTGGAATGTGTGTTAAGGCCATAAAGTCTCTTAGTTCGGATATGGCACCAGAAAGTCCAACACCACCACCAATGTAAAGTATCGGTTTTTGCGCTTGGGCGATCATTTCTTTGGCTTGTTTTATATCATCAGGCAAGAGTGGGTATAGTTGATTGTTATCTTGTGCGGTTTTTAATGAGGATGGAGTAAAATATTGTTGATAGTCAAGATTTGCAAGCTGTATATCTTTGGGTACATCAATCAATATTGGTCCCGGTCTGCCTGAATTGGCTAAGTTAAATGCTTGTTCTAAAGTGTTTGGTAAGTCTTTGGCGTCGTCGATTAAATAACTATGTTTAGTACAGGCTAGTGATAATCCTAATACATCCACTTCTTGAAAGGCGTCAGTACCAATAAGTTTGGTTGGTACTTGACCGGTTATAGCAACAATCGGCACTGAATCAATTAAAGCATCGGCAAGCCCTGTGATGATATTTGTTGCACCTGGTCCTGATGTGGCAATACAAACGCCAGTTTTTCCTGTTGCACGAGCATAGCCGATTGCGGCCATTGCAGCACCTTGCTCGTGGCGACAAAGTACATGCTCAATTCCACCATCATACAGTGCATCATATAGAGGCATAATTTGTCCACCGGGATATCCAAAAACGGTGGTAACGCCTTTTTCTTTTAAGGTTTTTACTATCCACTGTGTTCCTAACATTTATTCCTCACTTGTTCTTATTTTATTCATTTACTGTTTATAAAACATTGTTTATAAGCCTTTTATAAAAAATATTCATAAAAAAACCCCCGCTTTTTGGAGAGCGGGGGTTTTTGATTTTATGTATGAACACATTTTTAATTCAAAAAACGCCCCCGCGTTGGAATAATGACCACGCTGACAATAATGTTGATGAGGACGATTTTGAGTGAAAATTTCATAATGCTATTATATGGTTAACTTTTTTATCATTTTTAAAATTGTTTCTAACAAAATACTCGTTTTAAAAAAAAGTGCAATAGTTTTTTGTAGTTTTTGTTATGTAGAATAAATAATCTGTAAAAAAGTTTCAGGAAAACTGGTGTTTTAGTATAAAAAAGCAGGGGGCAATGATTTATTGTGCTGTTTTTTATAATGTTAATATATAGATTCTAAGCATGAATAATATTAATGAACATCTAAAATACTAATAAGAGATATCTGCCTGAAAATATTGTAACTAATTGTGTTTTGTTATTCTAAGTCTAGTCGCAATAAGCTGAGATGTTGCAAATAAATAAAGCTTTGCAAGATGCATCTACTGCTGATTTGAAAAATAGCAATTTTAGTTATTTTCAAAACCCAGTTATTCAACCTATAAAAAAGAGTTACTCATTGATATTGAGAACTTTCTAGGTTAAAGAATATATCTAAAGATTATAATAAGATAATTGATATTGTTTACTAAAATTAATGCATATTGTGATAATAATGACGAAATGAACGAACTTAAAGATAATTTTATAAAGGCGTTAACTATCGCTACGATATTTATAATAAATAAAACATAATAATTTTATAAAAATCAATACAATTTTAAGTAAATTAATTCTTTTTTTTAATTTGTTCTCACTAGCTTAGTATATATTAATTTGATACACTTAATTAGGTTAAAGATTATGCAACGTTAAGGGTTTTGGCTTTACTAATTTCACTTACCTTTTCAAGCCAATTATGGAAAGTTACCTTTATTAATTATTATATTTGCCTTAGTTGTTTGTTTAAAACTTTTGGGAATAAGATGGATCAGTATTATTTAGTTTTAAGAAATAAATATTCAAATTGTTGTCATCAGTAAATATAATTTATTGAATTAATTGGTTATTTTAAAGATTAAAATATGCTTAGCAATAGGATTTTGTGATTATTAATTGATTTCATTTAAGTTATATTGAATTTGTTTTCAAATACATGTTTAACTTAGGAGAAAAATATGAGCAAGCAAGTCTATAATCCACTTACCAAATATCATCACGATAAATTTCCAAAACAAAAACAAGTTGCACCAGCTTTACAGTGTGAGATGGATCCAATTCCTGATTGTGGTGAAAAAAGCTATCAAGGTCATAATCGTTTAGAAGGACGTAAAGTGCTTGTGACTGGTGGCGATTCAGGTATCGGTCGAGCAGCTGCAATAGCTTATGCTAAAGAGGGTGCTGATGTAGCAATAAATTACCTTCCAGTTGAACAAAAAGATGCGGAAGAAGTCGCTAAAGTTATTCAAGCTGCTGGTCGCAAAGCAATATTAATTCCCGGTGATTTAAGTGACGAGAGCTTTTGTAAAAAATTAGTTGATGAAGCGCATCATAAGCTAGGTGGTTTGGATAATCTGACACTGGTTGCAGGTAAGCAAACTGCAGTTGAAGATATTATGGAGCTTACCACCGAGCAAATTAAGAAAACCTTTGAAATTAATGTGTTTTCGCTTTTTTGGATCACTAAAGCCGCTTTGGGTTATTTAAAACCAGGTTCAACAATTATTACAACTTCCTCTGTTCAGGCTTATCAACCTAGTGGTAATTTATTAGATTATGCTGCAACTAAAACAGCTATTATCGCGTTTACTCGTGGGTTAGCTAAGCAATTAGCGCCAAAGGGCATTCGTGTAAATAGTGTCGCTCCAGGTCCTGTTTGGACTCCATTACAAATCTGTGGTGGTCAACCTAGTGAAGTTATTCCTGAATTCGGTCAACAAACACCACTACAACGTGCAGGACAACCAGTTGAACTTGCTGGTGTTTATGTTCATTTAGCATCAGAAGAATCAAGCTATACAACGGGCGAAACGTATGGTGTTACTGGCGGTATGCATATTAACTAATTGATATTTGTTACTGCAAATGGGCTGATGTAAGCCCTGTTAGTGTTATAACTTATTTATTTTTTAAAGCACGGACTATGATGAATTGATTCATCATAGTCACAATCTAAAATAGAAAACAGAAAGGACAATAAAATGAAACTTTTTAAAGTGACTACTTTAGCAGTGTTAGGGCTTTTTTTAGTCAATTGTGATAATTCAAAATCAAATGTCGATGATATTAAACAAAAATCCGAACAAACAGGCTCACAGATGAGTGATAATGCTCAGCAAATGGGGTCAGATTTGAGTGACAAAGTTCAGCAAATGAGCGCCGATGTTAGTGACAAAGCTAAGGAAATAGGTGCAGAGATTAGCGATAAAGCTAAACAAACAACTGCAGCCATTAGTGATAAAGCGAAAGATTTGTATGAGCAAACAAAATCAGAAAAAGAAGATATGCTTAATAAGGTAAAAGAAGGTAATTATAGTGTTGCTGAAAATTTGATGATTAAGGCGATTAAAGCAAAATTACCAGCGACAATTGATCAGAACACGACTTTAGTTGATGTATCGACAGATAACAAAGCGATCAATTATAAATATGTAGTGAATAATACCACAAAAGATGCGTTACAGGCTGAAAGTAATCAAAAAGAAGTACGAAACAAACTGATCGAGTCTTACTGTAGTGATGATTCTAGTATGAAAACACTAAGATTAGTATTTCCAAGAGGAGCTAATTATAATTACTATATCAATGATGATAAAGTTTTTTCAGTGGATGTAAAATCGACTGATTGTGATGATGACTAGATAGATCTTGGTTAATTTGAACAAATAGTTAGAATTTACTTGTAATAAAAGGGCTACTTGAAGCCCTTTTATTTTGACCATTCTTCTTTTATATTATTTATTTACTACTTAACGGGTAATTAAAATTTATTATTAGTGTTTTGTATTTTTCGAGTCTATCTTTTACAGATTTATTAGTATTTTATAAGGTTGCGGGTAGTCACGAATTAGCTTGGATAAGAATAAAAATGAAAGGCATGAAAGCAACAGTTGTAATGTTTATGGCAATAATATTATTTGGTTTTGATAATTCAGAAGCAAAAGTTATAGATACTGAGCAAACCGATATTCAAGAAAATATGGATATTGTTGAAAGAGGAATAAAAATTATGACTCAATCAACACCCGAAAAAATCAAGCAATTTAATAATCAAAAAGATAGTGATTATAGTTTTGCTCAAGATTCGGTTGTTGCAGGCATAAAAGAAAAGTTACCCATTGTGGTTGATAAATTTACGATGTTCGATGATATATCAAGAAATAATAATAAACTTATCTATAAATATATTATGAAAGGTCTGCCTAAAGAAGTGATATTGCTAAAGCAAAATCAGCAATCTGTATTAAACAAGATAGTTACTTTATATTGTGGTAATGACCCAAATGTTAAGGCGTTGAAACTCTTATTCCCAAATGGAGTAAGTTATAATTATTATCTTGCAAATGAAAAAATTATGTCGTTTGATTTGAAACCAAGTGATTGTGATTCTAAATAACTATTACTCAATTTAAAAAATAGTAGAAATCATCGGTACTAAATGAGGCTTATTAAAGCTTCTTTTTATTTATTACTTATTTTTTGTGTTAGATTGTAATTTTTTATGTACTTTTCTCGCTGATATTTTACGATTTTATCGCCCGCCTTTTAAATAAGTGGTAAACATGTAATTTATAAAATGCACTTAAAGGAATAATAATGAAAAGTTTAAAAACAGTGTCAGCAATTTTGATAAGCTTGGTTCTTTGTAGTTGTGATAATTCAAAATCTGATACTAATCAAGCAAATAGTGATTCGTCAAAAAACACCGAACTTAGTCGTTTGCAAGAAACTATTATTAACGAAGCCAAAAAAATGCTTCCAGTAAAAATTGATGCAAAAACTAATTTGATTGATATCACTAAAGATAATGATTTAATTAATTATAAATATGTGATTAATAGTTCAAAAGATGAGGTATCAATTCCTGATACTCAAAAAATGACGACAGAAAGTCTAAAAACACTTTATTGTAGTAATAGCCCACAAGTTAAACAGCTTAGGGATGCATTCCCAAATGGCGTTAGTCATAATTATTATATTCATGATGAAAAATTGTTTAGTGTTCAATTGACGCCAGCTTCTTGTACTACTCACTAAAGATAGTTTGATTTAATTTTTTGATGTAATTAATCAATAGCACATAAAAAAACAGGGCAATTGCCCTGTGTATAACTTTATTCGAGTTCTTTGCCTTTTGTTTCTGGTATTAAAAAGACAAATGCAGCAGCCGATAATAAATAAGCGGCAGACAGTAAAGCTAATGCGTAGCTAATTGAGTAAACGGTGGCTAAATAAGCTATTAGTACTTGTGATACACCAGCAATGCCTCGACCGACATTGAAAATAATATTTTCAGCACTTGAACGGGCATCTGTTGGGTAATGTTCAGCAAGTAGCGCGCCATATCCACCCATCATGCCATTGACAAAAAAGCCAATTACTGAGCCAAAGATAATTAATATAAACATATCGGTTTGATGAAAATAGAACCAAATTGAAACAGCCGAGATGAATAAAAAGAAGATATAAGAAGGGCGACGACCAAACTTATCACATAACCAACCAAAAATTAGAATTCCTAATGACATACCTATAGTGGTTGAAATAGTCCAAAACATAGTATTTTTAAATGGCAATTTGAGCTCAGTTGCAATCATATTTGGCATCCAAACCATGAGTCCATAAAAACCGAAGTTTTGTACTGCACAAGCGATGGTTAATCCTATTGTGGTTGCTATGGTTCGTGGGTTTTTAAATAATTTGCCAACAGCTATTTTGTTTTTGTTTTGGTCTTTTAGATTTTGCCAGATTTCTGGTTCTGTTAGACCTTTACGTGTCCAAGCGACAAATAGCGCAGGTAGCACGCCCATCGCAAAAGCCCAGCGCCAACCATGAATTTCACCAATAAAATTGACGGTTAATGCGGCTAAAATGATACCGACTTGAAAGCCTAATGCAACAATAGATGTTGCTCTTGAGCGTTTATTTTTAGGCCAGCTTTCAGAAACTAAAGTCATGCCAATCCCAAATTCACCACCCAGACCAAGTCCACTTAAAAAGCGAAATATTAAAAAGCACTCGTAATTAGGTGAAATTGCACATAATCCAGTAAAAAGAGAGAATATCAAAATAGTCCATGAAAAGACCCTTACTCGACCATATTTATCGGCAAGTACACCAAATAAAATGCCACCTAATACGGCGCCAAGTAAAGTTACTGATGTTAAAGTGCCTAAATCTGTTTTTGTTAAGTTGAAGCTGACTGAAATTAGACTAAAACAAACACCTAAAATCATCATATCCATACCATCGAGTGCGTAACCAACCGTGGATGCAAAAAGGGTTCTTTTTTGATATGGAGTTGTTTGTTTGCTTTCACTTTCTGCTTGCAGGGCTGCATTTGCTTCAGTTTTCATGTATACCTCTAGTTAGTAAAAAATAGACAGTTACTTAAAATTTCCATTTTATGATGTTTAATTTATGATTAAACGGCGGGTAAATTAAAGCGGGGGCAAGTATATCCTTAAAAGTTAAAAAAAGCCAAGCTTAAAGCACTAAATAGTCCTTTTATCTGCCGATTTTATTATCGGCAGAGACGATATGTTACTCTTCAGCAAAGTACCAATAGCCTTTGTTCACAAAATCATGCATGACTTGTAGCGTGTTTTTATCTTGTAACTGTTCGTAATAGAGTGTTTCTGTTTCACAAAGAAGATTAATGAGAGGTATTGGTAAGTCAATTTTTTCGCCATGGATGTAGCCAAAATCGCCCACCTTAACGATTCGAATACTTGGTACTCGGTGTAGTTCTGCTCCATTTTTTAGCAGTGATTCAAATTCGTTATAATTGTATGGCGGTTCAACTGGCACAATATTTAAATCATGCATTGGTAGTGTAATGTATTTACCGAACCAATCGTTAAATAACTCATGTGTTTTGATTAAATCGATGATTTGATCTTGTAGTTTTGTTAGTTCATAAGGCTGAACTTGGTATGGATCTTTAGGTAGTTTTAAATCTGGATCTTGATAATAAATACCATTTGGCAGATTATCTATGACATAATCAGCAAAGCTACTTAATAGCTCTTGGGATGTTCGCGTCATAAAGCCCACAGAATAACTGAGTGATTCAGCAATGGATGTGCCATTATGCGGACAACCTAGTGGAATGTATAAGATGTCGCCAGCGGTGATTTCTTCGTCAATGATGGGTTGATATTGTTCAACATGTAATAATGCTTTGTGTGCATTAAATTGTTTATAATTTGGGTTGCGATCGCCAACTTGCCAACGCCTTCTTCCCATTCCTTGAATAATAAATACATCATAATTATCAATATGAGGTCCCACGCCAGCGCCGTGTGTTGCGTATGAAATCATCAAATCATCAAATTGCCATTGTGGCATGCATTTAAAAGGCTCAAGTAGGGTGGCTGCTTGCTCGTGCCAGTGATCAACAGCTTGCACTAGTAAACTCCAATGATCTTCACCTAAGTTATCATATGCAGTAAATGGTCCAAATGTAGCATCCCAAACACCATCTTTATTCGAGACAATCCGACTATCGATTTCTTCTTCCATCGCTAAACCAGCAAGTTCGTCTGGTGTAATGGGATCAATAAAATCCGCAAATGCTTTGCGTAGGATTACCGGTTTTTTTTGCCAATAGTTTGTTAAAAAATCATCCCAATCAATGGCTAATTTATAATTCATTTAATTTTCCTTTAAGATTGAATAATTGACAAAAGTTAGATGTGGTTTTGTGTGCTATCTCTTCTAAAGAGACACCTTTTAAAGCAGATAAATATTGCGCAACTTCACGAACATATGCGGGTTGGTTTTCTTTACCGCGGTATGGAACGGGGGCAAGATAAGGTGAGTCTGTTTCGACCAAGATACGATCAAGTGGCACATATTTGGCAACTTCGCGTAGAGCTTCGGCATTTTTAAAGGTGATAATCCCTGAAAATGAGATATAAAAACCGATATCTAATAGTTGTTTTGCTGTTTCAATATCTTCGGTGAAACAGTGTAAAACACCAGAATGAACATGCTCATCTTTTAAGATTTTTAAGGTATCTTCTTTGGCATTACGTGTATGGACAATAACAGGTTTACTTAGTTTTCGACCTAATCGAATATGTTCTTTAAATATAGTTTGTTGTAATTCTAGGTTGTCTTTTTGGTAGTAATAATCAAGACCTGTTTCGCCTAGTGCTACGACGTTATCTTCTTGCGCTAATCTTTGAAATCGCTCGGCATCGTATGTTTCGTCATCAAGGTTGAGTGGATGGATTCCACACGAAAAAGAGCATTGATTTTGATAGGGTGTGAGCCTATATTTCATAGATTCATAGCCAGACAGTGTTGTTGCCACGCTTAGGCAATGTTTAACCTCGTTGTTGGTAGCTTCTTGTAAAACATCTTTGATAGATTTAGTACTAAAGTCTAAACTATCTAAATGGCAGTGAGAGTCAATTAAAAACATAAAAAATCTCTTTTTTATTTATCTGAAGGTTGTTCAAAATCACGAACAGGTTTTATTGTAGACCACGAACGGCAAGCAGGGCATAACCAGTAGATTGAGTTAACCGTGAATCCACATTTTTGGCATCGATAATTGGGCACAGTTTTTATCTGTTCGCCAACCATATTTCTTAAAAGTAACAGGCTTTCTTTAGCTTTACCTTGTTCTGCATCAGCAACATGATAGTTCATTAATCGATAAAATCCTTTTAAGTTAGGATGTTTAAGTAATTCACGATACATGTAATATTGTGCAGCGTCTAAGCCTTTTTGTTTTTCAATAAGATCAGCAAGCATCAACTCGGCAACATTACCGGTATCTTGATCGACACATAATTGTAAAAATTGCTGAAATTCATGTTGATTATTTAGTTTTAAATAGCACTCTTTTAATAAAGGTAGTGCCTCGCCAACAAAGGCTTTGTCTTGTTGCAATATTTTTTGAAAAGATTGGATAGCTTGCGTTGTTTTATCTTGCACCATAAGAACTCGCCCCAACATGAGCGAAGTGCGAGCACATTTAGTATCTGCCATTGCTGATTTGTGTAATAGACTATTTGCCTTATCAAGATCATCATTAGCAATAGCCTGTGACGCTAATTCACAATAAAATTGTGCGATATCGGTCTTATATTTTTCATTACCAAGTTTGACCAGTTTAGTTGCCATATTGATGGCATTTATCCATTCACTGGTTGATTGATATATGATGATAAGTTGCTGTAATGCTTGTTGTTGAAAGTCTTCTTCATCAATGAGTTGCAAAAACATCTCTTCGGCACGATCGTAAAGACCTGCAGCCATATAATCTCGCCCCAGTTGCTGAATAGCTAATAATCGTTGTTCAAATGTTAAAGATGAGCTTTCTAACAGTGCTTGGTGGATGTGTATCGCTCTATCAAGTTCGCCCCGAGAGCGAAATAGGTTACCTAATGTTAAATGTGCTTCAAGTGTGCCATCGTCCTCTTTTAGCATGTCTAAGAAAAGATCGACAGCTTTATCTTTTTGGTTAGACAATAGAAAATTTAAACCATCTACATATTCACGAGATAGCCGATTAGATTGATTTAGATATTTTTGTTTTGCATTTCTATCTCCCATATACCAACCGTATCCGGCGGCGATAGGAAGTAACAGAAATAACAGTTCAAACATAGTAATCCATTCTTAATTGGTTTTAGTTAAGTTTTTTTGTTGATAATTAGCCATGCCTTCATCATACTTTTTTTGTAATTTGCTCAGTTTACGTTTTGTTGATGAGTGTTGAAATTTAGCTTTTAAAAAGAAGATGCCTGTTAATATCCAACCGACAATAAAACCAGATCCAAATAAAATAGCTAATAACACCGATAAGCGGATTTCAGTTTTAGCAACCAAATAATTAAAAGTTACTATTTGATCATTAGCTGAACCTATTGCTATTGAGATAGCAAAGATGATAATTATCAATAAAATTGATATAACAGATTTCATAATGTTGACCTTTCTTTTTTATTTTTAGATAAACGTTTTTTATTATACTAGACTATTGCCACCTAATGACTTTACTTAGTTAAACAGTTATCCATGATGTTCCAAAATCAATTGTACCTGTTGTAAATAGCAGTTTTTCAAAATTAGTATTTAAAAATTATTTGTCTACTATATGCCATTTTTTAGCATAAAAATAGCCGATTAATGAAATTATCCAAGCGATTAATATACTTGTTATTAGATCAATCGGGCTGTGCATGCCTAATAATAGCCGGCTAATTTCAATTAATATCGACCAAATAATGGTAATTGATACTATCACATAATGTTGTTTAAATTTAAGTAATGTTAAAGCTAAAAATGCCCATGTTACAGCAAATAAAGTATGTCCAGAAGGAAAAGCAAATCCAGTTTCATTTTGCCAGTGGTTAGATAACCAACTTGGAATTGTGGGTGAATTTTTAAATAGCTGCTCAATAAGTTCTTTTCTTTCTGATTCCGATCCCGAATAAAATTGTTGGTTACTAAAATTAAATTCTTTTGCCATCCAAAGTACATAAGGTCTTGATTCAGCTGTCTGCGATTTTAAAAAACTTTTAATTATCTGACCACTTAATATTGTGCTAATAAGAAGCAGCCATAATAATATAATTTTTTTGGGGGTTTTACAGGATGATAATAGACAAAATACTAATAATAAAATTGTTGATGTAATTATTGCCCAAGGAAAACTTGCTGTTTCAGTTACTAAGAATAAATATTTAGATGTATCATTTAATGATGCTGGTTGCCAATGCCAATTTATGGCTATAATAACTAAAGGCACAGTTAAGAAAATAGCCAATATGGCTATTGTTTTTTTTATTACTAACCCCATTTATAAACTCAATTAAGTACAAAATGCTTAATATTTTAGCATAGAAGATAGATTTATTTTTATAAAATCTTAGCTATGTTTTATTTAAAACGGAGACAATAATGCAATTAAAACGTGTTGCACAAGCGAAACTACCAACGCCATGGGGATGTTTCACTATTGTAGGATTTGAAGAAATTGCAACAAAAAAGGATCATGTAGCATTGGTATTTGGCGATATATCTAGCGATACACCAGTTCTGACAAGGATTCATTCCGAATGCTTAACCGGTGATGCACTTTTTAGTTTACGCTGTGATTGTGGCTTTCAGTTAGAAGCGGCCTTAAAACAAATAGCAAAAGAAGGTAAAGGGATTTTAATTTATCATCGTCAAGAAGGGCGTAATATAGGTTTACTGAATAAAATTAGAGCTTATGCATTGCAAGATCAAGGTTTAGATACGGTTGAAGCTAATGAGCAATTGGGTTTTGCAGCGGATGAGCGCGATTTTACTTTATGTGCAGACATACTGAATTTATTAGGGGTGTCGCAAATTCGCTTATTAACCAATAATCCAGAAAAAATAAGAGTGCTTGAACAGTCTGGCATTAAAATTGCACAAAGAGAGCCATTGGAAGTCGGCGAAAATCCAAATAATGAATACTATTTAGAAACAAAAGCGAATAAAATGGGGCATTTACTTCATCTGCATCATTGCAATTGTAAACATTAATTATCTGATTGAATAATAATCTATCTGTGATTAATTTTAGCTAATCTATTGAAAATTTTGGAATAAAAAATCTCAAAATATATTTTCTATTTTGAGATTTTTTTATGGGCTTGATAGACAAAAAGGGCTTTTAACTTATTTATGCCGTTATTTTTGCCCATTATTAGACAATGTTAAAATTAATCTTTATCACTGCGTAACACGCCACCATTAGCAATCTGCTCTTTAGATATTTCGTGCATGATGATTTGGACAGCTTCTGGTTTGCAGTTAAGGGTTTCGGCAATTGCATCAGTCACACGTTTTGCCATTTCCCTTTTTTGTTCTATAGTACGACCTTCTAAAAAGTCGATAACAACATTTGGCATAAATATCTCCTAGTGATTACTAATTTGGGCAAGCTGTTCATCAGACAACGCGATTTCGTTATTATGGCATACGCCTATACCGGATTTTATAATTTGTTCAGCGATGGCTTTGGCCTCATCTAATGAATGCATTTTATACGTACCGCATTGATATTCATTTAACTCTGGAATCTGATTTTGCGATTTAACATTTAAGACATCATGCATTGATTTGAGCCATGCATCAACAACTAATCCTTCGTCGGGTTTACCTATTAAGCTCATATAAAAACCTGTGCGGCATCCCATTGGTGAAATATCGATAATTTCAACTTTATCACTGTTGAGATGATCGCGCATAAATCCTGCAAATAAATGCTCTAAAGTATGAATCCCTTTTTCTGGCAGATTGTTTTTGTTGGGAATGGTAAAGCGTAGATCAAACACCGTAATATCATCACCTTTTGGGGTTGCCATTGTTTTGGCAATTCGCACAAAAGGTGCTTTCATTTTGGTATGATCAACTTTAAAACTATCTAATAAAGGCATAATGTCCTCCTTGTTTTTTACTTGTTATTTTAATCAATCTGCTAATAAGTACCAATGGCTTTACATTTGTTGAGCAAGTAAATTTATCATTTCTTGTTCGTTAATAACTTTTATTCCCAGTTGTTGGGCTTTATCAAGTTTAGAACCGGCGGCCTCTCCGGCAATAACAAAATCGGTATTTTTTGATACACTGCCCGTTACTTTTGCACCTAACTGTTTTAATCTATTTTTAGCTTCATCTCGCGTTAAAGCTGATAAGGTGCCGGTTAATACGACAGTTTTACCTGAAAAAGGTGAGTCAATAGCAGTTGCTTGTACTTGTGGATTAACCTCTTGCCAGTGAATGCCAATTTCATCGCTGGTTAGCTGTTCTATTACATTGCGATTATGCGGCTCTTGAAAAAAGTCTATAATACTTTCGGCAATAACGACGCCAATATCATTTACCATTTGTAATTGTTCTAGTGAGGCGTTTTCAATTGCTGATAATCCCCCCAGTTGATTCACTAAATTTTCGGCAGTAACTTCACCCACATTTGGAATTCCAAGCGCAAATATAAAACGGCTTAATGTGGTATTTTTAGATGCCTCTAGTGCATTTAATAAATTATTGGCAGATTTTTCGCCAATTTTTTCCAAACTACATAGCGTTGGTAAATTAAGTTTATAAAGATCTACTGGGGTTTTAACATAATCTTTATCCACCAATTGCTCAATGATCTTATCCCCCATACCGTCGATATTCATAGCACGCCTTGATACAAAATGTTTTAAAGCTTCTTTACGTTGTGCTGGGCAAATTAGACCACCGGCACAGCGCGACACCGCTTGGCCTTCGTCTCGCACGATTTGTGATCCACAAATAGGACAGTGAGTTGGGAATATGATTTCTTTTGTGTCCGCAGGTCTTCTATCCAATATAACAGCGACAATTTTAGGAATAACATCACCTGCTCGGCGTACTGTTACATAGTCACCTTCCCGAATGCCTAATCGTGTGATTTCATCACTATTATGTAATGTCGCATTGCTAACAATAACACCAGCGACTGAAACAGGTTCAAGTCTTGCAACTGGTGTAATTGCACCTGTTCGTCCAACTTGAAAGTCTACCTTGTTTAATTGTGTGACTTCTTCTTGAGCAGGGAATTTAAATGCAGTTGCCCATCTTGGTGCACGAGCAACAAAGCCAAGTTCTTTTTGTAGTTCAATGCTATTAACTTTGATAACCACACCATCAATATCAAAGTCTAATGACATGCGTTGCTCGCCAATTTGTTTAAAATAATCTAAAGCAGCCTGTGCACCTTGACGTTTTTGAACTTTATCACTAACCGGTAATCCCCAAGCTTTAAATTGCATTAAACGGTCATAATGAGTATTAGGTAACGTAGTGCCTTCGACAATTCCTACTCCATAACAAAAGAATGTTAAAGGTCTTTTGGCTGTGATTTTAGGATCCAACTGTCGTAATGATCCAGCAGCAGCATTACGCGGATTGGCAAATACTTTCTCGTTTCGCTTTTCAGCATCAGTGTTGAGTTTTTCGAAACCTTTATGTGTCATAAATACTTCACCACGGACTTCTAATCGGGCAGGAATGTTGTTGCCCCTTAACACTAGCGGGATTGTTTTGATGGTTCTTACATTTGCTGTTATGTCTTCCCCAGTTGTGCCATCACCTCGCGTCGCCGCTTGTATAAAGTGGCCATTTTCATAAAGTAGGCTAACGGCAAGTCCATCAAGTTTGAGCTCACAACAATATTCAATATGTTCATTATCGCTTAAATGAAGTCGATCTTTAACTCTTTTATTAAATGCAATAAAACTAGCATCATCAAACACATTATCGAGTGATAGCATGGGCATTTCATGTTTGATAGATGCAAATTGTGCTAATGGTGAACCACCAACTCGTTGGGTTGGTGAGTCAGGTGTAATAAGGTCAGGATGTTGTTGTTCTAATGTTTGTAGCTGTTTTATTAGTTTATCATATTCAACATCGGGAATTTCTGGTGTATCAAGTACATAATAACAGTACTCATGGTGCCTAATTAGGTTTCGTAGTGAGGTCAATTGTTCTGTTATATCTTTAATCGATTCAGATAAATTTGCTGAATTTTCGGTGTTATTCGATAGTGACATGATAATAGGCTCTTAAATTAAAACGTAGGTTTTGGGAATATTATTACAATTTCATTAATTTAACTGCGAATAGTACATAGCTAAATTAAATGATTTAAATACATAGGTTATAGCAATATCTATTTGTCTCCACCAAGCTAAGTTGGTGGGATTTTGTTAAAGATTCGTTGAAAATGTTACGATTAAATTTCGTTACAGGCTTTTTTAATACGATTTTTATAGCTGTCGATTTTTTGTGGTGTTAGCATGTGATGTTCGTCATCTAATACTACACCGTCGACATCATCAGCTATGCGTTGTGCTGTTTGTAACATTAATTTGAAATTTTGTTGGTTGTTACCTTCAGTCGGTGCAACCATAAAAATAGACACGCCAGGAGTGGTAAGTTCATGCATTGTTTCAGGATCTAAATACCCCGGTGTGACCATATTGGCTAAACTAAATAATATTGGACCATTACCAGCAGGATCCATATGACGGTGGAAAATCCGCATATCTCCAAACTGAAAGCCTGATTGCATAATGCTAGCAAGTAAAACATCACCTTGAAGTAATTTTCCGTTAAGACCTGTGATATTTAATACAATAATTTCGGTTGTTGATTTTTCATCGTCAATATTTAGTTTTTTAGGTTTTTCGTTATGGTTAATTTCGTTATTAGCATTAACGGTTTTTTCTTGAGTTGTTTGGATTAAGTCAAGTTGTTTTTCGTCTTCAAAATGATTATGTTCAACATTGATGATAGGTTCTTTTACCTTATCAAAATTAATTTTTTGTTCATCATCGTTATCAATAAACAGATCTTCTTGTTGAGGTCTGTTTTCTTGCTCTTCTACGGCATCATTAATAATTGTACTTCTTTTTTCAAGGGTGGCACTATTTTTTGTTTTTTGGGGTCTTAGCAAAATAACATCATCATCATTATCGTCGTCTTCTTTTAATCCATTTATAGAAAAGTTTTGATGCCGTTTAATATTTTGTCCAAAATTTTCTTTTTTATTTGAACTAAAAAGTGAAGAACGTTCTTTTTTATTGATCCAAAAACCATGAATGACCAATGCAATAATGACCAAGGATGCAACAACAATTAGAACAATACGTAAATTATCCATAATAACCATCTCTGTATTAAATTAAATATAGACTTAAATTATTCAATCATATTTTATAAAAATGATTACGGAGTACTGCAATGTAAATTTTTTACTTTTTCTTAGCAATGTGAAGTAATCTTCATTAAAGCAACCGTATTTGATATTCGTAGTATAACATTTTATTTAAGATACTTTATAGCACAAAAAATCAATTAATCTATATTACTTTATTTGTAGCAAGAATCATAATTATCAATAAAACTTTTTTAAAGTCATACCTTAGTTAGCCATTTTTTAGAACTCTGTGCTATTAACCTGTAAAGATACTTACAATTTATGCATATTTTTTGTAAAATCATCCGTTACTTCTAAATTGAATTCATTGTTATTTAAAAAATAATTATTAAGTTTACTGAGGCATTTTGATGATGAGATTTAACAAACTATTATTAACCATACCTGTGGCAATTGGCCTGCTTTTATTAACAAGTTGTGATAATAGCGAGTTACAGGGCGATGATGATCAAATACCCCAAGTAACTGTATTTAAAGTTGAGCCATTAAACTACACATTAAAAATTAGTTTACCTGGTCGTGTTGTTGCATCTCAAATTGCTGAAATTAGGCCTCAAGTTAGTGGTATTATATTAAAACGAGAATTTGATGAAAGTTCAAATGTTAAAGCGGGACAGTCGCTTTATCAAATTGATCCAGCTATTTATCAAGCTAATTATGATAGTGCTGTGGCAAGTGTTGCTAGTGCAAAAGCAAATGCAAATATTGCACAACTTACTTTAAAACGTTATGCGGGTCTACTAAATACCAAATCAATCAGCCAACAAGATTATGATAAAGCAGCAGCTGATGCCAAACAAGCTCAAGCTGCTGTATTAGTTGCTCAGGCGGCAGAGCATACTGCTAAAGTGAATTTAGATTATACGAAAGTGTACTCTCCGATTGATGGTTATATTGGTAAATCAAGTGTTACGGAAGGAGCCTTAGTTTCAGCCGGTCAACCTTCTCCATTAGCATTAGTGCAACAACTTGATCCTATCTATGTTGATATGACTGAAGCTGCAACGCGTTATAATAAATTCCTTCAAGATGAAAACGTTATTTATGAACCAGCTAAAGGTAATAATGTCGAACTGTTTTTTAACGATGGTTCAAAATATGCTTTGCCTGGTAATATCAAATTTTCAGATATGACGGTTAATGAAACGACTGGTACAGTAACGTTACGATCTCAGTTTGCCAATACTGAAGGAAAAATTCTACCAGGTATGTTTGTTAAGCCTCAGATGACACTAGGCTATATTAAAAATGCCATACTTGTACCTCAACAAAGTATTACTAGCAATGCTAAAGGTCAATATACTGCCAAAATTTTAAAACCAGACAATACGATTGAATATCGTCAAGGTATCGAAATTTATACGGGGATTAGTGGTTATTGGGTAGTAATAAAAGGAATTGACATTGGAGAACAAGTTATTACTACTGGATTACTTAATTTAACCGCGGTCGAAATGGGACAACCAATGAAAGGAAAAATGGTTGGAGAACCAGCTACTTTATCACAAGACCAGTTAGATAGTATCATCAAAAACAATATGAAATAAAACAGGGGTAGATTTAATTATGGCTAAGTTTTTTATTGATAGACCTGTTTTTGCATGGGTAATTGCCATTATGATGATGCTAGGTGGTGCTTTATGTATCAAGCTATTAGCTGTTGAACAGTATCCAGATATAGCTCCTCCCGCGGTTACTGTGTCAGCTGTTTATCCAGGTGCTGATGCGCAGACCATTGAAAATACAGTTACTCAGTTAATTGAACAGAATTTGACAGGTTTAGATAATCTGCTTTATATGAAATCAACCAGTAGTGCGCAAGGTGTTGTTCAAACAACGTTAACTTTTTCGCCAGGAACGAATCCTGACTTTGCACAAGTACAAGTATTGAATAAAGTAGAAAGTATTAAGTCTCGTTTACCTGAAAGTGTTCAAAAAAATGGTGTATCGGTCGCAAAAAATAACAATAACTTTTTGAAAGTTGTAGGTTTTTATTCAACTAATCCCGAAAAAACACAGGCTGATATTGCTGATTTTGTCTATTCTACTGTGCAAGATCAAATTCGACGTGTGCAGGGTGTTGGTGATACACAATTATTTGGTTCTGAATATGCTATGCGTATTTGGCTTGATCCCAATAAATTGACCTACTTTAATTTATCCATTGAAGAAATTATAGCGGCTATTCAAGCGCAAAATGCCCAAGTAACCGCAGGGCAATTGGGTGCTTTACCAGCAACAGATGGACAAGAACTTAATGCAACAATTACTGCACAATCGCGTTTAAAGACGCCTGAACAATTCCAAAATATTCTTGTTCGAGTCAATATTGATGGCTCTAACATTTTATTAAAAGATGTAGCAACAGTTGAAATTGGTGCATCTGATTATAACTTTATTTCGCGTTATAACGGTAATGCATCAGCCGGTCTAGGGATATATCTAGCGACAGGTGCAAACCAATTAGATACGTCAGACAAGGTGGATAAAAAGCTAGAAGAGTTATCTAAAATCTTCCCTGAAGATATTAAATATGCTTTTCCATACGATACTACACCATTTGTTAAGTTATCGATTAGTAATGTAATTCATACACTAGTTGAAGCAATCATTTTGGTTGTTATAGTGATGTATGTGTTTTTACAAAATTTACGTTCAACACTTATTCCTACCATTACTGTGCCTGTAGTGTTGTTAGGTACCTTTGCGATTTTATATATTTGCGGATTTACTATCAACACTTTATCAATGTTTGCGATGGTACTGGCTATTGGATTATTGGTGGATGATGCGATAGTTGTTATTGAAAACGTTGAGCGTATTATGCATGAAGAAGGCTTATCTCCTTATGATGCTACTGTTAAATCGATGGAACAAATCACCTCAGCATTGGTAGGGATTGCTGTTGTATTATCTGCTGTATTCGTGCCAATGGCATTTTATGGTGGTGCCGCAGGTGGAATATATCGTCAATTCTCAATTACCATTGTCACTGCGATGGGATTATCTGTATTGATGGCTATAGTGTTAACTCCAGCTCTTTGTGTACAGATTTTAAAAGCCCCATCTAAAAGTAAAATTAAAAAAACCTCATTCGGTGAAAAACTACAGTCAATACCGCCATTTAGTTGGTGCTCAATTGGTACGAAACGCTTTTTTATATGGTTTAACAATTTTTATGGCAATAGTTTACGTTCTTATGAAAAAGGTGTTATTAAGGTTATTCGTAAGCCCGTAATTGCTTTTATTTGTTATGCTCTAATTCTAGTTGGATTGTTATTCGGCTTTAACCGCTTACCTACAGGATTTCTTCCAGACGAAGATCAGGGAGTTCTTTTAGTTATGGTTGAATTGCCACCAGGTTCGACACTAGAACAAACAATGTCAGTATTAAATAAGACATCTCGCTTTTATACCGAACAAAAAGCTGATTCAGTTGAAGAAATATTTACTGTTGCTGGATTTAGTATGGTAGGTCGTGGACAAAATATGGGACTAGGCTTTGTCCGCTTAAAAAATTGGGATGAACGTAAACGAGATGATCAACAAATTGACGCTTTAGTGGCTAGTGGTTGGGGATTTGCATCTACTATCACCGATGGTCGAGTTATTATTGTTAATTTACCTGCGGTACCATCTTTAGGTATGGCTAATGGCTTCTCTTATATGCTTAAAGATACAGCAGGGCAAGGGCATGATGCTTTAGTTGGTGCATTTTTCCAATTATTTGGTCAAGCATCACAGCATCCATATCTACAGCAAGTTCGCCCTGGCAGTATGCTAGATGTTCCACAGTACAAAATTAATGTTGATTTTGAAACAGCGCAGGCACTTGGTGTGTCAGTCAGTAGCGTTAATACCGTATTATCCACAGCATTAGGTTCTGCTTATATTGATGACTTTGTTTATAATAACCGAGTTAAAAAAGTATATCTGCAATCTGATGCACCTTACCGTATGTTACCTGATGATTTTAGTTATTGGCATGTCAAAAATAAAAATGGACAAATGGTACCTTATGACGCTTTTGCCACAACTTCAAAAAGTTACGGTTCACCATCATTGGTTCGTTATGATGGTGTAGCGGCAATGGGTATTAGTGGATCGGCTGCTCCTGGCATGAGTTCTGGGCAAGCAATGGCTATTATGGAAGAGTTATCTAAAAACTTACCTAAGGGTTTTTCGTTTGACTGGACAGATATTTCTTATCAAGAACGTCAAACAGGATCACAAACCACCACGCTATATATTATTTCAATTATTGTGGTGTTTTTATCATTAGCGGCATTATACGAAAGTTGGACAGTACCTATTTCGATTCTATTTGTTATTCCACTTGGTATCTTAGGAACCGTTTATGCAACTATGTTTAGAGAACTTGATAATGATATCTATTTTATTGTTGGTCTATTAACGACGATGGGGCTATCAGCTAAGAATGCTATCTTGATCGTGGAATTTGCCAAAGATGCGCTTGAAAAAGAAGGTAAATCATTGGTTGATGCAACACTTGAAGCTTGTCGTTTGCGTTTGCGTCCAATTTTAATGACTTCATTTGCCTTTATTCTTGGTGTATTACCATTAGCATTAAATACTGGCGCAGGTTCTGCAAGCCAAAATGCTGTTGGTACAGGTGTCGTAGGAGGTATGCTAACCGCTACATTTTTAACAATATTTTATGTTCCATTATTCTTTTTATTTATAACAAAATTATTTACTAAGCATAAAAACAAACCTGTTTTTACAAAGTAAAAAATATGTTTAAAGGATATAAATAGAGTAATAAACTAATACAAAAAATTCTTCTTTAAGATTCGTTTTGGTTATGCAGAAATATAAATATAAATATATTTTGTTAACAAAACAGTTGAGTGGATTATTTTTATAATCACGTAGATATGGATTAGTGAAACCTAAAATGCGCTATTTTGATTAGCGCATTTTTTATAGCTCAAATTATTTTGCAACAAGTTCCTTAAAAAAGTTGTATGAGTTAATGTAGCCTATCCATATTTAATATTAATTATTCATTAAGACAATAAAGACTGTTCTTAGGCTCATGAGGTTGCAAAAGTCACATTTAAAACTACTAAAACTTATTTTTTTATAACTATCAAAGTATAACAATAAAACTTTGCTGTTTTATCGTTGCAATCACAAACAAGTTACATTCTTCGTTAAACTATTTGTCTTCTATTGAATTTAACAAACAATATCCGCCTTTTATCATGTGAAAGAATACTACTATTTCGTTATACGTTTTAAAATTAATAATTAAACTTAGTGATTAATTAAAGTAATATATAAAAAAAGATTATTATTATGATTTTTTTATATAAATTTAATGCTTAATTATGTTAATGTTCTAATCTTATCTTTAATAAACAGGAAAATACCATGACACACTCATCTAATCCGTTGGTTCGTTTTTACTTGAAAGTAGGGTTGATACCGCAGATTTTATTGGGCTTAATATTTGGCATTATTCTTGCTGCTGTATCTAAAGATGCTGCGCTAAGCATGTCATTATTGGGTGGGCTATTTATCAATGCTTTGAAATCAGTAGCTCCTATACTTGTACTTATCTTAGTGATTGCTTCGATTTCAAATCATCAACATGGTAAGCAAGCTAATATGCGGCCGTTAATTTCCCTTTATCTTGTTGGCATGATGTTAGCTGCATTATTGGCAACCATTGTCAGTTTTTTGTTTCCATCGCAAATTTCATTTGGTGATACCTTAAATAATCTTGAACTTACTCCGCCAAATGGTATTACCGCAGTATTAAAAACCTTACTCGGAAAAATGATCGACAATCCTGTCAATGCACTGATAAATGCGAATTATATAGGTCTTATTGTTTGGGGTGTTGGTATTGGTTTAGCGCTAAGGCATGCTAGTGAAAGCACTAAAACAATGATGAATGATCTGTCTTATGCAATCTCATTTATTGTAAGAATTATTATCCGATTTGCCCCTTTTGGTGTATTTGGACTTGTCGCTTCGACGTTGGCAGAGACTGGTTTTGGTGAATTACTGAAATATGCACATTTATTGGTTGTATTAGTTTCTTGTATGTTAATTGTTGCATTAGTTATCAATCCATTGCTTGCTTATTTAGTTATGCGAAAAAATCCTTACCCACTTGTACTTACCTCTTTAAAAGAAAGTGCTATACCTGCTTTCTTTACACGTAGCTCTGCAGCCAATATTCCCGTTAATATGGAGGTTTGTAAAAAATATAACATGGATGAGGATACTTATTCTGTTGCGGTACCATTAGGCGCAGCAATTAATATGTCGGGGGCTGCTGTTACTATAACGGTGTTAACTTTAGCAACAGTTAATTCAATGCCAGCTAGTGCTGGTATTCATGTTGATATCTATTCTGCGGTATTACTTTGTATCGTTACTTCGGTGTGTGCTTGTGGTGCATCGGGAATTGCGGGAGGATCTTTACTGCTTATTCCTGTCGCATGTAGTATGTTTGGCATTCCTAACGAAATTTCAGCTAAAGTCATTGGCATTGGAATTGCTATCGGCGTGATTCAAGACTCAGTTGAAACCGCATTAAACTCGTCAAGTGATGTTGTGTTTATTGGTGCTGTTTCATCGGCAGCCCAAGAAAAACAAAAGACAATCAATAAAGCTTAAATTTACGATGAAAGTGTACAGTAACGTTATTTGAATATTCAATCGATTTGATTGGCCATTTTTTTGTAAACTGAGCATGTGATTTTTATGATTATCTGCTCAGTTTTATTGAATAATTTATGGATGACTAGTCCTTTCTATTTTTTAATAATATATTATGACCTTATCGTATATAACATATTCCGTTGCTTTTTATGGAATGACTATTTAATATTGGAAACTTGTGTTTAAGGGGATTACTTACTTTACTTGGGTGCCTTAAGCCATAAGGAGACATTATGTTATTCAATGCCATTCTTTTGGAAAAAAAAGAAGTGACGGGTTTTACCTGTTCACTAAAAAATATTAATAGACAACAATTATTATCACAACAAGGTGATACATTAATCCAGGTGGCATATTCAAGTATTAACTATAAAGATGCATTAGCCATAACCAATAAAAGCCCGGTTGTTAGGCAATGGCCAATGGTTCCGGGGATTGATGGTGTGGGTACGGTTCTTGAATGTGCTAGTGGTCGTTATCAAAAAGGCGATATAGTTGTTTTAAATGGTTGGGGCTGTGGTGAAACTCATTGGGGATGTTTGTCGCAATATGCTTATTTAAAATCTGAATGGCTAATTCCATTACCTGATAAGCTCACAGCTCATCAAGCAATGACTATTGGTACGGCTGGCTATACTGCGGGGCTTTGTGTTGAGCGTATTTTTGATTTTGGTGTAAAACCACAAGATGGTATGGTTTTAGTCACTGGCGCCAGTGGTGGTGTTGGTTCAATTGCAGTTGCGCTACTGGCTAAACTTGGTTATCAAGTTACAGCATCAACCAGTAAAATAGACCAAGCTTATTATTTACGAAAACTTGGCGCTGTTAATATCATTGATAGTCAATCATTAAAACAATCCGGTAAACCGTTACAAAAAGAGCATTGGTCAGCTGTTGTGGATGCTGTTGGTTCGCATACTTTAGCAAATGCTTGTGCACAGACCCAATATGGTGGCATTGTGGCATGCTGTGGACTTGTTCAAGGGATGGACTTACCAGCAACGGTTGCACCGTTTATTTTACGAGGAGTTACGTTAGCAGGTGTGGATAGCGTAATGGCAAGTTATGATAAACGAGTAACAGCTTGGAATTTATTAGCGAAGCATCTGGATGAAGAAATCTTATCTTATGTCGGCAGAACAATCACATTAAACGAATGTGTCGAAGTGGCAAATAAGATGATAGCTGGACAAATAAAAGGGCGCTTTGTTGTTGATGTAAACAAACAAATTTAGGCTCGACTAAATGGTGGTATTTTGATATTTACTATGAATCAGTAGTTCATTCATTAAATATAGTGTTTTAACAAATCAGCGGTATAAAATTCACACCGCTGTTGTTTATCACATCATTTATCGTAATTTAAGGTTACAAAAATTTTAGCAATGAATCTGTCTTTATCAATTTTTAATTGATTGTTTCGTTATAGCCATCAATTGCATTTTCAAGTTGCCCATTCAAAGATTCAACTTCTATCTTAACATTGTTGGCCTGTAAATTTTTTAAAACTATTTTCATTTGGTTAATCAATTGAGGTAAACGATCAACAAAACGATCATAATAAAGGTCGTTTAAACCTTGTTCTTTAATCAATTTAGTCTTGCCTTTATTGGCAATTAATTCATTGGTGATCGATTGTATTTGTTCAATTTTTTGTTCAATTGCTGATTTATCAAGATTTTTAAATTGGTTGTTTTCTGTAAAACTCTTATTGATTAACGCAACAACATCCTCAGATAGATCCATAATTTCAATACAGTTGTAGTTAAGCATTAATCCTTTATTTTTTATATCTACTTTTTGAAATGCATGAATTTCTTCGTATAATTTACGATAAGCTAAAGAGGCGACATTTTCAGCTTCAACATATTGATTATAAATCGTTGCCAGATTATTTAACAGTTCAGGTAATTTAGCAAAGTCATCCAATTTATATTCATGGTTGAAATAATATTTAGCAATTGAACCATAAGCTAATCCTAATTCAATATATTTATCGCTCACTGCTTTGCCTGCAGCGTCAAGTTCGGGCAACTCAGGTTTAAGTTCTAATAATTCAGTAATCAATTGTTTATATTCATCAAGGTTTTCTGCTGAAGGGTTGTTAACAATGGAGAGTTTTAATGGATTTTTTTTTACATAATTTACATCGATTTGTCCATTTTTATCACTGACACTTTTTAAAAAATCCCTGACTCTATTATCAAGAAGGTAGAGAGAAGAAGGCATCGAATTTCTTCCCCTTAAATCTTGTGCTGCTTGAGATAAATTGGTATCAAAAACGTCCAGCCATATATTGCCTTTCCGTGCCTTTAATGCTAATTGCTGTGAAATATCTTCTGATGTTTTAGATTCTGAATTAGCTGCAGGTTGTTGTGTTTTATTATCTGTTGATTTGTCATTACAACCAACCATTAAAAGTCCAGCAATGAGTGCTGTTAAAATTTTTGTTTTCATCTTTTATTTCCCTAATTTTGGCATTATAAATTCATTGCATTTATACTTTATTATCTTTTAAAGATTATTTCTAATAAAAATTTGTGATGCTTATACTTAATTATTGTAATAACTCTTGTATTCTTAGCTAAAAAAGAATAAATTCGGTTTCAACAAGCTGTTTTGAAAGTGATGTCCACAATTACCATTTTAAATTTTCAATCATCTAAGATCAATTTATGAGGGAATGTGATATGCCATATAAAACACGTGGAGATTTACCTGATTCAGTACGCCATGTTTTGCCTGAACATGCGCAAGATATTTTTAAAGAAGCATTCAATAGTGCGATTAAGGAATATCAAGATCCACATAAACGTCGTGATAATAGCGATCCTGAAACGATTGCTTTTAAAGTGGCTTGGTCAGCAGTCGAAAAGGTTTACCACAAGGGTGAAGATGGTAAATGGGTAGCTAAATAGATACCTATTTAGATAATTAAATGGTCTAAGTTGAACAACATAGCCTAACATTCTGAAACTTTTTTCTATGTATTTATTAAGGCTCTATATTATGTTTATTTATACACTTACTTATGTAAAACCCATTAATGAAGTAGAAAAATATTTATCACAGCATATTGATTATCTTGAAGAACATTATCAGTTAGGACACTTTATTGCATCAGGTCGAAAAGTTCCCCGTACAGGTGGTGTGATTATTTGTCGTGCTGAGAATAAAGAGCAAGCGCTAGCAATATTACAAAAAGATCCGTTTTATATTCATCACATTGCTCAATATGAGATTATTGAGTTTATGCCATCGAAATATACTGATGGGGTTGAAAAGTTTATTTAACCAATTAGATTTAAATATTCAAATCCTAACATCTATTTTGCTTATTTTTATATTTTTTGATATTTAGCTAAATACCATAAAAATTTGCTTAATTTACCCATATTAATTAACAATCCTTCCAAAATATACTTATATTTTTCCTGATCAATACGGAAAAAGTTGGTTAGTAATTCTATTTTTTCCCTTTTATACTAAATTTGAATTCTTAATAAACACAGGTACTTGATTATGAATAATAAAGGTTTACCAAAAGATTTTTTATGGGGAGGTGCTGTTGCGGCTCATCAATTAGAAGGTGCTTGGCAAGTCGGTGGTAAAGGGCTAAGCGTAGCCGATGTGATGACGGTAGGCTCACCTAAAAGCTATCGAAAAATTACTGAAGGTGTGATTGAAGGTGAATATTACCCAAATCACGAAGCTATTGATTTTTATCATCATTATAAAGATGACATTAAACTCTTTGCCGAAATGGGTTTTAAATGTTTTAGAACATCTATTGCTTGGACCCGTATTTTTCCGAAAGGGGATGAACTTGCGCCAAATGAAGAAGGATTAAAATTTTATGATGATCTTTTTGATGAATGCTTAAAATACAATATTGAGCCGGTTGTCACACTTTCTCATTTTGAATTGCCTTATTATCTTGTTACTGAGTATGGCGGCTTTCGCAATCGTAAATTAATTGACTTTTTTGTGCGTTTTGCCGAAGTCTGTTTTGATCGTTATAAAAATAAAGTTAAATATTGGATGACTTTCAACGAAATCAATAATCAAGCTAACTTTAATGAGGACTTTGCACCATTTACTAATTCAGGAATTTACTATAAAGCGGGCGACAATCGAGAGCAGATCATGTATCAAGCTGCACATTATGAATTAGTTGCCAGCGCTAAAGCAGTGCAAATTGGTCATGCTATTAACCCTGATTTTGAAATAGGTTGTATGTTGGCGATGATACCAATCTACCCAGAGACCAGTAAACCTGGTGATATTTTAATGGCACAAAAGGCGATGGAGCGTAAATACTTTTTTGCTGATGTGCATGTACATGGTAAGTATCCAAACCACATTAAAAAATATTGGCAACGTAAAAATTTAAAACTCGATATCACCAATCAAGATCTTGAGATTTTGAAAAAAGGCAGCGTTGATTACATTGGATTTAGCTATTACATGTCAAATGCAATTAGGAAAAAAGCCGATAATGACAGCTATGAATATAACGAAAAAACCGATCTGATTGGTAATCAATATGTCAAGGTGTCTGATTGGGGATGGCAAATTGATCCAGAGGGATTACGTTATACGTTAAATTGGTTGACAGATATGTATAACCTTCCATTATTTATTGTAGAAAATGGCTTTGGAGCTTATGACAAAGTGGAAACTGATGGTTCGGTACAAGATTTATATCGTATTGAATATTTACGTGATCACATAAAACAAATGAAGCTAGCTGTTGAAGAAGATGGTGTTGATTTGATGGGATATACCCCTTGGGGATGTATTGATCTTGTTTCAGCGGGGACTGGCGAAATGGAAAAACGTTATGGATTTATCTATGTCGATAAAGACAATAAAGGCAATGGTACACTAAAACGTAGTCGCAAAGCTTCATTTACATGGTTTAAAAAAGTCATTGAGTCTAATGGTGAAGTCTTATAAAGCCAATCACTATTTTTAGGAGAATATATGAAAAAAGCATTAATTATTTGTGCCGCTGGGATGTCATCATCATTAATGGCAAAAAAAGTGACAGAATATTTTGCAAGTAAAGATAAAGCAATTTCGGTTGATGCGGTATCAGCAACCGAAGGGAGTAATATGATTAATAACAGTGATTTTTCACTTTTTTTAATTAGCCCACAAACGATGATGATGCTTGATAAATTTAAAAAAATGGGTGAAGAGGTTGGTAAAGCTGTAGTGAGTATTCCTTTTCAGGCCTATATACCCATTCAATCGGGTATTGAGCAATTGGCTAAGTTAGTTGAGGATAATATCCAATAATTAGAATGATTATCTAATTTAGGAATATGGTTTGGCGTATGCTAAATGGCAGCGCCTTATTACCTTGCAGGGGGCGTGCTTATCTAACTAATGAAAGCCGTCACTATATTATTAACAATATGCTTTGTTGGCACAGGTATGGATGATTGTGATTAAAAATAAACAACGTGACCTTATTAGTTTATTGGTTCGTTCTAAAAATCTATTCAAAAGTAGTGCGTGGTTAGCAACTGAACTGTCATTATCAGATCGCACTGTTCGCACTTATCTTAATGATTTAAAATCATTAATTGAACGCCATGGAGGATGTATTGTTAGTAAACAAGGTTATGGCTACCAACTGCAAATTAAAAATAGAGCTGCTTTCAACTTATTTCTAGTTGAACATCATTTGCTAGATCGCAATGTAAAGCACGCGAATTGTCGAGAAGCATGTCAAAGAAAACACCATATTCTCAATTTGTTATTGTTAGAATGTCAAAAAATCGATATAGAGGTATTATCAGAGCAATTATTTATTAGTTCTTCTCAACTAAATAAAGATATTTTAGAAATTAAACATCAAATTAAACCGTATGGTTTGACAGTCAAAAAAAGTCAATCCTTGTTGTATGTTGAAGGTGAGGAAAAAGCCAAAAGGCATTTCATTTTGAGCTATTTTTTTCATGATGGCTCGATTAATCTTTTGCAGCACCTAACTTATTTAAATAAGTTAAATGCTGCCATTAGTTTTGATTCGTTAACCATTATTATTTTAGATGAATGCCGTGAGGCAAAAATAAAATTATCCGATGTGATGATGCAAAATATTGTGTTACATCTGTCATTAAGCATTAAACGTTTACAGTCAGGACTTTCTATTCAAAATCTTAATATGTCACAATCGACAAAAGATACCTTGGAATATCAAGTGGCTAAAAAGATTATCAATAGAATTGAAAAGGTAATAGGTTTTTGTTTTCCAAAAGAAGAACAAATGTATTTAACTTTACATTTAATGAGTAAATCAAATTTTTGCCAAAATGATTTTGATGCTGAGTTGTATTCATCTTTGACTAATTTACTTATTAAGATAAAACATGAGACAGGATATTTATTTTTAAATGATGATCAATTGAAAAATGGCATTATTCAGCACTTAAAACCGATGATTGTTCGCTTAGAGCAACATATTAAACTGAAAAATCCATTACTTAATGAAATTAAAGCCACTTCTCTAGAATTGTTTGAGTTAGTTAAAAATTATCTTAGTCAGCTTCCTGAGCTTAAAAAATTTACTATTCATGATGATGAATGGGGTTATTTGACTTTGCACTTTTTAGCTTCGATTGAAAAATTGAAAAATGAACAAAAAGCAAAAGTATTAATTATTTGTGCAACAGGGCTTGGTAGTGCTCAACTACTAAAAAATCGAGTTGAATGTGAATTTAATGAAAGAATTAAAATCGTTGCCACGCAAGGGTATTATGAAATCGAGCCAAAGATATTAGACAAGATTGATTTTATTATTTCGTCAGTTGATCTATCATCGAAAGTATTTAAAGTCCCTGTTTTTTGTGTATCTGTGTTCTTTACCGAAAGCGATGTACAAAAAATTCGTTGCCATCTTTCGTCACGTAATATGCTTCTTTCATCGTGTAAAGAACCAATATCAACCGTTACATCATCCCGTTCTTCACAACATTTAATTCATGTTGAACAAATGCTAGATGATTTATCTGCTGATTTTTTTTATCGATGCACACATCCCCAAAGTAAAGAGCAAGTTTTAGATTTTTTGCTTGATCTTTTAGCGCTAAATGAAGACAACGATTATAAACAAAAGATGATAAAGCAAATGGAAAACCGCATGCTATTAGGTGATATTTTCTTTAGCCAAACTATTGTGGTGCCACATCCAACAATGCCTGTAGGAAAATTGCCTAAAATTGGTATTGCAATAATTCCTGATGGCATATTTTGGGATGTTAATTACCCACAAATTCGCTTTATCTTTATGATTTCACCCTCGATTTATCAAAATCCGACTCTTGCGATGGTGACAAAAGCGATTGTTAACTTGATTGATGATTTACAAATACAATCAAAACTATTGAAAGCACAAAACTTTGACCAATTTAAACAAATTTTTATCCAACTTATTGAAAAGGAATATAGCTATGAATGAGGAAATGAGTACAGAAGATATTCAGCTTATCGCTTTTAATATTATTTTATATAGTGGTAATGCTAAAACTAAAATCCATGATGCTTTTAAAGCAATGAGGCAAGCCGATTTTAGTGCTGCAAATCAGTTGCTTGAAGAGGCAAATAAAGAGATCTTACAAGCACACCATTCACAAACACAATTACTGCAAAATTATGCTAATGGTACCAAAATCACGATGGAAATTATTATGGTGCATGCACAAGATCATTTAATGACAACCATGAGTTTTCGAGAAATGGCGATTGAAATGTTACATCTATATGAAAAACATCATGAGGTAGAAACAAAATCAAAGGGCTAAATAAGGAGTAGCATAATGACAGAAAAGCTTACAATACATAAAAAAATCAGCCTAACCAACCTCTATTTTAATCGATTTTTAGCAATTCGTTATACTACCGCATTTTTTTTATTTTTAAATCTTTATTGGGCTATCTTTTTAATTGGTTCACTGTCAATTATAGCTCTTTTGCCGATTTCTCTTTTTGTTTTAGGTATACTTACTACATGGGAACAAATTAAGCTTTATCGTAATCATTGCAATAAATTGCCTTATGCACGGTTGTTTTATCAAGGTTTAGCGATCGTTTTGATAGCATTAATAATGACCCTTTATACCCCTTTGTATCACTTTTTTTATCCATTTCTGAAACAGACACAAGAGGCTGCAAATGTATTAATAGTATTACTTACAGTAAGCTTGATTATTGTCCTATTAATGCTTAGAAAGTTAAATAAAATTCAACATAATCAGGATCTGCATTTTAAAAGAATCCAAGCTTACGAAGAATTTATTAATTAGATGAGGAAAACAAAATGAATACGGGATTTGTTATTTTACAGAAATATCTGATGACGCCCATGGCGAAAATATCACAATTTAAAATTGTTCGAGCTGTAATGGCGGCGGGAATGGCGTCAGTACCTTTTTCTATTGTTGGCTCCATGTTTTTAGTATTCAACACGTTACCAATGACATTTACGGGATTAGAAGGCTTTTTTGAAAATACTTTTTTTAGAGTGAGTGATCTTTATATGATTGCTAATACGGCAACAATAGGTATTTTAGCTCTCTATTTTAACTTTGTTGTTGGTTATGAACTGACTAAGATCGAAGCGGAAGAAACCGGGCTTAAAGTTAATGCTCTTAATGGGGCGATGTTATCCGTTTTTGCCTTTTTCATGACATTGCCTGAACTGATTATGCAAAATGGTGTGATTACCTTACTCAATGATCAAAGTAATTTAGTCTTTAATGGTCTACGTTTAAAACCCTTTGTCTTTAGGTTGGGGACATCGGGTATATTTATTGCAATAGTTATGGCTATTGTGGCGACTCATCTTTATTTTTTATGCGTCAGGCGTAATTGGGTTGTGAAAATGCCAGAAACAGTACCACTTGGCGTTTCACGATCGTTTACTGCACTAATTCCAACTTTTGTGATTGCCTTTGTAGTTATCATTATTAATGGCATTTTTATCTATTTTGGTACTGATATTTTTAATATCATTGCTGTACCATTTGCCTTTGTAACCAATCTCACCAAAAGTTGGTTGGGTATTATGGTTATCCTATTTTTAATCCACGCATTATGGGTGGTTGGAATCCATGGTGCGAGTATTATTGGTGCATTTATCACTCCGATTATGTTAACTAATATGACTGAAAATACGGCGGGAGCACATATTCCTTTTGCAGGTGAATTTAATAATTCACTTGTGATTTTAGGGGGATCAGGTTCTACCTTATTAATGACATTCTTTATTGCGTTTTTTGCTAAGTCTAGCCAACTAAAAATCTTAGGGCGAGCATCTGCAGTACCTGCAATATTTAATATTAACGAACCGGTTATTTTTGGTATGCCGATTGTATATAATCCTTATTTAGCACTTCCTTTTTTCTTAGCGCCCATGGCGTGTGGAACATTAGGTTATTTGGCTATTAATACCGGTTTTATTCACCCTATCATCGCATTAATTCCATGGCCATCGCCAATGGGATTAGGGGCATTTATTAGTACTGGCGGTGATTATAAAGCGGCTATTGTTGCGATATTTTCTGCTATTTTAGCTGTGCTAATTTATCTTCCTTTTGTCAAATTATATGATAATAAACTGTATAAAGATGAGCAAGGCAAGTCAGAAAGCCAAATTCAAACAGCATAGTTTTATAATGATTTATATAGAGCGTATACACGTCAATCAAGTTGGTTACGCTCTTTTTTATTTATATCATAAGGTCAACTGTACCTGTTTTTTGGCGCTTTAAAAAACATTTCTGTTGAACTCAACACTATTTTATACTTAAACGTTGGTGTTATCTGAAACTTTTTGACAAGATTTTTTACCAATATTTAATTGTATCCCTCCAAAAAAGGTAGGTAAGTGATAACACGATATAGTTTGGTGCCATCATCATCATCGATTGTATTTAACATTCAATTAACTGTCACTACTGAATATAAAAATAGCCGAGAATCTTATTTTTTGGGTACTAGTAGGTATGTGCATTACCTTAAATTGGTCAATTATGGGAAAGCCAAAATTAAGCTCGCACGGGGTTTTTGATCAAAATTTGATCGTTATTTGATTTTCTATGTTATATTGATGATTCTCCTTAACCAATTATTGCTGATTTATTAATACTTTTTATGCAATTTGGTGTTAAGTGGGTGAGATAAATAATACTTTTATTAGGAGGCGCTATATGTGTTATTTCAAACGTAAGTTAATAAAGTATTGCTACTTTATTGCATTATTGCTGATAAGCCAACAAGTATTTGCAGTCGAAAGCGCAAAACAAAAATTAGTGGCTGGTGCAGTTGCCTCACCTGATTATTATGGTGCAATCGCCGCACAGGAAATATTAAAAAAAGGGGGAAATGCGGCTGATGCTGCTGTGGCTACCGCCTTTGCTCTTGCTGTTACTTATCCCGAAGCGGGTAATATTGGTGGTGGGGGTTTTATGACCCTTTGGATGGATGGACAGCCTTACTTTATTGATTATCGAGAAGTCGCCCCTAATAAGGCCGATAGAGATATGTATCTTGATGAACATAAAAATGTGATCCCTAATTTGAGTTTATATTCTTACAAAGCCTCGGGAGTGCCGGGAACAGTTGCCGGTATGTGGGCGGTGCATCAACGTTTTGGTAAATTATCTTGGAAAGAGGTGATGGTACCGGCCATTCAATTTGCCAATGAAGGATTTACTGTAGATAAACAGTTATTTAAACGTTATCAAGAGGCTGCAGAACTTGCACCTGCTAATGGGCACTTTAAGCAATACTTCGGTGCTATGCAAGCTGAAAAGGTATTTAAACAGCCCGAACTTGGCAAAGTATTAGAGCGTATTGCAAACCAAGGTAGGGATGGATTTTATAAAGGCGAAACCGCTAAATTAATCGCTCAACAGATGGAAAAAAATGACGGTTTAATTACTGAAAACGATTTAGCCAATTATCAGGCTAAATGGCGGGCTCCGTTAGTTGCTAAGTGGCAAGATATGCAAATTGTCACCGCACCACCGCCAAGTTCAGGTGGTGTTGGTTTAATTCAACTTTTATTAATGAAGCAAGATTTAGCGAATGAGTTCAAAGCCGTAAAAGTGAATTCACCACAATATATTCACTTATTAGCAGAAATAGAAAAACGTGTTTTTGCCGATCGGGCTGAATATATGGGTGATCCTGATTTTATCTCTGTACCAGTTACTCAATTGATTGATGCTGATTATTTATCGCAAAGAGCTAAGCAAGTTAATCCAAAAGCTATCTCGATTACTGAACAAGTTAAACCTGGTTTAGATAATAATCGCGAAAAATTACAAACAACACATTTTTCTATTGTGGATAAATGGGGCAATGCGGCATCTAATACATATACACTTAATGGTTGGTTTGGATCAGGCGTTGTAATAGAAGGTACAGGTATTATACTCAATAATGAGATGGATGATTTTAGTAGTAAACCAGGTGTTGCTAATCAGTTTGGTGTTGTGAGCAAAGATGCTAATGCAATTGAGCCAAATAAACGCCCTTTATCTTCTATGACGCCAAGTATATTTATTAAAAATAATGATGTTGCAATGGTTATTGGTACACCGGGCGGTTCAAGGATTTTTACTTCAATTTTTCAAGTGGTGACGAATGTCTTTGATAACCATATGTCATTAAAAGCAGCAATAGATGCTCCACGTTATCATCATCAATTATTACCAACTAATCTTATCTTTATTGAGCGTTTTCAAAATAAAGTACCAGAAGATTTAAAAGATAAACTCAAACAAATGGGTTATCATTTTAAACAACAAGATTTTAGCGGTGATATTCAAGCCATAAAAATTACGAATAATAAACCTGAAGCGGTGTCAGATATTCGAGGTAGAGGTAAATCAATCATTGTAAAATAAATAATAAAAACCCGTTACTTGAACGGGTTTTTTTGGTATTTATTGTTGGATGATTATTCAGGAATAATATCAACAATAACTTTAGCAAAAGCTTCACTATGTACTTGGAAGAACACTTCATGTTCACCAGTAGTACGCAGTACACCATTTGGCAGGCGCACTTCGCTTTTTGATACTTGAATACCGCGAGCTTTAACTGCATCAGCGATATCACGAGTACCAATTGAACCAAATAATTTGCCTTCATCACCGGCTTTAGAAGTGATAGTGACTTTACCAAGTGCATTAATTTCAGCAACGCGTTGTTCAGCTGCTTTTAATGTCTCAGCAAGTTTTGCTTCTAATTCAGCACGACGAGCTTCAAAAAATTCGATATTCTTTTTAGTCGCTACGACTGCTTTACCTTGTGGAATCAAAAAGTTACGCGCATAACCCGCTTTAACATTAACTTGATCACCTAAGCTGCCTAAATTAGCAACTTTATCGAGTAGAATAATTTGCATTATATGTTCCCTCTGTTGCTAATTACTGATGGTTGTCAGTATATGGTAATAGTGCCAAATAACGAGCGCGTTTGATTGCGCGAGCTAATTGACGTTGATATTTTGCGCTAGTACCTGTGATACGGCTTGGTACGATTTTACCACTTTCTGTGATATAGCTTTTTAATAAAGAAACATCTTTATAATCAATTTCTTTAACGCCTTCTGCAGTAAAACGGCAGAATTTGCGACGACGGAAATAACGTGCCATTTGGCTATTCTCCTAATAGTTTAATTTGGTCAGCATGTAAAACAAGTTGGCTTGTTTGATTCCGTTTAGTGTGGGTACTTATAAATCCACCAACTAAAACTCTACTGCCTTTTTTTACGTAACTTAACTCTTGTTGTCCACTAGCAATTACAGGCATGATGCACCATGCTTGCCTTGTGAGTTCTGCTTCAACTTGCTCAGAAACATGTTCTAAATAAAATTGACAATGCGAAATCCCACTTGGACTGATTTTTCGTATCGGTGTTTTTTTTACAATACCCGATAACACTAAACGATTATTCGTCGGAATCATCGTCCATGTTTGCTTCGTTAAAATCTTCATCAGAGCCGCGACGCTCATCTTTCGCTTTTAACATAGGTGAAGTTTCAGTTACAGCGTGTTTAGTGCGCATAATTAAACTGCGAATTACTGCATCATTGAAACGGAAGTTATCTTCAAGCTCGTTAACAGCTTCTTGAGTTGCTTCAACATTCATTAACACATAGTGTGCTTTGTGCAGTTTTTCGATAGGATAGGCTAATTGACGACGACCCCAATCTTCTAAACGATGGATTTTTCCACCATCAGTGGTTAATGTACCAGTATAGCGTTCGATCATACCCGGTACTTGTTCACTCTGATCTGGGTGAACCATAAATACAATTTCGTAATGACGCATTATCGCTCCCTACGGATTAATCAGCTTTCTGTCGGGGCAACCGCAACCCATTGAAAGCAAGGAACATGAAAATAGGCGGTTGAAATCGACGGGGCATTATATATCAAGTAATTGTGTTTGACAAATGAATATGCCAAGATTCTCTACTGGGTGGTAGTGTATTTTGTTAAGAAAACGTTTGTTTTTATGTGCGTTTTTTATAAACTTTTTTACTGGGGTTGTCAAAAATTAAAGTGAAAACTTAATTAAAATCAATACATTTTTTGACGATTTTTGATGATTATAAAAATGCATTGTAAAATGTAACGATTTCTATACATTTTTGTTGGTAAAATATGATATGCTTGGGCACAGATGAATTGGTATTGGTCGATGTCTGTGTAAATATAATAAGAGGAGAAGTTTGATGGCTCAGGAAACTATTTTTAGCAAAATTATTCGACAAGAAATCCCAGCTGATATTGTTTTTCAGGATGATAAGGTGACGGCATTTCGTGATATTTCTCCACAAGCCCCGACACATATTTTAATTATTCCTAACAAACTTATCCCAACTGTTAATGATATTAAAGAAGAAGATGAAGCTATTCTTGGGCATATGATGGTTGTTGCAGCTAAGGTTGCAAAGCAAGAAGGCGTTGATGAAAGCGGATATCGTTTAATCATGAATTGTAATAAAGATGCTGGACAAGACGTGTTTCATATCCATATGCATCTATTAGGCGGTAAAAATTTAGGGCGATTAATAGGTTAATAGTATATGAAACAGATCAAGTGTATTTTGGTTACTAGCTCACTTGTTTTTGCTTTAACGGGTTGTCAGCTTATTAGTAATAGCCAAAAAGTTGAAGTGAAACCACCTGTTGATGTCACTCAGCCCGATGATACAGGTGTGATTGAAACGCCTCCTCAAATTGTCAAACAGACTGATTGGAACGCCACATTATCGCCATTTGTAAATAAAATATTGCATACATCGCTTGCAGATAATGACAATAATATTATTTTAATTAGTGATATTCAAAATCGTAGTGATGATTATCTTGCAACAAATCAAATCGATGATGCACTACATCAATTAATGAATAAACAAAATGTGTTTACAGTGGTCAATCGACAGTCCATTAACCAAGCTAAACAAGCGTTAGGTATGTCAACTGATGATAAATTGGTATCTCGTGGTAAGATGATTGGGTTGGCTAAATCAATCAATGCGGGATATGTGCTATTTACGACTATATATAAAGCACCCCGTGATAGCAATGATGCCAATCTTTCAATTGAATTACTATCAACACAAAGCGGAGAAATCTTAACGAGAGTAACGTCTAAAGACTTTCCTTCGCAACAAGATACTACTAATAATAAAGATAACGTTTCAGAGGCACATGAATAAATGGGACCATTGTTGATTGATGTGGAAGGTACTTCATTAACCGATGATGATAAAGCTCTTTTGCAAAATCCATTTGTTGCAGGGGTGATTTTATTTAGTCGTAATTATCAAGATCAAGATCAACTAGTAGAATTGATAAAACAGATTCGCACAGCTTCTTCACAGCGTTTATTAATCTCGGTCGATCATGAAGGTGGGCGTGTTCAACGCTTTAGGCATGGTTTTACACCAATTCCTCCTGCACAATCTTTTGTGGCACTTAATAATCTTGAACAAGCCAAATCGTTAGCCTTTGATGCCGGCTGGGTTCTTGCTATGGAACTCATCGCCTTTGATATCGATCTTAGCTATGCACCAGTGTTAGATGTAGGTCATGACTGCTTAGCTATCGGTACACGTTCGTTTCATCAAGATGTCAATATCGCTTACCAAGTTGCTTCCGCTATGATTGATGGTATGCGTGCAGCAGGGATGAAAACAACAGGTAAACATTTTCCGGGGCATGGTCATGTGATTGCCGACTCGCATAAAGAAACACCAGTTGATCATCGTGAAAAATTATTGATTGAGCATGATATGCAGATTTTTACTAGGCTTATTGCTAATCATAAACTCGATGCGATTATGCCTGCTCATGTAATTTACCCGGCTTTTAATGATAAACCCGCAAGCGGATCACCGTTTTGGCTTAAGAACGTGCTTCGCAATCAGTTGCATTTTAATGGTATCATTTTTTCTGATGATTTATCGATGGAAGGTGCCTCAATTATGGGTAATTATGCCGAACGAGCCCAATCGGCATTATCCGCAGGCTGTGATCTGCTTTTGGCTTGTAATAACCGGCAAGGAACGTTAACTATTTTGGACCAATTAACCGAGTTAGATAAGACTCATCCTTTAACATCAGATAAAGCAACACGTTTATTAACCAATACAAAAATTACCTATTCAGAATTAACGAGAAGTACTGAGTGGCAATATCGACGTGATAATTTAGTAAAACTTAGTGAAAAGTGGGCAAACTATGCAAGTAGCAATCATTGAAATTGATAATAACCAACTTCTGGTTGCGTATAATCATAGCGCTAAGGCGCTATTTTCTGATCATGCTTTAGTTTTAAATCAACCTTTTGATTATCAAAAGATCTTCAATATTGATAATACAATAAATGTAGATGAACAAGATGATGATACGATCATTGTTTTAAATTCTCAGCACTTTTTATTGCAAAAAACGATTGGATCATCCAAAACAATATTTATCCTACAATCAATTGACTATTTAAAAAAACGATTAGCGAAAATCAAGGTAGTGGGTAGTCATGCTTTTGATATTTTTGCCACCCAAAGTTTGGTTATGCAAAAACTCATTGCTCAAGCTAAAGCCTTTTCTATGCAACGCGAGCCATTATTAATATCTGGAGAAACAGGCACAGGCAAAGATTTATTGGCTAATGCTTGCCATCAATATAGTCCACGCGGTGATCAGACCTTTCTAGCATTAAACTGTGCTGCCATGCCTGATGATGTTGTTGAAAGCGAATTATATGGGCATGCAGCAGGCGCCTATCTTGGTGCTATTGAAAATAAAAAAGGCTTTTTTGAACAAGCTAATAGTGGGTCAGTATTACTTGATGGCATTGACGAAATGTCTTTTCAAATGCAAACCAAACTATTACGTTTTATTAATGATGGTTATTTTCGTCGTGTGGGTGATGATAATGAAGTCTATGTTGATGTAAGAATTATTTGTGCAACCAAAGTTGATTTAGCTAAGTTGGTCGAACAAGGTAAATTTAGAAAAGATCTTTATTACAGACTCAATGTACTATCGCTTAATTTACCTTCTTTGCAAGAACGTAAAGATGATATTGCACTATTGGCTCATATTTTTGTTAATGAGTTTGCCAATAAACAAGGCATTACACCGCCAACTATTGATCATAATGTGATTGATTATTTGACCCATTACTCATGGCCAGGGAATGTAAGACAACTAAAAAATATCCTCTATTCTGCATTGGCGCAATTAACCTTGCCGATATTAACTGTCAAAGATATTGTGTTACCAACATCAACCACATCGCAATTATCTTGGGTGAGCAATATTGAAAATAAAACCCTTGATGAAATGACTAAACAATTTGAGAAAGAAATCTTATTAAAATTATATGGCCAATTCCCAAGTTCAAGAAAACTTGCTAAAAGATTAGGTGTATCGCATACGGCCATTGCGAATAAGTTGAGGGATTATAGAATAGGGCGGTAGTTTTGGTTAATAACGCTAAAAAAATTTTAATAACAGGGGGTTCTGGATTTATTGGATCTGCTGTTGTTCGATATATTATTGAGCATACTCAACATTATGTCATTAATATTGATAAATTGAGTTACGCAGCAAATTTGCAATCACTTGCCATGGTTTCCAATAATAGTAGATATCTTTTTGAAAAGATGGATATTTGTAATCAGCAAGGATTGTTGCGAATTTTTCAACAATATCAACCTCATGCTGTTATTCATTTGGCTGCTGAAAGCCATGTGGATAATTCAATAACAAGCCCAATTACTTTTATCGAAAGCAATATTATTGGAACTTTTACACTTTTAGAAGCCTCTCGAAATTATTGGTGCAATTTACCTGAAAAAGATAAAGCAAAATTTCGTTTTATTCATGTGTCAACCGACGAAGTTTATGGCGATTTAGGTAGTACAGAAGTATGCTTTACAGAAGTAACACCCTATTCACCAAGTAGTCCTTATTCCGCCTCTAAAGCATCGAGCGATCATTTAGTCAAAGCATGGTACCGCACATATGGACTGCCAACGATTATAACCCATAGTACTAATAATTATGGACCTTTTCAGCATCCTGAAAAATTAATTCCATCGGTAATCTTAAAGGCGCTAGCAGGTAAGCCTATATCGATTTATGGCAATGGGTCACAAGTACGTGATTGGATATATGTAGAAGATAATGCTAAAGCTTTATGTACTGTTTTGATGGATGGTAAAATTGGAGAAATTTATAATATTGGAGCTAATAATGAATATACTAATTTAGATGTAGTGCAAATTATTTGTTCAATATTAGATAAACTTATTCCAAAACACCCGCATGGAATTAAACAATATCAAAATTTAATTCAATTTATGACCGATCGACCTGGTCATGACTTTCGCTATGCTATCGATTCATCTAAAATACAAACTCAATTAGGCTGGAAGCCACAGGAAAGATTTGAAAGTGGTTTGAGAAAAACAATTTTATGGTATTTAAATAATATAGGAATTCAAGGATAATTTATGTTACCTAAAGTATCAATTGTCGTGCCAGTCTATAACGTAGAAAAGTATTTACGGCAATGTTTGGACAGTGTTATAAATCAGACATTAACGAATATAGAAATCATTTGTGTAAATGATGGTTCTACTGATAATTCGCTTACTATTTTACAAGAGTATGCTGATAAAGATTCAAGAATTCGAGTCATAGACAAACCTAATAGTGGCTATGGTCATTCAATGAATATAGGTTTTCAACTATGTACTGGTGAATATATAGGTATAGTTGAGTCTGATGATTTTGCTAAATCCGAAATGTTTGAAATATTATATAAAATAGCAATTGAAAATGATTTAGATATTGCAAGATGCCACTTTTTTACATTTACACAAAAAGATAGTTCAATTAAAAAAATCGATTCATATCAAATGGAAACTAATACATTAATTAATCCACAAAACGATTTATCGCCATTCCTACAGTGGCCGTCGGTATGGGCTAATATTTATAAGCGAACATTTATTCAGAAAAATAATCTGAAATTTTTAGAAACACCCGGCGCATCATATCAAGATACAGCATTTAGTTTTAAAGTCTATGCCTGCGCAACACGAATGATGCTTATTGACGCTCCATTAATTTATTATCGAATACATGCTCAGGCATCAATAAAGAGTAAAGATAAGGTGTTTTGTATTTGTGATGAATTTAATGAAATAATGGCATTTTGCAAAAATAAAATGTTATATGAAAAACTAAAATTCTTAATTTGCTATATTCAATATAAAAGCTATAAATGGAATTATAATAGATTAGAAATGCCTCATCGATATTTATTTCTTTTACGTATGTCTAAAGAAATACGTAAAAATAAACAAGTTTATTGTAAAAAAAATCCTTTTTTTACTTTTAAAGATATTAAAAAAATTTTGGTTATTAGGTTTTTACCTCTACTGTATAAGCGAAGAAGAACGCTATAGATTAGACTTTCTCTCCTTTAATTATAATCATTTTCATAAATTAACAATTATTGTTAGCTACTCGATATTATTTATATAAATAGGTTTATTATGCGAAGAAACTATTCGCTTGATTTTTTTCGTGGTGTAATGGCTTTTTGTGTTGCAATTGGTCATTATTTTTACTGGAATGGTAATGTTTCAATTCCACTATCATTTATACTAGCTGTTGATTATTTTTTTATATTAAGTGGCTTTGTATTAGCTTTTTCTATTTTAAATAAAAAAGAATTTAATTGTTTTAGTTTTACTAAAGCTCGATTCTTAAGATTATATCCAGTTTATATTTTTTCAATTTTACTCACCTTTATTGTATTGAAATTGCTTCATCACCATCTTGGAAAACCTGATTTTGGGGATATTGTAAGAATTTTAATCATCGGGGAATTATTACCTTTTGTTCAATCATCGAGTTTTATATTTTTTGAGCCATTAGGTGTATCTTGGAGTATTTCTGCTGAATTGTGGGTAGGGGTTATATTTTTTCCGGTCCTACATTTTTTTGATAAGAAAGCAAACCAATTAGTTTTTCCTTTTTTAATGTTAATTATTTTAATTTGTTTTTTTATTATTAATAATTACTCAACTGATTACATGAATATTCATTATCATAAATTTGGTAAATTAATGCCTTTTGGTCTGATTAGGGCTCTGCTCGGATACGCATTAGGAGCATTTATTTATATTATTGTTAAATCTATGCAAAATAATAGTACAAAGAAAAGTGAAAATATAATATCAGTAATTCAAATTATAATTGTTTTCTTTATAATTTATTTTTACGCCAAAAATGATTACATAAAAAATAATGAATATTACTCAATTTTTTTGTTTTCATTGATGATAATTTCATTATCCTTTAACAAAGGAATAATTTTTAAATTGACCAATAATATTATTGGGAATTGGTTTGGTAAAATCTCATACCCATTGTATTTATTACATCCCGTAGGAATTGTGATCAATAAGGAAATTATTTTTTCTAATATTTTTAGTATTCCAGCATTATTATTTTATATTATCTTTATTTCTATTATTTCAATATTAACGCATATATTTGTAGAAAATAAATTTCTTTTATATTTCAAAAGTAAGTCGATATAAACTATGAGAAATTATTAAACTGCAATTAAAGTTATTTTAATAATTTTATTTTTAGTTTGCTTGAAACCTATTTTATGAAAATGCGCATAAGATATATAAAATAATGGTATTTTATTATGTATTGTGATCCTCTCCCAAAAAGTGGATAGAAGTCGCCTCTATGATATAAATACAAATCATAGGAGAAAATTATCATGGTCATAAAATTTAGTGTCGAATTCAAACAACAATCAGTCGATTGTGCGTTATATCATGCACACTTTTCCATCAGTGAACTAGCCAACCATCTAGGAGTAGGTAAATCAACCCTAGATAAGTGGATTAGACAACTAGTTCCGAATAAAACCAGCCGTTGTGAGTTAACGACTGAGCAACAGCAAATTATGGCGCTAGAAAATGAAATAAAAGCACTAAAAATGACTAATGTCATACTAAAAAAGGTGCATGTGTACTTCATCAACAATCTAAGTCGATGAAGTACGCCTATATGAAAAATCATTTAACAGCCTATCCTATAACCAAGGCATGTTAATTACTTGGCATTAGTTCATCAGGCTATTATGCTTGGTGAAAAAGGGCAAACAAATCCGCCGAACTCAGCGAGTATACTAAGCAGCAGTATTGGCGGCATAAGGCACGTTTGGGTACACCGAGCCTGCTTCATGATGCTAGGGATGCGGGCTATCAAGTTTCAGAAAGGACAGTTAGCTATAATGGGGATTACGTAGTTTGAGATTACTTAGTAAAGCAGCTCATAAAGTCAAGAATAACATAGATACCAGCCTCCATCATCATATCATCCCCAATACGTTAGATAGGCAATTTAATCCTGATAAGCCTAATACTACATGGGTAACCGATATCACTTATATTAAAACAGGTGAAAGCTGGTTATATTTGTCGGTGATTATCGATTTATATGGACGAAAAGTGATTGCTAGGCAAACCAGTCGCTATATAGACCGTCATTTAGTGTGTAATACATCAAAGCAAGCTTTGTTTCGCCGTCACTTTCCTAAAGATGTGCTCATTCATCGTGACTAAGGTAGCCAATATAGCAGTGCTGATTTCAAGCGGTTATTGTTACAATATGGACTCAGGCAAAGCATGAGTCGAAGAGGAAACTGCTTTGATAATGCGGTCGTTGAAAGTTTTTTCACACATTTAAAATCCATATTATTCATGGTTGTTACTATAAAACGAGGAGGTTGGCTAATAAAGGACTATTTGAATATATTGAAATCTATTATAATCGTATCCGTCGTCATTCAGCCAATGGCTGGGTATCACCTGAACAATATGAACAA
>NZ_FMWR01000003.1 GCF_900103085.1 Gilliamella mensalis | reverse complement strand
GTGCCGCCAGACTTTTAAATTTTATATATACATACCAAATTCGGTGGAGCGGTAGTTCAGTTGGTTAGAATACCTGCCTGTCACGCAGGGGGTCGCGGGTTCGAGCCCCGTCCGTTCCGCCACCTTTATTTAGGGGCGTAGTTCAATTGGTAGAGCACCGGTCTCCAAAACCGGGTGTTGGGAGTTCGAGACTCTCCGCCCCTGCCAAAAAAAATGATAATTTGTTCTAATTTTAGTCATTTAGCCATTTTCATCTATATAAATAAAAGAATTTTGTTTACAGATTAACTTAGTCAATTATAATTCTCGCCCGAATACTTTTACAATCTAGAGGATAGAACATGGCTGAGAGTTTTGTAAGTCAACAACGTTTTTTTGATAATAAAAATTATCCAAGAGGATTTTCCCGCCATGGGGATTTTACTATTAAAGAAGCTTTGATTTTAGAAAAACATGGTTGTGCTTTTAAAGATCTTGATGCAGAAACCAGAACTCCATCTACTGCAGAAGAAAAATCATTTGTAGCTGTTTGCAAAGGTAAAAAAGAACCATCTACAGATTTTGAAAAAACATGGTTGAAGTATCTTTCTCGTATAAATAAACCAAAACGGTTTCATACATTATCAGGCGGAAAACCACAAGTTGATGTGACTGATGATTTTGTAGATAGTGATGACTAATTCTTTTAACCGATATTTTTGTGTAATTGAATTAGTAATCGATCCATAGAGCGATAACTCAATGCTTCTGAAATGTGTTTTCGTTCTATGTTTTTTGACAAATCTAAATCAGCAATTGTGCGTGATACTTTCAATATTCGATGCCATGCCCTAGCAGAGAGTCCTAATTTTATTAACGCTTGCTCTAAATATTCGTTATTTTCATTTGATAACTGACAATAGCATTGAATTTCTTTTGTACTTAACTGACTATTTAATTTATTGTTTCTTTTAAATTGAATTTTTCTCGCCTGTAAAACTCGTTGTTTTACTGTTTCAGTTGATTCTGATTGAGTGGCATTTTGACTCAGTGTACCTTTAGGTAATAAAGGTACTTCAATAGAAATATCGAACCTATCAAGAAACGGTCCTGAAAGTCGATTTAAATAGCGTATTGTTTGTTGCGGTGTTGTTCTATTATGTGTTCCTTGATAATGCCCTGTTGGACTTGGATTCATTGCAGCTATTAATTGAAACTTTGCAGGAAATTTTATTTTTGCGTTTGCTCTAGAAATGATAATTTCACCCGATTCAATCGGTTCTCTCAAAGCATCTAATACCTTTCGATTAAATTCAGGTAATTCATCTAAAAATAATACCCCATTATGTGCTAGTGAAATTTCTCCCGGTTTAGGTATCGATCCTCCGCCAACCAGTGCAGCGGTTGATGCACTATGGTGAGGAGATCTAAAAGGTCTTTTGCGCCAGTTTTTAATTGAGCCATTTGGACTAACTAAACTAGTTATTGCAGCACTTTCAAGTGCCTCTTCATCAGACAGTTGGGGTAATAAAGATGTTAAGCGAGTTGCTAACATCGTTTTTCCTGTGCCAGGAGGACCAATTAATAATAAATTATGACCACCTGCAGCTGCAATTTCTAATGCTCGTTTTGCATGTTCCTGTCCGATTATATCTTGTAGATTAGCCGAATTATTATCAATATCATAATATTCACGATATTGAACTGTTGGTAAATCAATTTCTTTGGATAAATACTGACATAACTCTAATAAGCTACTAGTAATCAATGTATTATTTTGATTAATTAAAGATATCTCAGATTGGTTTTCAGCCGAAATTATTAAGGTACGCTTTTTCTTTTTAGAAGAAATTGCAGCAGGAATAGCGCCTTTTACCGCTCTGATATTTCCTGACAAGGCTAATTCACCCAAAAATTCATAATGCAATAAATTATCTGTTGGAATTTGTTCTGTTGCAGCAAGAATAGCAATCGCTATTGGTAAATCAAAGCGGCTTCCTTCTTTGGGTAGATCTGCTGGAGATAAGTTAACTGTTATCTTTTTAGCTGGAAAGGTAAAACCGCTATTAATAATGGCACTTCTAACTCGATCTTTAGCCTCTTTAACAGTTGCTTCAGGCAGGCCAACTAAGACAAAGCCTGGCAAGCCATTACTAATATGAACTTCAACGTTTATTAAGGGCGCTTGTATTCCAATAGATGCTCGCGTATAAATAATTGCAAGTGACATAATTTCTAATTATTAACATGTTGATTTGTATTCTTATAATATTAGAAAATATCGAGCAACCCATTAATACCATTTTATTAATGGGATACAAAACGCAATAAATAATTCAATTTTGCAATGATTTCAATTCTTTTTATTTAAAATTAGTTTTGAAATAAGTAGTGATATAAAAAACAGACAAGTATTACTTAATACTATTGATGGACCAGTTGGCGTGTCGTAAATAAATGAAAATATCAATCCAGCAATAACTGATAACATACCTATTATTATTGCAACTAATGCCATTGTTTCGGGGTTTTTCGAATAATATTTGGCTGTTGCGGCTGGAATAATAAGCAAAGATGTAATAATCAGGGCTCCGACAAATTTCATCGATAGACCTATTGTTAACGCTAACAATAGCGTCAAAAGTAATCTTATGATCTGTATATTAATACCATGGCTAAAAGCTAATTCTTCACTCACAGTAATGAATAAAATGTTATTCCATTGCCAACACAGTAAAGAGCCAATAAGTGCTACACCAATAGTAATTTGATAAAGATCTGAGTATGTTACTGATAACAGATCACCAAATAAGTATCCCATTAAATCAATCCGAATATTGTTCATTAAACTAATTACTACTAAGCCAAGTGATAATGCACTATGAGCTAAAATACCAAGTAAAGTATCAATGGGAAGTTGTTTTTGAGCTTCTAACCAAATTAATCCTAAAGCGAGTAACAAAGTCATAAAAATGACAGCATAAAATAAATTGATATTTAGTAAAAAACCAAATGCGATACCAAGTAAAGCGGCATGAGATAATGTATCGCCAAAATAAGACATTCTACGCCAAACAACGAAAGTACCTAAAGGGCCTGTTATGCTAGTTAAGCATAATCCAGCTAATAAAGATGGTAATAGTAACTCAATCATTATTTTTCCTTCCATAACCAGGTAAAACAATAGCCTTATTTTGCTCAATAGGGGATTTGCAACAATCATGTTGGTGAGTGTGATGGTGTTTATAAACAGCAATTTGTGATGCCCCGTATTGACCAAAAAGAGAAATAAACTCGGGGTCATTAGAAACAATTGCTGGCGTACCAGAACAACAGATATGATGATTTAAACAGATTACTTCATCTGTTTTTGCCATGACCAAATGAAGATCATGAGATACCATTAATACACCACAATTAAACTGATTTTTTGCATCAGTAATTAAATCATATAACAGTACTTGGCCATTGACATCTACGCCTTGAGTTGGTTCATCAAGAATCAATAATTGAGGTTTCTTTGCTAAGGCTTGAGCTAGTAAAACACGCTGTAATTCACCTCCCGATAATTGATGCATCGATTTATTGAGCAAATATTCAGCTTTTACCATAGATAATATATTAAGTATATCTTCGTTATTTAATTGCTTATTTAAGCGCATAAAACGTTTAACTGTAATAGGTAGTGTTGAATTTAAGTTGATTGATTGTGGCACATAGCCAATTGTTAAATTGGGTGAACGCTTGATTGTTCCTGAAGTATACGGAATTAATCCCAAAATGACTTTTACTAAGGTTGATTTACCGGCACCATTAGGTCCAAGTAATGTAATGATTTGATTAAGATGTATTGCTAATGAAATGTCATATAATATTTTTTGATGGTCACTTTCCACCGAAATATTATCAAGCGAAATTAGAGGTGTCATATTGTCAAAAGCCTTGCCCATAAATATGTTATGTTATATTATAACAATAATTAGTTCTATTCTATCATATTTTATAAATATAGGATAATGGTGTGAAAAAATATATTATACGAAATAGTCAACAATTAGCTTCTTTTTTAATGTTATTTTGTTTACTAATTTTTATTCAGAGTATCGTTAATTATGCTAACGCAAAAATTATTTCGTCTGTAAAACCAATAGGGTTTATCGCTGAAGCAATTGCTTCAGGAGTGAGCGATACTGATATTTTACTTCCTGATGGTGCATCCCCTCACACCTATTATTTAAAGCCATCTGATTTAGCTAAACTTAAAGCTGCTGTACTTGTGATTTGGGTTGGTGAAGATATGGAAGCTTTTATGCCAACAATCCTAAAAAATATTGATAAGCAAAAGCAAATCGAATTAATGACAATACCAGAGATTAAAGGATTGCTTCGTACTAGCCATGAGGATGAAGATAACCATTCTCATGATGAGTCTATTCAAGATCATCACCAGCATGGTGAATATGATGAGCATATTTGGCTTTCCCCCAAAATTGCTAAGATTATTGCGCAGTCAATTCATGATAGACTTATTACACTATATCCAGACAAAAGTGCATTGATTGATCAAAATTTGCGCGAATTCAACATTAAACTTGCAGAAACAGAACAAAACATTGCAAAAAAACTAATTACCGTACAAAATAGAGGTTATTTTGTGTTTCATGATGCTTATGGCTACTTTGAAACACAGTTCGGATTAAAAAAACTAGGAAGTTTTACTATAAATCCAGCAGTTCAGCCTGGTGTTCAAAAGGTTTATGCGATTCAACAAGAGCTCAAAGAACACAAAGCAGTATGCGTATTTCGTGAGCCACAGTTTAGCCCTGCAGTTATCGAAAAATTAGTGGATGGAACAGATGTTCGAATTGGTGAATTAAATCCATTAGGAACAGGTATCGTTCTTTCAAAAGATTCATATTCACAATTTTTATTAAAATTAACACAGCAACTGTTGGATTGTTTAGATAAAAATTAGTTTTAGTAATAAATAGTTAAGGTTAATTTTGGCAAGACAAATAAAATCCCCTGATATTGAAAAAAATAATTTTAACATTCCCTATTTTTCAATATTAGGTGTTCTTTTTGTTGTTATTTTATTTACCATTTTATGGCGTCCACTAAATTTGGATCGCACTGTTTATGTCCCTTTAACTCCTCAGGTTGAAACTACTGTAAATAATAACTCCAATTCCCTTGCTGATGATGGCAGAGTGGAGATAGTCAATGGAAAAACAGCTACCGTTACTGAATCATCAGATGTTCCTGAAGATGAGATTGTTAAAGATGAATTAGATGACATCGTTGATGATAAAGACAATACCGTACAATATACTATTGTGCGTGGTGATACTTTGCATGATATCTTAATACGCTATAATGTTAATCGAAATGATATTTATCAGTTAACGACTAAATTTAAACAACTGGCAAATTTAAGAATAGGTCAACAGATTAGTTGGACAACTGATGATAATCATAATTTGCAAACTTTTAGTTGGACAATATCAAGCAATAATATTCGAATCTATGAAAAATCAGGCGTTGAATTTGTAGAAAGTTCCGAAATAGCTGAAGTTGTGCCACAAAATATTGTTATAAAAGGGGACATTAAATCTAGTTTTGTGGCTGATGCTCGCAAAAGTGGGCTGACCAGTAATGAAATTGGTATTATTACTCGTGCTTTACAGTGGCGTTTAGATTTTCGTCGATTACAAGTTGGGGATAAATTTTCAGTTGTTTTAACACGAGAAATGCATGGTAAAAGTTTATCCAATAGTCAGTTACTAGGTGTTCGTGTTAAAAATGGAACCAAAGATTATTATGCTATTTTAGCTGATGATGGTACATATTATGACATTGACGGTAATAGCTTATCCCAAAGCTTTTTCCGTTATCCTTTAGCAAAAAAAGCACGTGTTTCTTCTGAATTTAATCCACGTCGTTTGCACCCGGTTACAGGACAAATAGCCCCTCATAATGGTGTTGATTTTGCAGTATCGCGTGGAACACCTGTATTATCAGTTGGTAATGGTGAAGTGGTAATTGCAAAGTATAGTGGTTCGGCAGGTAACTATATTGCTATCAGGCATGGTCGTCAGTATATGACCACTTATATGCACTTGGATAAAATTTTAGTCAAACCAGGGCAACAAGTTAAGCAAGGCGATCAAATTGGGCTATCAGGAAATACAGGACGTTCTACTGGGCCTCATTTGCACTTTGAATTACACATTAATAATAAGCCTGTTAATCCGTTAACGGCAAGCTTGCCTATCTCGGAAGGATTAACTGGTAAGTCGAAAAAAGCATTCTTATCAAAAGTTAAAAGTATTAGCTCACAGCTAAATTTTTAAATTTATATATTTTTCTATAGTTAAACACCTACTTACCTGAAACTTTTTTACAAAAAGAAGGGCGAGGTTCCTTAAAGAAATTATGTTATCATAAGTTAATTTTATTGAATAATAAATGTTAGGTGCAGTTTGAAAACATCAACTAAAACAGTCAAAAAACGATCTTCTAAAAGGACTAAAAAAAATAAAAAGCCTACACTTTGTCGAAGATTTTTGACATTACTATTTAAGTTATTTCTTGTCTTTGCATCTGTAACCATTATTTATGGTGTCTATCTTGATCAACAAATCAAAGAGCGGATTGATGGGAATGTGTGGGAGTTGCCCGCTGCAGTTTATGGACAAATTATAGATCTGGAGCCCGATAGTGAATATAGCTTAAATGATGTAGTGACACTGTTAGTTGGTGCGCAATATCGTCAGCAAGATACTAAAGCGACTCGACCAGGTGAATTTATTGTAAGTAATGATACGGTTGAAGTTTATCGTCGGCCTTTTACTTTTCCTGATGGTGAAGAGCAAGCGTTTAGAGTCAGAATCACTTTTTATGAAAATCGTATCGATCGTATTACTAATCTAGAGACGGGACGTGATTTTGGATTGCTTAAAATTGATCCTAAATTAATTACTATGATGCATTCTCCAAATGGCGAGCAACGGTTATTTGTTCCATTAAAGGAGTTTCCCGATTCGTTGTTACAAACATTAGTTGCAACGGAAGACAAACGTTTTTATGATCATCATGGTGTAAGCCTATATTCTATAGGACGCGCTATTTTTGTTAATTTAACAACAGGTCGTACCGAAGGTGGCAGTACTTTAACTCAGCAAACGGTCAAAAATCTTTTTTTAACTAATGAACGAAGTTTGAGACGAAAAATACGTGAAGCTTATATGGCATTGATTTTGGATGCTCGTTATAGCAAAGAACGTATTTTAGAATTGTATTTAAATGAAGTTTATTTAGGACAAGCAGGTAGTGAAGAGATTCATGGTTTTCCATTAGCTAGTCTTTACTATTTTGGTCGTCCAGTGAATGAACTTACATTGGATCAGCAAGCAGTACTAGTTGGTATGGTAAAAGGTGCTTCGTTATATAATCCTTGGACACAGCCAAAACAAGTTATTGAACGTCGTAATGTGGTTTTAAAACTTGCTCAGCAGCAAGGTATTATTGATAATGAGTTGTATAACTTATTAAGTCAGCGCTCACTATCAGTTTTACCCAAAGGGGGGGTGATTTCACCACAACCAGCATTTATGCAAGTTGTGCGTAGTGAACTTCGAAAACAGTTAGGTGATAAAGCAGATCATCTGTCTGGTATGAAAATTTTTACTACCTTTGATCCTGTGGCTCAATCCGCTGCGGAGCAAGCGGTCACTAACGAGATTGAGAAACTGCGTACTTCAACCAATAAAGAATTACAGACAGCAATGGTGATTGTCAGTCGTGAAACTGGGGAAATTCGCTCAATTATTGGTAGCGCTGAACCTCGTTATCCAGGTTATAACCGAGCTTGGTTAACTCAACGAGCTATTGGTTCATTAGCTAAACCGTCAACTTATTTAACCGCACTTGGACAACCTGATCATTACCAACTTAATACTTGGCTTAATGATAATCCTTTATCAATTAAGCTTGATGGTGGGGGTTATTGGGAACCGAAAAACTATGATCGTAAATTTCGCGATCGGGTTATGCTAGTGGACGCCTTGGCGCTTTCACTTAATGTACCTACTGTTAATTTAGGTATGGCATTGGGTCTTGATGCAACAAAGAATACGTTACAAGCATTGGGCGTACCCACAGAGCGGATACCTAATTTACCATCAAGGCTACTTGGTGCTTTAGAATTAACACCATTAGAGACCGCACAGATGTTTCAAACGATAACTAATAAGGGTCAACGTTCTCCACTTTCTATTTTAAGATATGTATTGACGGATAAAGGTGAGCTAGTTTATCAAAGTTATCCACAACAGCTTCAGGCAGTATCTCAACAATCAGCTTATTTAACTACTTATGCTATGCAACAAGTGGTTAATTCAGGGACATCTCGTTCATTAAAAGCTAAATATGGTGCGTTTAATTTAGCGGCTAAGACTGGAACAAGTAATGATTCTCGTGATAGTTGGTTTGCAGGGATTGACGGTAAAAATGTTGCTGTTATTTGGATTGGTTTAGATGATCATTCCCCAATGAAATTGACCGGTGCAACTGGCGCCTTAAAAATTTATAGCGAATATTTACAAAATAATCCTCCAAAGAAATTAGTACTGCCTCTACCTCAAAATATTTTTATGGTACCTATTGATAGTGATGGGCAGTGGCAATGTGATGGAAGTGGTATTCGATCTTTACCTGTATGGACGATTAATCCTCAAAGTTTATGTGCTGGCAATAAGTCAGTGCCTGCTCGGCAAGCACCAACTTGGGTTACAGACCTATTGAATAATTAGGAGAGAAGAATATGCCTGAATTACCGGAAGTTGAAACAAGTCGTCGAGGTATTTTACCGTATTTAAAGGGACAGATTATAGATAAAATTATTGTTCGACAGCCTAAATTACGCTGGCCAGTTGATAGTGCTATAAGTAATGTGAACGGGCAAGTTATTGTAGATATAAAACGGCGTGCAAAATATTTATTATTACAGTTATCTAATAATTGGATCGTGATTCATCTAGGCATGTCAGGTAGTTTACGTATTTTACAAAATCCACAAAAAGCAGAGAAACATGATCATATTGATCTAATCTTAGAAAATGGTGTTATTTTACGTTATACCGATCCTAGACGTTTTGGATCTTGGCTTTGGGCAAATTCATTAGACGAAATATCTCAATTACAACATTTGGGACCAGAGCCTTTAAGTAATGAATTTTCAGCGAAATATCTGTTTGAAAAAGCCAGAAATCGACAAGTTCCTATTAAAAGCTGGATTATGGATAACCATATTGTGGTTGGAGTCGGTAATATTTACGCTTCTGAATCGTTATTTATGGCAAAAATCAACCCTAATCGTAAAGTAAACTCCTTACAATTAAATGAATTTGAAAGATTGGTTGCTTCTATTAAGCAAGTTCTTACCAAATCAATTGAACAAGGTGGAACTACACTCAAAGATTTTCTTCAGTCTAATGGTAAACCAGGATATTTTGCGCAGGAGCTACAAGTTTATGGGCGGGGCGGTGAACAATGCCTAAGTTGTGGTACAGAAATAAAATCACAAAAAATAGGACAGCGTAATACTTTTTATTGTGAATATTGCCAAAAATAGTGATAACTATTTAGCCAAACTTATTACTTTTGGTTAGTCGCTAAAAACTTTTTAATATCTTGAATATATCTCATCCATATCTTGGGTAAAAAATATCTTATGAAACTCTTTAAACCTTATTTAAATAGGATTAGTATAAGTAGCTATATTTAGGATAATTATTTTATTACCACTTGGATTATTTATATAATAAAACCATTAATATTACGAAAATTTTTTATTTTAAAGACTATAGACTTGTTACCGTATATCGGCTATCTTTTTCGCTGTAAAATTATTTATGTCTTGTAGAATTTAATATATGAGGTTAATTAGCGACAGTATGTTAATTTTTAAATGCTTTATTTTCTGGTATGTATGAGTTTATGTTTAGTTCAATTCAATGTGTCTTGTTTTTATTAAGGAATTTAAGATGATCAAATTTGCTTCTCGCTTTTTGACAACTTGTTTTATTTTATTGTTTACTACGATGGCGAATTCTGAAGTCAGAATTATTATTACCGATGGCGTGAATTCGGCTAAACCTATAGCTGTTACTCCTTTTAAGTGGACTGGCGGTGGAGAGCCACCACAAATCATTGAAGATATAATTGCTTCTGATTTACGTAATAGCGGTAAGTTCAATCCTATTGATGTTAATCAAATGCCTCAAAAACCGACCACTGCTTCAGAGGTGACCCCTTCTGTATGGAACAATCTTGGTGTTTCAGCTGTTGTAGTTGGTTCAATTCAACCCGATGCATCCGGAAAATACCTTATAAATTATCAATTAGTTGATACAGTCAACCGTCCTGGTACCGTTCTGGCACAAAACCAATTTTCTATTGAAAAACGCTGGGTTCGTTATGCGGCGCATACTGCTAGTGATGAAATCTTTGAATCACTAACAGGTATTAAAGGTGCATTTAGAACCCGAATTGCTTATGTTGTTAAAACAACCTCCGGTCCTTTTTCGCACGAATTAAGAGTATCTGATTATGATGGTTATGATCAAATCACTGTTCACCGTTCTAAAGAACCGTTAATGTCTCCTACTTGGTCTCCAGATGGTAAAAAGTTGGCCTATGTGACTTTTGAGGGAGGTCACTCTGCATTGGTTTTAAAAACATTAGAGAGTGGTGCGGTTCAAACAATTGCTGCTTTTCCTCAACATAATGGCGCTCCGGCATTTTCTCCAGACGGTAGTAAATTAGCTTTTGCTTTATCTAAAGGTGGAAGCTTAAATTTATATATGATGGAGTTAAGTAGCAAAAAAATTACACAAATTACTTCTAGTCGTAGTAATGATACAGAACCGTCTTGGATGCCGGATAATCAAACTATTGTTTACACATCTGATCAAGCGGGTCGTCCACAATTATATAGTATCAACATCAATACTGGTGAATCACAGAGAGTGACTTGGGATAATACGCAAAATCAGAATGCTCGAGTAGCACCAGATGGTTCTTTTATTGCTATGATCTCAACTAACAATGGTGAACAACATATTACTCGATATGATATGGATACAAAAACCTATCAACGTTTAACTGATACTTTCTTAGATGAAACGCCAAGTATTGCACCAAACGGTACGATGATCATTTATAGTTCATCACAAGGATTAGGTACAATTTTGAACCTTGTATCTACCGACGGTAATTTTAAAGCAAGGTTGCCTGCAACTGATGGACAAGTGAAATTCCCAGCATGGTCGCCATATTTATAATAAGAGATTGAAATTTATGCAATATTGTAATGATTAAAATTGTGTAAAGCATCGGGTCGTTATAATATATACCTCTAATCTTTCGTGGTGGTAACTTGCGTTACTTTGAAGATGGTTAGATATATAGGTTATAATTTATTAGAAAAAAGGAGTTAATACAATGCAATTTTCTAAATTTCTTAAAGTAGCTGCGGTTGCTTTACCGTTAATTGCTGTAACTGCATGTTCTTCTAACAGCAGCAGTAACATCGGCGGTAATTTAAATGGTACTTTATCAAAAGAAGCTTTAGAGCAAATTCAAAAATTACAACAAACCAATACAGTATATTTTGATTTTGATAAATATAATGTTAAATCTGAATATGAAACATTATTAAATGCGCACGCTGTATTTATTCGTGCAAATAACGTAAAAGTTATTATCGAAGGTCATGCCGATGAACGTGGTACTCCAGAATATAATATCGCATTAGGTGAACGTCGTGCTGCTGCAGTAAAATCATACCTACAAGGTAATGGTGTTTCTGCAAGCCAAATGGAAATTGTTTCTTATGGTAAAGAAAAACCAGCTGTATTAGGTCATGACGAAGAAGCTTACGCTAAAAATCGTCGCGCAATAGTAACCTATGCTGGATATTAATGGCATTTTATAACGGCTGATTATTCAGCCGTTTTTTTATTTTCTAAAGTTCACGCCGAGTCTAATAATATGCATAAAAAAATACTCACATTGTTCTTATTTCTTACATTGGCTGGTTATGGTTGTGCTGCAGGTAGTTCTGAAATAGATCGTACAGTTCAGGCTCAAGGACAATTATTGATTGAAAACCAACAAAAAATTAGTGATTTACAAGCGGATGTCGATACCCTACGCGGTCAGCTAGAAGAAACAAGATATCAACTTAATCAGACAATTGAACGCCAAAAAATGATTTTTCAACAAATGGGCAACGGTTCTGGATTTTCATCAACTACTCGTTTTGATTCACAACAAGATAGTTTATCCCAATCTGTTGATACTACGCCGTCAGCATCTTCCTCAAATTTGTCTGGATGGACAACTTCAGGTGATGATAAAGCCGATTATAATTTTATAATGCAGTTTATTAATGACAGTACAAAAAATAATGAGACTATTGCTGCGTTTCAAAAGTATCTAAAAAACTACCCAAAGTCTAAGTACCGAGCTAATGCTAATTATTGGCTTGGTCAACTTTCATATAAACAAAACAGAAAAGACGATGCCTCATTTTATTACGCAACTGTAGTAAAAGATTTTCCATCATCTCCGAAAGCTGCTGATAGCCTTTATAAAGTAGGATTAATTTTACTTGATAAAGGAGATACTAAAAAAGCTAAAACTGTTTTCCAACAAGTGATAAATAAATATCCAAAAGATAAGAATGCAGTTGCTCTTGCTAATAAAAAATTAGCATCATTAAAGTAAAGTGTATAAATAACCAGCTGTTAAATAAAAATGACAATAAAAGGGTTGCGTAGTGCTCTAATTATAAGTATTATACCAACCCGAAATCGCTTGTAGCTTTGATTGTTAAGAGTATAGCGATTCTTATCAAATGGGTCGTTAGCTCAGTCGGTAGAGCAGCGGACTTTTAATCCGTTGGTCGAGCGTTCGAATCGCTCACGACCCACCATTTATATCATAAATCTTCACTACTTCATTTTTAGCTAATAATATTTTAACGTTTGAACCATGACAAAGTAAATTATTACATTTATCAGTATGCTTCAAAGGAAGAAAAGGGAGATATCTCCCCATTTTTTAATGTTATTTAACTTTGGCAGCTAATTCGATAATTTTCATCGTTACTTCAAAAGATTTAAGAAATGATGATAATGGTAAAAACTCAAAACACGAATGAAAGTTATGTGCACCAGTAAAGTAATTTGGGGTGGTAAGACCTCTAGCAGAAAGTGCTGAACCATCTGTTCCTCCCCGCATAGCTATCGTATTTGGCTGAATATTAAGTTGCTCAAATGATTGATAAATTAAATCAATACAGCGACGATCATTACCTAGATAGTTAGCTATATTGCTATAAATATCAGTAATTTTACACTTAATTTTAGCCCTTGGATATTTTCGACTAATAAAGCTCACAACTTCTTGAATATAAGCTTTACGTGCTTCATATTTAGTTAAATCAAAGTCACGAATACTCATTTTTAATGTTGTGGTACTTTGATTGCCAACAATATCATTAAACCAAAAATAACCTTCTTTACCTTCGGTATGTTCAGGTGTTTCGAAACTATCAAAACAGTTAATAATATCATTAGCTACACAGATAGGGTTGATTAAAACATTTTTTGCCGACATTGGATGAGCCGATACACCTGTAATCTCAATGGTTGCAGAGCCAGCATTGAAAGTTTCATAAACGACTTCACCTAGTTCACAACAATCGATTGTATAAGCAAAATCAGGTTTAAAACGATTTAAATCAAGTTTTTTAGCACCATTTAAGCCTACTTCTTCATCAGGTACAAATGCCACATAAATATCGCCATGAGTACAATTTTGTTGTTGTAATTGATCTAACATGGTCATTACAATTGCAATGGCGGCTTTATTATCAGCCCCAAGAACACTTGTACCATCCGTCACAATCAATTCATCATTAAGATACTTATTCAATTCGGGATGTTCATCAACTTTAAACCAGATATTTTTATCTTTATTCAACAGGATATCTTGACCGGTAAAGGTCACTCTCTGTGGGTTAATTTGATCTGATAAGGCAACATCGACCGTATCAAGATGGGCAACATAACCAATTTTCGGTGCATTTGGATTATTGCCTGGTAGTTTAGCTGTTACAATACTATGCTCATCAAGGTGAACATCTTGTAAATTAAGTTCGATCAACTCTTGTTTGAGTAATTTGGCTAATTCTGTTTGCCCTGGGGTTGATGGGACATGCGCACATCCAAGAGCACTTTGACTTGGTATACTTACATAACGTAAAAAACGCTCAACTAATTGTTCGGTAATATTCATCATACTTTGACTCCTTATGGTGACTAATAATTTACAGGTGGATAGACATAACCACTGTCAAAACCGATTGGTAAACCTAAGAACCAAAAGAGTAATAAATTGACCGTTAATGCAATAAGCAGTGCAATGGTATAAGGAATCATCATCGAACTTAATGTCCCCACTCCAGTGTTTTTACAGTATTGTTGGCAATAAGCAATAATCAAAGGATAAAAAGCAAACATAGGTGTACTGACATTGACTGCTGAACTGATACGGTAAGCTGCTTGCGTTAATTCTGGTGAGATGCCAACTGACATAAGCATGGGTACAAAAATCGGTGCTAATATGGCCCATTTAGACGATGCAGAGGTAATTAACACATTTAACATGCTCGTTATAATTATCACTCCAAAGATTGTGACTACTGAAGGCAGATGCAATGCTTTTAAAAACTCCGCGCCGCCAATCGCAATTAATGTTCCAATTTGTGAGTGAGAAAAGACATATAGAAATTGTGCACAAAAGAACGCAAAAACAATAAATGGAATAAGAGATTTAGTGATGTTCTCCATCGCTTTGACAATATCGCGTGATGATTTAAATGCTCCGGTTATAAAACCGTGTATTAAACCAGGAATGGCGAAAAATACAAACAATAGTGGCACAATAATTTGCATAATTGGTGCTTTATTGCTTGTCATACTTCCATCAGGCGCACGTAATAAAGAGTTTTCTGGTAATAATAATAAAACCAAACCAATAGCAATTGCTAAAAAGACAATTGAAGCGACTTTAAATGCACGGTTCTCAACCGGTGTGATCGCTGGCGAATTGGCAATATTATCTAACTTTAAATCATTATTTAAAGGCATGGTTGCATTTAAACGAGGTTCGACGATTTTATCGGTAACAAACCAGCAAGCTAACAATACAAAAAAGGTACCACCAAAGCTCAAGAAATAGTTACAAAGTACATTGACTTGATAAGCAGGATCGATAATTTGTGCAGCACTTTGGGTAAATCCTTGCATAATTGGATCGATAATTGATGGCGTATAACTTGAACTAAATCCCCCAGCTAAGCCTGCAAATGAAGCCGCAATCCCTGCTAGTGGATGGCGCCCGATTGCATAAAACATCATTGCTGATACAGGCATTAAAATCACATAAGCAGAGTCAGCCGCAATATGGCAAACCATACTGACAAAAATAACCGATGGTGTGACTAATTTTTTAGGGGTGATAGCTAGTAATTTTTTAAGTAACACATGGATATAACCACTACTTTCAGCAATACCAATACCTAATGTTGCCACAATTGTGATGCCAAGTGGTGGAAAAGAGACAAAATTTGGCACCATCTTGGTAAAAAAAGTGACAAGATGATCGGGGGCCAGCATATTGACAACAACCAGTTTGCCTTGCGTAACAGGATTAATAAAATTAAAGCTGACAAAAGAGAGTAATGAAGAAGCAACAAAACAGATGATTAAAGCATAAAAAAACAGTGTGGTTACATCGGGGATCTTATTTCCAATTCGTTCAATAGTATTTAGAAAGCCACCCGTTCTTATTGGTGACGGATTAGTTGTTTGATTCATAATAAAATTAGCTTAAATATTGTTCGGAAAAACAATGTAGCATAGATCGATCATGCAGGCAAACATGGCTTTTAGCTATTGTTTTGTTCAGATTGTCACTTAACTTGCAACTTTTTTATATTATTTTTATTTATATGATCACGTAATTTTGAATTTTCGTTAATGTGCATAATATTTAATATTTCGATAGTGTAAAAATCACACTATCGATCGTACTTGTCCTACATAATTTTAATTAATTATCAAAAAGCGCGCTTCATAAAAGATTTTAATACAAGATTGCATAAAAAAATTATTAGTATATTGTAGTGAATATTAATTCATAAAAAGAGAATAAATATTCATTTTAATTTTAAGTGAAATCTAAAAGGATAATATATGCAATAGGAGCTTAATTATGGTTTTTGATATTGATTTAATTAAACGAATTTACCAAAGTTATCCACAAAAGATTGATCTGATCCGCCAAAAAATTGGAAAACCGTTAACCTTGACGGAAAAAATCCTTTATGCACATCTAGCAGAAGGTGAAGAGATTAAGGCTTATAAACGGGGGGAGGACTATGTTAATTTTTCACCCGATCGCGTTGCTATGCAAGATGCAACTGCTCAAATGGCGCTTTTACAGCTAATGAACTCAGGTCGTAAAAGCGTTGCTGTGCCCTCAACAGTGCATTGTGATCACCTTATTCAAGCCTATAAAAATGCTCATGATGATTTAATTGTTGCAGAAAGTCATAATCAAGAAGTTTATCAATTTCTACGTGATGTATCGAATAAATATGGTATTGGGTTTTGGAAGCCCGATGCAGGTATTATTCATCAAGTCGTGCTTGAAAATTATGCATTTCCTGGAGGTATGATGATCGGCACTGATTCTCATACGCCAAATGCTGGTGGACTTTCAATGCTCGCAATAGGGGTTGGTGGTGCAGATGCCGTTGATGTTATGGCTGGTATGCCTTGGGAATTGAAAATGCCAAAAATCATTGGCGTAAAATTGATTGGTAATCTATCAGGTTGGGTATCACCAAAAGATATTATTTTAAAACTAGCAGGCATTTTAACAGTTAAAGGTGGCACCAATTCAGTGATTGAATATTTTGGTGAAGGGACTTCAACTTTATCAGCAACAGGAAAAGCAACTATCTGTAATATGGGGGCCGAAGTCGGAGCAACAACATCAATATTCCCTTATAGTAAAAAGTCGGCTGATTATTTAACGATGACAGGGCGTCAAGAAGTGGTTGATTTAGCAAATATGTTAACGGATTGTTTCAATCCTGATGAGGCTGTTTTAGTACAACCAGAAACATACTATGATCAAGTAATAGAAATTAATCTATCTGAATTGGAGCCTTATGTTAATGGGCCTTTTACACCTGATTTAGCTTATCCTATTTCACAACTTGCTACTGCTGTCAAAGAACATAATTACCCAGATAACATGGAGGTAGGCTTGATTGGTTCATGTACGAACTCTTCTTATCAGGACTTGATGCGTGCGGCTTCTGTGATTGATAATGCAAATCAATTAGGACTAAAGGTAAAAGCAAAATTAATCATTAACCCTGGCTCAAAGCAAGTGAAATACACCTCAACGGAAGATGGCATTTTAAGTCGCTTTGAGCAAGCCGGTGCAGCTATTATGGCTAATGCTTGCGGACCTTGTATTGGGCAATGGCGCCGTGATGAAGTAGCTGATGAACATAAAAATTCGATTGTGACATCTTTTAATCGTAACTTTGTTAAACGTAATGATGGTAGTCCAAATACTTATGCATTTATATGCTCTCCTGAAATTGTAGCTGCATTATCAATTGCAGGTAAACTTAGCTTTAATCCACTCACTGATAGTTTAATCAATGATAAAGGTCAGAAAGTGAAACTATCTGAACCAATAGGGGACGAGTTGCCTAAGCAAGGGTTTGTTGTTGATGATGCTGGTTATATAGCACCAATTGCCAATGGCAGTGCGGTTGAAGTTCATATTTCAAGTCACTCAGAGCGGCTACAACAACTTTCACCTTTTTTACCTTGGGATGGAAAAGACATTACTTCGCAACCCTTACTCATTAAAGCAACGGGTAAATGTACTACCGATCATATTTCAATGGCGGGTAAATGGCTAAAATTTCGAGGACATCTAGATAATATTTCTAATAATATGTTAATTGGCGCAGTTAATGCCTTTAATCAAAAAACCAACTCAGTTTTAGATCCGCAAACAGGTAATTATGTTGAAGTACCCATATTAGCTCGTCAGTTAAAAGCTCAAGGACTAGGCTCAATTGTTGTAGCTGAAGAAAATTATGGTGAAGGCTCATCACGGGAGCATGCTGCAATGGAGCCTCGCTTTTTAAATGTTAAAGCCATTGTGGTTAAATCATTTGCACGAATACATGAAACGAACCTTAAAAAACAAGGAATGTTAGCTTTAACATTTGTTAATAAAGACGATTATGACAAAATTCGTGAGGATGACAAAATTAGCATTATTGGGTTAGTCGATTTTGCACCAGATAAAGAGCTGACACTGATACTTCATCATCAAGATGGAAGCACGGACTCTTTTGCTGTTGCACACACTTATAACCAATCTCAAATAGAATGGTTTAAAGCAGGTAGTGCTTTAAATAAGTTGAAGGAAGGATTTAACTAACTGAAAAAAGAGGGGGAAGATATAATATGAATCAGCAAGTTTCAATTGAAAATGGACAATTAATTGTCCCAAATCATCCAACTATTCCTTTTATTGAAGGTGATGGTGTGGGTAAAGAGATTTGGAATGCTGCTCGAACAATTTTTGATAAAGCGATTGAAAAAGCTTATCAAGATAAACGTAGCATTAAATGGCAAGAAGTACTTGCTGGTGAAAAGTCATTCAACTTGAATGGTGAATGGTTACCCAAAGAAACCATGAATGCTTTTAAACAATATCTTATTGGTATCAAAGGCCCTTTAACTACGCCAGTGGGGGACGGGATTCGTTCACTCAATGTTGCTCTTCGCCAAGAGTTAGATCTTTATGTATGTCTGCGTCCTGTTCGTTGGTTCAAAGGGGTTGAATCACCAATAAAACATCCCGAAAAAGTGAGCATGACTATTTTCAGAGAAAATACTGAAGATATTTATGCTGGTATTGAATGGCTACAAGGTACACAGGAAGCTGAAAAATTTTATCAATTTTTATCACAACAAATGGGCGTTAGTAAAGTTCGTTTTCCTAAAACTTCGTCATTTGGTGTCAAACCTGTTTCAATTGAAGGATCAGAACGTTTAATTAGAGCTGCAATTAAATATGCTCTCCACCATAAATTACCCTCTGTTACCTTAGTACATAAAGGTAATATTATGAAGTTTACTGAAGGGGGATTTAAACAGTGGGGATATGCACTAGCAGAGAAAGAATTTGCTGATGCTGTTTTTACTATGAATCAATATGCAAAAATCCAAAAAACGGCTGGCACATTAGCGGCAGAACAAGCATTAAAGAATGCTCAATCTTCGTCAAAATTAATTATTAAAGATGTGATTTGTGATGCATTTTTACAAAACACTTTGTTAAAACCAGAAGATTATTCTGTTGTTGCAACATTAAACCTTAATGGTGATTATGTTTCAGATCAACTTGCTGCGATGGTCGGAGGCATTGGTATTGCACCTGGCGCAAATATTAACTATCTGACAGGTCATGCTATTTTTGAAGCAACACATGGCACTGCGCCTGATATTGCAGGACAAAATCAAGCAAATCCATCATCATTATTGCTATCTGGTGTGATGATGTTTGATTATCTTGGTTGGTATGAAGTTGGGCAATTAATTACCCATGCAATGCAAAGCTTATTTCAAGAAGGTAAGGCAACAACCGATTTAGCTCGTTTTATGCAAAATGGACAATCGTTATCTACGACTGAATTTACTCAAGCAGTAATCGATAATTTATAACACAAGAGGAAATAATAAATGAAAGAAAAATTTTTAGTTTATAAATTATCAGAAACGATAAAAAACACTAGTAAAATTGAATCACAATTATTTGAAAATTTTAATGTAAAACGTGGGTTACGTAACGCTGATCACACTGGCGTATTAGTTGGTTTAACCAAAATTGGAGATGTGCTAGGTTATGAACATTTAGAAGGTGGTTCATTAAAACCTATTCCAGGAAAATTATTATATCGAGGCATTGATATTGAAGATCTTGTACATAATGCACAAAAAGAGCAACGAACAGGATTTGAAGAAACGATCTATCTACTATTATCAGGTTCTTTACCAGATAAAGAAGAGTTATACGATTTTTCACGATTACTTTGTGAATCAATGGCACTGGAAAAGCAAACTAAGATTGCTATCATGGAACTTGAAGGTCATGACGTGATGAATATTTTAGCAAGAACAGTGCTTGAAATGTATACTTATGATTCTAAAGCAGATGATACGTCTCGTGATAATTTAATGCGGCAATCCATAGACCTCATTGCAAAATTTCCTGCCATTATTGCCTATGCTTATAATATGTTAAGTCACAGCGCTAAAGGCAAATCATTACATATCCGCCACCCAAATGAGGATTTTTCCATTGCTGAAAACTTTTTATACATGATGAAAGGATCTGAAGGATATACTGAACTTGATGTGCGAGTGCTTGATTTGGCTATGATTATCCATGCAGAACACGGCGGCGGAAATAATTCAACATTTACGGTACGAGTGACTAGTTCTACAGGCACTGATACTTACTCATCAATTGCGGCAGGTATTGGATCGTTAAAAGGTCCATTACACGGTGGTGCTAATTTACAAGTGGGTAAAATGCTTAAGCACCTAGCTAAAGAAATTAAAAATTGGAGTGATGTAAATGAAATTGATGCTTATTTACAACGTATTTTAAATAAAGATGTATTTGATAGAAAGGGTCTAATTTATGGTATTGGGCATGCGGTTTATACAGTATCAGATCCAAGAGCTGTGTTACTCAAAGAAATGGCGTATGAACTAGCCAAAGAAAAAGGGCGAGAAGAAGAGTATAATTTTTTAAATTTGCTTGAAGAACGCGCTATCCATGCTATTTTGAATCGAAAAAATGCCAGAACAAAAAAACAAGTTTGCGCCAATGTCGATTTCTATTCTGGCTTTGTTTATGACATGATTGGCTTGCCTCGAGAGGTTTATACGCCATTATTTGCAATGTCACGTATTGTTGGTTGGTGTGCTCATCGAATTGAAGAGCTTAATTTTGATGATCGCCGAATTATTCGCCCTGCTTATAAAAATATTGGGCAATTCATGCCGTTTATTCCATTAAAAGATCGTTAAACTTATCATCCGTCAGTATTATGCTGGCGGCATGAATAAAAACCATTATTTATTGAAAAAAGCGTGGTGATTTAAAGTAATAGTTTGTAGACTATGCTTCCTTATCAGTTTTCAGCTGTATACTTTTTATATAAATTAGATATGAATCTTTTAAAATCTTTAGCCACTGTAAGTTCAATGACGATGGTATCGCGCGTATTAGGTTTTGTTCGTGATGCCGTTATTGCGCGGTTTTTTGGCGCTGGTATGGCAACTGACGCTTTTTTTGTAGCCTTTAAACTCCCTAATTTGCTGCGGCGTATTTTTGCGGAAGGTGCTTTTTCGCAAGCCTTTGTGCCTATTTTAGCTGAATATAAAAATCAGCAAGGGATTGAAGCAACGCGTACCTTTGTTGCTTATATTGCAGGTTTATTAACGCTAGTATTAGCTATTGTTACCTTAATTGGCGTTGTCAGCGCACCTTTTGTCATTATGTTAACTGCACCAGGATTTATGCAAGAGTCAACCGAAAAATTTGAACTTGCAACGACCATGTTGCGTATAACCTTTCCTTATATCTTTTTTATATCACTGGCTTCACTTGTTGGCGCTATACTCAACACATGGAATCGTTTCTCTGTTCCCGCTTTTGTGCCAACACTACTTAATGTGAGTATGATTATATTCACGCTATTTTTAACACCTTACTTTAACCCTCCGGTATTAGCGCTTGCCGTATCGGTTGGTGTCGGTGGAATTTTACAATTACTCTATCAGCTGCCTTATTTAAAAAAGATTGGCATGCTGGTGCTACCTCGTCTTAATTTTAAAGATAGTGGTGTTTGGCGGGTTTTAAAACAGATGGGACCAGCAATTTTAGGGGTATCTGTTGGGCAAATATCATTAATTATTAATACGATTTTTGCATCATTTCTTGTTTCTGGCTCGGTTTCGTGGATGTATTATGCGGATCGATTAATGGAATTTCCCGCCGGTGTACTTGGTGTGGCATTAGGCACCATTTTATTGCCTTCGTTAGCTAAAAGCTTTTCTAAAGGCGATCATAAACAATATTCAGAGTTGTTAGATTGGGGATTGCGCCTCTGCTTTTTATTGGCTTTACCAAGCACGATTGCATTAGGTGTTATTTCTCGACCGCTTATATCAACTTTATTTGAATATGGCCAATTTACCTTAAATGATACATTGATGACACAGCGAGCCTTAGTGGCTTATTCTATCGGTCTACTTGGATTGATTTTAATTAAAGTGTTAGCACCCGCATTTTATTCGCGTCAGGACATTAAAACCCCCGTCAAAATTGCAATTGTCACGTTAATTTTAACACAGCTAATGAATCTCGTTTTTATTGGGCCATTACAGCATGCAGGCCTTTCACTATCCATTGGTTTAGCCGCTTGCTTTAATGCTGGATTATTGTATTGGCAATTACGTAAAAAACAACTTTATCAACCGCAATCCGGTTGGTATGGATTTTTAATCAAAATCATCATAGCGGTAATTTTAATGTCTGCGGCATTATGGTCTGGTTCACACTTATTACCTGACTGGTCAACCGGCTCAATGTTGGTTCGTATTGGGCGATTATTTGCATTGGTAATTGTTGGAATCGTTGTCTATTTTGCGTCGTTGATTGCTATGGGATTTAAGATCAAACACTTTATTAAACGAATTGATTAACACTAAAAAAAGCTGATAGAGAACAATTGAAATTTGTAAAAAAGAGTCACATAACAGGTATGTTTTAATATAAAATTAATAGGAAAATTGGCTGAATAAAATATCTTTTTACTTTTCTCCATGACTGGTGAGCACATTTTATATTTTGAGTATTGGCTCTTTAAAGGTAACAGTGAATGCTGTTACCAAATTATATAATAAATCGATTTATTATGTATTTGTAAAAATCAAATAAAATCAATAATTTACTTGGATTTTTTTTGATGGCATACTTACCAACACAACAGCAATATATAACTATTAATGATTAACCCTAATATTGGATGATATTCCCCCTATGTTTGCTTGATTGTATTTATGGACATTATTCGTTGGATAAATACTTTCGACCTTTAAGTATTATATTTGTCGCCACTCGCTAAAAAATCACAGATATCTTGCTGTGACTTGAGTATTCGAATATTTTGTAGAACTTCTGCTGCTTGAACATAGTGCTGTTTTAAGTAAGCAAGCCACTGTTTGATGCGTGCAGAATGATAAAGCGGTTTAACGTCATCAATGGAGGATGTTGCATAGTGGATCAATATTTCCATTACTTGTTGCCAATTGAATGGTGATTGTTCAGTTCGAATCATATTGGCTAAGTTAGGAATTGTTAAAATACCACGGCCCAGCATAATGTCGTTAGTTTGGCTTTGGTTTATGCAATTTTGTGCATCCTCAATAGAAAAAATTTCACCATTAGCAATAACGGGAATATTTAGAAATTGCTTGATTTGACCTATTGTTTGCCAATCTATTTTTTCGGCTTTATAGCCGTCTTCTTTGGTTCGACCATGAATGGCAATTTCATTGGCACCGGCAAGTTCAATCGCGCTGGCGATGTCATGGCAATGTGATTTATTATCCCATCCTAAGCGAATTTTGACTGATAATCTATGCGTTGCCCCAATTGCTTGCCTTACTTGGCTGACAATATTAAATATCTGCTCGGGATATTGTAATAAATAAGCGCCTCCGTGACTACCAACGACCGTTTTGGCAGGGCAACCAAAATTGATATCGATACCATAAGAGCCTAATTCAATGGCTTTAACGGCATTTTCTGCCATCCACTCTGGAGACTGGCCAAGGATTTGCACTCGAACTGGCGTGCCAGATTTAGTTTTTCCGTTATGGTAAAGCTCAGGACATAGGCGATAAAAGGTCCGATTAGATAATTTATGATGGGTTACTCTAATAAATTCAGTCACACAATAATCAAATTGGTTAATTTCAGTTAAAAGTTGTCTGACTTGATAATCAAGCACACCCTCCATGGGCGCTAAAATAATGCGATTAATTTTCATTGCGAAACCTAATTAATATGACTGTTTCCACAAATGCGACAGTTAAGTTGTTTGGTAAATTTAACTTGGTTAAATTCCATTGTCATTGTATCAATCATTAGTACACGACCAATTAATGGTTTTCCATATTGGGTTAGCACTTTGATGGCTTCTAAGGCTTGCATGGTGCCAAACATGCCAACAAGCGGCGCCATGACACCTGCTTCAACACATGTGAGTTGATCTTGACCAAATAAGCGGCTCAAACAGTGATAACAAGGCTCATTAGGCTGATAAGTAAATACGCTTAATAACCCCTCCATACGGATAGCTGCACCAGAAACTAGCGGTCTTTTTACATGAAAACAACAACGGTTAATTTGCTCTCGTGTCACTAAGTTATCAGTACAGTCGATGACAATATTATGCTGTTTGATAAGCGAAATGAGCTTGTCATCGTCAAGTTGCTGATGCACTGTTTCAATTAACGTATTGGCATTAATATTGGTTAAGGCTTTTTTTGCGACCTCGACTTTGTATTGATTGATGGCTGTTTCGGTATATAAAATTTGTCGATTTAAGTTGGATTTTGATATGGTGTCAAAATCAACTAACGTTAATTTGCCTAAACCTGATGCAGCCAAATAGAGTGATGCCGCACAGCCAAGTCCGCCTAAACCGACGATCAGTGCTGAACTGTTTTTCAATATTTGTTGTTTATCAATATCAAAACCACGCAATGTGATTTGTCTATCATAACGAAACAGTTCTTGATCAGTCAGTTCTTGCATAGTGGATGATTATTGGGTTAATTATGAAAAAGCATTATAACAGAAACTTGGCACAACAATGTGCCAAGCGATTAAGATTATTTGTCAAAGCCAGATAGGAATGTTAAATATTCTTCTTTGGTCATAAGTGGCTTATATTCTGACATCAGCGTTTGTGCAGCTTTGGCATCGTCATAAAGTAAATCGATAATTGTACAGGCCATCATTTGCGCAGGACGGATATAAGCCATCTCTTCATCAAATACGGTATAATCTTTACCGTGTAAAACACCCCGAACCGAACCAATCCATGGGTGGCTAACAGGCATAATGTGGGATAGATCGCCAGTATCGGTGCTTCCTGTCATATGAGGGGCAACTGAAACATTTTCTTCACCAATTAACGTTTCGGCATTATGTTTTAAAAGCTCGTTAAGCGTTGGATTGTTATTTAATGGTAAATAGCCAGGCAAGTCCTTAATTTCACAGGTGGCACCAACTGCCATAGCACCTGCTTTTAACGCTTGATTAATTCGTTCATTGGCATCAATCATGGCAGGCACATTGCCAGCTCGTACATAACTTTCCATTCTTACATCGCTTGGAACTACATTAACTAAATCACCACCTTGGGTAATAATCGGATGGAATCGAATATAGTCTTTTTCTTGAAATGTTTCGCGAATCGCGTGTACACCCATCATTCCCATCATCGCTGCATTTAAGGCATTGACACCTGCATGTGGTGCAGCAGCCGCGTGTGACGCTTCGCCTTTATATTTAATCAATTTACCGATAAAACCATTACTGGTAGTTGATATTTCGATAAAACCATCTTGTCGGTCATTGGGTACGCTAGTTAAGTGTATTTGCAGTGCCATATCAACATCATCAAATTCACCCCGCGAAATTAGCTCTGGTTTGCCACCAATATATTTGATTTTACCTTCTTCAATTAAGCGATTTCGATAAGTGATTTCAACATATTCTTCAGCAGGCACCGCAAAAGGTACGACATCGCCCGCTAAAAATTGCATAGCTCCTGCATCAATTAATCCCATCGTAACTGCCATCATATTGGCAATTTGCGCATTATGCCCACAACAGTGCGCAGCACCAGATGTTTCGTCAGCAGCAGGGTGATCAGCACAAATAATGGCATCAAGCTCGCCAATAACAGCAATGCTGTACTTACTACCTTTTCCGCCTTTTAAGCGACCTTTTACGCCAGTTAGAGCTAATTTATTTTTAAATGGTACACCCAATTTTTCAAAGGCTTCTTCGACTTTTTTAGCCGTCTTGTGTTCTTTATAACCAAGTTCAGGTTCTGCCCAAATTGACTGAGCAATCGCTTTGATGTCAGCTTTACGGTTTGTTATTGCGTTACAAACCTTTTTTTTAAGTTCTTCTTTTGTCATACGTAAAGTCCTAATTCAAATTAGATAACACCTTCCCAATGTAAGGTGATTTGTGCAATGATTGCCGCAAAAATAAAGGTACCTGAAAACACGGCTAAAGAAACAGGAATGATTCGCCAAGAGATACTTTTAAATAATGCTAAATCTTTGCCAATAGCTAGTCCTGCATAAGCAAGCACTGGGGTACAAACAGCCAATAAAGAAACTTGATCAGTAATTGAAACAACATGTTCGTGATAAGGAAATATTGGTGATGAAGCAACTGCGGCTACGACTGATACCCATAAAATAACTGGAAATTTGTTTAATAGTGGAATTTTACCAACAAAATAGCCGATTATTGAGATAGCAACCAAGATTGATAATGCTTGTAGTGACAGCTTAAAATCAATTTTGTAACCTACAGTATTGCCGGCGGCCATAATAATGGCAACTAAGATCAGTAAAAATATTGTTTCTAGGCATTTCATGATAACGCTCCTTCTTTGTTACGTCGCAAGCGGGCAAAAAGGTTATATAAGAAAGAGGCAAAAGGTAACGAAAATAGTGTATAAATATAAATACCAACAATACTTGATATTAAATTTGCTGTTGTTGCATAGGCTTTGATTTCACTTGCCATTTGAGGATAAAGGTCACTTATTGGTGCAAGTGATGCCGCCATCATACTACCACTTCCAACCCCAGCCCCCATCGCTAACGCATAAGGATGGAGGATATCTAATTTTGCCATTACGCTAGCAAGTATGCTCATCCAAATAGCGCCATAAAGCGTGCCACACACATACATCGCCATAACACCACGACCTTCAGCAGAATCTAATCCATATTTGTCGGCAACGATCGCAATATTGGGTTCGCGAGCAACTGAATAAGTTGCGCCCACCGCTTCGCGTTTCATGCCTAATATCATTGCCAGTGGTAAGCCTAATAAAATCGTGCCGGCAAAATGACCTAACTCTTGAAAAACTAAGGCTAATTTCGCATCTTCTAAAATCATATCAATTTTAGGACCAACCGAAACGCCAAGCTTGGCAACAAGCAGCATTAAAGTAACAATCATGATGGTACTGGCATGATTCATATTTTTTAGTTTTAATATTTTTAATTTGGGAAGGCTAATTATTCCGCCAATAATCATGGCATATAGCATCGGGTACACAGATATAATCCAGAGCGATTGTCTACCAATGAACTCACATATTAAAACAACGACTAGAGCAAGTAAATGCACTCTATAGTCTTTTAAAATATCCATGCTTAAAGATTCCTTATTTATATTGTTGGTATGGTTATACACTATCAATGCTATCTCTAAATGATAACCAGCAGTGTTATTAAGTAATCACTATACCCAACCTAGCTTATTAGCGTCAACAATCATATTGTTATTATAAATATAGTTAATAATTTTGATGACGTATTAAAAATATTTAAATAAATAGAGAATAAATCTCAATAAATGCCTTTATAAGGGTTTTATTTGTTTTATAATGAACACTATTTTTTAGAATGATATTTAAACAGGGTATTTTATGCGTTCAATTTATTGCGGTCAGTTAACGGCATCTCATATTAATCAAGAAGTAACATTGTGTGGATGGGTCAATAAACGTCGGGATTTAGGCGGTATGATTTTTATTGATATGCGCGATCGTGAAGGCATGGTTCAGGTGTTTTTCGACCCTGATTATCAACAAGCGTATCAACTTGCGGGTGAGTTACGTAATGAATTTTGTATTCAAATCAAAGGGAAAGTAAGAGCTCGACCTGACGGTCAAATCAACAAAGATATGGCAACTGGTGAGGTTGAAATTTTGGCCTCTGAGCTGACTATATTTAACCGTAGTGATGTTTTACCTCTTGATTTCAATCAAAACAATAGTGAAGAACAGCGTTTAAAATATCGTTATATTGATCTTCGTCGCCCTGAAATGGCAACGATTTTTAAAACTCGAGCCAAAATTACTGCGTTTGTTCGTTCATTTATGAACGAGCATGGTTTTTTAGATATTGAAACACCCATGTTAACCAAAGCAACACCAGAGGGAGCTCGAGACTATTTAGTACCAAGCCGGATTCATAAAGGTGAATTTTATGCCCTTCCACAATCACCACAGTTATTTAAGCAATTGCTGATGATGTCAGGATTTGATCGCTATTATCAAATTGTAAAATGTTTTCGAGATGAAGATTTGAGAGCTGATCGTCAACCTGAATTTACCCAAATCGATGTTGAAACGTCATTTATGACGGCCGAACAAGTGCGTGAGGTTATGGAAAAAATGATTCGTGAACTTTGGTTGCATGTTAAAAATGTCGATTTAGGCCAGTTCCCTATCATGACTTTTGCTGAGGCGATGCGTCGTTTTGGTAGCGATAAACCTGATTTACGTAATCCGCTCGAAATTATTGACGTGGCTGATATTGTTAAAGATGTTGATTTTAAAGTGTTTTCAACTCCAGCCAATGATCCTAAAGGTCGCGTAGCTTTACTTTGTGTACCAAATGGTGCCCAATTAACGCGTAAGCAGTTAGATGAATATACACAATTCATTTCAGTTTATGGTGCTAAAGGTATGGCATGGATTAAGGTTAATGAACGCCATAAAGGGCTAGAGGGCGTACAAAGTCCTGTAGCAAAATTCTTTAATGAATCACAAATGGAAGCACTACTTAATCGAGCCAATGCTAAAGATGGCGATATTTTATTATTTGGTGCCGATAGTTATAAAGTTGTAAGTGATGCACTTGGCGCATTACGTTTAAAAGTTGGTAAGGACTTAAGCTTAACTGATGAAAGTAAATGGGCGGTACTTTGGGTTATTGATTTTCCTATGTTTGAAGAAACAGACGAAGGACTAAGTGCAATGCATCATCCATTTACCTCACCAAAAGATTATACACCAGAAGAGCTTATCAAAAACCCTGAAAATGCCGTTGCGAATGCTTATGATATGGTTATAAATGGTTATGAAGTTGGGGGTGGATCGGTTCGTATTCATCGCAGTGAAATGCAGCAAGCAGTTTTTTCAATTCTAGGTATTAATGAACACGAGCAACGTGAAAAATTCGGCTTTTTACTCGATGCATTAAAATACGGCACACCACCTCATGCAGGATTAGCATTTGGATTAGATAGACTAAGCATGTTATTAAGTGGAACAGATAATATCCGTGATGTGATAGCATTTCCTAAAACAACTGCGGCCGCATGTTTATTAACCGATGCGCCAAGTCCAGCAAATGCGGCTGCATTAACTGAATTGGGTATTGAAGTAAGTAAAAAATAGCGATATTTAATGCAAAAATTCAAAAATCCTGAATCTGTTCTGGTGGTGATTTTCTGCCAGACAACAAATCGCTGCCTTATGTTGCAGCGTCAAGATGATCCTTGTTTTTGGCAATCAGTAACAGGTAGCATGGAAGCTAATGAATCGCCATTAGACACTGCAATTCGTGAAGTATATGAAGAAACAGGCATTGATATTGTAGGGAAAAATCTTGAGTTAATTGATGCAAAGCATGCTGTTGAATTTGAAATCTTTCCTCAATTTAGGCATAGATATGCGCCAGATGTTAAGATAAATAAAGAGCATTGGTTTTATCTACCACTTATCAATGAGATAACACCTATGCTTACTGAGCATTTAGCTTATCAATGGCTAACGATTGATGAGTCCACTAGTCTTACTTTATCGCCAAATAATAGTGAGGCTATTAGTAAAATTCATAGTTTGCTTAAATCTAATTAAGAGGTCGAAAATGAAATTGAGCTTATCTGCTCTTGTGTTTTCCTTTTTATGTTTTTTTATACCAAGCAGTCATGCTGAAATAAGTATAAAAAAGTGCCAAGCTAATCAAAGTGATTATATTATTTTTGATGAATATGATACTAAAATTGCTGAAACGATTATTGATTATAAATTACATGATCAACCCGAAAAACGTGAACATACCATGATTAAGATATTTGCTAATGAAAATAGTGAGGATCGCAATGACTGGCTAGCCTTGTTCCGGTTTGATGATGAATCTGAGCAATATTTATTTTATCAAGTTGATCAGGATGAATTTATTGAAATCGACAATAAACAGTTTGAAACTCTATTACCTAAAATTGTGGCATGTAATTACAATAAACAAGTGCCAATATACAGTGAAAACATCGATGCAGATTAATAAAATTCAACGATATGTTTTAATCAAAGGTTAACCCCCCCCTTTTGTATTTGGTCAACTCAATATGAGTTAGTAACAGAGAGTAATAATAAATGAATTTTTCAAATTTTAGAGATTTTTTAGATTATCTTGAACAGCAAGGTGAATTAAAAAGAATTACTTTTCCTGTTAATCCTTATCTTGAAATGACCGAAATTGCTGATCGCGTATTACGCAGCGAAGGTCCTGCCTTATTATTTGAAAACCCGATTGGTTATGATATGCCTGTTTTATGTAATCTATTTGGCACAGCTAAGCGCGTTGCGATGGGTATGGGGCGTGAAGATACTTTAGCTTTGCGTGAAATTGGTGAGTTATTGGCATTTTTGCGTGAACCCGAACCACCCAAAGGCATACGGCAATTTTTTAATGTATTGCCTAAATATAAACAAGTACTAAATATGCCAGTCAAACATCGTTCATCCGCCCCTTGTCAAGAGGTGATTTTTAAGGATGATGAAGTGGATTTGACGCGTTTACCTATTATGCATTGCTGGCCCGATGATGTGGCACCGCTGTTATCTTGGGGACTGACTATTACTAAAGGTCCTTATAAAGATCGACAAAATGTGGGTATTTATCGCTTGCAGCTTTTAGGCAAAAATAAATTAATTATGCGCTGGCTTTCACATCGTGGTGGGGCACTTGATTTTGCCGAGTGGCAACAAGTAAATCCTAACCAAAAATTCCCCGTTAGTGTTGTGATTGGCGCTGATCCGGCAACTATTTTAGGTGCAGTGACACCCGTACCAGACACCTTACCCGAATATGCTTTTTCTGGATTATTACGCGGTAGTCGAACCGAAGTGGTGAAATCGTTATCAAACGATTTAGAGGTTCCAGCTAGTGCAGAAATCGTGCTTGAAGGTTATATTGATCCTAATGAGTTAGCATCAGAAGGTCCGTATGGTGATCACACCGGTTATTATAATGAAGTTGAGCAATTTGCCGTATTTACCGTGACACATTTAACTCGTCGTAAAGATGCGATTTATCATTCAACCTATACTGGTAGACCGCCAGATGAACCTGCGGTAATGGGGCTTGCGTTGAATGAGGTCTTTATACCAATTTTACAAAAACAATTTCCTGAAATTGTCGATTTTTATTTACCGCCCGAAGGATGCTCATACCGTATTGCGATTGTGACAATTAAAAAACAGTATCCAGGCCATGCTAAACGAGTCATGATGGGGATTTGGTCTTATCTAAGGCAATTTATGTATACAAAATTTGTGATTGTCTGTGATGATGATATTAATGCCCGTGACTGGAAAGATGTTATGTGGGCTATTTCGACACGTATGGATCCACAGCGTGATACTACTTTTATTGATAATACACCTATCGACTATTTAGACTTTGCGTCGCCGGTTTCAGGATTGGGTTCTAAAATGGGGTTGGATGCGACTAATAAATGGCCAGGTGAAACCAATCGCGAGTGGGGAAAAATTATCAAGAAAGATCCTAAAGTTGTTGCTCGGATTGATGAAATTTGGGATGAACTTGGTTTATAACATATGTGAAGAATATTGTTTATTAGAAAAAATAAATAAATTAACAGTGGTAATACCGAAAACCTGATGGTAATTGTGAGGATATAGTTGTTCAATACTTACCAAATTATTGTTGTTAGTGTTGTACAACAGACATACCGAACGGATTGATTAATAAAATTGTATTTTATCTGATTTTTATTATATAAATAAAATAACTCATATAAGTATTAAACAAAAACTATTCCCTGGGATTGCATTTATGTATAATTATTGGCAGTGTCATAATAATTTTAAAAATATGAAAAAAATTCAAATATTATTAATGCTATTGTTATCTGTTTCTTATAGTGCAATGGCTACAAATTATAAGACCCAATCAGACGATACGCAATTAAAGCTTAAACAGTCCGATTCATTACTTCCTTCTTTACGTTTATCTGCCGAAACAGGAAACGCAGAAGCTCAGTACTCATTAGGAAATATCTATAAACAAGGGGTGGGAGTTGAAGCTAGTGATGTTCGTGCTTTTTTCTGGTATAAAAAAGCAGCAGAACAAGGACTTGCCAAAGCACAAAATAATTTAGCGTTTATGTATCAAAGTGGATTGGGAACCAATCGTGATTTAAATGAAGCGGTTAAATATTTTAAATTGGCGGCAGATCAAAATTATGCATTGGCTAAATATAATTTAGCTTTAATGTATCAAGAGGGTAAAGGGGTAGAAAAAAACACATTAACTGCAATTGACTACTTTACACAAGCGGGTGATGAAGGTCTTTATGACGCTTATTTAAACCTTGGTATGATCTATTTTTTTGGTGATGGTATACAAGAAGATCGTATGACTGCAGCTGATTGGTTTAGTAAAGCTGCTAAAGATAATATTCCAGAGGCGCAATACTATTTAGGGCTAATGTCAGAAAATGGCGATGGTTTGACCCAAGATTATATGGCAGCTAGTTTTTTTTATACACAAGCGGCAGAGCGCGGACATGTGCTAGCTATGTACAATTTAGCCGTTATGTATGCAACAGGTACAGGCACGAAACCCGACAACACACAAGCTGCCTATTGGTTTACTAAAGCTGCTGAGGCGGGTAACGTTGATGCACAGTATAATATTGGTGTGATGTATGATGTAGGCGGTGGGGTGCCTAAAGATGTTAAAAAAGCCATTGAATGGTATCAAAAAGCGGCAGAGCAAGGTAGCGTTGATGCTCAATATAATTTGGGCGTTAAATATCTGGAAGGCGAAGGTATTGATAAAGATCAAGAGCGTGCTATCTATTGGTTTACTAAAGCTAGCGAACAAGGCGATCAAGACGCTAAAGCTTATTTAGAACAGTTATTACCTAAAAAATAAAAAAGCATTGTCCTTTTTAGATTGTTGACAAACCTCGATATCATTCGGGGTTTATTTTTTATTGGGATGCTATCAAAAATACTTAAAAATATACTATCAGCTAGCATATATTTTTGTTCATTGTGATAATAACGCACTGTATTTGATTAGTAATAATGGCGATATTTTTGGATAGTTATTTTATCAATTTATACCTGCCCTAGCAGTAAAAATATTGGTGCTTTTGGGGCTATTATAAATACATTTCCTTTTGGTTTCCCTTTTGATCTATCAATCTACTATCTGAACTTGTTTTTGGACCCCATATTACATAATTAAATGATTTTTACAAAAAAAGTTCAATAAAATCAATAAGTTTCCTGAGTATTTTTTATTGAAAATAAGTTCACTTTTTGTTAGGCGGAGCGCACTTATATTTGATGTGTTTGGATTTAGAACATTTGAGTTTTTCGGCATTGAGCGATAACTTGGTCTATTTTATACATCAATGAGATCAAAGAACTCGTTAAAAAGCGAGTTCTTTGTTGACTGCAGAAAAAGTATTGATCTTTTTCATCCCGAGTTTCTCATACCAGCTGCAATTCCTGAAATAGTAATCATTAATCCCTGTTCTACTATAATATTTTCGTTACCATTTGATTTTCGTGAACGACTTAATAACTCTGCTTGTAGCAAATTTAATGGTTCAATATAAGTATTACGCAATGCCACTGACTGTGCTATCCAAGGTAAATCAGCCATTAAGCTAATATCATCGGTAATGGTTAGCACGGTATTTATATCTTGGGTTAACAAATTTCTTAGCTCTTCACCTAATGGCCATAGAGCAGGATCGACTAAACGTTGCTCGTAATATTCATGAATATTCGGTGCTGCTTTGGCATAAACCATTTCAAGCATACCTAATCGAGCATTAAAAAATGGCCAATTGTGATACATCTCTTTAAGAAGATTTTGTTTACCCTCTTCAATAGCTACTCTAAGTGCACTACCAGCACCGAGCCAAGATGGCACCATTAAACGGTTTTGTGTCCAAGCAAAAATCCATGGAATAGCACGTAAACTTTCGATACCACCGCCAGTTCGACGTTTTTGTGGTCTTGAACCAAGTGGTAATCTACCTAATTCCGCCTCTGGCGTTACTGCTCTAAAATAATCAACAAATTCTGCTCGTTCTCGTACATAACTGCGATAGCAATTGCACGAAATTTCAGACATTTCATCCATGATATTGCGCCAGACTTGTTTTGGTGCTGGCGGTGGCAATAAGTTAGCTTGTAAAATAGCCGACGCATAGAGCATTAGACTACTAAGTGCAACTTCGGGTAGACCAAGTTTAAAACGGATCATTTCACCTTGTTCGGTAACTCTAAGTCCGCCTTTTAATGAGCCAGGTGGCTGTGAAAGCAGGGCGGCATGTGCTGGTGCTCCACCTCGACCGATTGAGCCGCCTCGCCCATGGAATAACACTAAATTAGTATCATATTTTTCAAATAAGTTAACTAACTCCTCTTGTGACCGATACTGTGCCCAAGATGCTGCGAGTGTTCCCGCATCTTTAGCCGAATCAGAATAACCTATCATTACCATTTGCTTTCCTTGAATTTTGTCACGATACCAAGGAATATCTAGTAGTTTTTGCATGACCGATTTAGCGTTATTTAAATCTTCTAATGTTTCAAATAATGGCACTATTGGAATATATTTTTGACAATCAACGATTTTTAATAATAGGTAAACGGCTAAAATATCAGAAGGAGCTTTAGCCATTGATATTACGTAAGAGGCGATTGCTTCTTCGCCCGCTTTTTTTATTACACGACAAGTATCTAATACTTCTTGAACCATTTCATGGGGTTGCCAATTATAAGGTAATAATGGACGATTAGATTGTAATTCAGTTAATAAAAATGCTTGTTTTTCTTGCTCCGTCCATTTTGCATAGCTACCTAAATTAAGCTCTTTGGTTAATGCGTCAAGCGCCTCAGTGTGCATAGAGCTGTCTTGTCGAATGTCTAATCGGACTAATTGTAAACCAAAACTTTTTATGCGTCGTAAAGTATCAAGTAATGGACCATGGGCTATAGTTGACATACCATGATCAATTAATGACTCATAACAGATATAAAGTGGCATCCATAGCTGTTCATTTTTAATTAAAATATCACTGGGCGGTAATACTCGTTCATTGTTCAGCAAAGCTTCAATATAGTTGTGAGTGTTAATTAAGCGTGTTCGTAATTGCTTCATTACAGCTCGATAAGGTTCGGAAGCGGTTTTGTTGTTTTTTTCTAACAGATCAATAACTGAATCACTACATTCTGTCATTGAAAGTTCACGTACCAGTATTTGAATATCGGCTAAAAATAATTCGATTGCCTTTAATCTAGCTTGTAACATGACCTTTTCGGTCACTTTAGCTGTCACATTTGGGTTACCATCACGATCGCCCCCCATCCATGAGGTGAATTTAATTGGCACATGATCAACTGATAATTGCTCATCAAAGGCATCGACTAACTGGTCATTAAGCTCACGCAAAAATAGCGGCACACCTTCCCATAAGCTATCTTCAATGACTGAAAACCCCCATTTTGCTTCATCAAGTGGCGTTGGGCGTTTTTTGCGGATTTCATCGGTATACCATGCCTGACAAACTAACTGTTTTAAGCGGCGCATAATTCGCTCAATTTCATAGTCGGCTAAATCATCATGATCCAGTTGAGATAAACAGTTATTAATAGAAGTATAAGTATTGATCATTGTCCGGCGATTAATTTCAGTTGGATGCGCAGTTAGCACTAATTCAATCGACAAATCATTAATTGCTTTTGTAATGGTTTTATTTGAAAAATTGAGACTTTTAAGAGTACTAAATAATTCGGTCATTTTTTTAGGACTACTAGATGCTTCCCCATGGGGTGAAATACCATAATACTCAGCAGCTGTATTGACTAAGTTTAAAAACTGATTAAATGCGCGTGCAATATGTAATAAATCATCATCATTAAGGTTTTCAATTAACGTGAGCAGATCATTATGTGCTTTGGGATTTCCTTGTTGAGCTGATTTTGATAATTTTCTTATTTTTTCGACTAAATCAAATGTTTCATTGCCTGTGGCGCGTTTTATTGCATTGCCTAGTAAAGTGCCTAACATATTGACATTACTTCGCATTGAGGAATATTGGTTATTCATGATTTTCTCATCTTCGATTTTATTATGCCTAAGCATTTTTAAGATGCATGCCCCCAAATGACAATTAATGGGATAGGTATAATTATTGGTTAATGTGGATAACTTATATACTTTATAACAATGTTGCTTTGAATTTAAATAATAAAATTTTATGGTTTTTATTTTTTTTAATTGTTTTAATTATATCTACCATGAAAAATCAGCAACTAAAAATGTGCATCAGAAGATTTATTTAACAAGATTATTTTGCGATGAACGCAGTGGTAAACTGTATCTTGATATCATTTGGGTATATACTAACAGCATTATCAATACATATTGGATTATTTAATGATCGCTGTTTTTTATATCGCGTCGATTATTGCTATTGTTGCCAGTGTAAAAGTGATTAGTAGCTTACGGATTGATAAAGCAATCTTATATCTTATTATTTCCCTTTTTGCCTCAGCACTGATATTTATTCTACTTGAGACATATTTTTCTGCTGTTTTATATATCCTATTATTCATTGGTGGCTCGGTAACGCTTTTTTTACTTGTCGCATCGATTTTGAAAATTAGCGTTGATAATGTAGAAAACAATAAACGGGGTATCAGCCCAAAAATTTGGTTAGGGCCATTAATATTAGCCTTTATTTTACTCGTAGCCCTTATTTATGGCGTAGTGAATACTAACTATTCAGAACTGAAAGAATCCCATGAGTTAATGCATGAGATGTCTGTATATGCCTACATTTTGATGGCTGAATTAGCCTTTTTTTTATTATTGGGTGCAGTTGTCATTGCTTATCATTTCATGCATCGGCTTCTGTCGGAGAAATAATATGATTCCTCTCATGTATTGTCTTATATTTGCGTCTATTTTATTTGTGATTGGTTTACTAGGGGTAATGATTCGGCGCCATCTCTATTTTTTATTACTTAGCCTTATTATTATGAATAATGGTGCAATAGTTGCATTATTTGCGGCAAGTAGCTATTGGCAACAATCCGATGGTCAAGTACTGGCAATATTAGCAGTTATAATAGCCTTAACTGAAGTGTGTGTGGGGCTTGCATTGATGATGAAACTATTCTACCGTCGAAAAATTTTTAATATTGATTCATTGAGTGAAATGAAAGGATGAATTTACTTTATTTAACTATTATTGTTCCCTTACTCTCTTTTCTAATATTAGTGTGTCTAGGGAGACATATTCGATCAATTAATGTGATGATTATTGGTATTAGTACTATGCTAGTAATTACACTAATTACTGTATTTGCTTGCATTGATTTTAGTTCTAATACAGTACCTGATATGATCTTAGTTTATACCAGACCATTATGGAATTGGTTTTCAGTGGGTGATTTTACTGTGCCTATTTCTTTAACCTTAGATGGCTTATCACTAACCTTTTTAGTTTTAATCTCATTTTTTGGTTTTTTTATCTATTTTTTTGCAGCTTGTTATTTAACTTCAAGAAAGGATATTTATAATTTTTATGCTTACAGTAATTTATTAATTGCCAGTATATTAACCGTTGTATTAGTTGATAATCTATTTGTTATGTTAATTGGCTGGGAAGGTGTGAGCATAAGTACTTACTTACTTATCGGTATTTACTATAAACAGGCTCGTAATGGTTATGCAGCAGTAAAGGCATTTATCATTATGCATTTAACTGATATTTTTTTTATTATTGGTATATTTTTACTATACCAAAATTTAGGGACATTAAATATTCGTGATGTTTTGACGCAAGCACATGATAATTTAGCGGTCGATTCAGACATCATATTTTGGATAACTTTAATGCTGTTCCTTGGTGCAATGAGTAAGTCTGCGCTATTTCCTATGCATTCATGGTTTGCTCAAACAACATTAGCGCCAATGCCTGCGGTAGCTTTATTACAATCTTCAACGGTGATTTTAGCTGGAGTATATTTAGTTTTAAGGCTTAGTAATTTGTTTATGATGTCAAATGATGTGCTTGCTATTATATCAATAATGTCATCGTTAACCATATTATTTGCTAGTACTATCGCCTTAGTTCAGTATGATATTAAACGAATTATCACCTATATCAATTTAGCACAAATTAGCTATCTATTTTATGCGTTTTCAACGCAAAGTTGGAGTTTGTCTCTTAATTGCTTAATTAATTATACAGTAACAAGTACATTGCTGATTTTAGCCTCATCAATTTTAATCAAAAAATGTCAAGGTGAGCGTGATATAAGTAAATTGGGCGGTTTAATCAAATCTTTTCCTGTGTTACATGTAGTATTTTTGTTAATTATGTTGTCACTTAGTGCCATGCCTTGGATTTCGGCATCATTTTATGTTAAAGGGGATATCATTTGGGGATTAATGGCTAAAGATAGATTGATATCCGGAACCATTGGTTTGATGGGGATTTTATTTTCGAGCTTAGGAATATGGCGTTTAATTTTGATGGTATTTTATCAAAAACAAAAACGGTATGATTTTACAAAAACTAAATGGATAAGTTATTGTCCAATTTTTATATTATTGATATTTACTACTGCGTTGTTCATTTATTTTCCATTACCGATTCAAGGCATTATCCCAATCGCGGAGTTAGATACGAATGGACAGATCTCCTTTCAGCTATTATTAGCTGCGGTGAGCGGATTGAGTTTTCTTATTGCTTATATTTTATATGCACGACCAAATAGCGAAGTGCAAGAAGTGCTTAATACACCAATGATTAAATTCTTTTTACGTTTATGTAATAGTGACTGGCATTATGATTACTTATTGAATACTCTATTTGTTAAACCTTATGTCTATCTAGCTAAATTGTTAAAAAAAGATCCTTTAGCCTTATGGGATTATTGGATAATGTGGGGAATCAGAAAATTAAATTCATTCATCGTTGACCTAGAAAATGGACAAATTCGGTGGTATATGGTTTCGATGGTTATAGGTAGCATTATCGTATTAATGTTACTGATTTTTATTTAATAAAGGTGTAATCACTCATGTTGTTATGGCTTGTTTTTTTACCTGTGATAGGCGGATTTATTGGTTGGTTATGCTATGTATGTTTACAAAGAGGCGTTGTTTCTGCCAATGTACAGATGCGTTGGTCAAAATTACCAATAATTGTAGCCTTTACTACTATTTGTATTACATTATTGATGGTAATAGTAGTATGGGTAGATGCCGTTGATGTGTTAAATAAGGGGGCAAATTGGGTACAGGAAGTTAATCTAGAATGGATCCCTTTGTTAGGCATTCATTTTCATCTTGTCTTAGATGGTCTATCTATGGTCGTTATCACCGCAACTCTATTTATTGTGTTATTGACGATTGTCTATTCTAGTAAAGAGAGCCTCAACAATCTTGGTCTATTTTACTTATGCCTATTATTTATGACATCAGCTATTATGATGTTATTTGTAATCACTGATTTATTTTTAATGTTCTTCTTTTGGGAAGCGGTCGCAATTCCTATCTATTTTTTAATTTCGCTATGGGGACGACGAGATTCAAGCTCACAATTGCGTTTTAACGGTGCCAGCAAATTTTTAATTTATACTCAATTGAGCAGTTTACTTATGCTAATTTCAATTGTGTCATTAGCCTTGACCAACTGGAACTTAACAGGGCATTGGACGTTTGATTATCAGGTATTAACAAAAACGCCCATTTCAAGTTATACCGAATTTTTACTCATGCTGGGATTTTTAGCTGCTTTTATCGTGCGTATTCCTTTTGTTCCCTTTCATGGCTGGTTTATTGAAGCTCATATGGAATCTTCAACAACTGGCTCGATGATGATCAGTGGATTGTTACTTAATACTGCAGCATTTGGTTTATTACGTTTTGTTATACCTCTATTTCCTAATGCTTCAATCATTATTATGCCACTTATGTTAGTTCTTGCTCTATTCACGGTGTTTTATGCAGCATTACTAGCATTTAATCAAACAGATATTAAAAAACTCATTGCTTATATTCATATTGCGTTAATGGGATTTGTTACGGCCATTATTTATAGTGGTTCTGTTGTTGCTTATCAAGGTGTGGTTATTCAAATGATAGCTATCAATTTAGCAATAGTTGGCATGTTTATAATTAGTGGATTATTGGGGGAATGTTATTCAACTCGAAATATAAACCAATTTGTTGGACTTAAAGAACGCGTACCTTATCTATCTTCATTTACTTTGTATTTTATATTAGCTGTATTAGGTATTCCTGGCACGGCTAATTTTGTTGGAAATTATATGATGTTATTTGGTAGTTATTCAGTTTTTTCCTTTTATACTATCTTATTAATAATTGGCTTACTATTACTGTCTATTTCATTTATTGTACGTATGCAGCCTATTTTTTATGGTGCAGTTGATAATGGTGTTGCAATAAAACATTTACTTAGTAAAAAAGATTTATTGTTATTATCAAGCATTTTAATTGTTCTTATTGTTATTGGTTTGTATCCTCAAGTGGTTTTAGATATGTCTTATTCTGTCGTTAATCAAACGCAACAATACATAACTACCGAGCGAGTTGGAGAGTAATAATCTATGATAGCTTTATCGCCTATTTTTGTATTAAGCTTTGCCATCATTGTTTTGTTATGTTCCCTATTTATTTTTAAAGTAGGCACTAAAGGATGTGCTATTTTAACTGTGTGTGGATTAACTGGTGCATTGATCTGCTCTGTGATGATTGGCTATAAAATTTCGTTTAGTACACAACATATAACCGATATTAGCAATGACAATATGCAAATATCGGCGTCAGTTTCTGCTTCTACTAAAGAGCCAAATCCATCGAGCGAAGAAACAATTGCAATTGATACTGTATCTTCTGAAATTGTGGGGCCATCGAATGAACGTGACAATATAAGTATTGACGGTAATATCGAAAGCGGTCAGTCTACTAATACTAATACTAATACTAATACTAATACTAATACTAATACTAATACTAATACTAATACTAATACTAATACTAATACTAATACTAATACTAATGTTGATGATAATTTTCTCATCGATTTTCATTTAACGGATGAATGGCTGGCACGTCATATCACCGCGCTTTTCACCTGTGATGGCTACGGATTACTTTATACCAGCTTGATTTTGATTATATCCATTGCCGTTTCTTGTTTCGCATATCGTTGGTTTAAACAAGAGAAACTTCAGCACGGGTTATTTTATTTAATCTTACTTTTTATGGCATTAGGTGGTGTAACACTCGTATATGCCAGCCATTTAATCTCATTTTTTATTGGGATTGAACTGTTATCTATTCCATTTGTTGGCTTAATTGGTTATCAATATACACAGACTCATTCATTAGAAGCTGCCGTTAAGTATATGATTTTATCTGCTGTTGCCAGCGTATTTTTATTGATGGGTATCGCTTTTTATTATGCCACGACCGGAGAGTTGACTTTTAGCGGCCTTAGTTATCAACTCTCAACAATGCCTTCTCTAAGTATATTATTACTGATGGGTGTTTGCTTAATGTTGGTTGGTATTGGTTTTAAATTATCATTGGTGCCATTTCAACTTTGGTTGCCTGATGTTTATCAAGGCGCACCAACAGTTGTTGCTTTATTGCTATCAACAGTTGGAAAAGTTGCGATTTTTTGTGCTATCGCAAGACTATTTCTATTAGCACCCATTGTTAACAACGAAACCATTCGGATTATTTTAGTTATTATGGCTTTTTGTTCTATTTTATGGGGCAATTTATTGGCGCTAATGCAAAGTAGCTTAAAACGATTACTTGCTTATTCATCAATAGCACATTTCGGTTATCTCTTAACAGCTTTAATTGCTGTTCAATATCAAGTGCTTGCATTAGAAACGATTGGTGTTTATTTAATTGGCTATATTTTAGCTAATATCTGTATTTTAGGGACGATAAGTTTAGATTCTCATTCTAATGAACTTAAAGATCATGAAGATGAAATTGACCTGTTAGGACTATTTTGGCGAAGACCAATTCTAGCATTAGCGATGGGGGTAGGGCTTTTATCATTGGCAGGTACACCATTAACAGCAGGCTTTGTTGGACGATTTTTATTGGTGTTATTAGGCGTAACGGCTGAATTATGGTGGTTAGTTGCTGCCGTTGTTATGGGTAGTGCATTGGGGCTTTATTTTTATGCTCGCTTAATTATTAATCTTTATATAAGACCAACTTTTGGTGACGATCAAATTTCAAGCGGATCTTCAATTAAATTAAAATGGATTAATATTCGAATAAGCGAGTTAATTATTGTGTTATGTGCATTATTGACGCTACTTTGTGGAATTTACCCTAAATGGCTATTTAACTTAGTTAGCATGGCACAATATTTGACTACGTAATTAATGATAATTCGCTTTTATTGTTTTATCGTTTTTGTGGCGGATTCATATTAGCTTAAGTAGCCTAAAATGCTTTGTTTTTATACTTAGACACATACTTTCCTGAAACTTTTTGACAAGAAATAGTTAATAATAGATTTATTTATTGTGTTATAATTCTGACCTTTAAAAATTTAATTTGAATCAAGAGGATTAGTATGAATTTTTTTATCTCTAGTGCTTATGCAGCAGATGGTAGTCAACCAGGTAGTGATTATTTTATGCCAATTATGTTAGTTGTATTTGGTTTATTTTTCTATTTTATGATTATGCGTCCACAACAAAAACGTGTTAAAGCTCATCGTGATTTAATGGCATCAATTTCAAGAGGTGATGAAGTTTTAACTAGTGGTGGGCTTATTGGTCGTGTAGCAAAAGTTAACGAAAATGGTTACCTAGTGCTAGAGTTAAATGATACCACTGAAGTTGTGATCAAGCGTGACTTTATCACTTCAGTTTTACCAAAAGGAACAATGAAATCACTATAATAGAGAGTTATCTATTATCGTTCATTGTATGAATTACCTAACCTAACCCACAAGAGAATATGTCGTGTTAAATCGCTATCCTTTGTGGAAGTACATTATGTTGGTCGTTGTAATTTGCCTCGGCCTACTTTATGCACTTCCAAATATTTATGGTGAAGATCCCGCTATACAAATTTCAGGCTCAAACACAGCCGAAATTAATGTTGCTACGCAAGATAAGATTAAAAAACTTTTGGCTGATAATCACATCGAAACGAAATCATTAGTTTATGAAAATAAGTCGATTTTGATTCGTGTTGGTGATAATGACACACAACTTAAAGCCAAAGAACTCATATCAGACGCGTTAGGTGAACAGTATATAGTTGCATTAAATTTAGCACCTGCAACTCCATCGTGGCTTACTGTGTTAGGTGCAGAACCTATGAAACTGGGGCTTGATTTACGTGGTGGTGTTCACTTTCTGATGGAGGTTGATATGACCACCGCATTAAGTAAACTCACTGAGCAATCTATTGAAAACATAAAAGCTGAATTTGCTAATAGCAAATTAAATTATAAAAAGATCAGCAAAAATAGTAATCAGCAAATTGTATTACAATTTGATAATACAGAAGAACGCAATAAAGCTATCACTAAGATCAATGGGTTACAAGATTTCAGAGTTATTTCTCAAAGTGAGAACAGTGTTGTAATCAATGTCAGCGAACGACGTTTACAACAAGCGAAAAATGACGCAGTGCAACAAAATACCACAATTTTGCGTAACCGTGTCAATCAACTAGGTGTTGCTGAGCCAATTGTCCAACGTCAAGGTGCAGATCGTATTGTTGTTGAATTACCAGGCATACAAGACACAGCATTAGCCAAACGTATTTTGGGGGCAACGGCAACACTAGAGTTTAGACAAGTTAACGAAGAGAGCACACCTAATTTACCTGCTATCATCAATGGCGATATGCGAATACCGTATGGTTCAGAAATTCAGTATATGGAAAACGGTCGCCCAGTACTACTTTATAAACGTATTGTATTAACTGGCGATCATATTACCGATTCTTCATATCGTGCTAATCAATATGGTCAACCCGAAGTTGCTATTACACTTGATGGTTCGGGGGGTAAAAGAATGTTTGATTTTACCCAAAAAAATCTTCATAAAGCGATGGCAACCCTATTTGTTGAATACAAAGATACCGGTAAGCGTGATGAAAACGACAAACCGATCCTTGAAAAACAAGAACGGGTTATCAACGTGGCAACTATTCAAGGTATTTTTAGTGATCGCTTCCAAGTAACCGGGATTAGTAGCATTGATGAAGCTAAAAATTTATCATTATTATTAAGAGCAGGAGCATTAATTGCACCGATTCAGATTATTGAAGAACGAACAGTTGGACCATCAATGGGGCAAGAAAATATAACCCAAGGCTTAGAATCTTGCGCATGGGGTTTATTGATTTCTGTCATTTTTATGCTAGTGATGTATCGTTTGTTTGGTGTGTTTGCAAGCCTTGCATTAGTTGCAAACTTAATATTAATTGTTGGTGTAATGTCTTTACTTCCTGGGGCAACGCTAAGCATGCCTGGTATCGCAGGTATTGTGTTAACTGTGGGTATGGCTGTTGATGCCAATGTACTGATTAACGAACGAATAAAAGAAGAGCTTAGTAATGGACGTGGTGTACAACATGCAATTAATGAAGGGTATGCTGGTGCTTGGAGCAGTATTTTTGATGCTAACCTTACCACTTTAATTACTGCAGTTATTCTTTATGCAGTCGGTACAGGCTCAATTAAAGGCTTTGCTATTACATTAGGTATCGGTATTGTAACATCAATGTTTACATCAATTGTTGGTACTCGTGCACTAGCCAATCTTATTTATGGCGGTCGTCGCGTTAATAAGTTATCAATTTAGAGGTTTATTGTGAGTATTACTAAAAAACAAAATCATGATGTTAGAGAATTGAATCATGGTCGCAGAGTCCTCGACTTTTTAAAATTTGGCTTTATTGCTTTTGTTATTTCAATGTTATTAGTTGTTGCCTCTTTTGTGGTTATTTTTGTTAAAGGATTTAATCTAGGACAAGATTTCACCGGAGGGACGACAGTTGAGCTCACCGTAACAAAAGCTGTTAACCTTGATGACCTTCGTAACAGCTTACGCAATGCTGGCTATCATGAACCGATAGTACAATATTACGGTAGTAGTAAAGATATCATCATTAGATTACCTTCGGCTAAGCAAGAAGACGGTAGTGCCTCATCTGCTATTGATAATGCACTAGGCACAAAAATTTCTAATTTAGTCCATAAAGATATTGATGCCAATGCCCAAATTAAACGGATTGAATTTGTCGGTCCAACAGTTGGAGCTGAACTTGCTCAAGATGGTGTTTTGGCTATATGTGCCGCATTAGTGTGTATTTTAATCTATATTGCCTTTCGCTTTGAGTGGCGATTTGGTACGGGTGCGGTTGTTGCCTTAGCACATGATGTTGTTATTACTGCAGGTTATCTATCACTATTTGAACGAGAACTTGATTTAACTATCATTGCAGCGATGCTATCAATTATTGGTTATTCACTTAACGATACCATTGTTGTTTTTGATAGAATTCGTGAAAATTTTAGAAAGATTCGTCGAGCAGAGCCTTACGATGTTATTAATATTTCGTTAACACAAACTTTGCATCGTACTTTAATGACATCAGGTACAACCCTTGTTGTGGTGATTATTCTGTATATTTTTGGTGGTTCAATGTTAAAAGGTTTTTCTGAAACATTAGGCGTTGGTATTGTACTTGGTACAATTTCATCAATTTATGTGGCTGCGTATATGTCACTTAAATTGGGCGTAAAACGTGAACACTTTATGCCACCTAAAATTGAAGCAGAAGGCGCAGATCAACCTTCAATATTGCGTTAATTATGTAAACTCTGCCATCAATAGGCAGAGTTTTATTAGCCTGTTTTTTAAACAAATAATATCAAATCGATTGACACTTATTATTTAGTTGCATATTATTAGCCACAGTTTTATCCCTTTCTATTTGGGGCCATAGCTCAGCTGGGAGAGCGCAACGCTGGCAGCGTTGAGGTCAGGGGTTCGATCCCCCTTGGCTCCACCAATCAATATTCTGTAAGATTCTTTAAAACCCACTTAAAGTATATAAAATTCTCGAAGTATTTGTTAGCAGATGCATGACCAAAATTTTTAGTTATATTATTGTGTTATTCAGTGGTTATCAATGAAAAACGAAATTGATTTAATAAATAAAAAAATCAATTAATTATTGAATATCTCCAAATATTAAACTCAATTCTATTAAAAGTGCACAATCAATTTTGTATATATAAATATAGTGCAACGATGACATCTACTAAGTGATACTTTTGTGCATAATCTAATAGTGATAGGATATAAAAAGTTAAATAAACAAAAGGTATAAAATCGTGACTTATAAACCTACCCAAGCGCCAAACAAATGTGAGAATATGAACCACATTCGTGCCGAAATAGATCAGATTGACCATTCCATAATTAAATTGCTTGCTACACGCTTTGAATACGTCAAAGCTGCCAGTAAGTTCAAAAAAAATACCACTGATGTACAAGCCAAAGAACGTTTTGACAGTATGCTAGAGCAACGAAAACAATGGTCGAATGAATTAGGACTTAATGGCGAAATCATCAAAGATCTATATGCAAATCTAGTACGATATTTTATCGATGAAGAATTGGAATATTTCAAAAACAAAGAAAAATAAAAACAGAGATTTCATTAAAAATATTTAGATAATATATTGATTTTATGTTATATTTAAAGATATGAATGATCTCATAAGAAGTAGGTGACATGGCTTATGCAACTAAACAGCAGTTATTAGATGAAATAAACAAAACGGCCAAGCTATTTATTGATGAGTTTATAGTTTTATCTGAATCACAAAAAGACTCTTTGGTAGAGGGCGTTGATCGTACTCCTGCACAAATGATTGCTTATCAACTCGGTTGGCTTAATTTGGTGAAATCTTGGGATGATGATGAACTTGCTGGTAAAACACCTGAATTACCGGCTTCTGGATACAAATGGAATCAATTGGGTAATTTGTATCAACAATTTTATAAAACATATCAATACCTATCATTACAGGCATTAATTCAAGCATTTAATCAGCAAATCACCATTTGGAATGATTGGATTCAATCTTTGAACGAAGACACTTTGTTTATAAAAGATAGCCGTAATTGGACTACACCTTATCCTGAATCTTGGACTGTTGCTCGATTTATCCATATTAATTCTGTGGCGCCTTTTAAATCGTTTAGAGCAAAAATCAGAAAGTGGAAAAAGCTAAATGCATCAGTTTAAAATTATATTCAATATAATGTAAGGAGAATAATATGGCCTTTACAGAAACAGAACGACAGCAATTGATGGAACTTAAATTCGTGGGTGCCAAAATTATTGAAAGACTTGAAGAGATGAACTTCGATTCTTTCGATAAATTGCGTAATGTTGGTTTAGATGAAATCCTTAATAAAGGTGCGTTATTAACAGGTTCAACTTGTTGGAAAAACAGTCATCAAGCAAAAACGGCAATAAGTAATATTTTGAGTTTAGTTAACAATACTTAATATTCCTTGTATAGGCGGTAAGTGCATCCAACCGTTCAATTGAACAATGATAATCAATTTTTGGGTTTCTTATCTATTTTTAAGATATTTATACTGAAACGTATAGTTACCTGAAACCTTTTTACAAAAATTAATTATCTCTAGTGTTCAAGGAACAACGGCATTTCGATGGAAATACCGTTTTCTAACTCAGTTTATTGCAACACGTATAGGGAGCAGACTAATTATCGCTAATAGTTCTATAATTAAAATAAAAAAGTAAAATTCCACCAAATCTTTAGTTTGATTTTTAATCATATTATTAGTAAATATATACGTAATTAACTTGCATAAAATCCTATCTCTTTTGAGTAAAAAGTTGATTCTTTACCTTGTTCAATTAAGATAATAATGGCTTGAGGTCTATGTATTTGCAGTCTAATCTTTTCTAAGCTTTGTTGATCAAGTTGTGGGATATTCTTTTTTATTTTTTCCCATTTTGAAATGCTTAGCGGAACACGACTTTGTGCCCACGCATATTCACTATTGGTGCAATAAGGTATTATGTTATCTTCCAGCTTATAAGCTAAATACAGATCGACGTTATCTTCTGATAGTCGGGTTGATAGTTCAATATTCTTTTCCCATCCGTTGCAAGAGGTTCGATTATATCCATCATTAAGCTGTAATAAACTTTGATTTGCGATCGAAGCTTGGCCAAGTGATTTTCCTTGTGCAGAGTAAAAGGCTTCTTGTAATCCCGTTGGTGGTTCAATGTCTTGTGCATAAACTGACTCAATTAACAATCGGGCATCTTCAGGCATTTTGATAACGCGTTGAGTCAGTAATATTTTTTGGGTAAACCATAAATAAGCATGGTTAGGGTAGACATAACTGGTATTGCGAAAGGTTGGATTATCAAGCCAATCTTTTTGGGGATTGTCCTGCCAATGTGGCGCAAGTACAGTTAAAATGGGTTGTCCACGATCATCATAAGGCTGAGTTTTTTCATCAAAAGGTTTAACATTACCTTGTTGATCTCGTACATGGCGTCTTAAACGGCCGGCACGTTGTATCAATAAATCAATTGGGGCAATATCACTAATCATCTCGTCAAAATCAAGATCTAATGATTGTTCAATAACTTGAGTTGCAATAATCACTTTTGCGTGGCGAGTATTACGGTTAGATGTTTTACCTGCCCATTTTAGTGTTTTTTGTTCAATTTCAAGGCGATCACAAAAAGCAAAACGACTATGAAAAAGTAATATATTATTGCTATCTATCTCTAATTTTAATTGCAATTGTTGATACAAACTAATTGCATCGTCAATACTGTTTTTGATCCAGCAAATAATTTTACCTTGTGCTATCGTGTGGCGGATTTTATTTATACCTGCATCAATATCATCTATCCATTCAATGTTTACTTGACGCTTGACTTCATCCCGAGTGTCTATTGCTTGTTCTACTAAACCATTATGATTAAGCTGTGTTATGAGAGGGAAAGGTAAGTTATGGTTTAAAAGTAGATCTTGAGGATGATTTGTTAAGCCTGTATAAAATGCATTGAGTAACTTTTCACGTAAAAAATGGGGTAGGGTGGCGGTAAGAATAATAGCACTACCACCTTGTAAGGCGTGATAATGCAATAACGATTCTAATAATTTAACCATGTAACTATCATAAGCATGAACTTCATCTAATATGAGTAACTTATGTCTTAGACCTAATAATCGTAATGATTGATGTTTAAATGGCATAACCGCCATTAATGCTTGATCCAAGGTACCGACACCAACTTCAGCCAATAGCGCCTTTTTCCGAGTATCAACAAACCATTCCTGACACTCCGCACTAATGGTCTGTTCGCCTGTAGGATATTGTTGCTCGCAGCTATCCTCGCTGCTGATAATTGATTGATTAAAATGAGGGTTCATATAGCTAGCACCATGTGCTAATACTAGTGAAGGGTGACTATCGGCCTGATAGAGTTGCCCATAAATTGTCGCTGTACGTTGATAAATGGCATTTGCTGTTGCTTGGGTTGGTAAGCCAATATAAATACCTTGAGCTTTTTTAGCTGTCATTAGTCTATGTGCTAAAACCATTGAGGCTTCGGTTTTCCCAGCCCCTGTAACATCTTCCATAATAAATAATTCTGGACCGTCATTAGCCAATTGGCATGATAGTGCTTGTTGTTGCAGTGGTGTGGGCTTTTCAATAAATGGAAATAAATTTTTGATATCAATAAAAGGGGCAATAGGCGATGTTTTGGGTAAAGTAGATATCGCTTTTTCTGCTTGAATAATAGCATGCTTATGCCAATATTCAGCAAGAGGTATTACTTGGGAACAAAAAGGAAAAAACGATTCGTTAGATCCTAGCCAATCACTAATAACGGTTAAACCAGCAATTAACCAACTTATTTGATTAAGTTTTTTTTGCAATGCTTTATCAAAAAAGAAAGAGCAATAGTCTGCTAATTTATGTTCGCTAATAAAAAACTCATTAATTGCTTTTATATAATCTAATGCTGCTTGTTTATCTTGTTGATTAAATGATAAGTTGCCATTTACTCGCAATTCTGGTGGCTTGCCATGATGGCCTGTCATGATGAGTAACCATATATCCAAAAAATGCTCTATCTTTCTATTATAGTTAGATAACTGAATTTCAGTTTTATTCTTAAGAAAAGTACCCCATAACCAAAATCCAAGAGAATCATGTCTGGACATGTATCTTTTTGCCGGATCAGCAGCAACGAGTTGCGGATTGTTGTGCTTAAACAACTGTTGGAACCCATTGGCGAATTTACCTATATCATGCCAAGCCAAAAAATAGGCAAACCAGAGGGCTGTTTTTTCGTTAGTATCTTTGGAAAAACCTATCTGTTCAAACAATTCAGCGGCATTGAAATAATTATGTTTAATTATTTGATAGCCACAAGCGGCAACATCTAAGTTATGATAAGCCAGCAAGTGATAATTATCGTTATTAGCGCTCTGGCGACATTTTCCCCAATATTGATAAAACGATTCAGCCATTGAGTTTTATTCCTTTTTTACTATTTGGAAATAGATGCTGTACTACGTAAGTTTTTTTAATTATATAACCATACTCATTATTTATAATTAATTTAATATAGCTTGTTTAATATAAAAATAAAGGTATATTTAGGTTGCATATCATTTTAAGTTCACTTTATTAATTAGTTTTTGCTCATTTAGTTGAAGTTTGGCAAAATATAGAACTTAGTTGAGGGGGGAATGTTATCACCTTAAATGATTTAGATATGTTAGTAATCGAAAGTAACATACAGATGCAGTTGTTAAAAAAGCAGGAAAGGGATGAGGATGATTAGTCGAGTTAAACAACCTATAAAAACATTATTCATCTTGAGTTGCCTAAGTGGCATAGTCATTTGTTGTGCACCTGCTTTTGCCGATGAAGAGCAACAAATTGTACATCAAACTCAAACTGAGATAGAAGCGGATACTAATAGCCCAGCTCAGTTACTTGAAGATCAGCAAATTGATCTTGTTGGTCCTAGCCAACATTATGAGAAAATTTATCATAAAACGGTGTTTTCACTGTCAGGCCAGCCCAAGTATCCTGAGCATTTTAAGCATCTTGATTATGTCAATCCTAATGCACCTAAAGGTGGTGTAATTAAACTGGCTGAAGTAGGGTCTTTTGATAATTTGAATCGTTTTGCTAGCCGTGGCGCTCCTGAGCGAAACTCAGGACTGCTATATGATACGCTTTTTACCAATACAGCTGATGATATTACCAGTTTTTATCCACTAATTGCGACATCAATCACCTATTCTGATAGTTATCGCTGGGCAGAAGTCATAATTAATCCCAAGGCTCGTTTTCAAGACGATCAACCCATAACAGCCCATGATGTTGAGTTTACCTTTGATAAATTTATGACCGAAGGGGTACCTCAATATCGTGTTTATAACAAAGGAATCACAGTTAAAGCGATAGATGATTACCGTGTGCGTGTTGATATACCCGCTTCCGATCGTGAAAAACTGTTTTCATTTGTTGGTAGTATGCGAGTTATTCCTAGACATTTTTGGCAAAATCATGATCTTTCTGAACCATTAAGTATACCGCCCGTTGGTAGTGGTTCTTACTATATTAGTGAATATAAATTAGGACAATATGTTGTTTATCGGCGTAATCCAAATTATTGGGCGCGCGATTTGCCTATAAATAAAGGTTTAGATAATTTTGACGAAAAACGTATTGATTACTATATGGATAATAATGTTTCGTTAGAGGCATTTAAAGCGGGTGAATATGATTTGCGCGCGGAAGATCAGCCTAAAAACTGGTTTACTCAATACCAAGGTAAATATTTTGATTCTAAGCATATTATTAAACAAGAACAACCCATTCAAACGGCAACTGATACTAAGTGGTTAGCATTTAATTTGCAAAAAGATCTATTTAAAGATATCAAAGTGCGTGAAGCTATCACATTGGCATTTGATTTTGAATGGTTGAATCATGCATTTTATTATGATAGTTACAAAAGACCTTATAGTTTTTTTGAAAACACTATTTATGCGGCAAAAGGCAAGCCAACAGAGCAAGAATTGAAGTGGTTAAATCCTTATAAACATATTATTCCAGAAGCCGTTTTTAAGAATGCTTATTCTATTCCCAAAAGTGATGGTAAAGGCTTTAATCGTGATAATTTATTAAAAGCTGCTGAATTATTAAAACAAGCCGGATGGGCAATCAAAAACGGCAACTTAATTAACACTAAAACACAGCAACCATTTGAATTTGAACTGATCAGTTATCTTGGTAGCGATATTAAATACGCCATTCCTTTTCAACAAAATTTAGCCCGATTGGGAATCACTATGAAAATTACTTTGTTGGATTCAGCACAACAATTACGGCGCGTTCGTGAACGTGATTATGATATGGTTGCACGTGATTATTATGCCGTAAATTACCCAAGTTCGAGTTTGCTAGTGCTTTGGGGAAGTGAGTATCTTAACTCATCGTGGAATGCTTCAGGGCTACATAATCAGGCTATTGATGCCATTATTGCTGAAATAACTAAGAATGTGGATAATCAAGATGAGCTCGTGCCACTTGGGCGAGCACTTGATCGTATTTTAACGCAAGAATATCCAATGATTCCTATGTGGTATAACAGTAAAACATATTATGCTTACTGGAACAAATTTGGGCAACCAGCTATACAGCCAACTTATGCGATAGGGATTGATAGTTGGTGGTATGATGCAGACAAAGCAGCTAGCCTGCCTAAGAATCAGGAACATTAATATGCTAAATTATCTTATTCGTCGATTACTACTGATTATTCCAACATTATTTGTAATTTTAACAATCAACTTTTTTATTGTGCAAGTGGCACCGGGCGGACCTGTCGATCAGGCGCTTGCTATGATTGAAAGTGGACCGCAAGCTGGGCAAGGGGTATTGCCAGGTAGTAGTGGTTCATCTACATCAGTACAGCAGTATAAAAATGAGTCAAACTATCGTGGATCTCGTGGGCTTGATCCGCAAGTTGTCGCGATGATTGAAAAACAGTATGGTTTTGATAAACCCCTATTTGAACGTTATGTTGAAACGCTCAAACACTATATTTTATTTGATTTTGGTAATAGTTTTTTTAAAAGTGAATCGGTATTAGGCTTGATTGTCAAAAGTTTGCCTGTTTCAATTTCATTGGGGTTATGGAGTACGTTAATTGTTTATCTGATTTCAATCCCCTTAGGTATTCGCAAAGCAGTAAAAGATGGTTCAATATTTGATTTTTGGTCTAGTACGTTGATTATAATTGGTTATGCTATACCATCTTTTTTATTAGCTGTATTGTTAATTGTGCTGTTTGCTGGTGGTAGTTATTGGGATATTTTTCCACTACGAGGATTGGTTTCAAATCATTTTGAACAACTTGATTTTTGGGGCAAAGTGAAAGACTACGCATGGCATATTTGTTTACCCACGATTGCGATGGTCATTGGCGGTTTTGCTTCACTCACTATGCTGACCAAGAATTCATTTTTAGATGAAATCCGTAAACAGTATGTCATAACCGCACGTGCTAAAGGATTAAGCGAAAGAAAAATTATGTATAAACATGTTTTTCGTAATGCAACGCTACTGATTGTATCAGGCTTTCCTGCTGCTTTCGTGAGTATTTTATTTACTGGTTCGTTACTAATTGAAATTATTTTTTCGCTTAATGGGATAGGTTTATTGGGTTATGAAGCAATTATTCAACGTGATTACCCCGTCATTTTTGGCTCTCTGTATATTTTTACGTTAATAGGGCTTATTACTAAACTATTATCCGATTTATCTTATATGATGATTGATCCACGTATTGACTTTGAGGCGCACAATTGATGACCAGCAACTACTCTATTAATCAGCAACGTTGGCAACGATTTAAACATAATCGCCGTGGTTATTATTCACTCTGGTTATTTTCGATTTTTTTTGTGATTAGTTTATTTGCGGATTTTATTGTTAACGATAGACCTATTTTTATTAAATATCAAAATAGTTACTATTCACCAATTTTTCATTTTTATCCAGAAACAGAATTTGGTGGGAAATTTAATACACAAACCAATTACCTTGATCCAGTCGTTCAAAATAAAATAAAAACTAATGGTTGGATGTTATGGCCGCCATTTCGCTACAGTTATAATACCTTAATTTATGATACGCCAAACACCTTCCCAACACCGCCTTCTGTGTCACATTGGTTAGGTACAACCGATGCGGGTTTTGATGTACTGGCCAACATCTTATATGGTTTTCGTATTTCGATGTTTTTTGCAATTTTTTTGACATTGTTTACCTTAGTCATTGGTGTAATTATTGGCGCAATCCAAGGTTATTATGGAGGAACTGTAGACCTGATAGGGCAACGATTTATTGAAATTTGGTGTGGCTTGCCGGGTTTATTTGTGATTATTTTATTAGCCAGCATTTTGCCACTTGATTTTTGGTGGTTGCTAGGTATTACTGTTTTATTTGGTTGGATGGGATTAGCAGGAATTGTGCGAACTGAATTTTTACGGACTCGTAATTTTGATTATATCCGAGCGGCTAGAGCAATGGGCGTGAATGACTATAAAATTATGTTCCACCACATCTTACCTAATGCAATGGCTGCAACATTAACTTTTTTGCCTTTTATTCTGTGTGGATCAATTACCACTTTAACGTCACTAGACTTTTTGGGTTTTGGTCTACCGATTGATTCGCCGTCTTTAGGTCGCCTGTTGCTACAAGGTAAAAATAATTTGCAAGCACCTTGGCTAGGTATCAGTTCATTTTTAATTATTGCAACTTTACTTTCACTACTTATTTTTATTGGTGAGGCAGTAAGGGATGCATTCGATCCAAACAAAGGGGCGTATTGATGAGTTCTCCTTTATTATCTGTTCAGAATTTAAGTATCGCTTTTAAATGTGGTGCAAAAAAGATATCACAAGTAGTGAGTGATATTAGCTTTGATATTCATCAGCAAGAGACATTGGCACTGGTTGGTGAGTCAGGTTCAGGTAAAAGTGTTACTGCTTTGTCTATCCTGCGTTTGTTACGTAAAGAGCAAGTACTCTATCCTACTGGTGATATTCTGTTTGAAGAAACCTCTTTATTGCATGCGTCAGAAAAAGCGCTTCGTCAGGTACGCGGTAATCAAATTAGCATGATCTTTCAAGAACCAATGGTGTCATTAAACCCTCTACATACGGTTGAAAAACAACTTTATGAAGTATTGGCATTACATCGTGGTATGCACCACAATGATGCGCGTTGCGAGATTTTGCAATATCTTGATCGTGTAGGTATTAAAGAGCCAAAAAGTAAATTGTCGGCTTACCCTCACCAGCTATCGGGTGGCGAAAGGCAGCGTGTTATGATCGCTATGGCAATTTTAACTCATCCTAAATTATTAATAGCAGACGAACCAACCACTGCTTTAGATGTGTCAGTGCAGGCACAAATTATTCAGTTATTAAAAGAGTTAAAAAACGAACTGAATATGAGCATGCTATTTATTTCGCATAATCTTAGCATTGTTAAAAAACTCGCCGATAAAGTAGCTGTTATGCAAAAAGGCGAAATTGTTGAATATAATAATAAGCAGCGCATCTTTTTACGTCCAGAACATAAATATACTCAAACACTATTAAATTCACAGCCAAATGGTGATCCGGCACCTTTGCCTGATACTCCTGGAATACTGCTTAATGTAAATCATCTGAGTGTTGAGGTTATTGCCAAAAAGCGTTTATTTAGCAGTCAAAAAAAACAAATAGTTAATAATATTGGTTTTACTGTGCATCAAGGTGAAACTGTTGGGATTGTTGGTGAATCAGGATCGGGAAAAACGACCGCAGCACTAGCCATTTTACGCTTGATTAAATCACAAGGTAACATTATATTTGATAGCCATTCTATACAAAATCTAACTGGCAAAAAACTATTACCATTTCGAAGCCGTATTCAAGTTGTGTTCCAAGATCCGTTCTCATCACTTAACCCACGTTTTAATGTTGAGCAAGTGATTAGTGAAGGATTAATGACGCACAAAAAACTAAGTAAAGCTCGACGCGAGCAAGCAGTAATTGATATTATGCAAGAAGTTGGCCTTGCGCCGGATATGCGTTATCGCTATCCAACCGAGTTTTCAGGTGGACAACGTCAACGAATAGCCATTGCTCGAGCCTTAATTTTGAAGCCGGAATTATTGATCTTAGATGAGCCAACTTCATCGTTAGATCACACTATCCAAAAGCAAATTATTAATTTACTTAAGTTATTACAACAAAAGCATAAGCTTAGTTATTTATTTATTAGTCATGACTTAGCTTTGGTTTACTCTATGTGCCATCAAGTTGTTGTTATGAAAGAGGGTAACATTATTGAACAAGGTTCACGTGAAAAAATCTTCTATTCTCCTGAAGATCAATACACCAAGGCGTTACTTTCATTTTTAGATAAACCACCTCGTAAAGCGAATAAAACTCTAATTTATGCAGATAAAGCTGAAAAAATAGAAAAATTTGCTCATAAAGATAATACTCAACAAGAACAACTGCAAAATAAAAAGCAAGAAAAAAAGGTTAACTGGGAAGATGCATTGTTAATGCGTAAAAAATAAATTTACAGAACAATTTATTAACAATCGTTTATATAAAACCATTGCTAATAAATCCATCAACCAATCTATATAGCAGGTTCATAATGCAAACACGAATACTCCCTTTTTTATTGACGCCCAGTCTGTTACTCATTTCAATAAATGTTATGGCGTTAACCTGTAGTGATAATCCTACTCAAAATATAGTTCAGGCAAATAACTATATCTTTCACCTTCTTGATTATATTGATTCACCAGTAAAAGGCATCAAGCAAGAGGTTAGAACCTCAACCACCAAATTGGATACTGATACTAATCATTTGACTGCAAAACACACACTAGAATATGACGCCAATGGGCTTATTATGCAAAGCCATTATGATCTTCATTCAGGCAAAAAATTGCGAATTTATTCTGAACACCTACAAAAAAATAAATCCGGTTGGGAAAATATTATTGAAGATATAGAAGATAAAACCAATAGTATTATCCAATTTAATACCGATGAACAAGGCAGGATCGTAGCATCCCTGCAAACTAAAAAATCTGTCAATTTTATTTTTTTTGAAACCGATAATTACATGTACGACAGTAATCATTGCCTTATCAATAAAAGTGTACAATGGCAACTTAAAGAAATTGATGAGAACGGTAAATATACTGGCGCAGACCAGAAAGGGGCTTCGATCTATACGTTTGGATACCAAGAACAACTATTAGCTAAAGTGTTGTACCAATTTAGCAATAATATGAAAAACGAGCGTGATTTTTCGTATCAATATGATAACGCTCATCATCGATTAACTATCATAGAATCTTCTTACTTATCAGCAGGAAAAGAAGCAGCACATTATACAACTAAGTTTTTAACTTTTAATGAAAAAAACGATTGGCTTACAGCAAATAAAGTTAAAAATCATCAGAGCAATAAACAAACTAATATTATTCGCGAATTGACTTATTATTAATTTCCAAAAATACAAAAAGCATTATTACTAATAATGCTTTTTGTATTTTCACAATCCGAAAATGTCAGCTATATTCGAATAAACAATATATAAATAGCATGTAGTGTCCATGCTAATGCTAAGCCCAAAAAAAGTAACTTTTCACGCTTTGGATAGATTTTATGCTCGTGCAAAATAGTTAAAATTAGTTGCAGCCCACACCAGATAGGTAATGAAATCATCAAAACTAAAAAAACTTTGCCGATTTCTGTCGTGACTATTTTTAGCACATAAGAACGTGTTGTTGCATCGCCAAAAGGGATGATAAAAGCCATAATCACCAGTATAATGGGTGAAAAAATAGCTACCCATGTGCCACCTAACGCAAATAAACCTTTTATTATTTTTCCATTAGCATTTTGGGCTTGAATGTGTTTATTTTTCATTGACTAAATACCATTTATTTTAATATAAAGAACAATAGATAAGCTGAAACAAAAATTGTCACCAGCCACAGTCCCACAATGAATAAATAGGATTGTGATTTTTTATCAGTTCGGTATGAAAATATCGTTTTAGGCACTAAATTGAACCAAATTATTGAATGGAAAATGCTAACCAATAACGCAAAACAATTAAGCACAACAACAACAGGACTACGCAAAAAGAAGATAAAACGGTAAAACTCATCTTGCCCAACGGTATTTGTGTACATACAGATCACAGCGTACATTAACACTAAACTGACCCAAATCATTGAAAAGGGAACTAATTTATGCATTATAGCAATTATAAAAGGGGGCTTTACATCAGTCTGAACAGTATCAAGGTAATTATTGTTATTTTGTTGATTCATAAATCTCTCTAGATTGCATTATATTTGTAATGATTTGTTGGGGTAATTTTTATTTCGTTATTATACTGGCTAACCAGTACTATGTCGCCCATTTATGGCTGGTTATGATATAGGCTTTTATTAATATGATGCTTCGCATAATGTGCCTCGAAGAGCTTTAACTATCAGGTCTTAAATATAGTCCATTTCGTGAAATTATTTTTATATTTTGAAAAAGATTAAATGCGGATCTCATTTTTGACAATAAATAGTAGCTAGAAATAAAAAGTTTTGTTTAAGTAGTATACTTAGATGGAAAACCCCACTAGGTGTGGGGAACTAGATATAATTCAGGCTTACTATTGGTTTATCCCTATTAATATAAGGAACTATTTTATGATAGATCCTTGATTATATCATATAAATAGTATTTTTTATTAATTGTAATTTAATAGTTAGCTCTTTTTATTATTTAATTAAGTCTTACTATCTTTTATTTTTGTTGACCGACAAGTGCCACTATGCTAAATTGATAATGGCTAGAACAACCTAGCTTTTAGCATTGTATGTAATAGCCACAGGAATGAGAAACCTTGATTATACATGCATTGCTAAAATTATCAATCATCAATTTAGAGGTAATTAATTGTGAACTTTATAAAGTATTTTATTCATTTACAAAGAGCAATGCAAAAAAGTAGCCAATTTTGTAAGAAAGTTTGGGCTGTTGAAATCAAACAGAAAATAGATGATCAAGAAACTCGATCTTATTGTTTAAGTATTGAGATCAATAAACAAACCCCTCGAACACTTAAATAATTTAAGTTAATACCGATAAGCGGAATAACTAACTTTCCGCTTACATTAAAATTCTAAATAAGGAGTATAGTTTGTCTTCTTTCTCGCTGTTAGACGAAAAATGGATTCCGGTTATCCATTTTGATGGTCATGTTAGTAAGATTAAACCTAGTCAAATCGCTGATGAAACTATTTCTGATTTAGCCTATTTTAGAGCTGATTTTCAAGGTGCTGCCTATCAGTTTCTTATCGGTTTGTTGCAAACCACCTTTTCTCCAGAAGATAATGAGGAGTGGTTTGACTACTGGGATGATGGCATTTCGCAATCTGATTTAGATAAAGCATTTGATCAAATTAAATCGGCTATGCAATTTGGTGCAAATAAACCCGCCTTTATGCAAGATTTCACGAAATTAGACGGCAATGCTTTACCAATATCAGGTTTATTAGTTGAAGCACCAGGTGAAAACGCATTAAAGAAGAACACCGACCACTTTATCAAACGTGATTTTGTCAAGGAAATTTGCCCACACTGTGCAGCAATAGCACTATTTACTTTACAAACTAATGCACCATCTGGTGGACAAGGATATCGAGTTAGTTTGCGTGGTGGTGGGCCGATAACGACGTTGATTATGCCAGAACTAAATAAACCAACACCATTATGGAAGAAATTATGGTTAAACGTAATACCATTAGATGATGATAAACCACGCCAATTTGATGAATCTGTCTTTCCATGGCTCAATACGACTAAAACCAGTGAACCACCGAAGAATTTGAGTCTATTTCCTCAACAAGCCAGTTATTGCCAAGCTTTTTGGGGAATGCCACGACGAATAGAACTTGATTTTGAACAGACTAAGCAAGGGAAATGTGATCTGTGTGGCGCAACCTCGTCACAATTAATTACGCAATATCAAACTAAAAATTATGGTATTCAATATCAACATTGGCGACATCCTTTAACGCCATATCGAATCGATAGTAAAACAGGCGCACCATTAGCGATTAAAGGTCAACCCGGTGGTTTAATTTATCGCGATTGGCTAGGCATGCTAACAAAACATGATAATGTTGAAGCGGCAAAAGTGGTCTTTATCCATGAAGCGCGTAGGCTAAAAGATAACGAACACTATCGCTTATGGTGCTTTGGTTATGATTTTGACAATATGAAAGCACGTTGCTGGCATGAACACACTTTTCCTGTATATCCCGCTTTAGCTGATCCTGACAGCGACCTAGAAGAGCTTATTGCACTGGCATTAGAATTAAGTAAAGAGACCTTGCCAATACTGCGTAAAGCTATGACAGCGATAAATAAACAATCTAGTGTGTTAGACATCGCTTATTGGAAAGAGACCGAACCAGCATTTTACCAATTTGTAAAACAACTAATAGACCAAAAAGATAATCCCGAAGGTCGATTCCATTTGTTAGCAAATTGGGCAAATACTTTACTACATTATATTACTCAAACCTATGATAAAGCGGCGTTTGCTAATCCTGATGAACAGTTGGTTACATCCGAAAAAATCAGTGCTAGAGAAAAGTTACTCATTGATTTTAATAAACTAAAGTATATAAAAAAGATAAAAAACACCAAATAGCCTTGTTTTTGGATAGGGAGAACAGTATGTCAAACAATCTTATTAAAAAGACAATTATATTAAATGAAAGCCACAAAAAATGTATTAATGAATGGTTTTCAATGCTGCAACAAAGATCATATCCTTTTTATGGCGGTACTTATAATGGGCGAAAATTACGAGCTGAACTACGTCGAGCGACATTACCTTTTGGGGTTATGTTACATGAAGGGTATTTTTGTTTAGCCAACGTACTATTTAACGATACTCACAGATTAACACCAACCCCTGTTCATCAGCAGGCATTAGCAATATTTGTTGCGGTTGCTGCTTTTGCGAGCGCTAATAATGAGAAAGCCCCTTTTGCTGCACAATTAAGCGAAAAGGCAAAAGGCGGACAGCGTAATATTATGTCTCCTTTACGTTTTGAGCAATTACAAACCAGTGAAACACCTGAAGAGTTTTGTCGACGATTAATTCGTGCCGTCAAATTACGTGGTGAACAGGGAGTAAACCTTTTTTCACTTGCTGATGGCATTTTTTTGTGGGTGCGAGAGTGGCATAATCGACTACAAAATTTATCTCCAACTATCAATCCGTTTGAACGCCTTTCTGTTCGTTGGGCGATGGATTACTACTCGACTAATAAATTACCTAAGGAATAACGACAATGACAACATTTATTCAATTACACTTATTGACTGCTTATGCGCCATCTAATTTGAACCGTGATGAACTTGGTCGACCAAAAACTGCAAAAATGGGCAACAGTGACCGATTACGTATTTCATCGCAAAGTTTAAAAAGAGCATGGCGAACTTCGGATTATTTCTATCAATCATTAAGTGACAATATAGGCGTACGTTCGCGTCGATTTGCACGAGATTGGGTTTATAAAAATATGCTTGATCAAGGCATTTCCGAAAAAATTGCGAAAGCGAGCGCCATTAAAATTGCTGCACAATTTGGCAAAGTAAAAAATGAAAAATCACCGAAAGATCCTCTGGCTAATTTAGATATTGAACAATTGGTGCATATTAGTAGCAATGAAAAACAAGCCATTGATCAATTAGTAGACGTGTTAATTAATGAAAATCGTGAGCCGACCGATGCCGAGGTTAAATTACTCCGTAAAGAAAATAGCTGCATTGATATTGCTTTGTTTGGACGAATGTTAGCTAATAGTCCTGCATTTAATGTTGAAGCTGCTTGCCAAGTATCTCATGCTTTAGGAGTTAGTACTGTCACCATTGAAGATGACTTTTTTACCGCAGTGGATGATTTAAATAATAATGAGGAAGATGCCGGCTCTGCGCATTTAGGTGAACGTGGTTTTGCTTCAGCTCTTTTTTATACTTACATCTGTATTAGTCGTGAGTTATTGTTAGAAAACCTAAATGGCGATGAGGCATTGGTTGAAAAAACATTAAAAGCCTTAACCGAAGCTGCGACTAAAGTGGCACCAACCGGTATGCAAAATAGTTTTGCATCACGGGCTTATACCTCTTACTTATTGATTGAAAAAGGGGTTCAACAACCACGCTCGTTAGCTGTTGCTTATTTTAATCCAATTCGTAGCGACGATATGGTTAATGATGCGATTGCGCGTTTAGAACAACAGCTTGATAAATTTGATAAGGTATATGGTCAATGTGCCGATAGTCGCTACGTACTCAATACTGAAACAGGAAAAGGAACCTTAACCGCTGCATTAGATTTTGTTGCCCAAAAATAAGGAGCCGTCGAGATGATAAAACATCTTATCTTTCAGATTTATGCACCATTGACATCGTGGGGAGAGCATGCTATTGGCGAGATTCGCCATAGTAATGATATTCCTTCTCGCTCGGCTTTATTAGGGCTAGTGGCGGCAGCATTAGGTATTCGGCGTGAAGACAATAAACTCGATACGTTTAATCAACACTATAATTTTGCGATACGCCCATTTAAAGCAAACAGCAGTTGGTTTAGCGATTTTCAAACCGTCCAAGTCCCCAGAGCAAATAAAAAGCAGTTATTATATACCCGTTTTGATGAAATTCGTCGTAATCCTAATGAGTTAGAAACCCTACTTTCACAGCGTGAATATTATAACGACATTTATTATCAAATTGTGATGACAGAAACCAAAGGTGCTCCCTACAGTGTGCAGCAAATACAACAAGCATTATTAACGCCAGTTTTTCCATTATATGTAGGTAGAAAAAACTCGCCATTGGCACTGCCTTTATCCCCTGTTCTCTATGAAGGAACGCTTTGTGATGCATTTATTTTTGCTGATAAACATTATCAACAATATCATCAACGCGATCCTGTCATTAGCGATTTGTTAAACAGTGTTGCTGATGAATATTATTGGGAACATAAAGATCAAAATGCCGATTTTGAAATAATAAAAATTCAGCGCCGGCAAGATCAACCAATAAACCGTAATCATTGGTATTTTGAACCACGCCTGCAATATTCAGGATATTTAAAAAGGAGCGAATAGATGTATTTTTCTCGAGTTACCCTAAAACTAGATCGCCTCCCTTATGTCATGCAGCAAAAGATGCAATATGCTGGTCAATATGCGATTCATCAATGGTTATGGCAACTTTTTCCTAATCAAGAAAAACGGACATTTTTGTTTCGCGAAGAAGCAATAAGACAAAGTAGATACTACTATCTGTTATCTGAGGTTGCACCGATAAAAGATCATCAATTATTTATTGTTGAAACAAAACCCTATGCACCACAATTAACCATCGGTATGAATTTAATGTTTTCACTGCGTGCTAATCCTATTATTTTTAAAAATGGTAAACGCAGTGATGTGATGATGAATGCCAAATTTTTGGCAAAACAGCAAGGACTATCCTCGGCAATAGAGATAAACGGTTTACAGAATCAAGCCGCATTAAATTGGTTAGTTAATCAAGGTGAAAAAAGAGGATTTTCACTTATGCAAAATACAGGGAAGGAACCTAAATGTAATATTATTGGTTATTATCAACATCGATTTAAAAAGAAAGTAGATGCTAAACCTATTACTTTTAGTAGTGTTGATTTTCAAGGCGTTTTAACGGTTACTCATCCTGAACTGTTTTTAGATACGCTCTATCAAGGAATTGGTAAAAGTAAAGGGTTTGGTTGTGGATTATTCTTGATTAAACGGCATCAATAGGGAAAATAACATGGTATATGTTCCGCTTAATCCCATCCCTCTCAAAAATAGAACATCAATGATATTTTTACAATATGGACAAATTGATGTGTTAGATGGTGCATTTGTATTAATTGATAAAACAGGCGTTAGAACCCATATTCCCGTTGGTTCTATTGCTTGTATTATGCTCGAACCTGGCACAAGGATCTCTCATGCTGCTGTCAAATTAGCGGCAACGGTAGGAACATTGCTTGTTTGGGTTGGTGAAGCCGGTGTTCGAATGTATTCATCTGGACAGCCCGGCGGAGCGAGATCGGATAAACTACTTTATCAAGCAAAATTAGCGTTAGATGATGATTTACGTTTAAAAGTCGTCAAAAGGATGTTTGAACTACGTTTTGGCGAGCCAGCACCAACTAGACGTTCGGTTGATCAGCTCCGAGGTATAGAAGGAGCACGTGTACGCGAAACCTATTCATTATTAGCTAAACGCTATCATGTGAAATGGCATGGTCGAAAGTATGATCCTAAAGATTGGGAAAAAGGCGATAAAGTCAATCAGTGCATTAGTGCCGCAACATCTTGCTTATATGGTATCACTGAAGCTGCGGTTTTGGCTGCCGGCTATGCGCCAGCGATTGGTTTTGTGCATAGCGGAAAGCCACTCTCTTTTGTTTATGACATAGCAGATATTATTAAATTTGATACGGTTGTGCCCAAAGCATTTGAAATAGCCGCTAAAAAAATCCCTGATCCTGATCGCGAAGTACGTATTGCATGCCGTGAAATTTTTAGAAGTCAAAAAACATTAGCTAAATTAATCCCACTGATTGAAGATGTCTTATCAGCCGGAGGAATTGAGCCGCCATTACCTCCTGATGATGTTCAGCCTCCAGCTATCCCTGAACCTAAATCGCTTGCCGATAGTGGCTTTAGGAGTCACTAATTATGAGTATGTGTGTGGTTGTGACCGAAAATGTACCGCCCAGACTAAGGGGGCGTTTAGCTATTTGGTTGCTAGAAGTTAGAGCAGGAGTTTACATTGGTGATATCTCTAGACCAATTAGAGAAATGGTATGGCAACAGATAATGGAATTAGCAGAAGAAGGCAATGTAGTACTTGCTTGGGCAACGAATACCGAATCCGGATTTGACTTCCAAACTTATGGTACAAATAGAAGAGTTCCGGTAGATCTAGATCGACTACGGTTAGTCTCTTTTTTACCTTTTAAAAATCAATAAGTTAATTTTATTTAAAAATAAAAAAAACTTGGTAGAATTTCAAAACTCATATAAATTTAAATAAAACAAATATATATATTTAGAGTGTTCCCTGTACACACAGGGATAAACCGTAAAAATCGGGACGATGCGCAATTTGATAATGGTGTTCCCTGTACACACAGGGATAAATCGTAGTCAGCATTTGCTAAATTAATTGATAACAAAGGAAACGAAAAAACAATCTGGTTGAAATAAATTAATCGATTCTTATGTGAATATGAAGTAGAGAAAGGAAATAAGATTATAATACAAGATGATAATTCTATAATTAATAAAAAGCTGATTAAGTCTATTAAACACAGTGGAGTTTTGAAAGCCACTTAATGCTGCTTTCAAAACTAGTATTAATTCCAACTTGTATTATCAACTCTATTTTTTGAAACTATCAATCAATTAAATAATAGCATAAAGAGATAGTTTTCATTGTGATGAGTACTTTGATAACTATCGAATATTTTTATTTATTGTAAAGCTAAAAGAAAGTATTAATAATGCTGGTTAAAATAATTGGCAAAAATAGCGTACAATAGCGCAATATTTAATACAGTTTTATCATAAATAGTTTAGGAATTTAGTATGACAGGCAAATTTATTGTCATCGAAGGACTTGAAGGGGCAGGTAAAACAACGGCTATTAATACCGTTGCCCGGATTTTGAATCAACACAATATTAGCGATTTGCAATTTACGCGTGAACCAGGTGGAACGCCGATTGCTGAAGCATTACGTAATATTATTAAAAATGGTTTAGATAACGAACCTTTGACTGATAAAGCCGAATTGCTGATGTTATATGCTGCTCGTATTCAGCTGATTGATAATGTCATTAAACCTGCACTTAAAGCAAGTAAATGGGTGATTGGCGATCGCCATGATTTATCCACGCAAGCTTATCAAGGTGGTGGGCGACAGTTAGATAAAGTCTTTATGGCGACATTAAAGGAGCAAGTATTAGGTCATTTTAAACCTGATCTTACCTTATATTTGGATATCGATCCTGAAATTGGTTTAATGCGAGCAAGATCTCGAGGTGAACTTGATCGCATTGAGCAACAATCATTACCATTTTTTAAAAGAATTCGTCAACGCTATTTAGAACTTGCTGAGCAAGATAAAAATATCATTACTGTTGATGCAGCAAAATCACTCGACAATGTGACTAAACAAATTGAACAAATTTTAACAACATGGTTAACAAAAAAGGTTAATATTGAATGATCTTTAATGACTATCCTTGGCTTTCATTACCTTATCAGCAATTAGCTACTGGCATTATGCATAAACGGGCTCATCATGCTTTATTAATTAATTATGTCCAAGGTAGTGGTGAAGATGAGCTTGTTTTAAAGCTTGCAAACCGCTTATTATGTCAATGTTCACAACAATTGGAACCGTGCTTAAAATGCCATAGTTGTCAACTGTTTTTGTCTCACCACCATCCTGATTATTATGTGATAACCAATGAACAAGGTAAACAGTCAATAGGTATTGATCAAATACGTAATATATCAAACAAGGTTTACGAAAAATCCCAACAAGGTGGTAATAAAGTCATTTGGGTAAAACGGGCAGCTTTAATGACTGAAGCGGCCGCCAATGCATTACTAAAAACGCTAGAAGAACCGCCAGAAAGCACCTATTTTATTTTAAGTGATGAACATAACAGCCAATTATTACCAACGATCTATAGCCGTTGTTTTTCTTATTTTTTACCTGTTCCTAAATTAGAGCAGTCCATTGAATGGCTAAAAAGCAAACAAAACCAGCAATATAGCGATAATGAGCTTGCCGCAGCGTTATTATTGAGCGAAAACGCACCACTAAAAGCCGCTACACTATTAGCACCAGAAAAGTGGCAACAGCGAAAAGCATTTTGTGATCAGCTATTAGAGCTGGTACCACAAAATAATTATTGGCAACTAGCTAAAACCTTTGATAATGAAGATTTTATTGAACGAATTATTTGGTTTTGTGCATTATTAAGCGATGCGCTGAAAGCGAAGCAAAAAGTCGGGCGCTTTATTGTGAATCGGGATCAAGTTCCATTAGTTCGGTTATTTGCAACTAAAAGTAATGAAAAAATTTTTGCACTTTATCATCTATGGTTGCAAGCAAGAAATCAGTTGTTAACAATTACTGGATTAAATAAGGAACTTATTGTTTATAATGTGCTTGCTCAATCCGAATTAATTAGCTAAAACAAGTTAAGGTTCTTATAAAGAAATGACCAAAAGTTTCAAGAAAGTATACAGTTAGAGAAAAAAGTTTATAGTGAGTTATCTATCTATTGAATGTAGTTATTTTTATCGCTTTCTTTGCCTTTTATTTTGGTTATTGTCTATCACTTAACGTACAAAATATCCTACTTTTAGTATCAAATTATCTTGTTGTTTGCAGTTATAGCAGAAAATTTGCGCGTATGTTTTTATTCATTATTACATTATCTGTTTTTTAATTGCTTATTTATGCGGGAATGTTATGTAACGTATGGCTAATTTTAGAGTTATGTCGATCAACCTTACTTTTTAATTTTTATTTGATGGTTATTTATATTGTACCATCAGATATGCCAAACTTTATTTACGCCAATTTTTAATTATAATATTTAATTATGATGATATATAAAAAAGTAAATTGAAAACGGTCATATCATAAATTGCTGAATAGAAAATATCGGAAAAAATTAAAAAATAGGTAAATATTGATTGGTTGTGAGAGTTTATCTATTGTATTAAAAAGTTATAATGAAATGTTTTTTGCCAGTAATTGTTTAATACAAGCTATTGCATCATATGTTAAAAACATGCTATTTAAGCTGTATAAAATAGCAAGCCGTGCCGCTGTGATATGCAAATTTGAAAATTTAGATATATTAAGTAGCAGAACTCTAAGTAATTTTGATTCAGCTATTGAGGGTTTTATTGCTCAGCTAAGTGAAGATTAGGTCAATATTTAAATTTGGATTGGTAAGTTTTCAATTAAACGGTGGCGAACACGAGAGCTTTTTCGCCTAGATTTGTGTATCAAATTGAAACTTTATTAGGCATATATAAAGGAAATGCCTGTATTTTTTGTGCGAGTTTCAATGAATTTGTTAGAAAAAATAGCTAAAAATTTGATTAAAAGGAATAAATGAGTTATGTCATCTCCAATTATTGTTGCAGTTGATTTTGCGGATGTGAAATCGGCATGGAATTTTATCGATCGTGTTGATCCCAAACATTGTCGCCTTAAAGTCGGCAAGGAGCTTTTTACACATGCTGGACCTGATTTTATCAAGCAGATTATGCAAAAAGGTTTTGATGTTTTTTTGGATCTTAAATTTCATGATATTCCAAATACTGTCGCAAAAGCAATTGCAGCTGCAGCTGATCTTGGTGTTTGGATGACAAATGTTCATGCTAGTGGTGGTTCGCGCATGATGAGTGCTGCTAAAGATGCTCTTTATTCATATGGTAAAGATGCGCCAATTTTGATCGCTGTGACAGTATTGACCAGTATGGAATCAACCGATCTTCAAGAAATTGGTATCAATGTATCGCCTTTAGAACAAGCGACTCGATTAGCAATACTTGCTAAAAACTGTGGGCTTGATGGCGTAGTATGTTCAGCAAAAGAAGTACAAAGTTTTAGAACACGTTTGGGGGCGGATTTTAAATTGGTCACACCAGGTATTAGACCTGCTGGTACTAATCCGGATGATCAACGCCGTATTATGACGCCTCAACGAGCTCAAGCGGCAGGTTCTGATTATTTAGTCATTGGGCGTCCTATTACCCAAGCAGAAGATCCAGCCAAAGCGCTACAAAATATTTTAGCAACGCTTGATTCAAGTCAGGGCTAGTTACATTATGTCTAGTAATCCACTTGTGTATTCAACTGATAAAGGTCGAATTAAACCTACTGAAACAGTCATCTCACGCCCGAAGGGGGATGGTATTATTCGAATTCAACGACAAACGTCAGGTCGAAAAGGTAAAGGTGTTTGTGTTATTACCGGATTTGATATCGATGATATTCAATTACAACAGTTAGCAGCAGAATTAAAAAAGCGTTGTGGTTGTGGAGGGGCAGTCAAAGATGGCTGCATTGAAATTCAAGGTGATAAACGCGATTTATTAAAGTCATTGTTAGAAGACAAAGGCTTTAAAGTAAAACTAGCAGGAGGCTGATTTAGTCTATGAAAATAGCGTCCACAATAAAAATGGACGCTATTTAAAAAGAATAGATTTTAGTTAGAGCGATAACTGCGCATTTTTTTGCTAATTTCTCGACGTTCTTTCGAAATCTCAGCATTTTTGATAATATAATCATCAACACGATCATCGTAATCACTTTTCATATTAGCAATAATCGCTTGAAGCTCTTCGTAAGTCATATCTGGTTTAATATATTCGCTTAAGTTTTCAAGTAAGAGTACGCGTTTTTGGTTGTCACGAATTTTTTTCTCGTTATCTGAAATTTCACGTTTTAATTTATTTAAACGACGTGATAAACGAATGTATTCTAGTACATCTTGAAACGATGGTGCGGTTGATTTTTCCTTGTCCATCTATAACCCCTTATTTCAAAAAATGGAAAATAAATTTTCATCAATTATATACCAATAATTTTTTAAGGTCATATTAATTATATATTAAACATAAATGATATTGTTGGCATTAATATTTTATTTAATTCATTGTTTAAATTTGATTTTTAAATTTTATTTTATTTAAACTTCATGTTTTTCTAGATATTTAGTCACAAAATCAGATAAAAATAAAAACAGCTATTAAGAATTAGTACAAAGTATTGTACAATAGCGCCAAGTTTGTAAAGAGTGCCAGAATGAGAGAATCATAATGAGCTGGATTGAAAAAATTCTTAGTAAAAATAATATATCGTCAGATCACAAAAAGGCGAATATTCCAGGTGGTGTGTGGACAAAATGTAGCAACTGTGATCAAGTCCTGTACCAAGCTGAACTAGAGCTTAATTTAGAGGTTTGTCCTAAATGTGATCATCACATGCATATCCCTGCACGTGTGCGTTTATACCGCTTTTTAGACGAAGGGTCGGATATCGAAATAGGTTCAGATTTGATGCCTAAAGATATCTTAAAATTTAAAGATACTAAAAAATATAAAGATCGTTTAGTTGCCGCGCAAAAAATGACTCACGAAAAAGAAGCAATGGTTGTAATGAAAGGTACATTACTTGGCATTCCTGTGGTTGTAGCTTGTTTTGAGTTTGCGTTCATAGGGGGATCGATGTCTTCTGTTGTTGGTGCATTATTTACACGTGCAGCAGAACAGGCTATTGCCGATGGATGTCCTTTAATTTGTTTTTCAACAAGTGGTGGCGCGCGAATGCAAGAAGCGCTATTTTCATTAATGCAAATGGCAAAAACCAGCGCTATTCTTGCTAAAATGCAAGATGAAGGTTTACCCTATATTTCAGTAATGACCGATCCTACCATGGGTGGCGTATCAGCAAGTTTAGCAATGCTAGGCGATATTAATATTGCTGAACCTAAAGCATTAATTGGTTTTGCTGGACCACGAGTAATTCAGCAAACTGTTCGTGAAACATTACCCGAAGGGTTTCAACGTAGTGAGTTTTTACTTGAGAAAGGCGCAATTGATATGATCATTCATCGCAAAGATATGCGTTCTAAAATTGCCAGTTTAATAACAAAATTAATGAAACTACCCGATCCGTTTAATGATGTTACTCTCAATGAGACCGCTTAATTGAGTATGCAAAATCAACAACCCAATGCCATGTCAGATTTAAAGACATGGCTTTGTTATTTAGAGCAATTACATCCTACCACTATCGACCTAGGTTTAGAACGAGTAAGGACTGTAGCTCAGCGCCTTGATTTATTACAACCAGCACCTTATGTTTTTACCGTTGCAGGTACCAATGGCAAAGGCACAACTTGTCGCACACTTGAAATGATATTGCTTGCAGCGAACTTAAAAGTTGGTGTTTATAGTTCTCCTCATTTATTACGTTTTACTGAACGGGTACGGATTAATAATCAAGAATCGACGGAACAAGAAACAGTAAAAGCCTTTGTAGAAATAGAAAAAATTAGAGGCGATATATCGCTTACTTATTTTGAATACGCAACACTTGCTGCACTCTACCAATTTAAACAAGCAAAATTAGAGGTTGTGATATTAGAAGTTGGCCTTGGCGGGCGGCTTGATGCAACTAATATTGTTGATGCCGACATTGCTATCGTGACAACTATTGGTATCGATCATGTTGATTATTTAGGTGATACCCGTGAAAGCATCGGACGTGAAAAAGCAGGTATTTTTAAATCTAAAAGTATTGCCATTGTTGGTGAGCCAGACATGCCCAAATCAATTTTAAATGTGGCTAACTCAGTCAACTGTCCTATTTATGCGGTAAATTGTGATTGGCATTATCAACAAGTTAACAAAGATTCATGGTCGTTTAAATCGCCAACAACACAATATAACAGCTTACCTATTACCAATGTCCCCTTAGCGAATGCCGCAACTGCAATTGCTGCGTTAAGTTTTTCATCACTTAAAATAACACAAGACCAAATAACTCAAGGATTGGAAAATGCCAACCTGATAGGGCGTTTTCAAATTATTCAACAATCGCCGCTTGTGATCCTTGATGTAGCTCATAATCCACATGCAGCAGCTTATTTAACACAACAATTAGAAAAACTAAAAGCAGAATATTTGAACATAGGTAAAGTTAGATTTGTTGTTGGAATGCTTAAAGATAAAGATATTAAAAGTACTTTATCTGTCTTAAAAGGCGACAAATGGTATTGTGCATCACTTTATGGTGAGCGAGGTTGTAGTGCAGAAGTGTTAAAACAAGACTTACTTGATAAAGGGGAGCTTAATGTATCAACATTTGATACGGTTTCTAAGGCTTATCAAAAGGCAATGCAAGATTCAAAAGAAGGTGATATTATTGTGGTATGTGGTTCATTTCATACCGTATCTGATGTTTTAGCTGAAACTGAGCGTTAAGCGAAATTAATCATGGCGAATAATCAACAAACTAATATCAAAAATCAAAATAGAGTAAGAAACCGTCTGGTAGGTCTTGCTACATTGCTACTTATTATTGCTGCATTTGCACCATGGATTTTAACGGATAAATCTAATTTACGAACTTCAACAACACCTATTTTGCAACCAGAAGTAGTTACTCAACAAAATCAGGACATAGCGTCACCTAATGATATTGATGAAAATTTAACCGGCAATATATCAGAAATGCCTTACATCCCTGATTTAGATCAAAATCCAAGTTTATCTGTTTCACCAGATATTGATGATGATGCCGATGAATCAATAATTACAGCTAAACATACAACTTCACAACAAGAATTCAAACCCTATATGATTCAGCTTATAGCATTAAAAAATAGACAAAAAATAGAAGAGTTGGTTGCATTATTAAGGTTAAATAATTATAGCGTTAGAACCATACCGCAAAAGCCTGAGCCTAATGAGTTAATTAAGTTACAGGTTGGTCCTTATGCCAAAAAAGAGCAAGCAGAACAAGTCATTATTAATTTAAATAACCTAACAAAATTAAAAGGTATTGTTGTTGCTAATTAATTGCTATTGTATTGGTTTTATTTTGTAAACAGTAATGAATATAAAATTGTGAATTATGATGATGAATTGGGTTGATTTTACGATTATAGGTGTGATTGCTTTTTCTGCAATAATTAGCATTGTACGGGGTTTTGTACGTGAAGCATTATCACTCATTAGCTGGATTTTGGCGTTTTTTATTTCCAGCCGATTTTATATTTATATTACCGGTTATTTAACTTATTTTGATAGCGATATTATACGTATTGCAGTCGCAATTGTTATGCTCTTTTTTGCTACCTTATTGGTCTGTGCGATAGTGTCCTATATTATTGGTCAATTAGTCCAAAAAACAGGCTTATCAGCTACTGATCGTATATTAGGTATCTGTTTTGGTGTGTTACGGGGGATTTTAGTTGTTGCTGCTGTGCTCTTTTTTGTTGATACTTTTACACGGTCATCACAATCACTATATTGGACTCAATCACAACTAATTCCGCATTTCAACTTTATCATTCGCTGGTTTTTTGATTTTATACAACAGTCTTCTTCGTTTTTAGTACAGTAAATTTGAGGTAACCATAGTATGTGTGGTGTCGTTGGTATTGTAGGATGTAGTACTGTTAATCAATCTATTTATGATGCATTGACTGTTTTGCAACATCGAGGGCAAGATGCTGCAGGTATTGTAACAATTGATCATCAAAATCGTTTTCGTTTACGCAAAGCCAACGGCTTGGTCAAAGATGTGTTTCAAGAACATCACATGCAACGTTTACAAGGTAATTTAGGTATAGGACATGTTCGTTATCCTACCGCAGGTAGTTCCAGTCCGTCTGAAGCGCAACCATTTTATGTCAATTCTCCTTATGGTATTGCTCTTGCCCACAATGGTAATTTAACCAATACCGATAAGTTACGAAATAAAGTATTTGAACTTGCAAGACGTCATATTAATACAAATTCTGATTCAGAAGTGTTACTCAACATTTTTGCCAATGAACTTGATAAGTTTCCAACTTATCCATTAACCGCCGATAATATTTTTACAGCAATACATAATGTTCATAACATAATTAAAGGCGCATATGCTTGTGTTGCTATGATTATTGGACACGGTCTTGTCGCCTTTCGTGATCCTTATGGGATTCGCCCTTTAGTCATTGGTAAACGGGTACTTGAGAATCAAAAAATTGAGTACATGGTTGCATCTGAAAGCGTAGCTTTAGATATTCTCGATTTTGAATTGATACGCGATGTTCAGCCTGGCGAAGCGATCTATATTACTCAAGATGGACAGTTATATTCTCAGCAATGTTCAAATAATCCTCAATATTATCCATGTATTTTTGAATATGTTTATTTTGCAAGACCAGATTCATTAATGAATGGTGTATCGGTTTATCAATCACGTATTTTAATGGGGCAAAAGCTAGGGCAGAAAATAGCAAGAGAGTGGAAGGGTGCAGAGATTGATGTCGTCATTCCTATCCCCGAAACATCATGTGATGCTGCGCTTGAAATAGCACGTATTTTAAATAAACCTTACCGGCAGGGATTCGTTAAAAATCGCTATGTTGGTCGCACCTTTATCATGCCAGGCCAAAGAGCTCGTAAATTATCAGTAAGAAGAAAACTTAATGCTAACCGTATTGAATTTGATGGGAAAAATGTATTATTAGTGGATGACTCCATTGTACGAGGCACCACTTCAAAAGAAATTCTGGATATGGTTCGTTCAGTTGGTGCTAAAAAAGTTTACTTGGCTTCTGCTGCACCAGAAATTAGGCATCCTAATGTTTATGGTATTGATATGGCGGTTGCCAGCGAACTTATTGCCTACAATAAAACAGTTGATGAAATAGCGAAAGATATTGGCGCTGATAAGCTTATTTTTCAAGATTTATCTGATTTAATTAATTCAATTACAGAGCAAAATCCGCACATTCATCATTTAGAGTGTTCGGTTTTTGATGGAAAATATGTGACTGAAGGTGTTGATGATAATTATTTGTCATTATTAGAACAAAAAAGAACTGAAAGTAAGAAATATCCTGTTTCTAAAGAGTCAGAAAATCTGGAGATTTATAATGAAGGTCAGTAAACATCAATAATTATTGTAAAAGATAAAAATAATATATAGATTTATAGACCTAAAATTCAAAATTTAGGTCTTTTTATTATATTGATAGTAATTTTTATTTAGCTCGTCATATGCAACACTTCTAAACTATCATCATCAATCGTCATATTATTCAATTTCATCCCATATATTCTAAAAATATAATTTGTCATAAAATATACATTACTTAGTGTAAAATAACCGATTGAAAAATATGACAAATGTCAAATTTTAAAAAAAAATTAAAAAAAAGTAATAAATTACTTTGATAAATGACTTTTTTGTAATAAAATTAAAAAAACAAAAAAAAATTTGTAAAAAAAATTAAAGTATAAAAATAAGCAAATTTGTAAAAATATATATTGCTCTAGAAGTTAATTAGTGATCATGTTGATATTTAATGAACTAAATTAATATTAGCTATAGGTTTTATGTTATATGCTTTCTCAGTGAAATATAAGGAATATTAAGGTGAAAAAGAATCTTAATTTAAAAATTATCTCCGCATTTGTAATCGCCACATTAGGATGGCAATCTGCTTTTGCTGCTAATCCTCCGGTATCTCAAGATTCTGTAGATAGCAATAAGATAATTAAATTGAAAGACGGCTCGATAGCTCGGGAAATGATTAACAATCAACAACGTAGTCTTTATCAAATTGCACTTTTAAGCAGCATTTCTATTTCAGAATTGCGCGCAATGAATGCAGGGCGTTTTGATAAAAAAGATGTTGTTGAGGTTGGTGAGCGTATAGTTCTACCTGAAAATTCACCATTATTGCCTGCCATTGGTTTAAAAGATGATGAAAAAGATAGGTATTCCAATTTACCTCAATTGGGCTCAGATGAGAATTATGATGTTAAAAAAGATAAAGACGCGCTTTCAACCCAAGTTGCTTCAACATTACAAACTTTAGCTAGTCAGGATTGGAAACAAATAACCTCGTCAGAAAATGGTGGTATATCTGGGCATTTAAAGAATAGAGGTAAAGATTACGCAGAAAGTTATGTGCGTAATGGTGTTAAAAACCAAGTTGTTGATCCGGTTCGTAATGCTGTTCAGGACTTTTTAGGTCGTTTTGGTACTGCTCAATTACAATTTGATTTGAGTGATAAAGGTCAATTTAATAACGTTAATCTGAAATTATTTAGCCCATGGTATGATACTGAAAATACATTAATATTTAGTCAAATATCTTTCCAAGAGTATGAACATAATCGTCGTATAGGTAACGTAGGTATCGGTCAACGTTGGGATGTAGCCGATAAAAACTGGTTACTGGGTTATAACGTCTTTCTTGACCATGATTTCCAGCGCGATCATAACCGTTTAGGTATTGGTGCCGAAGCGTGGACTGATTACATGAAATTTGCTGCTAACTATTATCATCCTTTATCGGATTGGAAAGAATCCAAAGATTTCGATGATTACTTAGAACGTGCAGCCAGAGGTTTTGATATTCGATTCCAAGGTTATTTACCGCAATATCCGCATTTAGGTGGATCACTTATGTATGAACAATACTATGGTGATAAAGTTGCTTTATTTGGTAAAGATAATTTACAAAAAGATCCAAGAGCAATTACGGTAGGTCTTGATTATACGCCAGTTCCACTTTTTACTATTAAGGCTGATCATAAACGAGGTCAAGATAATAAAAAGGCAACGAAAGCTGAATTAACAATGAACTATCGTATAGGTACACCATTAAAAGATCAATTGGATCCAGATATGGTTCAGTCTGCTCGTTCTTTAAAAGGTAGCCGTTATGATTTAGTTGACCGTAATAACTATATTGTTCTTGAATATAAAGAAAAGAAAATGTCTGTCGATTTGGGTCTTGAACAAACTCAGTTAATCGAAGGGCTATCTTACCCATTAAGTATTAGTGTGCATAATGCTAAGAACTTATCAAGTTTAGCATGGTCTGGTGATATGCTAGAAATCGATGCAGGCGGTGGTTTTTTATGTGCGACAACAGGAATATGTTCTTCTTCATCGTGGCTTAATCCACCAGTGGATACTAATAACTGGCAAATTGTTGCTCCTAGTTATGTTGACAAAAATGGTCATCGTCGTGCAGCAAACACCAATGGTCAATATACTTTATCTTTAACGATAAAAGATGCTAGAGGTAAAACCGCGACATCTAATGCTGTTCTTTTTGAAGTTTTGCCTAACCCTATTATGCGTAAAGTTGGTGTGTGGGCAATTGATAAAGATGGGCAAACAACAGCGATGGCGTCAAATTCGGCCGACGGTGTAAGTTCAATGACAGTATTGGCTACATTGGTAAAACCTAAGGTATTAAATGCTTCTATTACCTCAATGCAAGATGTAGATGGTTTTAGTGATGAAGATCTAATGAATCGTATACCAAATACGTTTGAATCAGTGTTAAAAAGCTGGACTGCAACAAGTAATGGTAAAAAAATAGCATTGATTGATGGTACATCAGGCAATGTAAATGCTTGCCCAACACAAGAACCTTGTGTGATTGTTAAATCTTTTGAAAAAGTAAAAATGGGTCAAAAAGTGTCTGATAAAGCATCTACTGCCGCAGGTCTTGAAGTAATTGGTGACAGTTATATTTTGGATGTTGCCTCAAACATTGACGGTAGTGTTGACTTTTCTATCGAGATGGATCAGTTTGGTGCATCATTTAATAAAGCGACAATCAATTTTTCTGGTGGTAAAGCTGGAACGGTAAAAGTCTATCGGGGTGATGGTACATTAGTTGCTACGCAAATAGGTAATTCACTTGTATTTGATACTTCAGGTCCGCAAGAATGGAAAGTTGATAGTGAATATTATGTTAAGGCATATGCGACTGATGGAACCGAAATTGCAAATCCTTTCATTATCTGGTCATTGGTAGGCTCAAATGAAAGCGCATGTCCTGGTCAAGCGACAACCGCTGAATTGCCTGATGCACTATCAAATGCTAATGGTCCATGGTTTAACGTTGCAATGGGGGTAGGCGCTCGCTATACAATAAGAAGTTCAAGAACAAATAGTTATGCATCATCAGGTACAAGTATTGATGGTATTGCTGGTGCACCAACGAATTTAGACCTAAATCCAATAAATGCATTGCCACCAGCATGTGCAGGGGATCAAGGATTTAAACTACAAGTCGTTGTTCACTAGTTGAGAGTAAAAAATAATTGATAGTAAAAAATATTGTACAAGTTCTAGGCTAACGAATACTTTCGATAGTCTGAAGCAACAGAAGTGTTATATTTACATAAATATAATGTGTTAATTTATAGATAAATAGGAAGTTAAAAATGAAAAATTTAACAGTAAAAAAAGTAGCGTTAGGCTTATTTTTAGCTGGTTATGCAGCAAGTAGCGCATTTGCATTAGATGCAAGAACTAGTGCGGCTATCAGTGGTAATGCACCATTGTTAAAAGCAGTTGCTAATGACGCAAAAGATCATACTCTAACTGTTCGCGTAAGTACAGATGCGAATGGTGACACCCTAATCGGTAACCGAGCAGCAAAAGTAGGTGACTATATCGTTATTAAATTTAATGTTGAAGATAAAGATGGTGATCTAGATACAGGTAAAATCAAAGATACATTAAAAGTTTTTACTAAGAAAAATGCAAGCGATTCTTGGACTGATATTGGAACTCTTACCGATTTAGTAGCAACAAATGATGGTGAAAAAGGTCAAATCTCTTTTAAAATTGACTCTCAATTCAGCGGTGCGAAGTTCATCGGTTTTAGACTTTTAGAAAGAACAGACTTTGGTCTTCCATATACTGGTAAATGGTTACAAGTAAACGATATTTGGGCTAGAAATGAAGGTCCAAATGTTGTAAATCCAAGTAACCCTGATGATCCAACAAATTCAGGTCCTGCTGATCCAGGTGCTGCTGATCCAAGTACTGATCCTCATGGTCCTGGTGATACTCATGCTGATAATGGTCACGGTCCAATTGTGACTGGTCTTGAAGCAGTTGGTATCTTCAAAGTTGATACTAATGGTGTAATCGATAAGTCAGTAAACTATGCTACGAATGGCGCTCCAGCTCCATTATATGGCGAGAAATTTGCGGCGGTAGCATGGGAAGATGCTGACAGTAATGGTCTAATTGATAATGACGAAACTGAAATCACAACTAATTACTCTTTTGTATGGCATCTAGCTGGCGCTTATGAAGGTGTAGAGGCTGATGGTGCTGAGTTAACTGCAGGTGTAGAAAGCGGTGAAGCAACTAATAGTCTTATTACCTTAGGTTCGGCTGATGGTTCTGTTAAGCATAATAGCCTGTACGCAGAAGCCTACAAAGCTGGTGCTCAAGGATATAGTCTTAAAGTTGAAACTAACTAATTCTAAATTTAGTTATATGCAGCGTAAAAACCACTCCTCGGAGTGGTTTTTTATTAAATATAAAACATTACTTTATGATGCTTCATATTATTTAAGCTTTGTTATAAAATAATCACAATTTTTAATTCACCCTTATAAAATATGATTATTCCTTGGCAAGACCTTGATCCACAAACATTAAATAACCTAATTGAATATTTTGTATTACGTGAAGGCACTGACTACGGTTTACAAGAGAAATCACTACAAGAAAAGGTTGATGATGTAAAGCTTCAATTAGCAAATGGGACAGCAACAATCTTTTGGTCCGAATTACATGAAACAATGGATATTAAACTAATTAAATAATGGCTAAAATGATTGTTGGTTACTATATGATTTATTGTGTAACTTTGTTATAGTGTCTTAGTTGTAAATTAAATGGAGAGGTAGGCGTAATGATTGGTAAGCAACAATCGGATACAACGTTAGAATGGTTTTTATCTCATTGCCATATTCATAAGTATCCAGCTAAGAGTACCCTGATACATCAAGGAGAAAAAGCAGAAACTCTCTATTATATTCTAAAAGGTTCTGTAGCTGTATTGATTAAGGATGATGAAGGTAATGAAATGATTTTATCTTATTTAAATCAAAATCAATTTTTGGGTGAATTAGGTCTTTTTGAAGAAGGTACCGAGCGAAGTGCTTGGGTTAAAGCTAAAACAAGTTGTGAGGTTGCTGAAATTTCATACAAAAAATTTAAACAACTTGTTCAAGTTAATCCAGATATTTTAATGCATCTTGCAAGCCAAATGGCAAGTAGATTACAAGTAACATCTGAAAAAGTCAGTAATTTAGCTTTCTTAGATGTTGCTGGACGTATTGCTCAAACTCTTTTAAACCTAGCTAAACAGCCCGATGCAATGACACATCCTGATGGGATGCAAATCAAAATTACACGTCAAGAAATAGGCCAAATTGTTGGTTGTTCCCGTGAAACAGTTGGTAGAATTTTAAAAATGCTTGAAGACCAGCATTTGATTTCAGCTCATGGTAAAACCATTGTTGTTTATGGTACACGTTAATTGGTCAAAATAATATTATTAATGCAATGATTGATACAATACGAGATATTACATGACTCAAGAAAGATGTATTCCAAGTCATGTGGCTATAATTATGGATGGAAATGGTCGCTGGGCTCAGCAACGTAATCAGTTGCGTGCTATGGGGCATCGCGCGGGTTTAAAAACTGCGCGAAAAATTGTGACTTATGCGGCAAACTTAAAGGTAAAAGTGCTTACTTTATATGCTTTTAGTAGTGAGAACTGGAAGCGCCCGCCCAATGAGGTCTCTGCTTTAATTTCTCTTTTTATTTATGCATTAAATCGAGAGATAAATAGTTTGCATAAAAATAATGTTCGCTTAAATATTATTGGTGATATTTCGCGTTTTAGTGATCATTTGCAAAATAGGATTATTTATGCGCAAAATTTAACTAGAAGTAATTCTGGTCTAGTACTGAATATTGCAGCCAATTATGGAGGGCGTTGGGATATTTTGCAATCAGCAAAAAAAATAGCTATGCAAGTTACAAAAGGTGAAATCACGTTAGATGAAGTGACGGAAGATCATTTTGCTTCAACTATGAGTATGGGGGAATTTCCAGAGGTTGATTTAGTTATTCGTACTGGTGGTGAATATCGCATCAGTAATTTTTTGTTATGGCAAATTGCATATTCTGAACTTTACTTTACTGATACCTTATGGCCTGATTTTAACCAACGCTTATTTGATGAAGCCATCAATGCATTTAATGCCAGAGAACGACGCTTTGGCGGAATTGATAATAAGGAACAATCATGTTAATCCATCGTATACTTGCTGCAATTGTGCTTATTCCACTTGTGATAGTGGTTCTTTTTTTGGTTCCATTGTCTCTATTTTCTTCAATTATTATTTTAGTTTGTGGATTAGCGGCATGGGAGTGGGCTCAGTTTCTCTGTATTACTAAAAAAACTCCAAAGTTAATTTTTACTCTTTCCAGTGTTCTTTTATTAAGCATACTGTATTTGAGTCCAAATTTAGTTATATTCGAAATAAAACTATATAGCGCTATTTTATTTTTATCAATTATATGGTGGATTATTGCTTTGTTTTTAGTTCTTAGCTATCCAGCGACAACTAAATATTGGTGTCATTCAATTTTTATAAAGTTGTTATTTGCTTTTTTTACCATAGTGCCATTTTTTATTAGTATGATTGAATTAAGATCAATTAACTATAATTCTAATTCTTATACTGGTGCAATTTGGTTGCTTTATATCTTTGTGTTAGTATGGGCGACAGATACAGGAGCTTATTTTGCAGGGCGATCATTTGGTAAACGAAAATTAGCAGCTAAAGTCTCACCAGGTAAAACCGTTGAAGGGTTTATTGGTGGTGTTAGTGTGTCAATTGCAATTAGTGTAACTGTTTACTTGTTCAATTTATTCAAAATTGAATTTAGCGCATTTTTTATTAGCTCTTTGTTAGCAATTTTAGTTTCAGTTTTAGGGGACTTAACTGAAAGTATGTTTAAGCGTGAAGCCGGTATTAAAGACAGTGGTCACTTAATTCCTGGGCATGGTGGTATTTTAGATCGCATTGATAGTTTAACTGCTGCAGTTCCAGTTTTTGTAGCATTCTATTTTCATTTGTTGTAAAAGGCTATAGATTTTGTTTTTGTCGCTGTTGTTATTTATCATTACTATTAGTATATTAGTCATTGTACATGAATCGGGTCATTTTTTTGTTGCCCGTCTATGTAGAGTGCGTGTTGAATGTTTTGCGATTGGTTTTGGTAAAAAATTATGGTCACATAAACTTTCAAGTGGAACCGAATTGGTAATTGCAATGATTCCTCTTGGTGGTTATGTAAAAATGCTCGACGGTCGAGTAACCACGCTATCTAGCGATAATGAAAAATTTGCATTTGATAGAAAGAAGATTTGGCAACGAGCTGCAATTATTTTTGCTGGTCCATTTGCTAATTTTGTGTTGGCTACGATTATTTATTGGATTATTTCTTTGAATGGGGTGATGGTTTATCCCATAAAAGTGAAAGAAACCATACCCAATACACCTGCTTCTACGATAAATATTCCTGCTGATGTAGAGTTAAAAAAAATCAATAATATCAGAGTTGAAAGTTGGAATGATGTAAATTTAGCGTTGATATCGATTATGGGAAAAACTCACTTATCTTTATCATATTTAGATTCAAATGGTAATAATAGTACACAAGAAGTAGAAAAAATTGTTGATATTAATCACTGGCATTTTGATATTGAAAATGAATCAGCTATTACTGCATTTGGTCTTGTTCCTAAAGCGCTAGAAATTTATCCTATTGTTAGTAAGATTGTACCAAAATCGGCTGCTGAAGAAGCTGGATTGCAAGTAGGTGATGAAATCATCTGTTATAATAATAAGTCTTACACAAATTGGAATGATTTTTCTGCTGAAATTAAAAAAGCAGAGCCAATGATATTAAAAATTAAAAGAGAAAATAAAGATGTTTATCTAAAACTTAAGCCAACTGTTCAAAAAAATGGTGAAGGTGTTGCAGGTTTATACCCTACATCTAATGCAACAATTAAGTATTACGGTTTTATAGAAGGATTTGGTAAAGGTATAGCACAAACAGCATTAACGACACAGTTAACTGTTCGCTCTCTTTATCAGTTAGTAACTGGTGTTATTGGTTTAAAACATTTATCTGGACCAATAACAATAGCAAAAAGCGCAGGGCAAACAGTAAGTTATGGTTTTACCTTTTACTTATATTTTCTAGCCTTTATTAGTATAAGTTTGGGGGTTATCAATCTTGTCCCATTACCGATATTAGATGGTGGACATCTTGTCATTTTATTATTTGAAAAGATAAGAGGAAAAGCCTTATCTGATAAGACACAACAGTTTTTTTTCCGTGTTGGGTTTGTTTTATTAATGATAATAATGGGAATTGCGCTATTTAATGATATTTTACGATTGTAATGGGATGAGGTTATAAATATTTACGATGAAAATAAATAAATTACTTATAGCATCTTTGCTGTTTAGTACTACAGCGGTATATAGTTCCAATGCATTTTGTGTTGATGATTTTGTGGTAAAAGATATTAAATTTGAAGGTTTGCAACGTGTGACAGCGGGAGCTGCATTACTCGAAATGCCAATCCAAATTGGTGACTATGTGAATGAAGCTGATTTAGGTCACATTATCAAATCACTTTACGCTAGCGGCAACTTTGATAATATTACGGTTTCTCGTGATGGTGATATATTAATTGTGCATGTGCAAGAACGCCCCACTATAGCTAATATAACTTTTTCTGGTAATAAGTCTGTTAAAGATGACATGCTAAAGAAAAATTTGGATAGCTCTGGTATTCGTGAGGGTGAGGCGTTAGATCGTACTATGCTTTCAGCTATAGAAAAGGGCTTAGAAGATTTTTACTACAGTGTTGGTAAATATAATGCTCAAATTAAAGCTGTTGTAACTCCTCTATCTCGTAATCGCGTTGATTTAAAAATAGTTGTTGCTGAGGGTAAATCTGCATTAATTGATCAGATCAATATTGTAGGAGCTAAAGCTTTTTCATCAGAAGAACTTATTTCGCGTTTTACTTTGCGTGATGAAGTGCCTTGGTGGAGCATGTTTGGCGATCGCAAATATCAAAAACAAAAATTATCTTCAGATTTAGATGAATTGCAAAGTTTTTATTTAAATCGGGGTTATGCTCGTTTTAATATTGAGTCAACGCAAGTCAGTTTAACCCCAGACAAAAAAGGGATTTACGTAACAATTAATATTCATGAAGGTGAGCAGTATAAGTTATCTCAACTTGAATTTATGGGTAATTTTGCAGGGCACAAAGAGGCGATTGCAAAAATTGCTAATGAAAAAGTAACAGTTGGTGATCTCTATAATGGTAAAAAAATTACTGAAATTGAAGATGATATTAAACGTTTACTTGCTAATTTTGGTTATGCATACCCGAGGGTTTCAATTCAACCAGAAATGGATGATGCAGCACATACAGTTAAATTAGTTGTTCTTGTTGATGTAGGTGAGCGTTTTTATGTTCGCAATATTAAAATTGTAGGCAATACCGTAACAAGTGAAAGCGTAATTCGTCGTGAACTTCGACAAATGGAAGGAGCTTGGTTAAGTAATGGATTAGTCGAATTGGGGAAAGAACGTTTAAATCGGCTTGGCTTTTTTGATACAGTTGAAACCAATACAGAACGCGTGTCAGGCGTAGATGATCAAGTTGATATTATTTATAAGGTTGTTGAACGTAATACAGGTAGTATCAAATTTGGTATCGGTATCGGATCTGACAGTGGTCTTAGTTTCAATGCTGGTATTTCTCAAGATAACTGGTTAGGCACAGGTAATAGTGTCTCATTTGATATTAATACTACTGATACTGATAAGACTGCGTCTATTTCTATCGTTGATCCTTATTTTACGGTGGATGGTGTAAGCCTCGGTGGTAGCATTTATTATAATACCTATAAAAATGACAATAAAGATGATGAGTCAGAATACTCAAGTAAAACCTGGGGTGCATCAGCGAATTTAGGTTTTCCTATTAGTGAAAATAATTTTGTTCGCTTTGGTACTGAATATGCTAATCATAAGCTATCAGATATGCAAGCGCAATATGGCATGTGGCGTTATTTTAAATCCATGGGCGAAAATGTGCAGAATAGAAATTCTATTTCTTTCGATACCAATGACTTATTGTTAAATGCTTATTGGACATATAACTCTTTAGATCGTGGGTTCTTCCCAACTGATGGTTTAAAAATGACTGCTAGTGCTAAAGTCACTGTGCCAGTGTTTGATAATCGTTTCTATAAACTAGTTTCAGATGCATCTTATTATTACCCAATTGACAATGATCATAATTGGGTCGTCTTAACTCGAGCTCGATTTGGCTATGGTGGTGGTTTCGGTGGTAAAGAGTTACCATTTTACGAAAACTTCTATGCTGGTGGGGCGTCAGTATTACGCGGCTTTAAATCAAATACTGTTGGTCCTAAAGCGATATACCTTAATAAAAGTGGTGTTTGTGATAGTTTAGATAATACACTCGGATGCACAAAATCAAAAGATGCTGTAGGTGGTAACGCCATCGCTTTTGCCAGTACAGAGCTGATTGTTCCAACTCCATTTGCTAGCGAAAAATACGCCGATAATATTAGAACATCGCTATTTTTTGATGCAGGTACTGTATGGGATACTGAGTGGGGCTTAAAAGGGCATGATATCCCTGATTATAGTTCTCCATCGGATATTAGAATGTCTGCAGGTATTGCTGTACAGTGGATGTCCCCGTTGGGTCCTTTGGTCTTTTCTTATGCGCAACCGTTTAAGAAATATGATGGTGACTCATCGCAACAGTTTCAATTTAATATAGGCTCTACATGGTAATTTCATGTTATAAATAAAAACATAGGTGATTAAAGTGAAAAAAATTATATCTGTTCTTGTTGTTAGTATAGCATTGTTTTTTGCAGGTTTTGCAAATGCTGAAGTTAAAATTGGTGTTGTTGATGTTATGTCCGTATTACAACGTATGCCACAACGCGAATCAGTTGGTAAAGCATTGGATAGTGAATTTGAAGCGAGAGCCAAATCATTACAAGCAGAAGAAAAGAAGGCAGGCGAAGCTGCAGCTCGTCTAAAAAAAGATGGTTTAACCCTATCTTCTTCTGAAAAAACCAAATTAAATAAGACAATTTCTGATTTTGAAAATAAAGCGAAGGCGTTTTCTGCGGATTATCGTAAACGTGAAACTGAAGAAGCTGGAAAATTATTAACTAAAATCCAAGAAGCTGTCAAAGATATCGTTGCAACAGAAAAATACGATATTATCTTAAAAGCCGAAGCGACGTTATCAGCGTCAGATGCGGTTGATATTTCTGATAAAGTATTGGAAAAGGTTAAATAATAATGTCTGCTTTTCGTTTAGAGCAACTAGCTGCGCAACTTGATGCTAAGTTACATGGTGATGGTGATTTAACTATCACAGGTATAGCATCGATGAAAAGTGCGGTATTTGGGCAAATTACTTTTTTGTCTGATAAAAAATTACAAAGTAATTTATTAGCGTGTAAAGCTTCTGCTGTCGTGATGACTGAAGAGAGCCTTGAACATTGGAGTGGTGCTGCTCTTATTGTAAAAAATCCTTATCTTGCATACGCAAAATTAGCGCAAATTCTTGATACTACGCCAATGCCAGCAAAAGATATCGCACCGACAGCAGTAATTGATGAAACTGCTCAGCTAGGTAGCAATATTTCCATTGGTGCTAACGCAGTTATCGAAAGTGGTGTTGTATTAGGTGATAATTGTATTATTGGTGCTGGTTGTTTTATTGGCAAAAATACTACAATAGGCGCCGGTACAAAATTATGGGCAAATGTTTCAGTTTATCATAATTGCGTTATTGGTGAAAATTGCTTAGTTCAATCAGGAACTGTGATTGGTGCTGATGGATTTGGTTATGCAAATGATAAAGGAAAATGGATTAAGATTCCTCAATTAGGTCGTGTTGTTATTGGTAATAATGTTGAAATTGGCGCCTCAACAACAATCGATCGTGGTGCGTTAGACGATACTGTTATAGGTAATGGTGTGATTATTGATAATCAATGCCAAATAGCTCATAACGATATTATCGGAGATCATACAGCGGTTGCTGGTGGTGTTATTATGGCCGGAAGTTTAACTATTGGTCGCCACTGCTTAATTGGTGGAGCAAGTGTCATTAATGGGCATATGGAAATATGTGATCAAGTCACCATAACAGGTATGGGCATGGTGATGCGCCCAATTACGCAGCCGGGTGTTTATTCATCAGGTATTCCATTGCAAGAAAATAAAGTATGGCGGAAAACAGCTTCGTTAGTTTTACATATTGATGGAATGAATAAACGCTTAAAAACGCTTGAGAAGAAACTATTAAATGTCTCGACGTAGACAATTACGGTCGGTATAATGCATGCCTATTTTTAAATTTTTTTAGCTCAGTTATCGTTTTTATATAATTAAGAGTAGATAACATTCAATAATTTCGAGGTATAAAGATGCAAGTTTCGGTAGAAACAACACAAGGTTTAGGTCGACGTTTATCAATTACAATTAAATCAGAAGACATCAAAAAAGCGGTTGATAAAGAACTAATTAATACAGCAAAAAAAGTACGTATTGATGGTTTTCGTAAAGGAAAAGTACCTTTAAAGATTGTTGAACAACGTTATGGAGCTTCTATTTTACACGACGCATTAAGCGATTTAATGCAACGAAATTTTATTGAAGCAATTATTCAAGAAAAATTAAATCCAGCAGGAGCCCCAACTTATACTCCACAAGAATATAAAGATGGTCAGGACTATACCTTTACTGTTGAATTTGAAGTTTACCCAGAAATCAACGTTGAAAATTTAGATAAAATTGAAGTTGAAAAACCCGTTGCAGAAGTTGTAGATGCTGATATTGATACAATGATTGAAACTTTACGCAAACAACAAGGTGCATGGAAAGAAGTCAAACAAGCAGCTAAAGAGCAATATCGCGTTACTTTGGATTTTGTTGGTCAAGTTGATGGTGCCGAATTCGAAGGTGGAAAGGCTGATGACTTTGTATTGGTATTAGGTCAAGGTCGTATGATTCCTGGTTTTGAAGATGCAATTATTGGTCATCAAGTAGGTGATCAATTTGATATTAATGTGACTTTCCCAGAAGATTATCATGCTGAAAATTTAAAAGGTAAACCAGCTATATTTACAGCAACACTTAAAAAAGTTGAAGAGCTTGAATTACCAGAGCTTACAGAAGATGTGATTAAACGCTTTGGTATTGTTGATGGTACTGTTGAAAGCCTACGAGCTGAAGTTCGTAAGAACATGACTAGAGAGCTCAATACAACAATTCGTAACAAAGTCAAAACACAAGCTATTGACGGTTTAGTTAAAAATAATGAAATTGATATACCTGTGGCATTAATTGACCGCGAAGTTGATGTATTACGTAAGCAAGCTTTATCTCGTTTTGGTGGTAATGTAAAACCAGGTATGGAGTTACCTAAAGAACTATTTGAAGCCGAGGCAAAAAAACGAGTGGCTACTGGTTTATTATTTAGTCAAATTATTGAAAGTAATAAACTAACTGCGGATGAAGCGCGTGTTCAAGCATTAATTGATGAAATTGCAACTGCATATGAAGATCCAAAAGAAGTTTTAGAATATTATCGCAAAGATAAAAAAGCCATGGAGAATATTCGAGCGGTAGCATTAGAAGATCAAGTTGTTGATCTATTATTGGCTAGTGCCAAAGTAACAGAAAAGAATTTTTCGTTTTCTGAACTAATGAATCAACAACTAGCTTAGTCTATTAGTTTTTTCATTTAATCTAACAAGATCACTTTAAAGCCCAAATAAGGATTATCTGTTTGGGCTGTTTTGTTTAATTAGGAGATAAAAATGCCTTTAGAATCAAGTATGGGTGTTATTCCAATGGTTGTTGAGCAAAGTTCTCGTGGTGAGCGAGCTTACGATATTTACTCACGATTATTAAAAGAACGAGTTATATTTTTGACTGGACAAGTTGAAGATAATATGGCAAATCTTATTATCGCTCAAATGTTATTTCTAGAAGCTGAAAATCCTGATAAAGATATCTATTTATATATTAATTCACCCGGTGGGGTTGTGACAGCTGGTATGGCTATTTATGACACAATGCAATTTATAAAACCAGATGTCAGTACTATTTGTTTAGGTCAGGCATGCTCAATGGGGTCATTACTTTTAACTGCTGGCGCTAAAGGTAAACGTTATTGCCTACCAAATGCGCGTGTCATGATTCACCAACCATTAGGTGGTTTCCAAGGACAGGCTTCAGATATTCAAATACATGCACAAGAGATTTTACAAGTAAAACATCGTTTAAATAACATTTTAGCAATGCATACAGGTCAAGATATAAGTGTAATTGAAAAAGATACCGATCGTGATAATTTTATGTCTGCCGAAAAAGCAGTTGAATATGGTTTAGTCGATGCCATATATAGTAAACGATCTTAATATTAGGTAGGTGATAAAAGTGAATAAAGAAAGTTCTGAAAAATTACTCTATTGTACTTTTTGTGGAAAAAGTGAGCATGAAGTTCGTAAACTCATTGCTGGGCCATCATCTATTTATATTTGCAACGAATGCATAGGATTATGCAATGATATTCTAAAAGAAGAGACAAAAAGTTTTCTTTCTCATGAAGAGTTTATCAATCAACCATTGCCAACACCACATGAAATTAAACAGCATCTTGATGATTATGTAATTGGTCAAGAACGCGCAAAAAAAGTTTTATCTGTCGCTGTGTATAATCATTACAAACGATTGCGCAATTATGCTCGTCGCAGTGATGTTGAATTAGGCAAAAGTAATATTTTGCTCATAGGACCAACAGGTAGTGGTAAAACGTTATTAGCGGAAACATTAGCTCGTTTTTTAGATGTGCCTTTTGCAATAGCAGATGCAACAACTCTAACTGAAGCTGGTTATGTTGGTGAAGATGTAGAGAATATTATTCAAAAATTATTGCAGAATTGTGATTATGATGTTGAAAAAGCTCAGCGAGGCATTATTTACGTTGATGAAATTGATAAAATTTCACGAAAATCGGATAATCCTTCTATTACTCGAGATGTATCCGGCGAAGGGGTTCAACAGGCTTTATTGAAAATTATTGAGGGTACTATTGCTTCTGTTCCGCCAAAAGGTGGGCGTAAGCACCCGCAGCAGGAATTTTTACAAGTTGATACTTCAAAGATTTTGTTTATTTGTGGTGGTGCATTTAGTGGTTTGGATAAAGTCATCGAAAATCGAGTGTCAACTAATTCAGGAATAGGTTTTGGTGCTGATGTAAAAAGTACTAAAAATAGATTATCTGAATCAGAATTATTAACACAAATTGAGGCTGAAGATTTAGTTAAATTTGGTTTAATTCCCGAGTTTATTGGAAGATTACCCGTTATTAGTACCTTATCTGAATTGGATAAAAATGCCTTAATTAATATTCTAACAGAGCCTAAAAATGCTTTAACTAAGCAATTTCAAACTTTGATTGAGTTAGATGGGGTTAAACTTGAGTTTACCAAAGAAGCCTTAGATGCTATTGCTATAAAAGCAATGCAACGCAAAACAGGAGCGCGTGGTTTACGTTCAATTGTTGAAAATATATTATTAGATACAATGTACGATTTACCATCAATGAAGACTATCAAACAAGTAATTGTAGAAAAAGAAACTGTTGAAAGCTCTCTACCGCCGAAATTAGTACATTGTGATGATGAACTTTCTGCTTAAAATACAAGCTTGCTATCATAAATATGATGGCAAGAACTATAACAATACTATAATACCAAGTTAATTTTAAAGTAAAGTTGTCAAATACTGTCAAGATATGTCACAAGCAGTGCATGTTTAAAACAAAGAAGATAGGCTTGAATATCTAAAAATTATCCCAATATTGATCCAATGGGTTTGTACTATGAAAGAGAATAAAATGAAAATAAAACGAACTAAACACATGATTATGCCTATTTTACCATTACGTGATGTTGTTGTATTTCCTCATATGGTAATCCCTCTCTTTGTTGGTCGAAGTAAATCAATACGTTGCCTAGAAAGTGCAATGGAAATGGATAAGCAAGTCTTTCTTGTAACCCAAAAAAATCCTTCACAAGATGATCCAGCTATAGATGATTTATATCAAGTCGGTACCATAGCTAATGTTTTACAGTTACTTCAATTACCGGATGGAACAGTAAAGGTACTCGTTGAAGGTGTTGAAAGGGCTAAAATGATTGATGAGGTTGAGCACGAAAGCAATGAATTTTTTATTGCAGAGGTAAAACCATTAAGCGAAGTAAAAAAGGCCACAGATATAAGTGAAGCAATGATTCGCTTAACTTTATCTAACTTTGATGAATACTCAAAGCTTAACAAAAAAGTAAGTCAGGAAGTTGTTGATTCTATTCGCTTACTTAAAGATCCGTCACGTTTAGCTGATTCAATTGCCGCTACTCTATTTTTAAAAGTTGAACAAAAACAAGAGATTTTAGTAACAGCTAACCTTGTAAAACGTTTTGAATTACTTATTTCATTGATGGAATCAGAAATTGATTTATTACAAGTTGAAAAAAATATTCGACAACGTGTTAAACAGCAAATGGAAAAGGCTCAAAAAGAGTATTATCTCAACGAGCAAATTAAAGCTATTCATAAAGAGTTAGGGGATATAGACAATAAACCTGATGAATATGAAGAGTTAAAAGAAAAAATTATTAAAGCTAAAATGCCAAAAGAGGCTATGGACAAAGCATTAGCTGAACTTAACAAATTAAAAATGATGCAAGCAATGTCAGCTGAAGCGACAGTTGTCCGAAGTTATATTGATTGGATGATTCAAGTTCCTTGGTATAAGCGTAGTAAGGTTAAAAAGGATATTGAAGGTGCGCAAAAAGTTTTAGATAAAGACCATTATGGACTTGAACGTGTAAAAGATAGAATTTTAGAATATTTGGCAGTTCAAGACCGTGTTAATAAAGTTAAAGGTCCTATTTTATGTTTGGTTGGGCCTCCTGGTGTGGGTAAAACGTCGCTAGGTCAATCGATAGCTAAAGCAACAGGACGCCAGTATATTCGTATGGCTCTAGGTGGTGTGCGAGATGAGGCTGAGATTCGTGGGCATAGACGTACTTATATTGGCTCAATGCCGGGCAAATTGATTCAGCGTATGGCAAAAGTAGGCGTTAAAAACCCATTATTCTTATTAGATGAAATTGATAAGATGGCATCTGACATGCGTGGTGATCCTGCGTCAGCACTATTAGAAGTACTGGATCCAGAGCAAAATAATGCCTTTAGTGATCATTATTTAGAAGTTGATTACGATTTGTCTGATGTGATGTTTGTTGCAACTGCTAACTCTATGAATATTCCTGCACCATTATTGGATAGAATGGAAGTTATTCGTCTTTCTGGTTATACAGAAGACGAAAAATTGAATATAGCTAAGCAACATTTGATTACTAAACAGTTAGAAAATAACGGTTTAAAATCAAAAGAAATTAGTATTGATGATTCTGCTATTATCGGTATTATTCGTTATTATACTCGGGAAGCTGGCGTTCGAAGCCTAGAAAGAGAAATTGCAAAGATCTGCCGTAAAGTTGTAAAACGATTAGCGTTAGATAGCAAATTAAAGAAAGTAGCCGTGACACAAGATAACTTAAAAGATTTCTTGGGAATACAGCGTTTTGATTATGGTAAAGCAGATAATGAAAACCGAATAGGACAGGTTATTGGTCTGGCTTGGACAGAAGTAGGTGGAGACTTACTTACTATTGAATCAGTAAGTGTACTAGGCAAAGGAAAATTAACTTATACTGGTTCATTGGGTGATGTTATGCAAGAGTCAATCCAAACAGCATTAACCGTTGTGCGATCTCGTGCAGAAAAATTGGGTATTAATACTGATTTTTATGAAAAACGTGATATTCATGTGCATGTACCTGATGGCGCAACGCCGAAAGATGGACCAAGTGCTGGTATTGCAATGTGTACTTCACTAATTTCAACATTAACGGGTAATCCTGTCCGTTCAGATGTTGCAATGACAGGTGAAATAACCTTACGTGGAGAAGTTTTACCTATTGGCGGATTAAAAGAGAAGTTACTAGCAGCTCATCGAGGTGGAATTAAAACAGTATTGATTCCAATAGATAATGTTAAAGATTTGGAAGAAATTCCCGAGAATGTGAAAGCTGAAATTGATATACATCCAGTCAAATGGATTGATGAAGTGTTAACCATTGCACTGCAGAATAATCCATTTGGTATAGAACCAATAGATAAAAAAGTAGCATTAAAACAACATGTTAAAAAGGATGTTAAGAAATTAAAAAGTAGAGCAGGAAGTTCAGCCAGATTAAATTAATATTTTTAATTTAAGAAAAGATCAACTTTCAGTTGATCTTTTTTTTAGGCTTAACATTCTGGCAATAGCCAATTTGGTTAAATATGCTATACTTTCGAGATTCAACATTAGGTATATGGAGAATGGCAAGAAATGATGGAAACAATTCGAACAGCGGCAAATAATATTGTTGTTAAAAGTATCTTAGCAATAATTATTTTATGCTTTATTTTCACTGGCGTTGGATTTTTAGGTTTTGCCGGTGGTAATAGCGCTCGTGATCAACAGCAATACATCGCAAAAGTTGATGGTGACGGTATCAGTCGAGCTGAATTTGAAGCCCAAGCTAGAACGGTAATTGCTAATGCTGGAGGTGATAGCTCTTTTATTAAACAGCTACGTCGGGGCGTATTGTCTTACCAAATTGATAATTATTTAGCTTATAAATTTTCAAAAAAGATTGGTGTAGTTATTAGTAATGATCAGATTAAAAAATTTATTAAAAAGCAAAGAGAATTTTTTAAAAATGGTAAATTTGATAATCAGACATACTTAAACCTTCTTGCTGAAAATAATTTTACTCCAGATAGTTATGCTGAAATTATAAGAACGGTATTGCAGCAACAACAGACGGTTAATGCTCTAACAAATAGCAGTTTTGTTTTGCCAATTGATTCAGAAATATCTTCACTTAAAAATCAAACTAGAAGCCTATATGTTGCTTCGATTAATACCTCGATAAGTGATATTGATGAAGCAAATATAACATTAGAAGACGAACAAAAATATTATAATGAGCACTTAAACGAATTTTTCAAAAATGAGCGAGCAAAAGTTAAATATATTGTGGCTTCTCAAGATAAGATAGCAAAAACAGTTCATGTTACTGAGGACGAGGTGAGAAATGAATATGATAAAAATATTAAAGCTTATTCATATCCAGCTAAGAAAGCTTATAGTGTAATTTTTGTTAATGATAAAGAACAAGCTAATGAGATTGTCAAAGAATTATCTTCTGGGGCTGATTATGAAAATATTGTTAAAACTGTTAATCAAAATAATGATATTTCTCCATATGGAAAAAATGGCTCATTAGGTTGGTTTGCTGACGATGACACTTTACCTCAAGTTTTTAAAGATGCTAAATTGAAAAAAGTAGGGAAAATTTCATCGCCAATTGCCGTTGAAGGTGGTTATGTAATAATAAAATTAGATGGAATTCAACCTGAAAAGGTTATGGATTTTGATTATGCTAAGTATCAAATTGATTCAAAACTCACTAAACAAAAAATACAACGAGCTCTTGAAAGTGAAGAGAATAAAATTAAAACTGCATTAAGTGATTCTCCTAAGAATATTGAAGATCTTGCTGATAAAGTTGGACTTGAAGTGATTAATTCTGATTGGATATCTTTCAATGATAAGTTTTCAATTGCTTCTCATCCAGAAGTGAGAGATGTAATTTTTAGTGAAGAAATGATAGTTGATGGAAAAGCAACAGACAAAATTTCGGATTTAATACCCGTAGACAGAAATTATGGAAAGTATGATTTTGTCATACAAACAGTGGATTATCGCCCTGAAGGAATAGCTCCATTTGATGAGGTTAAAGATATAATCCATAAAAAGCTCTTTGCAGAAATGGCTCAAAGCCAATTTGAATCGAGTATAGCTAATATATTGACTCAATTAAATGAAACTGGAAATGCTAAAAATGTACAGTTTGCAAAACAATATACTTTGAATCGAAATTCAACAGAACTTGATCAAAAAGTTGTTAATATGGTTTTTAATTTAACTCCTTCAGTATCAAGGAAGCCTGTTTATGGTGCAGAGTTTTTAGATGATAAAAACGCTTATATTATTGCATTAACTAAGGTAGTTACGCCAAAGGAATATAACGATATTTCATCTGAATTATTACCTTTATTTATTAATGATACGCATTACTATCTTGCTGCAGATATACGTTCTAAGGCTAAGATTGAAATTATGCCTGATTCCAATTTGTGATTTAACTTCCAAAATAGTAGTAATCATTGAAAGTAAGGAAAGCCACCTAGGTGGCTTTTCTCATTTTTATAATTAATGAAATTTTTTTATTTGATTAGGTGAGATAGTTATAAAGCAAACTTACTTGCGTAACTATTTTTAGAGGTTAATCATATGAAACTATTTTCACTATTATGTATTTTGTTATCAAGTTTTATTGTTTCAAACATGAGTTTTGCTGATTCGGTTTCTGCAACGTCAGGATCAGTTAAACAGGAACAAAAACAAATTGTTCAAGTCAATATCAATACTGCAACAGCAGAAGAATTAACCAAAGTATTAACGGGGATTGGAATGAGCAAAGCCCAGAAGATTATTGAATATCGAGAAAAATTAGGACCTTTTGTTTCAGTTGAGCAGTTAAAAGAAGTGGCAGGTATTGGACAGGCAACATTAGATAAAAATGCTGGAAAAATAATATTATAATTTATGATTTCCACCAATTAATATTGGTGGAAATCATATCAATTTAATTATCAATTGGATCGACATCAATACTCCATCTTACTTTTGACGTTTCACTCCATTTACTCATTACCGTTAATAGTTGATCTAATATTTGCTGTAACTGTTGCCTATTTGTATGTTGAAGAAGTAATTGCCAACGATGATACCCCGCTTTCTTTGGTTGACTGGCAGGTATTGGTCCAAGTTGCCATAATGCATGATCACAATGGGCCTTTAACCAATCATGAATATGATGTAAAAATGCTGGAGCATGATGATTATTACGATCTGCAGCACGAATCAATGCTTGATAACTAAATGGTGGTAATTGTGTTTGTTGCCGTTCTTGAAGAGCCTGTTTAGCAAATTTTGGGTAGCCTTCAGTGAGTAAAATGTTGAGTAAAGGATGATCTGGATGATACGTTTGTAAAATAACTTGACCTGCCTTTGCTTCACGACCTGCTCTTCCTGATACTTGAGTATAAATTTGAGCAAATCTCTCAGTAGCGCGAAAGTCACTTGAAAATAAAGCTCCATCAACATCAACAATTCCAACCAAAGTCACATCGGGAAAGTGATGCCCCTTGGCTAAAATTTGTGTACCAACTAAAATGTGCGCACCTCCTTGTTGGATATTTTTTAGATAGTTATCTAATGCGTTTTTTTTACTCACTGTATCGCGATCAATACGACTAATTTTGATCTTAGGAAAAAGAATCTCAAGCTGTTGTTCAAGTTGTTCTGTCCCAAATCCAATCGGTATTAAATGGGTGGAACCACATTTTGGGCATTGTTTTGGAATTATTCTAGGTGTATCACAATAGTGGCAAATCAATTTTTGTTGTTTTTGATGAAATGTATAAGGTCGATCGCAACGAGGGCATTCAGCAATCCAACCACAATCATGGCATATTAATAATGGTGAAAACCCTCTGCGATTTAAAAATAACATTACCTGATTATTATTAGATAAATGTTTTTTTATTTGCTCAATTAATGGCTGGGATAGACCCGCAGTAAGTACTAACCCACGCAAATCCAAAATCGACTGTTTTGCTAGTGTTGCATTACCCGCTCTTTCGGTTAACTGTAATAAGTGGTACTTGTGGTTTTGTGCATTATTGAGTGTTTCAAGCGATGGTGTTGCAGATCCTAAAATGATTGGAATATTGTTAAATTTAGCTCGAATAATCGCTAAATCGCGAGCATGATATCGCCATCCTTCTTGTTGTTTATAAGAACTATCATGTTCTTCATCGATAATAATTACGCCTAAGTCTTTAAATGGAGTAAAAAGTGATGAGCGAGTGCCAACAACAATAGCATTTTCTCCATTTTTACTTTTTAGCCAAACAGCGAGTCTTTCTTTATCAGTTAATCCTGAGTGTAAAATATCTATTGGTGCATTAAAGCGTTGTTTAAAACGTTTAATTGTTTGTGGTGTTAAACCAATTTCAGGAACTAGTACTAATGCTTGCTTACCAGCAGCTAAAATATTAGATAATATATTTAGATAAACTTCTGTTTTACCTGAGCCAGTGACGCCCTCCAGCAAAAATACCTCAAATTGGTGATTTTGTTTATTGACGGCTTCTATAGCATAGTTTTGCTCTTTATTTAACTGAATTGAACTAGAGTTAGTCGAAAAGTTTGTTTGCCATTGAACCGCATTTGGTTGATAGGTGACTTGCTCTATAAGTTGTTTTTTCTGTAATTCGTGATAGACGGTATTACTTACGCTAGTGTCAGAAATAGTATTATTTCTAAATGATGAGAGTAATAATTTTTGTTTTGGAGCTCGTGATAGTGATTCCAAATCAATATGTGTTCCTAACTTGGTTAATTGCCATTGTTTGGTTTCTTCTTTGGTTGCCTGACGCCCTTGCCTTAGTAAAATAGGCATAGCATGAAATAGAACCTCACCGATAGGATAATGGTAATAGTCGGCAGCCCAGTTTAGTAACTTCCAAATAGAGGGCGTAAAAACTGGTTCTTTATCAATAATTGTCGTAATTGTTTTTAAGTTTTTGATATCAAACTTAGTTTTATCATCAATGCTAACAATAATTCCTATTGACTCACGTTTGCCAAAAGGAACTTTGACCCGCATTCCAATTTGAGCCGGTCTTGTTAAGCTATAATCAAATAGTTGGTAAAGTGGTACTGGTAAGGCTATATGAGCGATAAGCATTAAAAAATCACAAATAATAATGAATGTAAAACTATATTGTACGCAGTTTTTACTTAACCCGCAAAAGCTATGAGATGCCATTTATTATTACTAGAATATTTTGTTTACTCATCGGTATGTATCACTTAATTAGAATAAAATCGAAAGTGGTAACTATTGGTAAAATTTGCTATCTTGGCTATAGTTGATGATTTATAAATTGTTGAGGATTTAAGGATGCAAAAATCATTTTCGCATATTAATCAGCATGGTGATGCTCATATGGTTGATGTTTCAGATAAACAGATAACAACGCGAGAAGCAAGCGCTGAGTCATTGGTCTTAATGAATTCTGAAACACTGAATATGATTATTGAAGGTAAACATCATAAAGGTGATGTTTTTGCAACTGCAAGAATTGCAGGGATTCAAGCAGCTAAGAAAACTTGGGAGCTTATTCCACTTTGTCATCCACTTTTTTTAAGTAAAATTGAGATTAACATAGAAGCAGATAGAATAAAAAATTGTGTTCGAATTCAATCATTTTGTCGTTTAAACGGGCAAACAGGTGTTGAAATGGAAGCAATGGTTGCTGCATCGGTTGCAGCCTTAACTATCTATGACATGTGCAAGGCAGTGCAAAAAGATATGGTGATTACTCAAGTAAGGTTGTTAACCAAGAGTGGTGGTAAGTCGGGCAATTTTATAGCCAAGAAAGTTTAATAGAGATAAGATGAATAAAATTATTTTTTTTGCTCAAATTCGAGAATTAGTGGGAAGTGAGTATATTATGTTAGATGCTAAGCAACTTTCAGTATCTCACCTAATTGATCAGTTAAGCGAACGAGGGGAAAAGTGGTTGTTAGCATTTAAGGAAAATAATGTTTTATGCGCAGTTAACCAAACATTGGTTGAACTTAATTATATTATTCAAGACGGTGATGAAATTGCATTCTTTCCTCCTGTCACAGGCGGGTAATATGATGGATCTTATCAAAGTCAGTGAAGAACCTATTAATGTTAATAAGCTAAACGATTGGCTTTCACAATTACCACAAGATGGTGCTGTGGTCTCTTTTATGGGCAAAGTTCGTCGTAATGAAACACAAACGATAAGCCTCTTTTTAGAATATTATGCCGGAATGACTGAAAAAGTGTTGGCGAATATTATCGCTCAAGCTAGAGAGCGGTGGCAATTAAGCCGAATTGCGATAATCCATCGGGTGGGCGAAATTAATGCAAATGAACAGATTGTTTTTGTGGGCGCGAGTAGCGCACATCGCTCAGATGCGTTTGCAGCCACAGAGTTTATTATGGATATTTTAAAAAGCGAAGCGCCTTTTTGGAAGAAAGAACGAACGCCTCGTGGAGAAAGTTGGGTTGACGCAAAAAAAACAGATATAGAAGCATTGAAAAAATGGTATTAGCGATTATTTAGGTTATAATAGTACAAAGTTATATCATTCTTTTTATTGAGAGGTAATCAATGAACAATTATTCGCCTAGCGGTTCAATTATTGAACAAACAGGTAGTCGTACTCAAACATATATGAGCCATGTTTATGGCTGGATGACAGTTGGATTATTATTAACTGCTTTGGTGGCTTGGTATGCATCTAATAATCTTGAACTTTTGAATGTATTATATCAAGGTATGTGGGTGTTGCTTATTGCTGAGCTTGGTTTAGTTTTTGTAATCTCTGGCTTGATTAATCGCCTATCTGGCTCTGTTGCAACCACATTATTTATGCTTTATTCAGTTTTAAATGGTTGTACGTTCTCGATTTATTTTATTGTTTACACTTCATCTTCAATAGCAAGCGTATTTTTTATTACAGCTGGCATGTTTGCTGCTTTGGCTTTTTATGGTTATACCACTAAACGAGATCTATCTGGTTTTGGACGTTTCTTGTTTATGGGGTTAATTGGTATCGTCATTGCTTCAATTGTCAATATTTTTATGCATAGTGAGCCATTAATGTGGGCTATTACTTATATTGGTGTGTTTGTTTTTGCAGGATTAACTGCTTATGATACACAAAAACTTAAAGAATTAGGCAATCAATTATCACAAGATGATCCTAATATGTTTAGACGATTTGTTATTTTAGGCGCATTAACCCTTTATCTTGATTTCATTAACTTATTTATTATGTTATTAAGAATCTTTGCAGATCGTCGATAATTTTATTTAATTGAAGTAAAAGGGCTCTAAATTGAGCCCTTTTTGTTAAGATTTAATTAATGCTTTATTTTGTTGTGCTACTTTTTTAAAAAATTTCAGGAAAGCACTACGTTTAACTATAAAATACTGTAACATTCGTATAATGTAGAGTAAATGTACTTAATAACAAATACTATGAAAAAATTATACCTATTTGTCCTAATTAATATCCTTATTTCATCAATAATAGCAATTCGATTCTTTCTTGTTCCTGGAGCATCGTTTAATTCGGTTGGGGTGGTATTTTCAATATTTGCGGTATTGGGGCATTTTTTTTCCGCCTACCTATTGCTTTTAATTGTTTGCGCTCCTTTGCTCTGGTTTAAACCACTTATTCGTAATATTATTCTTGCTATATTATTCAGTTTTTTTCAAATAGGGTTATATGTTGATACTCTTGTTTTTCAGCAATATCGATTTCATATAAATCAGTCTGTTTTATCAATGGTTTTTTCTGGACAAGTTGTTGATTTCTCTGTATTGACTTACTTTTTAATGTTTGTGCTTATTGCTGTTTCGTTTTGCGCTGAATTTTTTATTCTTTACATAGTCAACAATAAATTGATTGTACCACACAAGAAATCGAGAATTGTATTGGTATCAACAATTTTTCTTTTTAGCTCATTTTTAATTGGTCATGTTGTGCACATGATTGCCTTTTATTATGCTTATTCGCCTATTATGGTAGTGAAGGAATATATTCCACTTTATCGGCCATTTACGTCGAAAAAAATCATGAGTTTTTTTGATGAAAAAGGGCAACGAAAAGTTGTGTATAGTAAGGATAATAGCAATGCTAGCGTTTATTATCCCAAAAATCCATTGGTGATTAACCCAGAAAATAATAAACTTAAAAATATTATGTTTATTGTATTAGATTCTTGGCGATATGATACGTTTAGTGAAGACATTTCTCCTAATACATTTCATTTTGTTAAGCAATATAATGGTGTGATTTTTGATAACCATCACTCAACAGGTAATGCCACGCGTACTGGTATTTTTGGATTGTTTTATGGTATTCCTGGTACGTATTGGGATTCCTTTTTACGAAATAGTGTTCCTTCACTATTTATCACAACGTTACAGAAAGAAAACTATAATATAGGTATCTTTACTTCAGCTAAAGTTACCGCTCCAGAATTTGATCGAACAGCATTTGTCACTATCAAAAATTTAAGAATCAGTAGTAAAGATGGTTCTGCATCTAGTCGTGATAAGCAAATCACAGAAGATTGGCTTGCATGGTATAAAGTACGTGATACATCTAGACCGACATTTTCTTTTTTATTTTATGATGCTCCCCATGCATATGACTTTCCTGCCACTTTGCCAGTGAAATTTAAACCTATTGGTGATCTTAATTATATGACATTGAGTAATGACACTGACCCTCTGCCTATTTTTAATCGTTATAAACAAAGCGTTTATTATGATGATTATTTATTACAAAATGTCTATGATGAACTAATTAAATCAGGTTCATTAGATAATACAATATTAATTATCACAGGTGATCATGCTCAAGAGATGAATGATAATAAACTCGGTTTTTGGGGGCATAATGGTAATTATACTGATGCACAAACAAAAGTGCCTTTTATTATTATTGATGCAAGTGAATTAGAACATCTTAAAAATAATAGATCAAAAATGACCAGCCATGAAGATGTTATTCCTACCTTAATGAAACATTATTTATATGTGAAAAATGATATAAGCGATTATTCGACAGGCTATGATTTATTTAATCCTATCACTAATCGTAACTGGCTTTTGATGTCAAATTATAGCTCTTATGCAGTTAGAACTTCTAATAATATTTATTTTGTGAATCGATTAGGTATTAGTCATTATATGGATTTATATAATCGTGAAACAGATGAAACCCCAAATTATCAATATATTCAAGAAGCGATGAATCATATGCGTTATTTTTCTCAACCAGGAAAAAATAACTTAAAAGATAAAAACGATTAGTTAAAGCAGGAAAGAAAAGAGGGATCATTATCTACCGAGCATGGCGGATAATGATCTATATATTAACGTATATCGGCACAATTTAGACAATAAATATAGCGATTTTGCGGGTCTTGAAATTTATTCCATAAAGAAACATGTTGTTGAAGCTGTTTTGCTTCCGGAAGTTGTTCAAAAAATATCTCTGCAGTTGATTTAGGTAACATAGCTATCATATCCGAATAAAATGCATTAAACCAATTTCCTTTTGGTTTTTGCCAATCAATTTTATAATCAGTTAAATGAGCTAATGTTGCAGCAGTTTCAATAGCATCATCAAAATCGCCTAATTTATCAACAAGCCCAATTTTACTTGCTTCTGTACCTAACCAAACTTGACCTTGTCCAATGTTATCAACTTGCTCGGTTGTCATATTTCGTGCTTTTGCTACTAACGAAATAAATGTTTGATAGCCATTGTCAATGTTCATTTGAATTAATTCATTCATTTCGAAAGGCAGATTTTTAGTCGAAGTATTATCTGCTAATGGTGATGTGGTTACGCCATCACTATAAACACCAATATGAGATAAAGAGCCTTCAAATGTTGGAATAATACCAAAGATACCAATTGAGCCAGTAATGGTATTTGGGCTTGCAACTATGTAATCTGATGCTGTTGATATCCAGTATCCGCCTGATGCCGCCATTCCTCCCATAGAGATAACAATAGGAATCTGATAGCCACGTAGGGCTTCTAGTTCACTACGAATTGCTTCTGAAGCATCTACACTCCCTCCTGGGCTATTTACTCGTAAAACTATTGCTTGTATGTTATGTTTATTTAAGTTTTTACGAATCTTTCTTAACTGTTCAACAATGTCTTGACTACCGGCTACATTACTACTATTTTCACCATCGGTAATAGTGCCGTTGACAAATACAACTGCAATTACAGGTTTGTTGTCTTTGTTCGCACTATCTAAATTTTTATCTTTTGACTTAAGTTGATAATCATAAATGCTGATTTGATGCTGATGAGTAAGTTCTGATTCAAATTGGTAATTAGATGCAATGACATCGACTAATCCATTAGATATAGCATATTGAGCCATATTGCCATTAACAGTCTTTAAATCTGCCAACATGGTATGGGGTGGCGGAACTAATTGTATACTGGCTTTTTTTCGTTGTGTTGAAATGTCATCAAGATAGTTATTCCACATAAGTGTTAACCAACGTGTCGTATTGCTTTTAGCTTCTTCAGACATATCATCACGGATGAATGGTTCGATGGCAGATTTGTAAGTTCCTACTCTAAAAACGTGAGTGTTAATTTTTAAGTTATCAAGTAAGGTTTTATAATATAGGTTGTTAGCCGCTAATCCATATACATTAACAGATCCAAGTGGTGTTAAATATATTTTATCGGCATAGCTCGCTAAATAATATTGGCTTTGATTGAAATTTGAACCATAAGCATAAATTGGTTTATTAGCCTCACTAAATTTGGTTAGATATTTGCCAATATATTGTAGCGAGCTCATATCTGCACCAACGAAATGATCTAATTTAAGGATAATACTTGTGATGTTGGGGTCTATCGTTGCTTGAGCTATTTTTTGAGTTAATTCAAATAAACTATTTTCACGGGAGATATTTACTTTCTTGCCATAAATTTTGTTCTGTAAAGCATAGATTTCATCACTATAAAGTGTGTTATCAACAATCACGCCTTCAATATCCAGAACCAATGAACCATATTGTGGCACAATTTCTTGTTTTTGTGCTTCTTTGACCAAAGCAATGCAGCTAAAAATTAAAATAACAATGATTAGAAAAATTAGGTTAAGGAATATTTCTCTGATAAAGTTAATCACTTTCCATATTGATTTAATGGCAGATAAAGCAGACATAATAATTGATCCTTTCATAATGGTTATCTAATTTTTTGCTTCAATATTTTTCTTTTTAAAGTATTTTTTGTCTTCAAATCGTAAGCATGTTAATTTCCCCCCCCAACAACATCCTGTATCAAGGGCATAAACGTTATCTGGCGTATATTTGCCATTTAATGCCGCCCAATGTCCAAAAGCGATGCTATATTCACTTGGAATTTTACTCGGTAATAAAAACCAAGGTTTAAGTTTTGAAGGTGCTTGCTCTGGTGATTTTTTATAATAAAAATCTAGCCGACCATCCTCATAGCAAAAACGCATACGAGTTAATGCATTAGCAATATAACGTAGCCTATCTAAGCCTTGTAGTTCTGGCAACCATTCGTCAGGAAAATTACCATACATTTTATCAAGAAATAGAAGATAGGAATTACTCGATAACATTACGTTAAGATCATGAGCGCTTTTTTTTAATGTCTCAAGATCCCATTGCGGTGAAATACCAGCATGGGTCATAATTAGCTTTAATGATTCATCAATTTGAACCAAAGGTTGTTTACGGAGCCAATCCATCAATTCATCAACATCAGTTGCATGAATAACATTTTCAAGATTATCTTTTTTTTTAAGTGGTGTAATGTTGGCATGAATAGATAATAAATGTAAGTCGTGATTACCTAAGACCAATCGAATTTGGTTAGCATTATATTTAACAAATCTCAGAACTTCTAATGATTTTGGACCTCTAGCAACGAGATCCCCTGTTAACCATAAGGTGTCTGATGATGAGAATTTTGCTTTTTCAAGAACTCTCATAAACTCATCATAGCAACCATGAATATCGCCAATAAGTAAGTTTGCCATGCTGTTAATTCCATGCGTTTGCTAGTTGACAGTATTGTTGTACTGTTAAGTTTTCAGCACGTAAATTTGGGTCAATATTCAATTCAACTAATTGTTTAGCAGTAAACATATTACTTAAGCTGTTACGGATTGTTTTACGTCGTTGGTTAAATGCTTCTGTAGTTACACGAGAAAGTGTTTTTATGTCATTAACAAGATAAGGTTTTTCTTTATAAGGTACTAATCTAACTACTGCCGAATCAACTTTTGGTGCAGGTTTAAATGATGTTGGCGGCACTTCAAGAACCGGAATGATTTGACAATAATATTGAGCCATGACGCTCAATCTACCATAATCTTTACTGTTAGGGGCTGCAACTAAGCGAGTGACTACCTCTTTTTGTAGCATAAAATGCATATCGGTGATGATATTTGCATGTTCAAATAAATGGAACATCAAAGGGGTAGAGATATTATATGGTAAGTTACCAAAGACTCTTAATGGTTTATCTAATTGCTCGGCTAACAGATTAAAGTCAAAAGTCAGTGCATCTTGTTCAATAACGGTTAGCTTATTATGTAAAAATGGATTTTCGATCAATCTACTGGCTAAATCTCTGTCGATCTCTATAACGGTTAAATGATCGACATGTTTACTTACAGGTACTGTTAATGCCGCAAGTCCTGGTCCAATTTCCACTAGAGCTTGATCTGTTTTTGGCTGAATAGCTGCAACAATACTTTCGATAATATAATCATCATGTAAAAAATTTTGTCCGAATCTCTTACGGGCAAAATGCCCTTGGTGAATACGACTATTCATGATTATTTTCACCTGTAATTTTAATATAAGCATCACCTTTTATTTCTTGAATCCATACCTGGGCTTCTTCAGAAAATTTACGATTAAAAATAAGTCTATAAGCTTGTTCCTTATTCACCGCATTAGTTCCATCCGTTTGTCTTGTATCGATTAGTTGAATGAGATGCCATCCATAAGATGATTTGATAGGATAACTCACTTCACCTTTTTTTAGCTGAGTTAATGCAGTTTGAAAACCATTATCATAAACTTCCGGACGGTTCCAACCTAAGTTGCCCCCTTTGCTTGCTGAACCTGTATCTTCAGAATTAGCTTTAGCCGCCGCTTCAAAGGTTGTTGCACCACTGGTAATTGATTTACGAATATCGATGAGTTTTTGTTTAGCAATTTGGTCAGTAATTAATACGTTTGTTTTAATCAGGATATGGCGCGCATTAACTTCTTTAATTTTGATAGTTTTTGGTGCTTCTGAACGAGTATCATCAACTTTTAAAATATGTAAACCAACACCTGAACGGATAGGTCCAATAATACTACCTTTTGGTGCACGAACTAAACGTTCTTCAAAGATAGTGGGTAATTCATTAAGTTTATGCCACCCCATATTGCCACCTTTTAAAGCAAGATCGTCGTTTGAATATGACGTTGCTAATTTAGCAAAATTTTCACCTCTTTGAGCTCGATTTATAATATCTTGCGCTTTATTTGTTGCATTATCAATTTGTTGTTTAGATGCTTTTTCAGGAACGGATATTAAAATATGCCTAATTTTTACATCAATATTATTGGTTGGCTGGCGAGCAATATTTTGGGCTAGGTTTTCAACTTCTTTTTCTGAAACTCTGACTCTAGATCTGACTTCATGCATTCTAGTTTTATCAATCATCATGTCATTGTGAATTCTTTCACGATAGGCTTCATAACTCATTCCCATGATCGAAAGCCTGCTTCGAAGCTGGTCGATGGTCATGCCATTTTCAGCAGCAATTCTATCAATGGCACTGGTAACTTCATCATCACTAACGGTAATTTTAGCCTTAGCTGCTTTTTGTAAAATTAAATTTTCAATAATTAAGCGATCAATAACTTGTTGTCTAAGTACTTTATCTGCAGGTAAATTTTTGGAATCGGTACTTGCTTTAATCGTTTTTAACATATCATTAACATCACTTTCTAAAATGACATTGTTATTAACAATTGCAGCAACTTGTTCTACAACTTTAGGTGTGGCATTTGTAGAGAATGAAGTTATCATGCCTAAAGTTACGCTTAGGTTTAAAACGATAAATAGTTTTAATAATTTCATATTTACTTAACTCATTTTGTTGTTAAAGCATTGACAGAATGCAATAAATTTATCGGTAATCTATCTTACAGAAATATCTTATTCAAATGTTGTAGTATATGGTAGTTTTCCAAAGTTTAGCATCTTAGCTGTGGCATTTTGATTGTTACCTAATCCTTGTAATTCGAAGTTAATAGATAGTTTATTTTCATACTTACTTTTGCGAGAAATATTATCCCAATCTGTTAGTTTCCTTCCATATTGTACCGTTGTTCCCCAGCAACAATCACTATAATGCAATCCAACAAAACCATCAGTTGTTTGTCCTAATTTAACATCATAATAATATGATCCTACTGTACTGACTGTCTGCGATAGTGGCCAAGCAGTCATCATTCCTACTTGAGATATATCTTGCCTATAGCCTCTATAAAAAGGATTTTTATCAACAGTGTCAATATAGTTACGATTTGCATAGCGATAAGATAATTGCATTAATTTATCACTCGATGATCGATACTCAAATATAGCATTGGCTAATGAAATCGTATCAATTCGAGTATCGTATTGAACTCCACTTCTAAATAGCATATCTTCACTTATACGCCAGAAATTATCTGATGCCCAAGTAATACTGCCAGTATCAGATTTTTCGTCTAAATCATTATTATGTTGACTTGTTTTTGATTTTGAAAAATAAGTGATTTGTCCAATTGATAGATTAAATTTTTCAACCTTATTATTATCATAAAATCGAGTTGTTACTCCCGTTGATATTTTGTTGGTTGAAGCAATTCTATCTAGACCACTATAAGGCTGATCTCTAAATAGACCTATATAATCTGATTGTAATATAGTGGAATCATAGGCTCCAATATTGGATTGATTTCGGTATGGAATATAAATGTATTTTATTCGTGGTTCTAAAGTTTGTGTATAGTCCTTAATAAAAGGCATATCACGTTCAAAGATAACTTTACCATCAATACTAAGTTTAGGCATGAAACGATTTACATTTTTGTCTAAATATTTATATTGTTCAATATCCTTTTTAATATTATTTTGATTATAATGGGTTGCCATAAATCCCGTTTCAGTGGCTAATGATGACCAAGAATTGGTTAAGGTATAATTAAGCGTTGGTTCAAAATGAACTCGCCATGCCTTAGGTTTATTTTGTCCTGATGTTAAAAAGCGAGATACTTGAGAAAATGTTCTAAATTTGAACGGTCCGAAATCATTATTATAATAATTCATGTCCAACTGAGGTTCAGTTTGGTAAAGCGAATCTTTTAATTCTGAGTGAAATGGCTGAAAGTGTCTATAGCCTAATGTAATATCCCAGTTTTCGTCATTATAAGCGATTTTATAAAACTGTGTTAAATACCCAGCGGTTTGGGAAGCATATTTCGAGTTTAGATTGGTGAGATATTGATTGTCGCTGACTCGGGTTGTATCAGTATAAAAACGCCAATTATAGTTAATTAATTCATCATTTTTCCAATGGAATAGCCAACGATGGGAATTGTCATCATAATTGTTGCCATTAAAATGATTTTTTCTATCTTCATCATATTCTCTATCATGTTGTAACCAGTCAAATGCAAGTGTACCCAAGCCTATTTCATTTAGATAACGAAATTCTGTTTGTAATTGCATTCCACGGTTTTGCAAAATTCTTGGTGTAAAGGTTGCATCATAATTTGGAGCAATATTCCAATAAATTGGTATCGAAAAATCTATGCCATCAATACTGTCATAACCTAAATTAGGCATTAATAATCCTGAACGGCGTTTATCACTGGTTGGTAATTGTAAATAAGGCGAGTACAAAACTGGCACTTTTCCAATACTAAATACAGCATTCCAAACTTCTAATAATTGCTCCTGGTTGTCATGAATAACCGTTGTTCCCTTAATATTCCATGTACTGTCATTAATAGGGCAAGATGTAAAACTACCATTTGTTAAAATAACATATCGATTTTTTTCAAGCCTCATCTGATCAGCGTTACCACGACCAAGTCTATTGACAAATTGATACTGACTTGGACTCATATTTGCATCATTGTTATTTAGATTCATTGATGCGTTATCGCCTTTCATTTTTATTAAATTATCTTGATAAGTAATGTCGCCTTCTAATGTTACTGTTCGATTATTATCATTATGAGTATCAATTGTTACTTTATCGGCTTGAACAGTGCGGTTACCTTGTTCTATTGATACTTCACCTTTATAGATAGTAATACTTGGATAGATTGCTTCGAATTGGTTAGCTTCAGCATTGACAGGTAAGTTATTTATATTTCCATTGACTAACGGGCGATCAAATCTGGGAACGTCTATAAGACATTGAGGATTATTGCTAACTTCCGCTTTAGGTAAAGCTATAGCATAACTAGAGCTATTATACAAAGAAAAAGTAACGGCGATTGCAATGAGAGAAAGCGATAATTTTTTCATCAATGATTAAAAAGTTATTATGATTATTTTAATTACAGCATTATAGCGGTTATTTATAAAAGTGCGAATTAAAAATTAGCGTTTCACTTTGCGTTTATTCATTTTATTAAGCTGTTTTACCATCACGACTCTTTTTTCAACAGAAGTATATTGAAACTCATCCCACCATTTAGCTAATTCTAAAAGTTCTCCTTTTTCGATTGAAGCCCGCATTTCTAAAAGGTCATAAGCAGCTCTAAACTTCGGGTGTTCTAAAATAACAAATGCTCGTTTGCCATCTCGTTTTTTTAGACGTAATTGCAAACGCCAAATATCTGCCATTACACTGGTTAAACGTCTAGGTATGGCAATGCTTTTACATTGTTCACTGAGCACTTCGTTAATTGCCATCGAAAACGAATCATGAAATGGTAAGCCACTTTCGATACATGTTGCTTGTGTTTGTTCAATAATTGGGTACCAGAAAAATGCAGCAAATAGAAATGCAGGATTGACTCGCTTGTTGTTTGCAATACGATAATCAGTATTTTTTAAAACTTGCTCAATGATTTTTTCTAAATAACCGTTTTGATTATTGACAAACAAATGCTCAATAATAGGAAATAGTTGTTCGAAAAGACAATATTCTCTTAGTAACTTGTAAGTTTTATAACCATTTCCAGTTTGTAATAATTTAAGAGACTCATCAAAAAGTCGAGCAGAAGGTATATTTTTCAATAATGGCGCAAGATCTTTAATTGGCTCAGCAGTAGTTGGCTCAATTTTCATATTCAGTTTTGCAGCAAAACGGACAGTCCTTAGCATTCTAACTGGATCTTCTCGATAACGTGTTTGCGGATCGCCAATTAATCGAATAATACCTTTTTGTAAATCTTTCAATCCTCCGCAGTAATCGCGTAAGGTAAAATTATTTACATTATAATAAAGCGCATTCATGGTGAAATCGCGACGCATTGCATCTTGTTCAATGGTTCCGTAAACATTATCACGTAACAACATCCCTGATTGTGAACGTTTAGAAATATTGTTTTGTTTGTCTTGTGAGTCATGATCTCCACGGAAAGTCGCTACTTCTATAATTTCTTTACCAAACATGATATGAGCAAGACGAAATCGTCTTCCAACTAGGCGACAGTTACGGAAAATTTTCTGAACTTGTTCTGGTGTTGCATTAGTTGTGATATCAAAGTCCTTTGGCGTTTTGCCTAAGATGAGATCTCTAATACATCCACCAACTAAATAAGCTTCGTAGCCTTGTTTATTTAATCGATGAAGGACTTTTAATGCGTTTTCACTAATTTCTTTACGGGATATATTATGTTCATTGCATGGAATGGACAAATAACCAATTTTTTGTTGACCTTCACGACGAAAAAACTTTTGGTAAAAACGTGAAACTTGTTTAAAAATAGCGCACCTCAAAAAGTGTTTTTTGGCTTAATAACAATCATAGTGTGCGATTATATCGTAATTGATAATAAGTTTCCATGTTTCTTAAAATTGGATATTTTTATCGATGAGATCATCTTTTTCTACGATGACCTAATATTATATTTGATTTTTTTAATATAATTATCAACAATAGTAGTCAATATAGTAATATTAGTAATATCTAATTAAAAACAATAAATTCTATTTTGCTCTAGCTAGATTGTAACTAGTTGATTAAAATATAATAAAACATACTTAGGACTTCTCTTTACTTATTTGTTTCACTGAATATAATTTATAAGGCATTGTAGTTTAAGAAATTATGAAGCGCTTTTTAATGTTATTTGTTATAACGTTACATATAGAAGTTGTCTGAGTATATACTATTAACTAATAACTTATTGGGGACATTATGAATATTCGTGATTTGGAATATTTTGTTTCGTTAGCTGAATTTCGCCATTTTCGTAAAGCAGCAGATGCTTGCAATGTGAGTCAACCAACTCTTAGTGGTCAAATTAGAAAATTAGAAGATGAATTAGGCGTAATGTTATTAGAACGTACTAGCCGCAAAGTATTATTTACACAAACGGGTATGATGTTGGTTGAGCAAGCCAAAGAGATTTTGCGTAATATTCAAATTTTAAAAGAGATGGCAAGCCGTCAAGGTGAAGAGATGTCAGGACCAATGCATATAGGATTGATTCCCACCATTGCTCCTTATCTTTTACCTCATGTTATTACGGTGTTACATGAGTCTTTTCCTCAATTAGAACTTTATTTGCACGAAGCGCAAACTGCTAATATTGTTGCTCAGCTTGAAAGTGGAAAACTTGATTGTGCTATTGTTGCGCAAGTTAAAGAGACTGCTCAATTTATTGAATTGCCTTTATTTGAGGAGCCTATGTTTTTGGCTGTTCCTGCTAATAACGAGCTAACTAGTAAAAAGAGTATTAAATTATCCGGTTTAAAAGGGCAAAAATTCTTAATGTTAGAAGACGGTCACTGTTTACGTGATCATGCAATGGGGTATTGTTTTCAAGTTGGTATCGATGAAGATAAACAGTTCAAAGCAACTAGTTTAGAAACGCTTCGGAGTATGATTTCTGCCGGTCGTGGTATCACTTTATTTCCAGAGCTAGCTGCGCCAAACGAACGAATTCGTGATAATATTTGCTATATTCCATGTACAGATCCAGTACCATCACGAAGTATTACTTTAATTTACCGCCCTGGCTCGCCATTGCGTTCACGTTATGAAACTATAGCGAAAACTATCCGCGAACATATGCCAAAAGTACTTGAAGAAAAAGAACGATTATTAAAAGTAGCTAATTAATGGTAGGTTAGGGATAAAATATTAGAATTAAGCTATCAAATGAAAAATATCAAGACAGGTGGCATTAGAGCTCAACAGAAAGAGAGAACTCGCCGTAATTTAATCGACGCAGCATTTAATCAACTTAATGCTGAGCAAGGTTTCGCTAGTTTAAGTCTACGAGAAGTAGCTCGTGAAGCAGGTATCGCGGCTACTTCGTTTTATCGCCATTTTCGAGATATGGATGAGTTGGGTTTAGCCATGGTTGACGAAAGCGGTTTAACTCTTCGCCAATTATTGCGCCAAGCACGTAAACGTATTGAAAAAGGCGGTAGCGTATTACGGACATCAGTCACCACATTTATTGAATTTATTGATAAAAATCCCAAAGTCTTTTTATTACTTCTTCGCGAAAAAGCAGGAACGTCATCTGCTTTTCGTTCTGCTATCGCTCGTGAAATTCAACACTTTATTTTTGAACTTGTTGATTATCTTGATAACGCTAATAAAATGCCTCATCATTACAACGAAGCTCAAGCAGAAGCAATGGTTACTATTGCTTTTAATGCCGGTGCCGAAGCAATTGATTTTGACATAATTCAACGTCAAAAATTAATTGAGGATCTTATTTTTCAATTAAGAATGGTTTCACGTGGTGCCTATTATCTTTATCATAAAGAACAAATTAAAAAAGATAGTCATTAATCGTTATACTACCTCAAATCCAATTTCAAAATTCTAATTTGGTCGTAATATTAAAATTTTATGCTGTTTAGCAATTAATTATTTTCAATAAGAATATCTACTAATTACTGATTTTTACTATTTATTGTGTTTTTGTCATTCATACTATAGCATTAAAAAAAGAGAAACATTGTTAAATAGAAATTAATTTCATGACTAAACTATACTTTTTTCTTTATTCGCTTATTTTGTCCTTTCCCTTTTTCAACTATGCTTATTCAAATGTGGGATTTAAGGAAATCTATTATAACAAAGAAGACAGTAGACCTTTAAATATTGCAATATGGTATCCGACCAATGCTCAACAAAGAGCAGTAACTATTGGCGATAATGCCATTTTTTATGGTTCTAAAGTTATTCCTGATGCTGTACCTATTTCAAATTATCGTCAACATCCTTTAATTGTTATTTCGCATGGTTATGGAGGAAGTTGGCAAAATTTAAATTGGCTTGCTTATGAACTGGCAGATAAAGGATATATTGTTGCTGCACCGAATCATCCTGGAACTACTTATTTTAATAAAGATATTACTCAATCTACTAAATTGTGGTTACGTCCTCAAGATCTAAGTAAAACTATTGATGCGTTACAAATAGATGAGATTTTGGCAAACTATATTGATATGAATAAAATTTCATCTATTGGGCATTCTCTTGGCGGTTGGACAGTAGCTGCACTTGCCGGAGCAAGGTTTGATACGAACCTTTTTAAACAAGATTGCACTATACATTCACATTTAAAAGCTTGCCAGTTAGTAAATGAACTTGGACTAGATAACCCACAATTAAATAAAAACATGTCAGATCCGAGAATAAAGTCATTTATTTCTTTAGATGCTGGATTAGTTAGAGGATTTACTGCAGATAGTTTGAAAAATATTACTGTTCCTTCTTTAATCATTGGTGCTGGTATTGATGTTGGTGATACGAATGTAGAGCTAGAATCTGGTTATTTACAACAGTTTCTTTCAAAATCATTATCAACTTATATTGTTATCCCTGATGCAATGCATTTTAGTTTCATGCAAATTTGTAAATCAGGCGCTATAGATATTTTAGAGCAAGATGCTAAAGGAGAAGCAATTATTTGTAAAGATGGTGGGAATCGCACAAGGACAGAGATACACCGTGAAATAACGGATCAAATAATCGATTTTTTAGCTAAAGCGAATTTAAATTAAGTGCCTATTTTAGAAATATACTGCGGCGGAAGCCGCAGTATATTAATGAATTAATCATTAAAGGTTTTGTAATACTTTTTCAACACTATCTTTAGCATCACCAAATAACATATAGCTATTTTCTTTAAAGAATAGTGGGTTTTGTACACCTGCATAACCAGTATTCATTGAGCGTTTAGAAATAACAACCGTTTTTGCTTTCCAAACTTCAAGAACAGGCATGCCAGCAATTGGACTATTTGGATCTTCTTCTGCCGCTGGGTTAACAGTATCGTTTGCACCAATAACCCAAACAACATCAGTCTCTGGGAAGTCATCATTGATTTCGTCCATTTCAAGAACGATATCATATGGCACTTTCGCTTCAGCTAATAATACGTTCATATGCCCAGGTAAACGTCCTGCAACAGGGTGAATACCAAATCTCACTTCAATATCCATTGCACGTAGTTTTTCTGTAATATTACTTACTGCACCTTGGGCTTGTGCAACAGCCATACCATATCCAGGAACAATAATAACTGAACGAGCTTCTTTTAATGTTTGTGCAACTTCAGCAGGTTGCATTTCACGGTACTCACCTTGTTCTTCATCAGATGAACTGGTTGAGCTGCCATCACTACCAAACCCGCCAGCAATAACGCTGATAAATGAACGGTTCATTGCTTTACACATAATATATGAAAGAATTGCGCCAGACGAACCTACTAGTGCACCAGTGACAATAAGAAGATCATTCCCTAGCATAAAGCCTGCAGCAGCAGCTGCCCAACCAGAATAAGAGTTTAGCATTGAAATAACCACTGGCATGTCAGCACCACCAATTGAAGCAACAAGATGGAAGCCAAATACAAAAGCAATAATAGCCATGATCAACAAGCTAATTGTTGCACCGGCACCATTTTTTACTTCAACAAAAGTAAACATTAAAATGATCGAGACAACAATTGCAGCTAGATTCCAATAATGTTTATTTGGAATGGATAATGGTTTTGAGCTAATGCGTCCATTTAACTTACCAAACGCGACTACAGATCCAGAGAAGGTTACTGCACCAATAAAGACGCCAACAAAAATCTCTACTAGATGTACAGTTAGTTCACCGCCGTGAAAATTTTGAATGTGAGGATCTAAAAAGCTATTTAAGCCAACTAGCACCGCTGCCATTCCCACAAAGCTATGAAGTAGCGCAACAAGTTCTGGCATTTGCGTCATTTCAACTTTTTTAGCAAGATATAAGCCAATAGTTGCACCAATAATCATTGCTATAACGATCCAGTGTAATCCACCTTTAATACTAGCAACTGCTGCGATAAGTGCAATTGCCATACCAATCATACCGTAAATATTACCTGATTTAGCAGTTTCTTGATTAGACAGACCGCGTAAGCTGAAGATAAAAAGTAACGCAGCAATGACATAAGCAGCTTGAATAATTCCATTACTTAACATAATTTATGTTCTCCTTTTTACTTACCACGTTGGAACATTTTCAGCATTCTTTGAGTAACAAAGAATCCACCAAAAATATTGATACTAGCAATCAAAATAGCAACAAAGGCAATTGCCGTAGTTAAGCCATTATCATCACCGACTTGTAATATTGCACCGACTAATATAATCCCTGAAATCGCATTAGTTACGGACATCAGTGGCGTATGTAAAGAGTGTGTAACATTCCATACTACGTAATAGCCAACAACACAAGATAATGCAAATACGGTAAAATGACCTAAAAAGCTTTCAGGAACAGAGTTAGCAAGCCAGAAGAAAGCAATGAGAACCAATGCTAAAATACCATATTTTTTACGGGGATCCATTGGTTTGGGTTCTGCTTTTGCAATTGGTTCAACTGTTTTTTTCTGAGGTTGAGCAGATACTTGAATTGGCGGTGCAGGCCAAGTTATTTCTTTATCTTTAACCACCGTTACACCACGAATGACGACATCTTCAAAGTTGATATCAATATTACCGTCTTTTTCTTTTGCAAGTAGTTTTAATAAGTTAACAATGTTTGTTCCATAAAGTTGTGATGCTTGAGCTGGCATACGATTAGCTAAATCAGTATAACCGACAATCTTTACATTGTTATCTGTTTCGAAAACTTCACCTGGTTTAGTCAATTCACAGTTACCACCAGTTAATGCAGCCAAATCAACAATAACGCTACCCGGTTTCATTGATTCAACCATCTCTTTAGAAATAAGTTTTGGTGCAGGCTTGCCTGGAATTAATGCTGTTGTGATAATAATATCAACATCTTTTGCTTGCTCAGCAAACAGGGCCATTTCAGCTTCAATAAAAGCAGCTGACATCTGTTTAGCGTAACCATCGCCAGAACCAGCTTCTTCTTCAAAATCTAACTCTAAAAAGTCGGCTCCCATGCTGTTAATTTGTTCGGCAACTTCAGGACGGGTATCGAAAGCCCGAACAATTGCACCTAAACTCACTGCTGCACCAATTGCTGCAAGACCAGCAACACCTGCGCCAATAACTAATACTTTAGCTGGCGGGACTTTACCTGCAGCAGTAACTTGACCTGTAAAGAATCGACCAAATTGATTTGCAGCTTCGATAACTGAACGGTAACCAGCAATATTAGACATTGAACTTAACGCGTCTAAAGATTGTGCGCGTGAAATACGTGGTACACAATCCATAGCCATTACAGTAATATTTTTAGCTGCTAATTTTTCTAATAATTCTTTATGCTGAGCTGGATAAATATAACTGATAAGGGTTGATCCCTCTTTCATTAAAGCAATTTCATCGTCGGTTGGTGCATGAAATTTCAAAATAAGATCATTTTGCCAAATGTCTTGTGTGTTTTGAATTGTGGCTCCAGCATCAATAAAAGCTTGGTCTTCAAAATGAGCAGCATGTCCAGCGGCTTGTTCTACGGAAACTGTAAAGCCTAGTTTTAACAGTTGTCCAACAGTCAGGGGAGTTGCTGCAACTCTAGCTTCATTGGCTAACCGTTCTTTAGGTATACCGATATGCATGTCGTTACGTCCTTATGTTAGTTTATAGAATGTATATTGATTTTAGCATAAATAGGTTTCTGTGCGAGTAGGGAATCTATTTTTTATTCAAGAAATAAGATTTTAAATTATTTTAGTGATATTTATTAATTAATATTATTATAAGGCTATATCTAAATAGCGATAATTTAAATAATATAGTTTTAAGTCTTACGATGAATTCCATTACAAATTTACGCTATATTGTTATATAATTGATAGCATTTTTATTTATACTACACAGAGATAAAACCTCTTCGGTATATTTCGATTTCGTTCTCCTTGAATTAAGGATTATTTATGATTGATTTTTCCCAATCAGTGCCAGAATTGGTTGCTTGGGCAAAAAAAAATGATTTTTCGATTTCATTGCCTGTTGAACGGCTCGCTTTTTTATTAGCAATAGCAGTATTAAATAGTGAACGGTTTGATGGTGAAATGACGGAAGCTGAATTAATTGATGCCTTTCGCCATGTATCGCAAATTTTTCAACAGAGTGAAGAGACGATAACAGTTAGAGCTAACAATGCGATAAATGATCTCGTGCGCCAACGTTTTATTACTCGATTTACCAGTGAAATGACCGATGGGTTTTCTATCTATCGTTTGACACCATTGGGAATAGGTATTACTGATTATTATATTCGTCAGCGAGAGTTTTCTACCTTACGTTTATCTCTTCAGCTTTCTATTGTTGCACAAGAGCTAAAACGTGCAGCCGATGCTGCGCTTGAAGGTGGTGATGAGCTGCATTGGCATCGAAACGTTTTTGCACCTTTAAAATATTCAGTTGCTGAGATTTTTGACAGCATTGATATCACGCAACGTGTCATGGATGAGCAGCAGGCTGATGTGAAACAAAATATTTCAGCTTTATTAAGCCAAGATTGGCAAGTGGCAATTAGCAGTTGTGAAGGTTTACTCACCGAAACATCGACAACATTGCGAGAATTACAAGATACATTAGCCGCAGCAGGGGATAAGCTACAAGCTAGCCTTCTTCTGATTCAAGATGCAATATTGGATAATCCTAATCTTGATAAGATTAACAATTTAATTATGGATTTACAGGGTAAACTTGACCGGATTATTAGTTGGGGGCAAAAGGCGATAGATCTATGGATAGGTTATGATCGCCACGTTCATAAATTTATTCGTACTGCAATTGATTTAGATAAAAACCGCGTTTTTTCGCAGCGTTTACGTAAATCTATTCAAGGATATTTTGATTTGCCTTGGGCGCTCACTTTTGCAAATGCCGATCGTTTACTTGATATGCGTGATGAAGAATTGGCTTTATATGATGCAGAAGTAACAGGCGAGTTACCATCTGAACTTGAATTTGAAATGATTGAAGAGATTCAAGAACATATTATTGCACATATCGAGAAAAATTTACTGGTTTTTAAACAAGAAAATAAACCACTTGATATGGGGATTACCATTTATAACTATTTAGCTCAATTCCCACGTGAGCAGCATTTTGATATTGCAAGGTTATTCATTGATCAGGCTATTCGTCTTGGTATTGCTGAAGATGATCTATCCGGAATCCCTGCTGAATGGAAACCTATTAACGATTATGGAGCTAAGGTGCAAGCACATGTCATCAATAGATACTAATGATTTTCAAACACAACAAACCGCACATCATCTTGATGAAGTTATGGGACGCATAGCCACTAGTTCTCAAGTGACCATCGAAAAATATATGCCAGCTAAGTTGGCTCAAGCAATTGCTAATCCGATCTTTCCTGAACTCGATAGCTTACTACGTTCAGGTCGCCATATTGGTATTGATGAGCTTGATCATCATGCTTTTCTGATGGATTTCCAACTTGAGCTTGAACAATTTTATCAACGTTATAATGTTGAGCTAATCCGTGCCCCTGAAGGATTTTTTTATCTTCGTCCTCGTTCAACAACATTGATTCCACGGTCGGTATTATCTGAACTTGATATGCTTGTTGGCAAAGTACTTTGTTATTTATATTTAAGTCCGGAACGATTGGCTCATGAGGGCATTTTTACCTTACAAGAGCTATTTGATGAGCTGGTTTCGTTAGCTGATGAAAATAAATTACTTAAATTAGTCAACCAACGTTCAACAGGTTCTGACTTAGATCGTCAAAAGCTATTTGATAAAGTCAAAACAGCTTTAAATCGCTTGCGTCGTTTAGGCATGATTTTCTTTATCATTGGTAATGATAGCAATCGCTTTCGTATCAATGAAGCTATCTTTCGCTTTGGGGCAGATGTGCGTAGTAGCGATGATGCGCAAGAAGCGCAGTTGCGCTTAATCAGAGATGGTGAAGCAATTAAAATTGAATCATCGCTGACTTTTAATGATAACAGCGAAGAACAAGAAGACGTTAATGAGGAGACAGAATAAACATGATTGGACACGGTAAATTTCACTCATTAACGCTAATTAACTGGAATGGTTTTTTTGCGCGAACTTTTGAGCTAGACCAATTAGTCACAACGCTATCGGGTGGTAATGGGGCTGGTAAATCAACCACGATGGCGGCTTTTGTAACCGCATTAATTCCCGACTTAACCTTATTACACTTTAGAAATACAACTGAAGCAGGGGCGACATCGGGTTCACGTGATAAAGGTTTGCATGGTAAGTTAAAACCGGGTGTTTGTTATTCAATGCTGGATGTGATTAATTCTCGTAACCAACGCATTATTTGTGGTGTCCGCTTACAACAAGTTGCCGGTCGGGATAAAAAAGTCGATATCAAACCATTTCTACTGCAAGGTTTACCTATTGGTATAAGTCCAACAGAATTGGTAACAGAACGACTCAATGACAAACAGGCTCGCATTTTATCGTTACCAGAACTAAAAGATAAAGTCGAATCGATGGAAGGAATTATTTTCAAACAATTTAATTCTATTACTGATTATCATTCGGTTATGTTTGATTTTGGTATTTTACCAAAACGTTTACGCTCTCCATCAGATAGAAGTAAATATTATCGTCTGATCGAGGCCTCACTTTATGGTGGTATTTCAAGCGCCATTACACGTTCACTGCGTGATTATTTATTACCTGAAAATGGTGGTGTGCGTAAAGCTTTTCAAGATATGGAAGCGGCACTTCGTGAAAATAGAATGACATTAGAAGCGATTCGAGTTACACAATCCGATCGTGATTTATTCAAACATCTAATTACCGAATCAACCAATTATGTCGCGGCTGATTATATGCGCCATGCTAACGAGCGCCGAGTTCATATAGAATCTGTGCTTGGCTTGCGTCGCGATATGTTTAAAACGCAAGATCTGCTTATTAGCAATCAATACCGCCAAGTTGAAATGGCGAAAGAACTTAAAGAATATCAAGAAGCGCAAAGCGATTTAGAAACCGACTTACAGGCCGCTAATGATCACTTCAACTTAGCGCAAACAGCGCTACGCCAACAAGAAAAAATTGACCGTTATCAAGCTGATTTAGATGATTTAAGCTTAAAGCTTGAAGAACAAAACGAAGTGGTACTTGAAGCGAATGAACAGTACCAAGTTTACCGTGATCAGGTCAACGAAACAGAGCAAGAAGTCGATGAAATCAAAACACAGTTAGCGGATTATCAGCAAGCACTGGATGTTCAACAAACACGAGCAATTCAATACCAACAGGCTTTACAGGCATTAAAAAATGCGCAGTCATTATGTCAGCTACCAAAACTAGGTATTAGCAATATCGAAGATCACTTTGCCGCGTTTGATGAAAAGCAAAAAGAGATAACCGAACAAGTTCTTGAACTTGAACAAAAATTAAGTGTATCTGATGCCGCAATTAATCAATTTGATCGAGCTTATCAATTGGTGGTTAAATTGGTTGGTGATGTAACTCGTAGTGATTCTTTTGTAGCTGCTAAAGAAGCATTAAGGCAGTGGCCATCACAATGTTACCAAGCCGAACACGCCGAGCATCTACAGCTACAACTTGATGAACTCGAACAACGATTTTTTGAACAAAAAGAAGCTGAATCGTTATTAATTCAATTTTGTAAGCGTATTAATCGCCCAGTTAACTACGATGAACTCGATGATTTAAAAGCAGAACTAGAGGTACAGTTAGACGAGAATGCTGAACGGGCTAACGAGTCTAGCGAAAAACGTATCGAATTTAGACAAGAGCTTGAACAAATTCAATCGAAAATTGCTGACTATCGCCAAAAAGCACCATTATGGTTAAAAGCACAAGATGCTTTAATAGCTTTGCAAGAACAAACCAGTGAAAGGTTTAATAACAGCCAAGATGTTACCCAACATATGCAAAAGCTGCTTGAGAAAGAGCGATTATTAGTTGCTGAACGAGATCAAATTAGCTTTAGACGCAATCAATTAGATGTTCAAATTGAGCAACTTAATCAACCTAGTGGTGTTGATGATGGTCGTTTATCTGTGTTGTCTGAACGCTTCAACGGTGTATTACTCTCTGAAATTTATGAAGATGTAACCATTGATGATGCGCCTTACTTTTCAGCGCTCTATGGTCCAGCAAGGCAAGCCATTGTTGTACCCGATTTATCATTAGTTAAACAGCAATTAGAAAGCCTTACTACAAGTGATGAAGATTATCCAGAAGATATCTACTTTATCGAAGGTGATCCTTCATCATTTGATGATAGCGTTTTTGACTGTGAGGAGATGAATAAATCTGTACTGGTCAAAACAGGTGAGCGTCAATGGCGATTCTCAAGTTTTCCAAGTGTGCCACTATTTGGTCGTGCGGCGCGTGAAGTTCACCTTGAAAAACTATCAGCCGAACGTGATGAATTACATGAACGTTATGCAACAATTTCATTTGATCTACAAAAGTTACAACGCATTGAGCAAAATGTGGGACAATTTATAGGTCAATATCTTGCTGTTGCTTTTGATATCGATCCTGAAGCGGAAGCACAAAAATTAGCGACAAGACGCACCGAAATTGAACGTCAATTATCATCTCAAGAAAGCCTTGATCAGCAGAACCAACAACAAGTTATTAATTGCAAAGAGCAATTAGCTACCGTTAATAAGCTTGTTGCTCAGATGCACTTGCTTGCAGATGAAGATTTAGCGGATCGGGTTGATGAATTACGTGAACAATTAGCTGAAGCGCAAGAATCTGTGCAATATGTTAACCGTAATTGTAATACCGTTTCAGAACTTGAACCGATTGTGGCTGTATTACAAAGTGATCCTGAACAAAATGAATCGCTTCGTGAACATTACAACACGGTTAAAGCTCAGCAACAAACGATTCGCCAACAAGTCTTTGCGTTAACTGAAGTGATGCAACGCCGAGCTCACTTTAGTTATGAAGATTCGGCGGGTATGTTGAGTGAAAATAGTGATTTAAATGAAAAATTACGGTCTCGATTAGAAGTAGTTGAAGCGCAAAGAACCGATGCTCGTAGCCAGATGCAACAGTATCAAGACAAATACAATCAATATAACCAAACGCTTGCTTCGCTTAAAAGTGCATTTGAAACTAAGCGCGATATGTTGCATGAGCTACAAAAAGAGATTGAACAAATTGGCGTAAAAGCAGATGCGATCACAGAAGAACGAGCACGAGTGCGTCGTGATGAAATTCATCAAAAATTAAATAGTAATCGCCAACATTGTACATCGCTTGAAAAGCAACTGATTATGTGCGAAAGCGAAATGACTCAGATGCAAAAACGCTTAACTCAAACACTGCGCGATTATAAACAACTCCGCGAACAGGTAGTACAAGCCAAAGCGGGTTGGTGTTTAGTCTTAAGGCTTGTTAAAGAAAATAGTGTTGAACGGCGTTTACATCGTCGCGAACTTGCCTATTTAAGTGCTGATGAATTGCGCTCAATGTCAGATAAAGCATTAGGTTCATTACGTTTGGCAGTTAATGACAATGAACATCTACGCGATGTGCTAAGATTATCAGAAGATCCAAAACGGCCTGAACGTAAAATTCAATTTTATATTGCAGTTTACGCACATTTACGCGAGCGAATTCGCCAAGATATTGTTAAAACTGATGATCCAATTGAAGCGATTGAACAGATGGAAATTGAATTGTCACGCTTAACAGAAGAACTTACCTCACGTGAACAGCAGTTGGCAATTAGCTCGAAGAGTGTATCTAATATTATTCGTAAAACCATACAGCGCGAACAAAATCGTATTCGTATGCTTAACCAAGGATTACAAGCAGTGGCATTTGGTCAAGTTAATGGCGTGCGTTTAAATGTCAATGTTCGCGAAGCTCATTCAACTCTTTTAGCCGCACTTGCCGATGAGCAAAATGAACATCAAGATCTATTTAGTAATAATCGTATTACTTTCTCAGAAGCCTTGGCTAAACTCTATCAACGTTTAAATCCACATATTGATATGGGACAACGAACTGCGCAAAATATTGGTGAAGAACTGTTAGATTATCGAAATTATCTTGAAATGGATGTTGAAGTAAATCGTGGTGCCGATGGATGGTTACGTGCTGAAAGCGGTGCATTATCGACGGGTGAGGCAATTGGTACAGGTATGTCAATTTTACTTATGGTGATTCAAAGTTGGGAAGAAGAATCCAAGCGACTTCGTAATAAAGATATTTTACCGTGTCGTCTACTATTCTTAGATGAAGCAGCTCGACTAGACGCCAAATCAATTGCAACACTATTTGAACTTTGTGAACGGCTAGAAATGCAATTAATCATTGCTGCTCCAGAAAACATCAGTCCTGAAAAAGGAACAACCTATAAACTAGTACGTAAAGTTATTAATAACCAAGAACATGTGCATGTAGTTGGTTTGAAAGGCTTTGCTTAATTCGTGCTTTGCCGACATTGTCGGCAAAACTTTACAGTTTTTGTGAAAAAGTTTCAGGTAACTATACGTTTCAGTATAAAAATATAATTGCAGATTCAGTTTATAAGTATTAATTGTGTTTGGATAACTAAAGGTGTGATCGTTTTTTTGTTCAGTATTTTCAGTAAGCGCTTGATGTATGATAAACCATATCCAAATCTATATAAAAACCGCCAATTGAGGCGGTTTATCAAATTACGCATATATACCGTTATACAATTAATACTTCAATAGTATATTACTTTTTGGCTATTTTATTTAAGGCTAATGGCAAAAATTCATCTAATTGGCTTTCCACTTTAGTATAGGCTTCCAGTGGTTTTTTATATGGGTCAGAAAGATCTTCCTTTTTGCCTGTTGAAAATTCAGCTAATGTAAATACTTTACCTTTAGCGTCAGGATATTCACTTAAAATCGTATCCTTATGTTTTTGCGTCATGGTCAGCAAATATTCTGATTTATCGATATCTTCTTTCGTTAATTGTGTTGCTTTGTGTGATGAAATATCAATGCCTCTTAACTTTAAGACAGTAATAGTTCCATCTTCGGGTGCAACTTCTTTGGGATCGACATTGACACCTCTGGATTGAACGATAATATTAAAATTGTGTTTTTTTATGTAATCACTAGCGATAGCTTCTGCCATTGGGCTTCTTCCTGTATTACCAGTACAAACAAAAGTGACAAGATGCTCTAGTGAAAAACAAGATGCGCTAAAAAACACAAATAAACCAGCTAAATATTTTTTTAAAGTGTACATTCTATTTCCTGACTATTTACATGTTGAAATTATCTTTACGAAAATTCTATACTAACTAATACTAACTGCAAGTTTATTATCATCTTTTAACTAAATTTGATTTAAATTACAGAACATTCTTATATCTAACCAATAAAATCTACTCGTATTTTTGTGAATACCGCTTTAAGCTAAAAATGTGTTAATAGTAGAGTATTTTGAACCGTAATAATTTTAGGTATATACATTGTATTTGTATACCTAACCATATAATTAAAAACTTTGGTTGTAAATGTACCTTACTGATACTTAATGGGCAATAAAATAGACTTTAAGGCTTGTTATTACTGGGTTTGGTGTGCTTTGTTGGGTTTAAAAGAATGTTACTGATTATTGATTTGGTGCCGTGGGCGGGACTTGAACCCGCACGCTCTTAGAGCACTACCCCCTCAAGATAGCGTGTCTACCAATTTCACCACCACGGCGCCGTTTTTATTCAGGAATATCCGATGTTGGATTTTGCTGTACAGGTTGAACAACTGGAGCTGTTGAAGTTTCTGCATTACCTTCGTTTAGCTGTTTTGTTGCTGGTACGGTATCTTCAATGTTTTCGAATTCATTAGAGAAACTCGTATGTCGGTTACCACCCAAATTTGATAGTAAAATGCTTATTACAAAAAACAAAATACCTAATAAAGTAGTAGCACGGGTTAAAAAATTCCCACTACCTGAAGAGCCAAATAAAGTCGCTGATGCGCCGGCACCAAAAGATGAGCCCATATCAGCACCTTTACCTCGTTGTATTAAAACTAATGCAACTATTACAATCGCAATAATTAGATAGCTTATAATTAAAAATTCGTACATTTCAACCTGTCAACTTTATATGTTATATAACAGAATCTATTGATGCGGAATATTAGCGAAAGACAGACCAACAAGCAAGTAAAATTTCATAAATTGTTGGTCTGTTTTGAAAAATATTTTTTAATCAATCAAAGATTGTTAATTTTTAAACTAAAACAAGCGCCATGATTATTGACTATATTAATTTCTTTTAGTTTAAATAAAGTAATTATTCTTTACATACAGCGTGTAACTTATGATCTTTTCCCCATACTTGAATTTGCCCTATCCAAGCATCAATAGCATATCGGTTAGAACGTCCAGGGTATTGATGTGTTAGTGGAAACTTATCAGATGAAAAAAACCACTGTTCTCCTTTGAACCAATTGGACTTAGGGTAATTTGGGAAAGTTGTCATTCCCCATTCACTTAATACCCCTTGGTTGATTGTTCGTGTAAACAAGTCCCAAGTTAGCGGCATTTTGGTCCATGAAGCTAGAGCATTAGGTGAGTTTGACATTTCTGCTCGAGTTGGTATGTTCGCTTCTCCACGACATACTTGTGTTGCTTGTTCATATGTGTACGCTCCATCTTTTGGAACAACCCACGTTTTGGTTGGATTGAATGTGTAACTATGTATTATGCTGTTATCCGGTTTAAATTTTGCTGATACCGTTACTGTACCATTAGGTTTATTATTGAGATAAACCATGCCATTATCATCTACTGTCACACTACCTGCAGGTGTTGCATTCACAGAATAGTCCCAATCTGTTTGGGCTCCAGTCATAATTAATTGAAACTGAGCGCCTGAAAATCCTGTTGTTGGGAACTTTGGATTGGCAGATGCATAAAATCCATTGATAGGGTCAAAAACATTACGATCATAACCACCACCACAGATACGATCTCGATCTTCAGTGCCAGATGTATTCCAACCTTTATACCCTCGGTTAGTATCAATTAAAGAACTTTCAATATCAGTATAACCTACAAGCAGACAATCTGTTTTACCATTTTTTTCAAAACGATAAGGGCTTCCCCAAGTTTGATTATTGTTGACTATCATTTGATTTGGCTTAGCAAAACAGATCTCTGAATCAGTATTAATTTCATAAGTTTTGGCTAAAGTATATAATTTGCTATCTTTCGGAACGCCATATTCAGAATGGACTTGTACATCTGAAAGGGTAATTTCTAACGTAAGTGGCATGTGAAATCCACTGCCACAACCTATGGCTTTTCCGTACTGAGATTTTGTGATTTCTTGTCCTGCATTATCCAACCATTTAAAGCTGGTTTCCCCAATAGAAAAAGTCCCATTATCGGAAATTTTACGGGGGTCTCCATCCTTATCTGAGTAATTATCAGGTGAAAAATGAAGATTATCAATTGTTGCTGTTTCGACTATAAAGTCATTAAGTGTAAGATTTTTATCGAATGATTTAGGAAGATTGTTTGATTCAGCATTATAAACTGTATCTCTAATTTTAAAGCCTAAATTATTTTCAGTAGAATTTTGGATAAAAATCGGTGCATTTCCTTTAATTTCTTTTGCTGTTATTGCTGATAGTGTAGCTGTAGTGGGGAATGAAAGAGGAAAAATAATATAAAAACAGAGTAATGGAAAATTTTTTTGAACTATATTTGGGGATAGTTTATAAGCTTTTTTGCTGTTTTTTTGTTTTATCATAATATGTTATTCCTATAAATCCTATAAATCATAATGCTTAAGTTATTACACTAATTTTTTGTTTTATTTTATTATTTTATTATTTTAAATTGTTGTCATTGACACAAAATATAAAGCTACAGTGTAGTATATTTTATAATCTAATTAGAAACTCTTTTTTGTAAAGTTTTTTAAATGTAAAGGTATAAAGGGTGCAGTTGTAATCAGTGGTACGTTTCTATCTAAAAAAACAGTATAATGTCGCCATTTTTACTATGGCACATTGTATTTATGAAATTTATTGTTAAGCTCTTTCCCGAAATTACCATTAAAAGTGATTCTGTCCGATTGCGTTTTATTAAAATATTAACCAGTAATATTCGTAATATTTTAAAGCATCATATTGAAGATGTAGCGGTTATTCGTCATTGGGACTTTATTGAAGTTCGTCCAAAAATTGAAAATAGTGAAACTCAGATACTTGAGTTATTAACTCGGATACCTGGTATTCATCATATTCTAGCCGTTGATGAAATCACTTTTGTTGATATGCATGATATTTTTGAAAAAGCATTGGAATACTATGCTCCATTAATTGAAAACAAAACATTTTGTGTACGGGTTAAACGTCGTGGTAAACATGAATTTACTTCAATAGAGGTTGAACGTTATGTTGGTGGTGGGCTTAATCAAAATGTCTCTTCAGCTAAGGTTAAATTAACCCATCCAGAAATTACAGTTAATCTTGAAATTGACAAAGACAAGTTACTACTGGTAAAAGGTCGACATGCCGGCATCGGCGGCTTTCCTACAGGTACGCAAGAAGATGTTCTTTCACTTATATCAGGTGGCTTTGACTCAGGAGTATCAAGTTATATGCTAATGCGACGTGGAAGCCGTGTGCATTATTGTTTCTTTAATCTTGGTGGAAAAACTCACGAGATTGGTGTTAAACAGATGGCCCACTATTTATGGGAGCGTTTTGGAAGTTCACATAAAGTTCGTTTTATTGCTATTGATTTTTCAGATGTTGTTGGTGAGATTCTTGAAAAGATTGACGATGGGCAAATGGGAGTTATTCTAAAACGGATGATGATTCGAGCTGCATCAAAAATTGCGCAACGCTATAAAGTAGAAGCGCTTGTTACTGGCGAAGCATTAGGTCAAGTATCGAGTCAAACATTGACTAACTTACGTTTAATTGATAATGCTAGTGATACCTTAATTTTACGTCCTCTTATCACGCATGACAAAGAAACGATTATCAATCTTGCACGTCAAATTGGAACGGAAGATATAGCTAAAACAATGCCCGAATTTTGTGGAGTGATATCTAAAAAACCAACGGTTAAAGCCGTAAAAGAAAAAATTGAGGCGGAAGAATTAAATTTCGATTTTACAATTTTAGATAAAGCTGTTGCCGAAGCCGAAAACATTGATATTCGTGAGATTGCTAAACAAGCTGACACAAAGATAACTCAAGTTGAAACAGTCACAACACTTAGTGCAGATTATGTGGTTATTGATATTCGTTCTCCAGAAGAGCAAGAGGATAATCCACTTGTATTGAGCGGTATTGAAATCAAGCTTATTCCATTTTATAAACTAGCAACCCAATTTGGAACGTTAGATCAATCCAAGCAGTATTTGCTATATTGTCAACGAGGCGTAATGAGCAAGTTACAAGCACTTTATTTAATTGATCAAGGATTTAATAACGTAAAGATATTTAATGTATAAAAATTGACAATAATTGGCTGTGTTATCAACGTTTTTTGTGTATATAATGAATTTATGAATATAGAAATAAATATCAAGAATGAATTATATGAAAAGGAAATTAATGAGCAGCAAATTACTTATAGTTGATGATGATCCAGAGATTACATTATTATTACGAGAACTACTCGAATTAGAAGGCTATCAAGTTGAAATAGCGAATAATGGTATTCAGGCTTTAAAGAAGTTTGACAGTACCATAGATCTTATTTTACTTGATATTATGATGCCTGAAATGAATGGCCTTAGTGTATTATCTCAGCTTAGAGTTAAATTTACGGTACCTGTTATTTTTTTAACTGCTAAAGATACTGATTCTGACAAAGTTATTGGGCTTGAACTGGGCGCTGATGACTACATTCTAAAACCATTTAATGATAGAGAGCTTATTGCTCGAATTAATGCACTTTTACGTAGAACTCGTTGGGATACCTCAGAAAATGATGCTACTGATAAACAGGATCAATATACTATTGATAAGCTGAGTGTCAATCGAAAACAGCAGTCTGTTTTTTTTGATAACAAGTACATTGAATTAACCGGTACGGAGTTTCAAGTGTTGCTTAAACTACTCGAACATGGAGGTAAAATAATTACACGCGATATTTTAAGCGAGTCTGTTTTAGGTAAAGAGTTTATTCCACTTGCTCGCTCAATTGATGTTCATGTATCTAATTTACGAAAAAAGCTCCCGCCTAGGAGTGATGGTTTACCTTGGATTAAAACATTACGTTCTAAAGGTTATCTATTTGTAGTTGATCAAAATGACGATTTATTACAAGGAGAGGATAACATTGAAATGAAGATCAGATAATATGTGGTTTTTTGATAGGCTAACCATAAGAATTTTCACTATATTTTTGCTGACTATAGTTTTTTTCCTAATGCTAATTATGGTTTTACCAAGTCTTGATTCTCGAAATTTGACTTATTTAGCAAACAAAGATAAAGAAGCCGGTAATATGCTTGCTCAACAGATTGAAAATGAGCTTGTTAATGTACCTAAAGATAGTTTTAGGTGGTGGATGCGTTTTATTGTTGTAATGGATAGCTATCAAAAACCAGGGCAATCTTTATTTATTGTTACACCTAATGAGCAAATTATTACTGCTGAAACTAAAAATATTGACTTAGTAAAAAACTTTAGTGAAAAATCGCATCATGTTGATGATCCGGCAAAGAAGATTTATGGTTCTCAAGAAATTATAGGACCTTTTTTAGTTCATTATGCCAGTACAGAATATAAATTGTATATCTTACAACAAGCAACAGATATTCAATCTCAATTTGTTAACTTTATATTCGATCATCCTTTTTTATTATTAACTTTGACCATGCTGGCAAGTTCTCCTTTTTTACTTTGGCTATCTTGGAGTATTGCAAAACCAGCACGAGGATTAAAACAAGCGGCAGATCAGGTTGCAAAAGGTAATTTACAAGAGTGGCCAGAGCTTGAAAAAATAGGATCGTCTGAATATAAAGCCACAGGTGCTAGTTTTAACCATATGCTGCGGGAGCTTAAACGGATGCAACAGGTACAGCAGCGTCTGTTTTCAGATATTTCTCATGAATTACGTACTCCTTTGACACGTTTGCAACTTGCTACTTCTTTATTACGTCGAAAACAAGGTGAAAGTAGTGAAGTTATACGTATCAATGATGAAGCATTAAAGCTAGATTCTATGATTGGTAATTTGTTGTCATTGGCAAGGATGCAATATGACAATAAAGAAATCCGTGAGTTTAATAAAATTAATCTTTTATTTAAACAGGTGTTTGATAATGCAACTTTTGAAGCAGAACAAATAGGCAAAAAGTTTATTGTAACCAATCTTCCAACCAACCATTTCATTTTATGCTATCCCATCGCTTTATGCAGTGCACTTGAAAATGTTATACGTAATGCATTTCGTTATTCGAATAATCAGATCGTTGTCAATTTTATTACACAGCAGCAAAAAGTAATAATAACAATAGATGATGATGGTATCGGTGTTGCTGAAAGTGAACTCGAACAAATTTTTAGGCCATTTTATCGTATTGGTGACGCTCGAGATCGCCAATCAGGTGGAACGGGATTAGGACTTGCTATTGTAGCTAATGCTATCAAACGTGATCACGGTACGGTTAAAGCTGAAAAAAGTTATCTAGGAGGGCTTAGAATTGTGATAGTATTGCCAATTCATCAATATAAATAATGAAAGAGAAAAGTTGTGTCAAATGCTGCATTAAACATTGTTTTATTTGAGCCAGAAATTCCAGCTAATACTGGCAATATTATTCGTCTTTGTGCTAATACTGGCTTTAACTTACATATTATAGAACCAATGGGCTTTTTCTGGGATGACAAAAAATTAAGAAGAGCGGGGCTTGATTATCAAGAATTTGTTGATGTAAAACGGTATAAAAATCTCAACCATTTTTTAGATACCAATCAAATTGACTTATTAACACAAGTATATGCCTTAACTACGAAAGGGCAAAAGCCACATAGTGAAGTCAATTACAAAAAAAATGACTTTCTAATGTTTGGACCAGAAACTCGAGGTTTACCTAGCAAAATACTTGATGTATTACCTCAAGATAAAAAAATTCGTATTCCCATGTTGGCCTCTAGCCGTAGTATGAATTTATCTAACTCTGTAGCTGTTGTGGTTTATGAATCATGGCGTCAGTTAAACTACATAGGTGCAAAATAAGATTTTTACTTTTCTTAGTTGTAGCATATTCCAACGATGGAAAAAGGCAGCCGTATTAACCTTTTGGTATTATGGATGGTGATTTTATGAGTGTTATTTATGGTATTGATTTTAATGATTATTTTTGTTTTACAAAAATACAAAATCTCATAAAAACAATAAAACCCTTTCGCTACTCACCTAAAGGTTATTTTGTTTGTCTTATTTCGTGTGAGGATGTGCTGACAATATAGTCAGGTTAGAACACCAAACGGGAATGTTTAAGAGATGATGCTTTTTAAGAAAAAATCATAGTTGTGTGTAAAAATCGAACCAAAGTGAGAGTTATTGCATACTGCATTTTTCAGCTACAATCTATTTTCTAAAAGTCGATTTAAAATATCTAACTATATAAAGTACAGTTAACTTCATATTCTTCATCCCCAGTGCGGACGTCCATGACTGGACTATCTATTGTGTTAGAGATACGAAAGAAGACTGTTCTGTCACTGTGACCTCTAACAACGTTAGCATTTACTCCAGAAGAACTTACTACAGATTTTTCCATAGCACAACATAATCTTCAGCGTAGTCTTTAATCTTTAAGCAGCAGGCAGGCTTATGGAGTTAATTAAGAATAAGTCACCAAAACAAGCAAGTCCCATAGTTAAGTAGGGACGTGGGCCGATGATGCTTAGTAGATTGCGCTTTTGCAAATTGCTAGCAACAAAACATTATAATTATTAATTTATAAATGTTGGTAATGATTAATTCAGGGCAGATCTTAGGAGACTATAGCGATTGGATTTATGACGAAATAGCAATATTAAATTTTAAATGTATTTTGTAGGCAAGAGAGGTTAAGTCAACCTCTCTTTTTTTGTGATAAAAGCTAACTTAAAAATACGCTATTTTATTTAACACGTGATACATATTCGCCTGAGCGAGTATCAACTTTAAGCACTTCGCCAATTTGTACAAATAAAGGTACACGGACTACCGCACCAGTTGATAAAGTCGCTGGTTTGCCGCCAGTTCCTGCTGTGTCACCTTTTAAACCTGGATCGGTTTCGATAACTTCAAGTTCAACAAAGTTTGGTGGTGTGACTGCAATCGGTTGACCGTTCCATAATGTTAAAATACATTCAGCTTGATCAACCAACCATTTTGCATTGTCGCCAACCGCTTTAGCGTCAGCCGAAAGTTGTTCAAATGTGTCATTATTCATAAAGTGCCAGAACTCACCATCGGTGTATAGGTAAGTTAAATTCATATCGACAACGTCAGCAGCTTCGACAGATTCGCCTGATTTGAATGTTTTATCAACAGTTTTACCTGAAAGTAGTTTTTTTATTTTTACACGATTGATGGATTGACCTTTACCCGGTTTATAAAATTCATTTTCAACAATGACACATGGTTCACCATCTTGCATTATTTTAAGACCAGCTTTAAACTCATTAGTACTATAAGATGCCATAAAAGCTCCAACTAAAATTCTGAATAACAAAAAATGAGCCATATTATACAGCAAAAAATTGAACTACCAAATAATAAAGATGAATGGATTGTTGATCTTGCCAATGTTGTGACAGATATCAACGTTTTATATTCTTATTTAGGTCTAGATCCTGACACCATCTCACCCCCAATGCTACAGGCTAAAAAACAGTTTCCGCTTCGTGTTCCTAGGGCTTTTATTAACCGAATGAAAAAGGGGGATAGTAATGACCCACTTTTGCTACAGGTACTTTGTCATGATAAGGAATTATTAAAAGTTGATGGCTACAGTCATGACCCATTACAAGAGCAAGATAATGCCATTCCAGGGTTATTGCATAAGTATCGCAATCGCGCATTGTTGATCACAAAAACGGCGTGTGCAATTAACTGCCGCTACTGTTTTAGGCGGCATTTTCCTTACCATGATAATCAAGGTAATAAAAAAAATCTTGTTATTGCACTTGAATATATTGCGAATCATCCTGAACTTGATGAAATTATTTTATCAGGAGGTGATCCGTTAATGGCAAAAGATCATGAAATGGCTTTTTTGATTAATGCATTAGAAAAAATCCCACATATTAAGAGATTACGAATCCATACGCGTTTAGCTGTTGTTATCCCTTCGCGAGTGACACCTAAACTTTGTCGGCTATTTATTGAAAGTAGGTTGCAAATAATAGTCGTTACTCACATTAATCACGCAAATGAGATTGATAATGATGTCGCTGCCGCAATTGAGCTTTTAAAACAAAATAGTGTGACAGTGTTAAATCAAAGTGTATTGTTGAAAAACATTAATGATAATGCCGATGTTTTAGCGCAGTTAAGTAATAAACTTTTTGATATTGGAATTTTGCCTTATTACATCCATTTGTTAGATAAAGTGCAAGGTGCTGCTCATTTTTTGGTTGATGATGAATCTGCTAAAATAATAATGAAACAACTTGCTGAGCAAATATCAGGTTATTTAGTGCCTAAATTAGCGCGCGAAGTGGGCGGTGAAAAAAGTAAGCGTGTACTATCAGTGAATGATTAATTTACTTAATATGGGAGGTAAATTGCGAAAAAACATTCTATGAAAATCTCATTGACGGAAAATAAAATAGGCACTATAATTCCGACCTCTTTAATTAATGCTGTGGAGTTTAAACTCTACAACCTGTTGATAAATTAGATTTGGATATAAATCGTCATGAAACGCACATTTCAACCATCAGTATTAAAACGCAATAGAACTCACGGTTTCCGTGCTCGTATGGCAACTAAAAACGGTCGTCAAGTTCTTGCTCGCCGTCGTGCTAAAGGCCGTGTTCGTTTAACTGTTGCTAGCTGATTTAAAGTTGAGTGATTAAGTTCACTTTTCCACGGGAGTTACGATTGTTAACTCCCCTTGATTTCAATCATGTCTTCCAAGAGTCCACTCGGGCTGGTTCACCTTTTTTAACTTTAGTTGCACGTAAAAATAACAGCAATCACATGCGGTTAGGGTTTGCTATAGCTAAAAAACAAGTGAAACGAGCTCATGAGCGTAATCGTATCAAACGACTGGCTAAAGAGTACTTTCGGCATCGCCAACATCAACTTCCTAATATTGATTTTATCCTGATGGCTAAACAGCCAGTTATAGGCTTAGATAATCAACAGATCGTTGAAACATTAAATAAACTATGCCAACGAATCATAGCCCAGTACGAGGTTTAAATAAATTTAAATTAATTATCAAACAGCATGCTTATGCTTTTAAATATATGATAGTTAATGTTTTTGTGTTTTTTATTCGCGTATATCAGCGTTTTATTAGTCCTTTCTTTGGTCCTAAATGTCGCTTTACGCCGACATGTTCACAATATGCAATAATTGCATTAAGGCGCTTTGGATTAATAAAAGGAGGTTGGCTAACAGCCAAACGTGTATTAAAATGTCACCCTTTACATGAAGGAGGCGAAGATTTTGTTCCTCCAAAAAACTAAAACCAATAGAGAAAAATACTAATGGGATCTCAACGTAATATTTTAGTCATTGCTTTACTTTTTGTATCTTTTTTTATTTGGAAAGCGTGGGAGGAAGATCATGCACCTAAACCCCCTGTCGCAAACCAATTAACACAACAAATAAGTGATGATTCAACTGATGGCTTTGTGCTAGGTAGCACAATTACTGTAAAATCAGATGTTTTGTCACTCACGATTAATACTTATGGCGGTGATGTGCAAGCTGCACAACTGTTGAAATATGAACAAACACTTCACTCAGGCACGCCTTTCCAATTATTAACATCACGCCCTGATTTTGTTTATATTGCCGAAAGTGGTTTAACAGGTAAAGATGGTCCAGATAATGCGACTCAAGGCTCAAAACGCCCAGTCTATCAAACTGAAAAGTCTGAATATGTTTTAGCTGATGGGCAAGATGAATTGCGTGTTCCACTTACTTATCAAGTTAATGGTGTAAGCTATACTAAATATTATATATTACACCGTGGTAGTTATGCTATTGATGTTCAATATGACATTAACAACCAAAGTAGCGTGCCTGTTGATGTCGCAATGTATGGTCAATTAAAACAAACCATTAAATTACCTGATGATATACCAACTGAAGGAGGTGGTGGATTAGGTCAAAGTGCATTCCGCGGCACCGCGTACTCTAGTTCTAGCACTAACTACAGCAAATATAGTTTTGATGATATCAAAGATAAAGCATTAGCGGTTGAAACTAAAACTGGCTGGATTGCGATGTTACAACACTATTTTGCGTCAGCATGGGTGCCAGCGCAGGATAAAAATAATCTATTTTATTCTCGTGCAACAGCAAATAACTCTCAAGCAACAATTGGTTTCAAAGGTGAGTCAGCCATTATTCCGGCAGGTAGTACACATACCATTGGAGCAAAATTATGGTTAGGACCAGAAATTCAAAGTCAATTGAAAGAAACCGCTAACCACCTTGATTTAATTGTTGATTATGGTTGGTTATGGTTCTTATCACAGCCTTTGTTTCATTTATTGAAGACTATCCAAGGTTTTGTTGGTAACTGGGGTTTATCAATTATTGTTATCACATTTATTGTTCGAGGTATTTTATTCCCATTAACTCGTGCACAGTATCGTTCAATGGCTAAAATGAAGCTATTACAACCACGTTTACAAGCGTTGAAAGAACGATATGGTGATGATAGACAAAAAATGAGTATGGAAACAATGGCACTCTATAAGCAAGAGAAAGTGAATCCATTGGGAGGCTGCTTGCCATTAATTATTCAAATGCCGATTTTCTTGTCATTGTTCTATATGTTAGGTAACGCCGTTGAACTACGTCATGCGCCATTTGCACTTTGGATCTATGACTTATCTGCGCAAGATCCTTATTATATTTTGCCTTTATTAATGGGAGGTAGCATGTTCTTAATTCAGAAGATGTCACCAACACCAGTTACTGATCCACTACAACAAAAGTTAATGACTTATATGCCATTAATCTTTACGGTATTCTTCTTGTGGTTCCCATCAGGCTTAGTTTTATATTATATCGTTAGTAATTTATTCACAATTGCTCAGCAACAGATTATTTACTGGGAACTTGAGAAGAAAGGACTTCACGAGAAGAAAAAGAAATAGTATTGATAAAAAGGAGGGGTAAAATCCTCCTTTTTCGTTTTTATTTTTGGTGTCGGGATATGAATATACAGCAACAATTTAATTTAAAAGGTAATGAAAAAGGTTATTGGTTTATAAGTGCTAATGGTCGATTATGGTTACCTAAAGGCGAAGTTCCAAATGGGCGTGCAGATGAGTTAGGTTTTACAAATAAACTAGCTCAGCCAATAGGCGAATGGAATGGGCAAATTGCTTGGCTGATTTGTGATGAAATGAAAAATGCTATGAGCTCAATTCGTTCATTACTCGATAGAGCCGATCAATCATTATTTAATATAGCAGGTCGAGCTGTGCAACTTGCTGAGTTTTATCGTTCCCATAAATATTGTGGTTATTGTGGGCATGAGATGTATATTAGCAATACAGAATGGTGTTGTATGTGTGATCATTGCAAAGAGCGATACTATCCACAAATTTCGCCATCTATTATAGTGGCTATTCGCCAAAAAAATAAAATTTTATTAGCAAAGCATGTTAGGCATAATCAAGATAACTTGTATACTGTTTTAGCTGGTTTCACTGAAATTGGTGAAACAATGGAAACAGCAGTTGAGCGGGAAGTATTTGAAGAGTCAAGAATCAAAATTAAGAATATTCGTTATGTTGGTTCGCAACCTTGGCCATTTCCTAATTCATTAATGATGGCTTATTTAGCTGATTATGAGAGTGGTGAAATAGAGGTAGATACAAATGAACTCATTGAAGCAAACTGGTATCATTATACACAATTACCTAAGATTCCTGACTATGGTACTATTGCGAGGCGATTAATTGAAGATACAATTATACTTTGTCGCAACTACGATCAATATGGCAATGGCTAATTATATTCAATAGTTCTAGTTAGATTAACGATTTTGATAAATCAAAAGAAATGTCACAAACAATATTGCTGGTATCGCCCATATGCCATAGCTATATTTAGTTGTATCATAATTAATGTCTCTATGTAACCTTGCCTAGATCATAATTAGCTGCAAAACTTTGCCGATTGTAATTAATGATTTTACTTGATTCCCTTTAAATATGCTGCTGTTTAATTATTTAATTAAACGTAAAAGTTTTGGCTCAGTTAAATATGAAAAAGGTAACTATTAATAACTGTAGTTGGTAATTGTGGTCAGCGTTTTCATTCAATATTTTTTATGTCGCAATTATTGCGATTAATATGTACCTCTAAAATTATGTACATACAAAAAAATAAATTATTTTTTCATACATTTGATTTACTTGTTTTTACACCAAATGGCAAGTGCTTCACATTGCCAATCTTTCATCATATGGTACCAAGCCGATCGCCATTTACGTACAGTATCATGATGTAAATTAAGAGTTTGTCCTATTTGTAAATTATTAGCTCCAGAAACGAGTAGATCAATGAATGGTAGCCATAATTCAGGCTTTGGTATGCGGTTTAAACTGGTGTTGCTTAAAAGATTAAAGCTATGTCGGCAACGCTTACAGCGATAACAAGTTCGAGAACCAACTTTGGTTGTTTCATTCGCGCCACAGTGTATACAAGTTGGATTTTGCTCATTCAACAAGGTAGTTACTCTTGCTTTAATGGTATTATATTGTTCCGCTAAAGTTGGCATTAACTTCGCTTGTTTTTGATGTGTATACCACTGATACAATGATGGGTAATGGGTTTGAAGATAGCTAATAATAGCACGATCCCGGCGTATTACCTTGGCGATTGAAATTTCGAGTTTGTTCGCAATCTCGGGATAACTCATCTTATTTATACGATTATTAAAAATAATCTCTAACCAATTATAGGGCATTAAACGATTGAAAGGAGTATTAGTTGATATGGTAAAATATTTGTGACAATTTTTACAGCGGTATGTGTTAATTGGTTTTGAACGAATTATGTAAAATTTAGTATTTTTACAAAATGGACAAGCTTCCGCATGTTGTAATGTTATTTTTTCTAGATCATGATGAAAAGCCTTAAATTCATCATGTAATTCATTTGGTACGAGCTCATAAATCATTATTTATTTCCTTATCGCTTATCCCTATAAATATTATCAGATTTTTATCTAAACATATAGCTATTGTAGAACTTTTTTACTTTTTTAGAAAAGTGTCACAATCGAACAAATATAAATGCTCACCTATTTTTATTGATTTTTGTATTGGCGATGAACAAAGAAAAAATGAAAATGTATTACCATTAAATAGTATGATTGATAATGTGAATTGGTGAGTGTGATATGCTAGATAGGTGAGTAATGCTCCTTCCGATTAGGAAAGAGCAGCAATGTCTATTTGAATAAATATTATTTCTGTTGATGTAACCATTCAGCAACTTGTTTGGCAAAATAAGTTAATACACCATCGGCACCAGCGCGTTTAAAGCAAAGCAAAGACTCCATAACCGCTGATTTTTCATCTAACCAACCTTTTTCAATAGCTGCTGTTAACATCGCATACTCGCCTGAAACTTGATAGGCAAAAGTTGGCACAGCAAAGGTTTCTTTGACTCTTTGCACGATATCAAGATAAGGCATACCTGGTTTAACCATGACCATATCCGCACCTTCGCTTAAATCTTGATAAATTTCTTGTAATGCTTCATCACTGTTAGCTGGATCGAGTTGGTAGGTTTTTTTATTGCCCCCTTTAATATTTTTAGCAGAGCCAACAGCATCGCGGAAAGGACCGTAAAAGCTTGATGCATATTTGGCTGAATAAGCCATAATTTGGGTGTTAAAAAAGCCGTGTTTTTCTAGTTCATTACGTATTGCACCGATTCGTCCATCCATCATATCGCTTGGTGCAATAATATCTACCCCTGCATCTGCTTGCATTAAAGCTTGTTTAACTAGTGTTTCAACAGAGATATCATTTTGCACATAACCTTGTTCATCAATAATGCCATCCTGCCCATGGATAGTATAAGGGTCAAGTGCGACATCAGTGAGTATACCTAGCTCTGGAAATTCTTTTTTTAATGCGCGAACAGCTTTCGGTACTAAACCATTTTCATTATACGCCTCTTGTGCAAGTAGTGATTTTTTTGCAGGTTCAATAGCAGGAAATAATGAAAGAACAGGGATCCCTAATTTAGCAACTTTTTCTGCTTCGTTTAGTAATATATCAATACTCATTCGGTTTACATTTGGCATTGAGATAACTGGTTCAGTAACATTATTTCCTTCAACGATGAAAACTGGATAAATTAGATCATTGACCGTCAAGCTATGTTCTGCAACCATTCGACGACTAAAGTCATGGGCACGATTACGACGTAAGCGGCGAGTTGGATATTGACCAGTAAATGATGACATGAAAAACTCCTGTTTATTCTTAATAACATTTGATTTATTATCCGATGCTATATGTTGTTTAGCAAATTAATTTGCGCTCTTACAATAATACTAATTTTTACTTTACAACATATATTGATTAGAGGTAAAATTGCGCACTAAATTTTAGTCCTTTGTGATATTAAACAAATTTGAGGTGAGAGGCACATGCCAGTAATTAAAGTACGTGAAAATGAACCTTTCGATGTAGCATTACGTCGTTTCAAACGTTCTTGTGAAAAAGCAGGAGTTTTAGCTGAAGTTCGTAACCGTGAATTTTACGAAAAACCGACAACTATTCGTAAACGAGCTAAAGCGGCAGCTGTTAAACGCCATGCTAAAAAATTGGAAAGAGAAAACGCTCGTCGCACTCGTCTATATTAATAGTTTTTAAGATTATTTATACTGAAAACTTGAATTGACATTAAAATCAATTTGTTATTTTTTAATATAAAGAATTCTAACAAGCCGTATTTTTGATACGGCTTGTTGTCTTTCTATAACACCTAAATTGGTTGAAAACTTATCATGAAAGGCCTTATCCCTCGCGATTTCATTTTAGATCTCATTGCTCGAACTAGCATTCTTGATGTGATTAGTAAACGCGTTAAAATGAAAAAAAAAGGGAATAACTATTTTGGTTGCTGTCCTTTCCATGATGAAAAAACAGCCTCTTTTTCACTTAATGAGAAAAAACAGATCTATTACTGTTTTGGATGTGGTGCATCGGGCTCGGTTGTTAATTTTTTGATGCAGTATGAACGGTTGTCTTTCCCTGAGGCTATTGAAGAGTTAGCTAGTATGCAGGGGATTCGAGTTCCTTATATTGATAGTGATAACAATCAAATAGATCAATCCAAACATATTGAATCTCGAAATGTACGCCGTGATTTGTATACCTTGATGGCTAAAGTTACGGATTTCTACCAGCAGCAATTAGCATTGCCAACATCTATCGATGCACAAAAATATCTTGAGAATCGAGGGCTTAATGCTGAAATTATCGCTAGGTATAAAATTGGTTTTGCCCCTAATGATTGGCGGTTAACTTCACAAAACATCGTTAAAACGAAAGCTGAAGCAATGCTTTATGAACAAGCTGGCATGCTTGTAACCAATGATAGCGGTAATCGATATGACCGCTTTCGGGCACGAATTATGTTTCCTATCCGTGATAGGCAAGGAAACGTGATAGCATTTGGTGGACGAACTATCATTAATGATCCTGCAAAATATATCAATTCACCGGAAACCCCAATTTTTCATAAAGGCTTTCAACTTTACGGACTTTATGAAACACAAGAAGTTAATCGTAATCCTCAACAGCTCATTGTGGTTGAAGGTTATATGGATGTGGTTTCGCTTGCTCAATATGGCATTGATTATGCAGTTGCTGCTTTAGGCACGGCAACATCAGAAGAACATATTAAGTTATTATTTAGAGCAACAGATTCGGTAATATTTTGTTATGACGGAGATAATGCTGGGCGAAGTGCCGCTTGGCGAGCTCTTAATGTGTTATTGCCTTGCTTAATAGATGGTAAGAAAATTACCTTTGCTTTTTTACCACAAGATGAAGATCCGGATAGTTTTGTTCGTAAAGTTGGTAAAGAGGGTTTTGAAAAATATTTAAATGAAGCCTCAAATTTATCGCAATTTTTATTTGATGAACTTTTGAAACAGGTTGATTTAAAAACTGCTGAAGGAAAAGCAAAATTGAGCTCGCTAGCACTACCGCTACTTGATCAAATTAGGGCAAAAGCCTTTAGATTAAATTTATTACAAAAACTAGGTAATTATTTAGGTTTACTTGATGTATCTCAACTAGAACAATTAATGCATGAAAATCGTTCTAGAAGTGATAGAAAGGGAAATGAAAAATTCCCTGTTTCACAAATGAAAGTAACGACTATGCGTGTTTTAATTGGTTTATTACTTCAATATCCTAATCTTGCTGAGCAAGTTTCTGATATTAATACACTTCGCCAAGTTAAAATGGCAGGTATTGATATTTTTATTGAATTACTTGAATTATGCCAACGTTATCCCAATATAACCACAGCACAAATATTAACAGAGTGTATAGATAGACCGTTTTATAAGCAATTAAATCGTTTATCAACCTGGGAGAGTCATTATCAAGATGATGAAATAGATTCAACTTTTTCACATACTTTAAAAGAGTTGTATGATAATATACTCGCCCAAAGGCAAGATGAACTAATCGCAAAAGAGAGAGTCTCCGGCTTAAGTACCGCAGAGAAAAAAGAATTGGCGACTTTAATACTTGTTTTATCAAAAAAAGACTAAATATATAGGGTACATGTAGATTCCAGCTATGGGTTCTACATATATAATATAGATGACCAAATAACTAAAGTGGATACCTTTTATGGAGCAAAATTCTCAATCACAGCTAAAACTCCTAATCATTCGAGGTAAGGAGCTAGGATACCTGACCTATGCTGATGTCAACGATCACTTGCCTGAAGAGATTATTGACTCAGATCAGATTGAAGATATTATCCAAATGATTAATGATATGGGGATTCAAGTTCTTGAAGAAGCCCCAGATTCTGATGAGTTATTACTTTCAGATAATGTCCCTGATGAAGAGGCCGTGGAAGCAGCAACAGCATTAGTATTATCTAATGTTGAGTCAGAAATTGGTAGAACAACCGATCCTGTTCGTATGTATATGCGCGAAATGGGAGCGGTTGAACTGTTAACACGTGAAGGCGAAATCGATATTGCTAAACGTATTGAAGATGGAATTAATCAAGTTCAAACTTCAGTATCGGAATATCCAGAAGCCATTACTTATCTTTTAGAGCAATACAATTTAATCGAAAGTGGACAAGTTCGCTTATCAGATTTGATTACAGGTTTTGTTGATCCAAATGCTGAAGAAATCGCTGAAGAACTACCTGAAGATTTAGAAGTTAGTGAAACTGAAATTGAAATTGATGATAGCGACGATGATAGTGAGGATGAAGAAAGCGATGCTTCAACTGACGATGATGTTTCTATCGATCCTGAAGTGGCAAAAGCTAAATTTGCTGAATTAAAAGAGCAACATGATAAAACTTCAGAGGCTATTAAAACATATGGCCGTGCTCATAAAAAAGCACAAAAAGAAATTGAAAATCTATCAGAAATATTCAAACAATTCCGTCTAGTTGCTAAGCAGTTTGATATTCTTGTTAATAACATGAGAAGCATGATGGAGCGCGTGAGGACTCATGAACGTGTGATTATGCGAATTTGTGTTGAACAATGCAAAATGCCGAAAAAACAATTTATGACTTATTTTACTGGCAACGAAAATAATATGGATTGGTATAATAAAGCCTTAACAGCGAAAGGTGCATTTTCGGCCAATTTAAAAGATTTTGAAACTCAAATCGAAGCTCAAGTTAACCTGCTACAACAGATAGAAATCGAAACTAATCTTTCTATTGAGCAAATCAAAGATATTAATCGACGCATGTCTATTGGTGAAGCTAAAGCACGTCGTGCTAAGAAAGAAATGGTAGAGGCTAACTTACGCCTCGTTATCTCTATTGCGAAGAAATATACCAACCGTGGATTACAATTCTTAGATCTTATCCAAGAAGGTAATATTGGTTTGATGAAAGCGGTTGATAAGTTTGAATATCGTCGTGGTTATAAATTCTCAACCTATGCAACTTGGTGGATAAGACAAGCTATTACTCGTTCTATTGCCGACCAAGCCAGAACAATCCGTATTCCGGTACATATGATTGAAACAATCAATAAACTGAACCGTATTTCACGACAGATGTTACAAGAGATTGGTCGCGAACCAACGCCTGAAGAGTTGTCAGAGCGCATGCAAATGCCTGAAGACAAAATTCGTAAGGTACTTAAGATTGCGAAAGAACCAATTTCAATGGAAACTCCTGTTGGGGATGATGAAGATTCCCATTTAGGTGACTTTATTGAAGATACCGCTCTTGAGCAACCGTTAGATGCTGCTACGTCTGAAAGCTTACGTAGTGCGACACGTGATATCTTATCAGGATTAACTCCAAGGGAAGCCAAAGTGTTACGTATGCGATTTGGTATTGATATGAATACAGATCATACACTAGAAGAGGTTGGTAAACAATTTGATGTCACACGTGAACGTATTCGTCAAATTGAAGCTAAAGCCTTGCGTAAGTTACGTCATCCAAGTCGATCCGATGTGCTTCGTAGCTTTTTGGAATAAATTTTTACATCTAAATATATCGCCACTTTTGTGGCGATTTTTTTAATTCAAGACGCGAAAACCATGAATATACTGCAACGTTTTAAAATTGATCCATTTTTGTTGGTACTTATTTGTGTTGTGGTTACAGCCAGTTTGTTTCCCTGTGAAGGACAAGCTAAAATCATTTTTGAACACCTTACTACTTTTGCCATTGGTCTGCTATTTTTTATGCATGGCGCTAAGCTGTCCTTGCAATCCATTATTTTAGGTATTAAAAATTGGCGATTACATTTGTTAATTTTTGCAACGACATTTGTGATTTTTCCTCTATTAGGCTTGATGATGAAATTTCTTGTACCCTCTTTTTTATCTCAAGAACTTTATTTAGGATTTGTATATCTATGTGTTTTACCGGCAACTGTTCAATCTGCTATCGCGTTTACCTCAATAGCCAAAGGCAATGTGGCTGCTGCAATTTGTAGTGCCTCAGCATCAACATTATTGGGAGTATTTATTTCCCCTGTTTTAGTTAGTTTATTGATGCATACCCAAGCTTCAAATTCCATGAATATGCTAGATGCAATTACTTCTATCATGTTAAAACTTATGTTTCCATTTTTACTTGGCCACTTATCAAGACGCTTTATTGGTAAATGGGTGGATAAATATAAAAGTGTCATTTCTAAAACCGATCGCCTCTCAATTCTTTTAGTTGTATATGTTGCCTTTAGTGATGCTGTTGCAAATGGCATTTGGTCTCAAATTAGCTTGTTATCACTTCTAGCAATTATCTTTTATTCAATAATGTTGTTAATTATTGTTTTATTAATAACAACTTATAGTGCAAGACTACTGGGTTTTAATAAAGAAGATGAAATCACTATTGTGTTTTGTGGTTCCAAAAAAAGCTTAGCCAGTGGTATTCCTATGGCAAGTATTATCTTTCCTATGTCGATATTAGGAATAATGATTTTACCCTTAATGATTTTTCATCAAGTTCAATTAATGATTTGCGCTATTTTAGCTGCTCATTATGCAAAACGAAAAATTTAAAAATTGTTTTGCTCATTGCCCTATTCTCAAGGATAATAGGGGCGCTATTAACAACAGAAAGATATATTATGTTACATCTATTTGCTGAATTGGAATTTTCGACCATCATGCTATTGGTTTTGGCGCTGTTTTTTGTTCTCTTTTATGAAGCAATTAATGGATTTCACGACACAGCTAATGCCGTTGCAACAGTCATTTATACAAGAGCCTTAAAAGAACAACTTGCTGTTTTTATGGCTGGTATGTTTAACTTTTTTGGTGTTTTGCTTGGTGGTCTTAGTGTGGCTTATGCCATAGTTCATCTACTACCTACAGATTTATTACTTAATGTAAGCTCATCACATGGGCTTGCTATGGTCTTTTCTATTTTATTTGCGGCTATAATTTGGAATCTTGGAACATGGTATCTTGGTATTCCTGCATCAAGTTCACATACCCTAATTGGTTCAATTATCGGTGTGGCACTTACTAACGCATTTATTATGGATACATCAATAATAGAAGCGCTTAATATTCCTAAGATGATTCATATCTTTTTATCATTAATTGTTTCTCCTGTTGTCGGTCTTGTGGTTGCTGGCTTGATGATTTTTTTATTGCGGAAATATTGGACTCGTAAAGGTCAAAGTAAAAAAAGTAGCAAAAAACGAGAACGTATTTTCATGACACCAGAACAACGTGAAAAACTCTATGGTAAAAAGAAGCCCCCTTTTTGGATTCGTATTATGCTTATAATTTCAGCCGCTGGTGTGAGTTTTTCTCATGGCGCTAATGATGGTCAAAAAGGTATCGGCTTATTGATGTTAGTATTAATGGGTATTGCGCCAGCTGGCTTTATTGTTAACATGAGTGCATCTACTTATGATATTACAAATACTCGTAATGCGATTCACAATATTCAAGAGTACTTTGTTACCCATAATGATGATCTAAATACGATAATTGGTACACAACCTGCGTTAGACACCAGTATTCCAGAAGGTGATTTGAATAAATATCATTGTGATTATTCACGGTCATTTATCACATTAGGTATTGCTAATCATTTATTTAACAAAATAAATGATTACGACTCACTGACTGTTGAGCAGCGATCGCAAACTAGACGTGTATTATTATGTCTATCTGATACGGTATCTCATGTTGCTAAACAGCCAAATGTATCATCGGAAGATAAACAATATCTTAAATCTTTGAAAAATGATTTACTTAAGACGGTAGAGTATGCCCCTATTTGGATTATTGTTGCTGTTGCCTCGGCATTAGCTGTAGGGACTATGATTGGTTGGCGTCGTGTGGCTATTACTATCGGTGAAAAAATTGGTAAAAAGGGCATGACTTATGCACAAGGCGTATCGGCACAAATCACAACAGCTTTATCAATAGGGATTGCAAGTTACACTGGCATGCCAGTATCCACAACTCAAGTTCTTTCTTCATCAGTCGCAGGGACGATGATTGTTGATGGTGGTGGAGTACAAAGTAAAACCATTAAAAGTATTGCATTAACATGGATTTTAACACTTCCAATTTCGATTTTGTTATCTGGATCACTTTTTTGGCTTGCTCAAAAATTAATTTAGTAGTAAAAGTAGAGTACTGATTTTCAATTTACTTGAGCGTTAAAAATAGGAAGGAGTAAAGTATCATGGCTTATAAACATATATTAGTCGCAGTAGATTTATCACCTGAAAGTGAAGTTCTTGTCGAAAAAGCCGTTTCTATGGCTAGGCCATATAATGCTCAAATATCATTGATTCATGTTGGTATTAATTATTCAGATCTTTATTCTGGTTTAGTTGATATTAATATGAGTGATATGAAAGATCGTATTACCGAAGATGCTCATCTTGCATTAAATAAATTAGCGAATGATGCTGGCTATCCTATTGCTCATACCCTTTCGGGTAATGGGGAATTTGACCAAGTATTAATTGAAGCTATTCACGAATATAAAATTGATCTGGTCGTATGCGGGCATCATCAGGATTTCTGGAGTAAATTAATGTCTTCGGCTCGTCAGCTCATCAATAATACACATATTGATACTTTGATTGTTCCATTAAAAGATGAAGAACCAGCGGCAGAGCCGGCTAAATGAAGTGTTAAATACCAACCCGCTTAATTAGCGGGTTTTTTATTAGTATTTCATAAATAAATTTGTAAAAAACTTTCAGAAAAGTATGTGTTTTAGTCTATTTTTATTTACTACTTTCTTATTTTTGCCTATTAAATTTATGGAAATATACTAAAATTATTATATAGTCAATAAGGGGATTTAATATGAATATCGCTTTAGTTACTGGTGCCTCTTCTGGATTTGGGCAAGCTATTTGTCGTAAGCTAATTGCAGATGGCTATAAAGTGGTCGGTGTCGCTAGGCGTGCAGAAAAATTACAAAAGCTAGCGGATGAATTGGGAAGAAACTTTATGTTTTTAACTTTGGATGTAACAAAAAAAGATGCAGTAGAGTCAATATTGTTGCAGCTACCTACAGAATTCCAACCTGTCGATATTTTAATTAACAATGCTGGATTAGCTTTGGGGTTAGAGCCTGCTTATCAAGCGGATTATAATGATTGGGAAACAATGATCCAAACTAACATAATTGGATTAATCCACTTGACCCATCAGCTTTTGCCTAATATGGTTGAGCGCAATTTTGGTTACATCATTAATCTTGGATCAGTGGCCGGTACTTATGCTTATAAAGGCGGCAATGTTTATGGTGCATCTAAGGCCTTTGTTAAGCAGTTCAGTGCTAATTTGCGTACAGATTTATTAGGTAAAAATATTAGAGTTACCAATATTGAACCTGGATTGTGTGGCGGTACAGAGTTTTCGAATGTACGATTTCATGGTGATGAGCAGAAAGCAGCTGCGGTTTATCAAGGCGTTGAATTTATTACCCCAGAAGATATCGCCAATACTGTCTCTTGGCTAATTAATACACCAACTCATTTCAATGTCAACTCAATTGAGATAATGCCTGTTGCACAAGCGTCGGCTGGATTGTCTGTTTGTAAAGATTTCAAATAATGTAAACTTTATTATTAAGTTTTCATGCTGATTTTTAACAAAAATTAAAAAAATATGTTTGGCAAACAAAATAGACTTGCACTTCAGCCAATGGGTTGCTATTCTTTTATCTTGAGATTTTGATTGAGGTTTAAGGCAATGACATTTTCTGATGTAACGAAAACATTTGCGACAAGTTTGCCTGGGACAGATAGTTATGTAAAACTACAAAAGGCAATGAGCGCATTAATTCAAGAAGATCCCCAAAATGCGTCGGTTTATTTTTTGATTTTTGGGTTTGCTCGCACTTATGTTATGTTATATGAGGATCAGGAGATATCTCCACAATTTGCCGAAGAAAATCAAAACTTGATGTTATCGTATCTCAATATTTTAGATGAAGCGTTAAATAAACAAGATGCTCAGAGCATATATCACGCATTGAATAAAGTTGTTAATGAGTATGAAAACAGCAAAAAAGTTTTTTAAAGTAACAGCCTGACATGAAAATGTCAGGCTGTTTTTTTTAGAGATTAATTTTATATTTTTAGGAAAATTATGATAATTTTAACCAGTATGACAGGCATTATTAATACCTTAGGTACTATTACGCGATCTAGGGCGGGTTGATTTTTCCAAAAAATATTCAAAAACCCGCCCTTAAAGGCGGGTTTTTATTTTGTGTAAAAGTAAAGTTGTTAACATAAGCAAAGTAAAAAGTGAAGAATTAAAGATGGAAATAGCGTGATAACACTACAAAATTTTTAATATCTATAGATAAGTACTACAACAATATATTAAATAATAATGGGCATTAATTAGGATAATAAGTAGGGTGTGATATGAAAGTTTTAAAATTTGGAGGAACATCTGTTGCTAACGCTGAACGTTTTTTGCGCGTTGCAGAGATTATTGAAAATAATGCGAAGCAAGAGCAAACCGCTACCGTTTTATCTGCACCTGCTAAAATTACCAATCATTTAGTTGCAATGGTGGAAAAAACAGTCGCAAAGCAAGATATACAAAGTAATATCTATGATGCAGAGAAAATCTTTGCTGAATTATTGGATGGTATTGCAAAAGCACAACCTAATTTTGCTTATGATGAAATGAAGCGCTTTGCACTTGATGAATTAAACACTATTAAGCAATTTCTTGAAGGTATTGGTTTACTTGGTCAATGTCCAGACAGTATTAATGCATCAATTATTTGCCGGGGTGAAAAACTCTCTATTGCCATTATGCAAGAACTTCTTAAAGCTAAAAAACATTTAGTGACGGTGATTAATCCTGTTGCCATGTTAGTTGCCGAAGGTACCTATTTAGAATCAACTGTGGATATTGCTGAATCTTCACACCGAATTAGTGAAATGCACATTCCACAAGATCATATTATTTTAATGCCAGGGTTTACTGCGGGTAACGAGAAAGGCGAGCTTGTAGTACTTGGTCGTAATGGTTCGGACTACTCGGCTTCGGTATTAGCAGCATGTTTACGTGCTAATAGCTGTGAAATATGGACAGATGTAGATGGTGTTTATACTTGTGATCCACGTATTGTTCCAGATGCAAAATTACTTAAAACGATGTCTTATCAAGAGGCGATGGAACTTTCATATTTTGGTGCAAAAGTACTTCACCCTAGAACTATTTTACCTATTGCGCAGTTTCAGATCCCGTGTTTAATTAAAAATACTAATAACCCTGATGCACCAGGAACACTTATTGGCGCCAATGTGGTTGATTCAACAACACCTGTAAAAGGTATCACTAATTTAAATAACATGGCAATGATCAATGTCTCCGGTCCTGGATTAAAAGGGATGGTTGGCATGTCAGCCCGAGTTTTTTCTGCAATGTCTTATGCAGGTATTTCAGTTGTACTTATTACTCAATCATCATCCGAATACAGTATTAGCTTTTGTGTACCTCAAACTGAACTTTATCGAGCGGAAGAAGCATTAAGTGATGAATTTTTCTTAGAATTAAAAGATGGGTTACTTGAACCAATTGAGATAATCGAAAAACAGGCAATTATCTCTGTTGTCGGTGATGGTATGCGTACATTACGAGGATTATCAGCAAACTTTTTTACAGCTCTTGCTAGAGCTAATATTAATATTGTCGCTATTGCGCAAGGCTCATCTGAAAGGTCAATTTCCGTTGTTGTGGATAACGATGTTGCAGTAATGGGCGTACGGGTTGCTCATCAAATGTTGTTTGGTACAGATAAAATGCTAGATGTATTTGTTGTTGGTGTTGGTGGCGTAGGTGGAGCGTTGATTGATCAAATCGGACGCCAACAAAAATGGCTAAAAAACAAACAAGTCGATTTGCATGTTTGTGGGCTATTTAATTCTAAACATAGCGTGCTTAATCGCGATGGTATTGATCTTACTAACTGGAGAGATCAAATCAAACACAGTGAAAATGACTACACATTAGATAGTATTATTGAGTTTTCAAAAAATAATCGATTACTCAATCCAATTTTAGTGGACTGCACTTCTAGTAGTGAAGTATCTGATAAATATGCAGACTTTTTAGCCAATGGTTTTCATGTTGTTACGCCAAATAAAAAAGCGAATACGAGTTCAATGGCCTATTATTTACGGTTACGCCAAGAAGCGGCAAAAAGTAAACGCAAATTTCAATACGATACTAACGTAGGGGCGGGGTTGCCTGTCATTGAAAATCTACAAAATTTATTAAATGCAGGTGATGAGCTAATCAAGTTTTCAGGAATTTTGTCGGGATCCCTTTCTTTTATATTTGGTAAACTTGATGAAGGAATGTCTTTGTCAGATGCAACTAAACTTGCTAAAGAAAAAGGTTTTACTGAGCCCGATCCTCGTGATGACTTATCGGGCACGGATGTCGCTAGAAAATTATTAATTTTAGCGAGAGAAGCTGGATTACAATTAGAACTAGATCAAATCAATGTTGAATCCGTCCTACCAGCTGAATATGCACAAGGTAGCATTGATGAATTTATGGCTAAATTGCCGCAATTAGATGCAGAGTTTAAAACAAAATATGAACAAGCAGCCAAAGAAGGCAAAGCGTTACGTTATGTTGGTAGCATTGAAAATAATCACTGTAGCGTTAAAATCGAGACTATTGATAGTGATGATCCGCTATATAAAGTAAAAAATGGTGAAAATGCATTGGCATTTTATACCCGTTATTACCAACCAATTCCGCTAGTTTTACGTGGTTATGGTGCAGGGAATGATGTCACAGCTGCAGGGGTTTTTGCTGATATTTTACGGACAACATCAGGCAAAATTGGAGGTTAAATGAATCATAAATCATTAACGGTTTACGCGCCTGCTTCGATGGCCAATATTAGTGTTGGTTTTGATATATTAGGTGCAGCAATTAGTCCAATTAGTGGTGTGATGCTTGGTGATTGTATAACGGTTGAATCTGCGAAGGAATTTTCTCTTACTAGCAAAGGACAATTTGTTAAAAAACTACCACGCGATCCCAAATATAATATTGTATTTCAATGTTGGCAACGCTTTTGCCAAGCAATGGGTAGAACGTTACCGGTTAGTATGACACTTGAAAAAAACATGCCAATTGGATCTGGATTAGGCTCAAGCGCCTGTTCAGTAGTCGGAGCATTTGTTGCCTTAAATGCGTTTTTTGATAAACCCTTTAATCAGTTTGAATTACTTTCGATGATGGGCGAGCTTGAAGGGCGGATTTCCGGTAGTGTACATTATGATAATGTTGCGCCCTGCTATTTAGGCGGTATGCAACTTATCCTTAATGAAATGGGTATAATTAGTGAATCGATACCTCATTTTGAAGATTGGTACTGGGTTATGGCATATCCTGGTATAAAAGTATCAACCGCTGAGGCTCGTGCCATTTTACCTGCCTTGTACCAAAAATCAGATTGTGTTGCACATGGTCGATATGTTGGTGGATTTATTCACGCCTGTTATACCAAGCAATCAGAATTGGCAGCATCAATGTTATGTGACAATATTGCCGAACCTTATCGTAAACAGTTATTACCTAACTTTGATGAAACACAAAAACGAGTCAAACAGCTAGGAGCATTAGCATCGGGAATTTCAGGTTCAGGTCCAACTATGTTTGTTGTGGCAGATAAGCTTGAAACTGCAAAGCAGATCGAATCACTACTTCAACATTGCTATTTACAAAATGATGAAGGTTTTACTCATATTTGTAAAATAGATACTCGAGGAGCAAAAGTTATTTAATTTGATTTTTTAAAAATTAAAAAATACTCCAATTTCTTACTGATTAAGCTGATATCAGAAAGAGCCAACAATGAAAGCATAAAGATAATCGGAAAATATTATGAAATTGTACAATTTAAAAGATCATTCACAGCAAGTTAACTTTGCACAAGCAGTACAGCAAGGATTGGGAAGGGGGCAAGGTTTATTTTTCCCTGAAACACTACCTAAATTTTCTGCAAACGACATTGAATCACTATTAAAACTCGATTTTGTGACTCGTAGCGCCAAAATCTTATCTGCTTTTATTGGCGATGAGATCAGCTTTGATGATATGCATAGGCTAGTTAAAAATGCGTTCCAATTTCCTGCACCTGTCAAATCAGTAGAAGCAGATATTGGCTCCCTAGAACTCTATCATGGACCAACGCTCGCATTTAAAGATTTTGGTGGACGTTTTATGGCGCAAGCATTAGTGCAAGTTGCTGCAGATAAAAAAATTACTATTTTAACCGCTACATCTGGTGATACTGGAGCTGCTGTCGCCCATGCATTTTATCATTTACCTAATATTCGGGTCGTAATTTTATATCCTGAGGGAAAAATTAGCCCATTACAAGAAAAACTTTTTTGTACACTTGGTGATAACATTCATACGATTGCGATTCAAAGCGACTTTGACGCTTGCCAAGCATTAGTTAAAAAGGCATTTGATGATGAAGAATTAAAAACTAACATTGGTTTGAATTCTGCTAATTCTATCAATATTAGTCGATTACTAGCACAAATTTGTTATTACTTTGAAGCTTATGCTCAACTAACGCCTAAGCAACGTGAACAACTTGTGATTTCAGTACCAAGCGGTAATTTTGGTGATTTGACTGCTGGTTTACTAGCAAAAACAATGGGCTTACCAATTAAACGGTTTATTGCTGCAACAAATGCGAATGATACCGTACCAAGATATTTAGAAACCGGAAAATGGGAACCCCACCCAACAGTTGCAACGCTATCTAATGCAATGGATGTTAGCCAACCTAATAATTGGCCTCGAATTGAGGAAATTTATAAAAGAGAAGGTTGGGCACTTAAATCACTTGGTCATGCAGCTGTGTCTGATGAAGTTGCTAAACAGACCGTTTGCGAACTTAATCAAAAAAATTATTTGTCAGAGCCCCATGGTGCAATTGCTTACCGCGCACTGCGTGATCAGTTGCAAGAGGGCGAATATGGTCTATTCTTAGGTACGGCCCATCCAGCTAAATTTAAAGAGGTGGTTGAAGATATTCTTGGCAAGTCAATTCCACTACCAAAAGCGCTAGCGGAACGAGCAGATATGACATTACTTTCCCATAATATGCCTGATAATTTTGCCAAATTACGTGATTTTTTAATTAACTTAGATTGGTAAATATTGTGCCGTCGCAAAATAGGTGACGGCATTTTTTACTTAATGATAATGCTCCCTATTTGTTTACTTCATTGACTAGCCAATTTTATCCTTACTGTCATCATCTTTATGTTTAACGCTTAAATTTACTTATACTAGCCGATCTAAAGATAGAAGATACTAATCAACCTTGTTTAAATTAAAATTTTCAGCTATTGTAAGCTTAATTATGTCATTATAAGGATATTGTTATGTACTGTCCGTTTTGTAATGCAGATGATACAAAGGTGATTGATTCACGTCTTGTCGGTGAAGGATATCAAGTTCGCCGCCGTCGCCAGTGTGTCGAGTGCAATGAACGTTTTACCACATTTGAAATTGCAGAATTAATTATGCCTAATGTCATTAAAAGCAATAAAGTTCGTGAACCATTTAATGAGGATAAATTACGTAATGGCATCCAAAGGGCACTTGAAAAACGCCCAGTGAGTTTTGATGCTATTGAAGATGCCATTACACGTATAAAATCTAAAATTAGAGCAACCGGTGAACGTGAAGTTCCAGCAAAATTAATTGGTAACTATGTGATTGAAGAACTCAAACATTTGGATAAAATTGCTTATATTCGTTTTGCTTCGGTCTATTTTAGTTTTGATGATATCGAACAATTTAGTAATGAAATTGCCAAGTTACAACAGAAATAACATCCGCAGGTGACGATGATAAACAAGAACGATCATTTTTATATGCAACAAGCGATTGAGCTAGCTAAGCTCGGTCGTTTTACCACATCGCCTAATCCTAATGTTGGTTGCGTGATTGTAAAAGACAATCAAATTATTGGCAAAGGCTATCATCAAAAAGCAGGACATCCACATGCTGAAGTTTATGCACTACAAATGGCGGGGAATAATGCTAAAGATGCAACAGCATACGTAACACTAGAACCCTGTAGCCATTTTGGTCGAACGCCGCCTTGTGCCGATGCTTTAATCAAATCGCAAATTAAACGTGTTGTTATTGCCATGCGAGATCCCAATCCAAATGTTTCGGGCAATGGTATAAAACGATTGCGTGATGCGGGAATTGAGGTGGTTATTGGGGTATTAGATAGGCAGGCTGAAACTCTCAATCAAGGCTTTTTAAAACGAATGCGAACAGGATTGCCATATGTACAACTTAAACTTGCCACTTCTCTTGATGGTAAAGTGGCAATGGCATCGGGCGAAAGCAAGTGGATCACATCAAGAATGGCAAGGCAAGATGTACAAAAGTTTAGGGCACAGGCAAGTTGTATTTTAAGTACTCGTATGACGGTACAAACCGATAATGCGAGTTTAACAGTTAGACATGCTGAGTTACCTGATGATATAAAACAAGTTTATTGCGCCGAAAAAATTCGGCAGCCCATTCGTGTCATTATTGATGGCCAAAATAAATTAACCGGTGATGAGAATCTTTTTAAGCAATTAGGCGAAATATGGGTAGTACGGAAGCAAGCTATTTCTATCAATAAACCTAACAGCCAATTAATAGTTGAATCCTCACCAAACGATAATATTGATTTAGTGCATTTAATGACAATTTTAGCTCAAAAAGATATTAATTCTGTGTGGGTTGAAGCGGGTGCTGAGCTAGCTGGTGCTCTAATAGAACAAAACTTAGTTGATGAATTGATTATCTATTACGCACCTAAATTACTTGGTCATAATGCAAAAGATATGTGCATATTGCCTAACTTACAGAATCTGTCAATGGCACCAAATTTTCGATTTGAATCGGTTGTTATGGTGGGCGAAGATCTGCGCGTTATTTTAAAACGGATATAATTCTATTAACAAAAAAATTACCTATTAAACGATATAGTCAAAAGCTAAAATGGGATTCATTATAAAACTAGAAATCTGAGTTTTGATTTTAAATTAAGATGTCTGTTTGTTTTTAACTGATACCTTTAATCGTAGCTAGATGTTTAAACATCATATAAATTAAGATGATAAACGTTATTATTCTGACGTCGATGAACAATTTATTGTCTTTAGTCTTAGCTTTGAAAAGAATTTAGTATTATTGGAAATAGATAATAATAAGAGCATTATCGATAATAGGTTCAAATATTTCAAATTTTAAAAATAATTTTATAGTTAATTCAAAGATTAAGCTTAACAGTTGATATCAACTAGTATTAAATAACATAAAAAATCAATCCCATGAATGAGAATACAATTTCATCATGGGATGATTGATATTAACCACCTTGTAATATTTTTAATAAATCTTCAGTGGTATTAATTGCTTTAATACGCTCAAGCGTATCTTCCGCAATTACAGCACGAGTTAATTGCCGTAAAATATCTAGATGTTCATTGTTTTTTGCTGCTATACCAATGATAACATAAGCAATATTGTTATCTTCATCCCAATAAATTCCTTCAGGATAATAATTTATTTTTAGCCCTGTTTTGATGACACTATCACGTTTGTCTGTAGTACCATGCGGAATTGCGATGCCATTACCTAAAAAGGTTGAGATTTGTGTATCGCGGTCAAACATAGCTTGGGTATAATCATCTTTAACTAAACCAGCTTTGATCATCGCTTCTGATATTGACTGAATGGCTTCTTGCTTAGAGTGAGATCCGCTTATGATTGAAATATCATTAGTTGTCAGTTTTAAATGACTCATTTTTCGTCCTTATTAATTTTGATATACCGAAAAGCTATCGATGTATCAATTAGTTAATTATATTTTGTTTTTAATTGTTAATTGTCGATTTTGATGAATACGAACTAAACCTAATAATATGGCACCAATAAGTGCTCCTGCGAAAATGCAACCCACCCAGAGAAAAGGTTTATTTACCAATGGCAGTACCAAAAAACCACCATGAGGCGCAGGGACTTGAATTTGGCTTAAAAAAGTCAATACAGAGGCAATGGCCGATGAGAGCATCATGATTGGGATCACGTGTAATGGATCTTTTGCGGCAAAAGGAATAGCGCCTTCGGTAATATGTGTCGAACCTAAGACATAGTTTACCATTCCAGCTGCACGTTCTTCTTCAGTAAATGCTTTGTCGCGGAAAATGGTCGTTGAAAAGGCAATCACAAAAGGTGGCACAATACACGCAGCAGAAACTCCAGCCATAAAGTAAAAATTACCTTCACCTAGTAGCATGGTGCCAGTCACATAGGCTGCTTTATTGACAGGACCTCCAAAGTCAAAAGAGCACATAGCGCCAATTACTATACCAAGTAAAATAGGGTTAGCGGATTGCAATGACTCAAGGAAGGATTTCATGGCATTGTTAATTGTTGCAATCGGCCCGCCTAGTAAATACATGCCAGCACCGATCACAAATACACCGATTAATGGCATGATAAAAATAGACTTTAGTCCTTCAAATGAACGGGGCAAACAGTCTAACCACTTTTTGACATAAAGCATCAAGTAACCCGCAGCAAAACCAGCAATAATGCCGCCTAAAAAACCAGCTCCGGTAATATTGGCAATCAATCCGCCAACAAAACCAGCAACCATTCCAGGTCTTCCTCCAATAGAGTAAGCGACAAAACCGGTAAAGATTGGCACCATAATACCAAATGCTTGCCCGCCTATTTTCATCAATAATGCAGCAAATTCATTGTATTGTGCATTGGTTTCATCTGCTGAATAGATCCCCCATAAAAATGAGAGTGCAATTAATACTCCACCAGCAACAACAAAAGGCAACATGTTAGAGACACCACTCATAAGGTGTTTATAAATCTGTCGACCAATCGATTCTTTTACATCTATTGGGTTAGATGGTGAAACTGAATTTTTGGTGTCGTTTTTATCGCCTTTGCGGATAGGAATCTTACCTGAAGTGATTTGTTCAATTAGTTCGGCTGCTTTATGAATACCCTCTTTGACAGGGACTTCAATAACCGGCAATCCATCAAAACGGTTTGGATTGACATCTTTGTCTGCTGCTATAATAACACCTATTGCATTTGCAAGATCCATATCGGTAATGGCATTATCAACCCCTCCTGCACCATTGGTTTCTACTTTAATTGCAACGCCTGCTTTTTCAGCAGCCGCTTTCAAGGCTTCTTCTGCCATATAGGTATGGGCAATGCCCGTTGGGCAGCCTGTTACAGCTAATATTTTTTTCATAATAATTCCCCTTACTTTAGTTGGGTAACTTCAAGCTGATCCATATAAATATTGATTTTATCTAATAACCCTAATCCATCTGATTCGGCCACGTTAGCACCAGTTGCAGCCGCTTTTTTCATTGATTTTTCAACGTTTTGTTGCTCAGGTAACCATTCACTAAGAAAAGCCGCCAGTGAAGCATCACCAGCACAAGCAGAGCTGATTAATTTGATTGCTATAGCATTGCAATACCAAATATGCACTCCATTAGAAAAGTAGAGTCCCTTAGCCCCCATGGTTAATAAAATGTTTTGTGCACCTTGCACATGTAGCGTTTCTAGTGTGGTGATGATTTGTGATGTGGTTTTTGTTTCAAAACCAAAAATCTCTTTTACTTCATCATCATTGGGTTTAATTAATAGTGGTTTATAGGTAAGTAACTCGCTTAATTTTGGATGGCTAATATCAAGAATAACTTGAATATTTTTTTTGTTACATAAATTTAAGATAGTGTCATAATATTCAGGCTCAATATTATTTGGCAAACTACCACTGATAACTAAATAACTATTGTTGGTTAATGATTCAATAATAGTGAGCATCTCTATTTTTTTATCGTTCGGTACAAATGGACCTTTACCTACCAATTTATATTCATTTTGCCCATCATTAATAAAAACATTAATACGTGTAATATCATCAATAAAACAGGGTTTTGTCTCAATCTGCATTTTAGTTAGTTCATCAGCAATATATTTACCTGAAAACCCACCAAAAAAGCCTAGTGCACAAGTTGGTTTAGCAAATTTATGTAAGACAATTGAAACATTGATTGCTTTACCATTGGGACTATATTTCGTGTGTAATGTGCGATTGACGCTATTAGGGTTAAGCCCCTGACAATGAATATTCATATCGATTGCCGTGTTAAGTGTTAATGTATAGATCATCATCTCGGCCTCTATAATTTGCCTGCACATCCACATGTTGCAATAATTTTTTTGACAACATCTTTCATAGCTGCTTTTGCAGGTTTCATATAGTGGCGAGGATCATTAGCATCAGGATGTTCAATAAGATACTGTTTTAGGGCATCTGAAAATGCAATTTTTAATTCGGTTGCGACATTGACTTTACAAATGCCACGTCGAATACACTCACGGACATCCTTTTCTGGCACGCCAGATGCGCCATGTAATACAAGGGGGATATCAACCATTGAACGGATTTCTGATAAGCGTTCAAAATCTAGTTTTGGTTCTGATTTATAAAGACCATGTGCGGTACCAATGGCGATAGCAAGAGAGTCAATTCCTGTTTTTTCAATAAATTCTACTGCTTGTTTGGGATTGGTATATAAAGCATCTTTTGTATCAACAACGAGATCATCCTCAACGCCACCAAGACGCCCTAATTCAGCTTCTACACTGACATCATAACGATGTGCATAATCCACTACTCGCTTAACAATCGCAATATTTTCTTCAAATGGACAATGTGAACCATCAATCATGACCGACCGAACGCCTGCGTTGATTTTATAAGCTATATCATCAAATTGTTCATGATGATCTAAATGAACTGCTAAAGGGATGTTATGTTTTTTCGATAACTTATCAGCAATCGCAATAATATTTTCTGTTCCGGCATAACTATATGTCCCAGGTGTGCCCGCTAAAATGACAGGGGATTGCAATTCGGCGACAGTTTCGACAACAACCTGCATGGTTTCTAAATTATGGATGTTAAAGGCAGGTACGGCATAGTGTTCTGTTTGCGCTTTTTTTAACATATTGTGGCTTGAAATAATAGACATATGACTTTCCCTTAATAATTTAGTTTTAATTGATATTGCGTCTATAACTTTCTTTTTGAAAGTTATTTATTGTAAATATACTTTTAAAACGTAAGTTGTTCTAGTGGTAATCACGTGAGATAGATCACAAAATTCAACTTTACTTTCGAAACGAAATATAAATAACTTATATATTTTCGTTTTGATGGTTAACATGTATATGTAAAATGCTGAAGGATAAAAAAGATGTTAATGAGTATGAATATGATTGATAAAGTCAAACGTTGAACATTAGTTTAATGTTGACCAGGCATAGGATTAATTCTATTATCACAGCTCTTCATTTTTACCTATGGCGTAGGAAATAAAATTGGCTAGAGCATCTTCAGCCCTATTAAAGCGACGATTGCAAATTGCAGAAATTGTTCGCAAGCAAGGCGAAGTTAAAGTTGATGAATTATCAGAATTGCTTCAAGTATCTAATGTGACTATTCGTCAAGATTTAACTTACCTAGAGCAACAAGGATATTTAAAGCGCTCTTTTGGTGGTGCGATTTATATTAATCCTGAAGGAGGATTAAATCAGGTAAATGTCATTACACAAAATTATATACAAAATGCTAATGATAGTCATGATCTTGAATTGGTTAAAATATGTTTAAGCTACATTAATGATGGTGATATATTGTTTTTAGGTCATGGTAATTTAATAAGAAAATTGATTCCGTTTTTACATGGCAAAAAATCATTAATACTTATTATGAATGATATTAGTAATGCACAACTAGCAAAAGAATTTATCGATGCTGAGGTGATTGTTGTTGGTGGCGTATTACTTGACGGCAATATTTTGCAAGATAACAAAATGATTAATTTTGTCTTGAATCAATTTTCTGTAACGCATTTTATCATTGAATTAAGTGTAATTAATGCTGATAACAAATTGATTATTGATAATTTAGAACAAGTAAAAACGTATCAGCAAATAATGAAAAAAGCGGCTCATACTATTGGCATTTTGCCACAAAGGATTGCCCATAATGATAGTAATAACATCGGGATATTAGCTGATATTGATATGTTAGTTCTGTCACGAGCAACAGTGACTGAATATCATCAACAATTATTAGATGCCAATTTTGAACAACTTATTTCCAATAAATATTGTGTGACTTATCAAAACATATTGGAGACATAATATGCATTTTAAAATCTGCACGATAGGTGAGCTGTTGGTTGAGTTTTTGGCGAAAGAACAAAATCAGCGTTTCGATCAAACAGGCGAGTTTATCGGTCCTTTTGTTAGTGGTGCTCCCGCAATATTTGCAGATCAAGTTGCAAAATTAGGTTTTCCTGCTGTCTTTTTTAGTTGTGTTGGAAAAGATGCCTTTGGCAAGATGTGCATAAGTCGCCTAAAAAATGACGGTGTGATTATCAATGGTATTACCTCTCATCATAAAGCTAATACTGGTAGTGCGTTTGTCAGTTATAAAGATTCTAATGAAAGAGATTTCATATTTAATATTCCAAATAGTGCATGTGGCTTACTGTCGTTTAATCATATTAATGAAAACTTATTAAAAGATTGTACTCATTTACATGTAATGGGATCATCGCTTTATTCATTTCGAGTGATTGATGCCATGCGTAAAGCATTAGATATTATCAAAAGTAAAGGCGGTACAATTTCATTTGATCCTAACTTACGCAAAGAGATGTTTGATATACCTGAAATGGAACAATCTTTTGATTATATTATGGAATACACCGATATATTTTTACCCAGTGAAAGTGAAGTCAGTTATTTTGCTGATCATAATGGCAAAACTGAGCAACAAACCATGTCCACTTTACTTAACAAAGGGATTAAGCATATTGTGGTAAAAGGTGGCTCTAAAGGTGCTAATTATTATGGACTTGATGAACAAGGTAAGTTAAAAACGTTGCATATTGATGGGTGTGCAGTCAAATCGGTGGATCCAACCGGAGCGGGTGACTGTTTTGGTGCGACATTTGTCAGTTTAATGTTAGCGGGTTATTCGGTCAAAAAAGCATTGCAATATGCAAATGCCAGTGGTGCACTTGCCGTATCTAAAAAAGGGCCTATGGAAGGAACATCTACCTTAGTTGAACTTGAGCGATTTCTTTTGCATGTTTCTAGCAAGTAATAATTTAACGCAATAAGGTTATTCAAGTTATAGGCAAAAAAAATCCCAATAACAAAGTTATTGTTATTGGGAAAAATAAGGAATAGGAAAACAATGAAATAAATGCATTGTCGGAACATAGTATGCGCTTTTTTTCGCTACATGTATGTAAAGAAAGGACAATAATTAGCTAAATAGTTTGTATTTATAGCGTTAAATAATTGTAAAAAACTATATTGTTATCAATAAATTTATATAGATATGATAGATTATTTCTATAAAAATAATTCTAATAACGAATTCAAAAATAGCTTTCCATGAGCAGTTATTTGCCAGTTTTGTTTGTTTTCAATTAAATAATTTCTTTCAATAGCGGTTGTTATTTGTTTCTCTACTGTTTGTAAAGGTAAATAAGTCCGTTGTTCAAATTCGTGTTTAGGTGTGGGTTCAAAAAGCCTAAAACGATTCATAAAAAATTCAAAGGGTAGATCTTCTTTTGGCACCGTATAATACTTATCCAAATAACGCCCTTCTAAATAACCCTTTGGATGACGTGTTTTTATGGTGCGAATAATTTTGCCATCAGGTTGTGTTAATTTACCATGAGCACCGCATCCAATGCCTAAATAGTCTCCAAATCGCCAATAATTTAAATTATGTTGGCATTGTAAATCCTCTTTAGCATAAGCCGAGGTTTCATATTGCTGGTAACCATGTTTTGTTAATAATTGATGACCTCGTTGATAAATTTCCCAAAGTTTATCATCATCTGGCAAAACGGGAGGCTTTGATCCAAATAGTGTATTGGGTTCAATAGTCAATTGATACCAAGACAAATGAGGTGGTGCGATAGCAATGGCTTGTTCTAAGTCATATATGGCATCATCAATACTTTGATTTGGCAAGCCATGCATTAAATCTAAATTAAAACTTCTTAAATTTAATGTTTGGGTTAGTTTTCCTGCTGTGATTGCTTCTTTGGGATCATGTATCCGCCCTAATTTAACCAGCTTATCGGCTTGAAAACTTTGCACACCGATTGATATTCGATTTATACCTGCTTGCTGATAGCCATTGAATCTTTCTATATCTACAGAATTAGGATTGGCTTCAATGGTGATTTCTGCATTCTTATTTATGGGGATAATCTTATTTATATTTAATAATAATTTATCAATTAATTCAGCAGAAAACAGGCTTGGTGTCCCTCCGCCAATAAAAATTGAATGAATTGAACGGTTTGAACAAAAAACAGCATCATGCTGTAAATCTTTAATCAAATGCTCTATATAAGCTGCATAATCTGGCGTTTTTTTTACGGTATGTGAATTAAAATCACAATAAGGACATTTTTGTACGCACCATGGCATATGAATATACAAACTCATTGGGATTTTATACATAAACGTAGTCTTTCCTGAAACTTTTTAACAAAAATAACTAGTGTGTTATCTTATTTTTTATAGCGCGCTATTTTACTCCAATTTATTAAAAAAAGCTTTTGGCATCTATAGTGTTTTCATTATTAAGTTAAAAAGCGTACAATCATCGATAAATTTTGATATTAATAGTTGATTAAATTTATTATTTAGGAGTAAGTATGAGTATGTATAAAGCAATTTTAGATAGTAGCTTATCAGGCGTATCACTAAGCTCATCGGTTAAGCAATCGACTTATGGTGAACTCCCTATTGTGGTTATTAACCATAAAACTTGCAAGGCAGCGGTTACATTACAAGGTGCTCATTTGTTATTTTGGCAGCCTGCTACTGAACAAACTCCCGTTGTTTGGCTAAGCGACAAAACAAATTTTAAACAAGGGGTGGCTATTCGAGGTGGGATACCCGTTTGCTGGCCATGGTTTGGTCAGTTAGGAAATCCTTCTCATGGTTTTGCGCGTATTGTTGAATGGCAATTAGATTCTTGTAAAGAGGATGACAATGGTGTTGATCTCATTTTGTCACTCACGAATAATCAACAGACAGAACCTTATTGTCGCCAACCTTTTACTGTGTCATTAAATCTTCATTTAGGTAAAACTTGTGAAGTTACTTTAAGCTGTTTTGCTGACTTTGATATAACTAGTGCGCTACATACTTATTTTGGTATTGATAACATTGACCATGTTGTTGTCAAAGGTTTGGGTGAAACGTATCAAGAACGACTTGCTGTTGAAAACAAACCGGTGACAGTAGGTCAATTGACTTTTAATCAAGAAGTCGATCGTATTTATACTGATGCGAGTAAACAACTAACGATAACTGATGGTATCCGAACAATTCGATTAACCAACACTAATGTCAGTGATGTAGTTACTTGGAATCCATGGATAAATAAAGCTAAAGCAATGGCGGATTTTGGTGATGATGAATATAAATCAATGGTTTGTGTTGAAGCCGGTTGTATTACAAAACCATTGAAATCATCTTCCAATAAGAAATCAACTTATGGTTTTCGTATAGAGTTGCTCTAAGCGTTCATATTTTATTCTATATACGCAATCAATGTTTACTCAATTTGTAATATGATTAATTGATTGCGTTTACAAGGATAACACTTTATAATCCACACCACTTTTTAAAGTGCTAGTTTGATAGTCAACTACTGGGTCGCCTGTAATTGGCTTTTATTTTAAATCATTAAGAGAAATAAATATGTTTACATTCAAAGCTGAAGTTAGAAAAGAGCATGGTAAGGGTGCGAGCCGCCGCCTGCGTCACGCTGGTAAATTCCCAGCCATCATTTATGGTGGAACTGAACCTGCAATCTCTGTTGTGCTTGATCACAACCAAATCTTTAATATGCAAGAGAAACCAGAGTTTTATTCTGATGTGTTAACTGTTGAAGTTGACGGCAAAGCAGTTAAAGTCAAAGTACAAGCAGTACAACGTCATGCATTTAAACCAAAATTAGTTCATATGGATTTTGTACGCGCATAAATTTATTGGAATACTATCCAATTACTTAATTCAAGCAAAAGGTCACCACAGCGGTGACCTTTTTGTTTTAGAGCCAATTGAAGGCTAATACCTATTGTTATGATTTAGCCTGTACACTAACCATCCAACATAATAGAATAATTACATTATACCATCCTAGGAGAAAACCATGTCTGATATCCCAGCTTGCGATTTAGTTATTTTTGGTGCTAAAGGGGATTTGACAAGACGTAAATTACTACCGTCTTTATATCAATTAGAAAAGTATGGAAAACTACCTGAACAAACCAAAATTTTAGGCGTAGGACGTGCTGATTGGGATCATGCTGCTTATTGTGAGGTAGCAAAAGATGCGTTAACCTCATTTATGCCGGAGCCGTTAGATGATAGTATTTGGCAACGATTTAGTCAACGATTGGATTTTCATAAACTAGATGTTAATGATAGTGCTGGTTTTGAACGATTGAAAAATAAACTTAATTCAAGTCATCCCGCTATTTTCTATTTTGCGATGCATCCAGGTACTTTCGGTACTATTTGTCAAGGTTTAGCTGCTGCTGGATTAAATCAATCGCAAAACCGTATTGTGATGGAGAAGCCGCTTGGAACTGATTTGCAATCATCTCGCGAAATCAATGATTCGGTGGCTAAATTTTTTAGCGAATCGCAAGTCTATCGTATTGATCATTACTTAGGTAAAGAATCAGTACTAAATCTCTTAGCCTTACGTTTTGCTAATACAGTGTTTGCGTCATTTTGGGATCGTAATTCTATTGATCATGTCGAAATTACGGTAGCAGAACAAGTAGGTATTGAAGGCCGCTGGGGATATTTTGATAAAGCTGGTCAAATGCGTGATATGGTACAAAATCATCTATTACAAATCTTAACTATGATTGCCATGTCACCACCTGCTGATCTTGACGATGATAGCTTACGTAGTGAAAAAATAGCAGTATTAAATGCCCTTAGACCAATTGATAAAACCAATATTCGCGAAAAAGTGGTTCGTGGACAATATACAGCAGGATTTGTTAATGGTGTTAATGTACCGGGCTATCTAGAAGAAGACGGTGCAAATCAAAAAAGCAATACCGAAACATTTGTTGCCATTCGAGTTGATATTGATAACTGGCGTTGGGCGGGCGTCCCATTTTATTTACGTACAGGTAAGCGTTTACCGAGCAAATGTTCTGAAGTTGTTGTTTATTTTAAACCATTACCACTTAATCTATTTAGTGAATTTTATCCACAATTACCACAAAATAAATTGACGATTCGTTTACAACCTGATGAAGGGATGGATATTGAAATTCTAAACAAAGTACCGGGGTTAGATAGCACTCACAATCTGCAAACCACAAAACTTGATTTAAGTTTCAGCGAAACTTTTCACCAACAAAGCGCTGATGCCTATGAGCGTTTATTACTTGAAGTTATGCGAGGGCGCCAAGCATTATTTGTTCATCGTGATGAAGTTGAAGCTGCATGGAAATGGGTCGATTCAATTATTAGTGCATGGGATACAGAAAATGAACCGCCAAAAACGTATCAAGCGGGCACTTGGGGCCCGGTCGCATCGGTTGCCTTAATCACTAAAGATGGGCATTCATGGCACGAATTTGAATAAAGGAAAAATAACTATGTTTACGTTAAATAAATATCAAAATAGTCAATTATTGATCGAAGATTTAACCTCACATATTGTCAATGAATTAAAACAGGCAATTGTACAAAAAGGACATGCTTCTATTGCGGTTTCGGGAGGTAAAACACCTATTCCATTATTTGTTTCACTAAGTCAACAAAATATAGAATGGAGCCGAGTTTTTATTACATTAGTTGATGATCGATGGGTTGATGATAATGATGATGCCAGTAACGAAAAGTTAGTAATGACGCATTTATTACAAAACAATGCAAAATTGGCTAATTTTGTCGGTTTAAAAAACAGTTATGATAATCCATTTGATGGCGCAGAAATGACTGACAAGATGTTAGATAAAATCCCGATGCCATTTGATGTAATTGTTTTAGGTATGGGTGAAGATGGACATACAGCTTCACTATTCCCAGGTGCAGCTAATTTAGCGGCTGGTTTAGATATGAAATCAGGTCGAAAAGTTGTCGGAATGACACCATTAACAGCACCACTAGATCGTATTACCTTAACGTTACCCACTATTTTAAATAGTAAAAATATCTATCTACATTTAGTTGGTGAAAGCAAAATGCATGTATTAGAACAAGCCGAAAAAGATCATAATGTTAATCAAATGCCTATTCGAGCTGTTTTGCAGCAGGACAAAGTGAATGTTACCGGGTTTTGGACTGCATCTTAGTTTTTCTACTGTTTTGTTTGCCGAACTTGCGTCGGCAATGAATTTTTATAATAAATTTTGTTTCCAAAGCACTGAATCAGCAGTGCTTTGACCTTCCCAATTAATCCTCTGCATTCTCTTTTATGGGCTTTTCAGCTTGTTTTGCTGTTTTTGTTTTTCGGCTGGCTTTTTTCTTGGGTCTTTTAAATTGACCATAGTCGATAAGTTCGCCCGTTTCGTCATCAATCACGCCCCACTCTTGGCTATTATCTAAAATTGCCTTTTGTACCTCGGGTGGGTAATCCGATAGGGTGGTTTCTTTTGGTAAAGGTTTACCGGGTTTACCCGCTTGCCTGATCACTTTTGACCAACGAGGTTGCCAGCATAGGCATTCCGAAATAAAGTAACCCACCGTATAAAATGGCAATAAGATTAAAAAGACGGGGATTAACATTAAAAGTATTATCACACTGGGATTATTTTTTGCCAGATGGATCATGGGGCGAATATGCCCCTCAACACCGTGAAAAGGCATGGGTAAGTGAGTGCTTATGCGTGGTTTTGGCAGGTTTTGGGGACCGTCTTCCATATAACGGCGAATAAATTCCCACTCGTCTTTATAATCTTGAGGATCATAAGTGTTTTTGCCTACGCCCACGGACTGTGCAACTGGAAAGCCAGTTTTATAAGGGTGAAAAGTAAACAAGTTAACCACATTAGTACCGCCCATATCCGAGCCAGTCTCGCCAAAATTAGCGGGCATAATATGTTCCCATTTAAACACTGCAGTACCGCCACAATATTTAGGGCGTTGTACATACACTTGCCGTGTTACCCGATTAAACCGTACCCGAATATGGCGAAGCGTGAATAACTCTAAGCGACAGACATAACGGAAGTAGCGGATGCATAAATACAATGAAACTAAAAATATAGTTGAATAAAATATTATTGCAAATATACTCAAAGCAAAATTATGATATTCGTGATGATATAATTCAAGTAAAGTGTTTAATCCTAGATCTCCACTAGAATAAGGAATAAAAAATATAGCAAAACTAATCCAAGTAATAATCCCCCGAAAATTTTCAAACATACCTCCTCGTATCTCTAAATAGCGATCGTTATAGGCATAATAAGGTCCTATCGGGCGTGGATTATGACTGACCGACTCTTTAGTATAATCTTTGGCGACTTCGCTTAACTTCATTGAGTTATCAGAATAATCTTTTTTCAATTTTTTACGGGTTTCAGGTTTAATTGCACTACCTAACCACAATATAAATTCACCAATATACATTAAAATGTCCCCTGAACTGCTTGATTAAACTCAGTTAACTCTTCAGTTAAGTCATCAAATTGATCACGTTTGGGATCTTTACTAAAGCAACAACGATCTAACCATTTTTGTAATGCATTATCGTCAAAAATCATAATAACGACACACACTACGATAGTAAATAAGGTTGCAACAAATCCTACCGCGCCAATTACTATAGCTACCCCTCGTTGCAATGCTATTCGTCCTAAAACTAACCCCCATTCAGCCATAGCTACCCAAATAGTTCGCTTAATACTTTCATTCACAATTCTTTCTAGCCATGGAACTAAAGAACCTAATGCCGCTAAAAATTGTGATATACTAAGCGCGAGGGTTGCCATTGCTCTAGCATAATGAGCTATTTCTATTATTTTATTTCGTTTACTTGCTTTTTTACCATCTATAAAATCAAAGTATACGGACATTCCTCCTGCCATTGCCGATAAGGTCGCACCCCATAAAAATATTCGGCCAAAGGCATTACGCGTTGTAATTGTGGTCATCGATGTTGGATCTCTACCGATACAACATTCAACAACACTAGTCCCTATTTGGAATATTGCAGCTATGGTTGTCATCCCTGATGCAACAAGTTCAGCACCTTCTCGCCAATTTTTCCATTTGCCTTGTGTAATTTTTCGGATTGTGTCATAAGCGCTAAACCCGAAAACGCTCATGGCAATTCGGGTATTAACCAGATCGGCATTTTGAAAATGCTCCCTCGCTCTACGGGTTATTTGTCCAGCGCCTTTTGCTGGGTCAGCGGTAAAACTTTTTCCACAAATATTAATGCGTAAACCATACAGTTTTCGCGCCTCTTTATTAATTCTAGACAAAATCATATTACCAAAAAAGTTAAGAACCCGCTGTTCAGCCTGTGTTGAAGTTACCTTTAAAAAATGCCGTACTAAATCAGCAAATGAGATTGATAATAATGCAATAGGCAAGCCACGTGTCGCCAAGTCATCAATTATGGGACCCGTTTGATTAATATGGTCTGTGATTTTACTAAGTAAATCAACGGCGGTATCAATTGTTGATAGATGGTCAGTATTTGTAATAGGGCCATCGCTGATGATGATTTTTTTTTGCAAATCCAGATACTCATTAATTGTATCGATTATGCTTGTAATATTAAAACTATATGCACGCCAACATAAATTTTCACGGGTAATTTTGGAGGCACTCCACCACTTATCAAATTGTTTTCTTACAGAAGGCGAGCCGCTTGCACCACAGATACATGCACTGACTTGCAGAGTAAACTGAATGCCATCGAGTTTTTCGTTAGAGTCATAAAAATCTAGCGCTAGCAGCAGGTGTGCAGACTTTAACCACTTTATATAATCTTGGCTATGATTTTCTGCCTTTTGTTCGGCAAATTGACTTTTTTCATCAAATTTTTTTTGAAAGGTATCGAGCTTTTCTTGTGATAATCGGTTCCAATATTTTTCTTTAAATTCTTCTTCCGAGGCTTCTTGGGTATAGATATTATCAATGTTTTTCTTATACCTTTCTTGATCTTCATCAAGATATCTAAGAAAAATTTCTTTCATCTCATCGGATAGTTCTGGATCTGATCCATATATTCTCAAGTAGTCATAATGTCGATTTTGCTGGTTTATCATTTGTTTAATGCGCATTTGACGGAATGAGTCTTTAAGCCCATAAAGCTGTCTAGAAATTAGTAAGCGGTGTTCGTTAGAAATGCCTTCATTATCTTTAGTTTCCATCCAAGGTTTCATATTTTGTTGTAATGCTTGATTGCGCCGATTATTTAAACTTTGAGTGATGCCGATAGCATCGTTGACAACAATGGCTGCACCTTGACGTTTTTTCAGCTTTTTGTATATCGACAAATAACGATAAAAATTCTTACCTATGGATGCATCATTAAAATTTGTACGCTTGGAGTAGACAAATTCTACGTTCTGTTTTTTTTGATATGCTTGACATCGCTCAGCTGATTGATTACCCCAAAAAGGCGTGTTATTTAAAAATTCCTCTTGGGTTGCTAGCTTTTCTGCTGTCGAAAATTCTAAAATATTGGGCGAAAATTCATCTGGTAATATTGATTTAACTCCATTGCGAATTTCATCGGGTGTTATGCCGTCAAGTAAATAGAGATCCTGATCTTCATATTTCGCTAATAGCTTTGCACTGATTTTATTAGGTGCAAATATAAAATAGATCTTAATGATATTTTCGCTTTCTTTAAAACTAATATACGACGCATCGGCTCCATCAAATGCAATATTGCAGGTATAAGTAGGGGGAATATTACTTACGTTTTCAACATTTTTATGTTCAATCAAACACCCCTCTGGGCTAGAGGTAAATACACGCCATTTTTTGCCCGTGTTACGATGTTCTAAAACGTATAAATAACCTTGTCTAAGCATTTGTAAACAATACTTAGAATGTGTTAATGGTATATCTTTAACTTTTTTTTGCACAAAATTGGGTAATGGTGGTATATCATTGCGCGATAGGTAACCAGCTATAGACAAACGAGTTGGTAGCACAAATAAATTACCCTCTTTGTCTTGACAACTAGGACAACGTTTACCTGGATTTTGTTCATTTGTCTTCAATAGCCCTAGTAAATTATCAAGCGATGCCATGCTTTATTCCTTCTTGCCATTCATTAAAATATTGTTTAATTTTGTTAATATCCTTATTATTAATAAGGTTAGCACATAGATCTTTATCTATTGATTGAAAAAACGATGGTGGTTGAGCCATGATATAGCTAACCATATAATTGAGTATGTGTTTATCAGGTTGCGTGTAACTTGCCATATACACCCATTCTAACAGCTGATTTAATGTTTTTTTCTGCTCTGTGGTTAATGTGTTATTTTGTTGATTTGTTGTAATGTATTCGTAATAATTATATGTCTGTGCAATATTAAGTTGTTGCCATTGGCGAGAGCTTATTTGATAGTTAATATCAGATAAGATTATTTCTGGTTTATGATGTAGTTCGATATAGTTATCATGCCAATAATACCAATACTCAATTACACCGAATAAGTTATCTAATTGTTGTTGATCAAAAATTCTAACTAAATGATTTAAAACTTTGGGGTCATAAAAACGAAAAAGATAATAGCTTCCATCATAGCGCATAAACATGGCATTACTAATTTGTTTTTGAATATAATTAATAGGATATAGTGAAAATAAGATCGCAATCGCTGCAGATTTTTTATCATTTAAGTTTTGAATAATATCTTCTAAAACAGATGTTGGCTTCGATTGCGTACTTTCGGCTATTGATTGTTTAGATATTGTGCAAAGCTGTAAGCATTCATAATCTGTCGATACGGTATCTTGCCTATCGCGAACAGGAACAATTGACTCAAAATCAAAATAATTTTTTAAAAAGAATTCATCATTGATTTTGGGATCAACGAGTAAATGTAATTTACCAAACTGCATTAGGTGCTGAGTAATTATTTGACTAATTTGGTTATCAGGTATTAAATTTTTCATTATTATCTTTCCACAAAAATAGCATGTTCGTTGGTTGAGTTTTCTTGAACTCCAGAACAAATAGGTGGTAATTTCGATTTAATGTCCATATTCGCCGGCCCCATCTTCTGCATCACATTGCA
>NZ_FMWR01000004.1 GCF_900103085.1 Gilliamella mensalis | reverse complement strand
TTTTCAGCACATGAAAAATATCAGACATTAAAAGAGTTTATAAACTTACCTAAATTCTACCCTGCTGGGCGGTTAGATACCGATAGCGAAGGATTATTATTGTTAACCAGCAATGGGAAATTACAAGCAAAAATCAGTTCACCAAAGTTTAAATTACCAAAAACTTATTGGGTACAAGTTGAAGGCCTTATCACTCAACAGGCTATAGATAAACTTAGAGCTGGTGTGCAATTAAAAGAATTTTTTACACAGCCAGCCACAGTCACTTTTCTTGATGAACCATTGCAGTTATGGAAAAGAGTGCCTCCTATTAGAGAACGCAAAACAATACCAACTTCATGGATAAGTATTACAATCTCAGAAGGAAAAAATCGGCAAGTTAGAAGAATGTGTGCTGCTGTCGGTTTTCCCTGTTTACGACTAGTGCGTGTGCAGATCGGCAAGTATAATCTATTTACTCACCAGTTACCATTAAGTGAATGGCGATTTATCACAACTCGAGATCTTTATTTGTAATCAGTATTGTTGATTGGTTATAGATCACGAAATATTTCTTTTTTAATCTTTTTAAAAGATCGAATGCATTGGGCTTTATTCTAAAATAAGATACAATGATCTTTAAATGATCATGGGATAAATTATTTATGATTGAACAAAAAAAAGAAGGGTTTTTCTCCCGTTTAAAAAAAGGTCTTTTCAAGACTAAACAGAATATTGGATCTGGTTTTTTAAGTCTATTTAAAGGAAAAAAGATCGACGATGCCTTATTTGAAGAGCTAGAAGAACAGTTACTTATTGCTGATGTGGGTTTTGATACAACGCAAAAAATTATAGACAACCTAACAAAACAAGCATCAAGAAAAGAGTTAAAAGATGCAGATGCATTACATGTGCTTTTAAAACAAGAAATGAAATCTATTTTGGATGGAGTTGATAAACCTCTTGATATTAATAGCCATAATCCATTTGTTATCTTAATGGTTGGTGTTAACGGCGTAGGTAAAACAACGACAATTGGCAAATTAGCCCGTCAATTTCAACAACAAGGTAAATCGGTTATGCTTGCTGCTGGTGATACTTTTCGTGCTGCCGCTGTTGAACAGTTGCAAGTGTGGGGAGAACGTAATCACATTCCTGTTATTGCACAGCATACTAATGCAGATTCAGCTTCTGTTATTTTTGATGCAATACAGGCGGCGAAAGCAAAAAAAATAGATATATTAATAGCTGATACCGCAGGTCGTTTACAAAATAAGTCTCATTTAATGGATGAGTTGAAAAAAATAGTACGAGTAATTAAGAAGCAAGATGAAACTGCTCCTCATGAAATAATGTTAACCATTGATGCGGGTACCGGTCAAAATGCTATTAGTCAAACTAAACTATTTAATGAAGCTGTCGGTGTAACAGGAATGACATTGACCAAATTAGATGGTACAGCAAAAGGTGGTATCATTTTTAGTGTTGCAGATCAGTTTAATATTCCTATACGCTATATAGGCGTTGGTGAAAAAATTGAAGACTTAAGGCCTTTTGTTGCTGATGACTTTATAAATGCCTTATTTGATGAAACAGATGAATAGAGAAAAGCCATGATAGAATTTCAGCGTGTAAGTAAAGTTTATTCTGGTGGTAAACCGGCATTACAGAATATAAACTTTACTTTATCATCTGGAGAAATGGCATTTTTAACAGGGCATTCTGGCGCGGGTAAAAGTACTTTACTGCGGTTAATCTGTGGTTTAGAGAAAGCCAATGATGGTAAAGTATTACTAAATGGTACTAATGTTTCAAACCTAAAAAAACAAGATATGCCATTTTTACGTCGCACTATAGGTATGGTATTTCAAGATCATCAGTTATTAATGGATCATACCGTCTATGATAATGTTGCGATCCCATTAATCATTTTAGGTAAACCAGCTGAAGAAATTCGCAGGCGGGTTTCAGCATCATTGGATAAAGTCGGATTGATAGATAAAATGAAATTTTATCCTATACAGTTATCTGGTGGAGAACAGCAACGAGTGGGTATAGCTCGTGCAATTGTTAATCATCCTAGTGTTTTGCTTGCTGATGAACCGACCGGTAATTTAGACGATAAGCTTTCCAAAGATATCTTAAAGCTTTTTGAAGAGTTTAATCGATCAGGTGTAACTGTTTTGATGGCAACTCACAATATGGGGCTTATTCGTCGCAAGCACCATAGAATACTACATTTAAATCAAGGGCGTTTAGAGGTTAAAATTTGATGCGTAATTTCACTATCAAACCTACTAAATCGAAAGATAATCAAAATACTTTTTTGTCTCGTTGGAAAAGGCAAATTAGTTACGCTTGGTGCAATACCTTTAATGATTTTACACAACATATTTTGGCATCATTACTGACCATTTTTGTTATTGCGATTTCTATTACACTACCAACTATTAGCTATTTACTTTGGAAAAATGCCAATCAAGCTGCACATCAATGGTATCCAACACCTAACTTAACTGTTTATATCAACAAAGAATTAACTTTAGATCAAACTACTGAATTACTAGCCAAACTCAAATCTTACCCTGAGGTTGATAGAGTCGATTATCTTTCTCGGGATGAAACAAAAGAGGAATTTAGAACATGGTCTGGATTCAGTAGCGCATTAGATTTATTAGATGAAAATCCACTACCGGCAGTAGCCATTGTTATACCTAAAGAAGAAGCGAAAAAAACAACTATATTGCATAGGTTACAATCTGAATTACTTAATCTTGATGGCATAGATGATATAAAGTTAGACGATAGTTGGTTTACTCGATTAACTGCGTTAACTAATATGGTTAAATCTGTTTTTTGGATCATTTCAGTATTTATGATTATTGCTGTGTCACTTGTAATAGGTAATAGTATCCGCTTAAATATTTTTGCTAGAAAACAAACTATAATTGTTATGCAATTAATTGGCGCAACTGAAGGTTTCATTTTACGTCCTTTTTTATATAGTGGGATTTTTATTGGTTTTGTTAGTTCTGTTATTTCTTTGATATTATCGGAAATATTTATCTTTCAAATAGAATCAATTATATTGAATGTTTCTGATGCTTTTGGGACAATTATTCATATTGAAGGTCTATCATGGGATGAGAGCCTATTAATTATACTTATTACTATCATTATTGGATGGCTTTCATCGCTTGTTGCGACTAAAAAATATTTAAAAATGACACAAATTACCTAGCTATTTCGACGTAACTAATTAAAATATATATTAGTTTTAATAAGCGCTGATCCTAGCAAGATATTTTATTAATTTTAAATAAAAATATGAACTAATTTATAGCTTGAAGGTCTAATTAATAAACGAACGTTAGTTTAACGTTTTTAATTGTTGCATTTTATTTATGTAGCAAAAGCCAGTTAATTTAAAGGGGGAGTTAAATGAGTACTGATATAAAAATGCAAGTAGGTGCTTTAATTCCACAAGGTAATATTGAATCATACATTCGTGCGATTAATACCTATCCGATGCTAACAGCAGAAGAAGAAAAATCATTAGGTGAAAAACTTTATTATCATGACGATGTTGATGCAGCAAGACAATTGATATTATCTCATTTACGTTTTGTTGCGCATATTGCTCGTGGGTATTCCGGTTACGGATTACCGCAAGCAGATTTAATTCAAGAGGGTAATATTGGTTTAATGAAAGCTGTGCGTCGTTTTAATCCAGAAATGGGTGTGCGTTTAGTCTCATTTGCCGTGCACTGGATAAAAGCCGAAATTCATGAATACGTATTAAAAAATTGGCGTATTGTTAAAGTGGCTACGACTAAGGCACAAAGAAAGTTATTTTTTAACCTAAGAAAGACCAAACAACGTTTAGGTTGGTTTAATAATGCTGAAGTTGATATGGTAGCTGATGAGTTAGGTGTAAGTCGTAAAGATGTACTTGAAATGGAATCACGCATGTCAGCACAAGATATGTCATTTGATATAGATAGTGATGACGATGATAATTCAATTGTTGCACCAGCACTTTACTTAGAAGATGGTAATTCTGATTTTTCAAAATCAATTGAAAACGATAATTGGGAAAATGATGCAACAGATAAGTTACATGATGCATTATTAAAATTGGATGAACGTAGTCAAGATATTATAAAAGCACGTTGGTTAGACTCGGATGATAGTAAATCTACATTACAAGTTTTAGCTGATAAATATAGTGTTTCAGCTGAACGTATTCGCCAACTCGAAAAAAACGCAATGAAAAAATTACGAGTTGCGATTGAAGCATAATCGATTTGTTATTGTTAACTTCTTAGACCTTACTGATAAAAAAGTAAGGTTTTTTTTATACTTTAAATTAATAAAACAATAAAAAATTATCGTTTTATTTTTATTTTTTTTAATTTGGTTTATGTTATGCTGTGTACAGTTTTATAAAAGAAAGGATATAAAGATGAACACAGATATGGCTAAAACACATTCTCGATTGAATCAATATTGTCGCTTTATGGCATTATTAACATTAATTCCTATTCTAATTATGTTAATTAGCTCAATATTCCCATTCTTGTATTATTTTTTTGATATGCAAAATATTGGGCTTGAATTCGGAGGATTTTCTTTTATCCAAAGTGGGATTGATAATGTTGATCCTAAATCGTTATCTGGATGGCAAGCGACTATCGCAACGTTAATCGATACTTCATTAATATTTATTTTAGCTTATGCGTTTTATCAACTTAGATTATTGTTTATTTATTACAGTCAATCACAGTATTTTTCGGTAAAATCAGCTAACCGTTGTTACGTATTTGGCAAATTGCTTGTTTTTTGGGTGGTTATAAGTTTTTTATCTGAACCTTTATTAACAATGATCTTAACTTATAATCAAGAGTCGTCAGCACGTTATTTTTCTATTTCTTTTTCTAGTGATGATATTATAACGCTATTTCCTGCCATGAGTATTATGCTTATAGGTCAAATATTGAAAAAAGCTTGCCAACTAGCTGAAGAAAATAAACAATTTATTTAAAAGGAGCCATATGTGCCAATTATAATAAATTTAGACGTAATGCTAGCAAAACGTAAAGTTAAATCAAAAGATCTAGCGGTAGCAGTTGGTATTACAGAACAAAATTTATCATTACTTAAGCAAGGTAAAGTAAAAGGATTTAGACTAGCAACACTCGAAGCAATCTGCAAACATCTAGATTGCCAACCAGGTGATATATTAGAATATACAGATAAAGAGTAGATTAATGAAGGCAATAAAATCACAGTTATGGCTTGCAACTACTATTTATTTCATACTCTCCTTGCCCTGTTTTGCCGATCCCAAAGTGATCCATGTTTTGGTGGCGCTTTGTGATAACAAATATCAAAAGATTGCACCTGTTCCAAAGGCGATAGGAAACGGTCAAAATCCCAAAAACAACCTTTATTGGGGGGCTGCTTACGGGTTTAAAACCTATTTTTCTAAGCAAAAAGAGTGGCAAATTGTACAAATTAATCGACCCAAATCAGGAATAATATTAGAAGAGATCATTTACAAACACCAAGACAAAGATGTTTATCTCATTGCACAGGCGTATAATGGCAAATATATTAACGATACTGTTGATGATTTTATTGACTACTCAGCAGGCAAAAAGGTAAAAGCGTTTAAATTAAGTGATAAAACGATCATAGCAGGTGGTAGTGCTGATCTGGTTGTCTATATTGGCCACGATTCATTAATGGAATGGTCATGGAAAAAATATTTACCCGATAGCTGGCGTTGGGATACATTATCAAAAGAACAACAAGAAAAACAAAAATCACGTTATGCGGCGGTATTTGCTTGCAAAAGCCAACAATATTTTACACCACCACTATCGCGCCTAGGTATTACGCCACTTATTTTAACTTTGCACCGTATGGCGCCAGAAGCTTATAGTGTAAATGCAATGATTAACAGTTGGTTAAATGGCGAATCCAAGGCTGATATTCGATTAAAAGTGGCAAGTGCTTACAGTCAATATCAAAAACTCAGCAAGCCAGCTTTGCATATTTTTACCACCGAATACAGCCAATAATTGGCAAATATTTTATTTTCAATAACCTTAGTTAAATTGTAAAGGTGTAATGAATTATGACGATACCTAAAATAGTTATTCTAACCGGTGCTGGCATTTCGGCCGAATCGGGCTTATCAACCTTTCGAGCCCAAAATGGATTATGGGAAGGCTATGATGTTAATGATGTAGCAACTTACGAAGGCTATATGCGCAACCCAACAGCGGTACATGATTTTTATAATATGCTGCGCCGTAAATTACAAAATCCAAACGTAAAGCCTAATGCTGCCCACTTTGCGCTGGCTGAGTTAGAACAGAAATTAGGCACTGATAACGTCTTAATTGTGACACAAAATGTGGATAACTTACATGAACAAGCTGGATCTAAAAATATAATACACATGCATGGTGAGTTATTAAAAGTGCGTAATGAAAAAACAGGACAGATAATTGATTGCTTTAACGATGTGAATTATCAACAAAACCAATTAATTCGCCCACATATAGTCTGGTTTGGTGAAATTCCCCTACAAATGGAACAAATTTATGATGCACTTTCGCAAGCAGATTACTTTATATCCATTGGCACATCAGGCAATGTCTATCCTGCTGCTGGTTTTGTACAAATAGCTAATCAAGCGGGCGCTAAATCGATTGAACTTAATTTAGCGCCAAGTCTAGGTGAAAGTCTGTTTCAAACCAAAATTTACGGGCCAGCAAGTAAAATTGTGACTGAATTTATCCAAAAATTTATTTAGTAATAAGTGGCTATCTTAGTTTTTTAAGATAACTGTTATTGCCTAAATTACGTATTTGGGCTTGAATCCATTTTGCTTTTTTCTGGACTCGTCCACTTGGTGTTATTGGACTCCAACGCCTTGGATTAGGTAATACTGCCGCAAGTAAACTTGCTTGCTTTGGCGTTAACTGCTTGGCACTTACGTTAAAATAGTGCTGAGAAGCGGCTTCAATGCCAAAAATACCTTCCCCCCATTCTGCACAATTTAAATAGATTTCAAGTATACGCTGTTTTGACCAAAATAGTTCTATCCATAATGTAAACCAAGACTCAATTCCTTTACGGATCCAACTTCGAGATGGCCATAAAAAGATATTTTTAGCTACTTGCTGAGTGATTGTGCTAGCACCTTGAATTTTTTTACTATTTTTGTTATTGCTTAGCGCTAGGTGAATAGCTTTAAAATCAAATCCCCTGTGCGTGGGAAAATGCTGATCTTCTGACGCTATGACTGCAATTTTTATATTGTCTGAAATTTCATCCAAATCTTTCCAGATTCGTTGTTGTGGTGTATTCCAATGCATTATCTTGCGCTCTATTATTAACATAGAACCGAATGGCGGATTTACCCAACGCATAATTAAGGTGGCAAAGATAGATAGCAACATCAGTCCAATGATTCCTTTTTTGGTAATGATTAAAATGCGTTTTAATATTTTTAATAAAGGAATCATGCAAATTTTATAAACTACAAAGTAAAAAATTGGTAAATAAGATACGCTATATTATTGTTTAAATAAATAACTTTTTATAAATTCAACAATTTGAATTGGTTGATTGATATCAAGCACAGGCAAAGAAGTTTCTAACGGTCCATCACTTGCAACCGCTATTGTAAACTCGTCAATATACAGTGCTTTTTTATTTGCTTTGCGGTGGCAAATAATTTTAGGGATTTTTTCGTGTTTAAATCCTTCTATTAGTATTATATCAATATCGTTAAATTGATTAATGAGGGTGATTAAATCGGTTGGCTTGTTTGGTGTTTCGCAAATTACTGCATATCGCTCATCACAAGCAACAATTGTTTGTAACGATCCGGCCTTACGTAATTGATAGCTATCTTTACCTGGAATATCGACTTCAATATCGTGATGAGTATGTTTTAATGAGCCGACTTTAAAATTTTGTTCAACAAGCAATGTAATGATCTTTTTCAGCAATGTTGTTTTACCGCTGCCACTATAGCCGCTAATGCCAATAATTTTTTGTTTGTTCATAGAACCTATATTTTAAAAGTGTTATATTCATGTGTAATTAATATTACATCATTTTATACAAAGCTAAACGATAAAGGTAATTATATGCATGATTTTTTGAATGATTATAATCAAACTGTTCATCCTAAATTGCTCAAAAGCATTATTGATATGACTGATAAGAAATTCAGTGGGTACGGTTTAGATCAATGTTGTAATCAGGCAAGAGAGAACATAAAAATACAGTTACAGTCGCCTAATGCTGATATTCATTTTATGCCGGGCGGTACGATTACTAATTTAGTGGTCATTTCACATATCTTAAGACCTTATCAGGCGGTGATTGCGGCTGATACTGGGCACATCAATGTGCATGAAACAGGGGCTATTGAGGCAACTGGGCATAAAGTATTAACAGTACAAACAGAAGATGGAAAATTAACGCCAGAACTGATTAAGCCAGTTTTAGCTGATCATTGTGATGAACATATGGTACAACCTAAGCTTGTGTATATTTCAAACACAACCGAGCTCGGCACGATATATACCAAGCAGGAGATCAAACAATTATATCTATTTTGTCAAAAAAATGACCTCTATCTTTATTTAGATGGAGCACGTTTAGCCATGGCTTTAGCGGCGAAAGATAATGATATATCTTTTCCTGACTTAGCAAAATACACGGATGTATTTTATATCGGTGGTACTAAAGTTGGTGCTTTTGCTGGTGAAGCGGTGGTGTTTAATAACTTATCAGTTAATCAAGATTTTCGTTTTAGTATGAAACAAAAAGGCGCAATTTTAGCTAAAAGCTGGATTGTAGCTTCGCAAATCAATACACTAATGCAAAATGATCTTTATTTAGAACTGGGTAAACACAGTAATGATATGGCTGAAAAATTAAAAACAATTTTTGAAAATATTGGGTTAACGTTTGCAGCTAAACCACAAAGTAACCAATTGTTTGTTAATTTTCCTAATAAGTTAGCTAAGAAAATTCTTGCACATTATACTGTGGATAATCTCGGTCAAACTGACTCTAACCATATTGGCTTGCGTTTTTGTACTTCGTGGTCTACTCAAGATGAAGAGATCGCATTATTTGCTGAGCAATTAAAAAAATGGTTAGTGTGACGTATTGATTGATATTAGAAGCCGGAATGAATATGAACACTATATTGTTCATTATTTCGGCTATATTATATATGAATAAATAGCATTAATGTCGGTATATATTTATCTTATTTTCTTTTTTGGTTACTTTATCATCTGATTTGCTTGTTTTAGCTCCTCTGGTGTATTGATATTAATAAAACAAGACGCCTGATCATTAAAATAGACCGATTTTGCTGAAATTTTTTCTAAAAATAACATTAATTTACGATTACCCTGTTCTAAATAAATCCTAAGTTGTGGGATAACACTCTTGTGAATAAGCAAAATGGTTGGGTGATGATATTTACCATCAAAAGGATAGATTGCTTTATGAGTTGATGTATGCGTAGCTAAACGTGCGATTAAATTATTTGGTAAAAAGGGTGTATCACAACTAACAAACAAATTCCAATCAGTTGTACTACATAATAACCCACTGTAAACACCTGATAATGGACCAAAATACCCTTTTAGAACGTCGCTAAATACTGGATAGCCGGCAGTTTGATATTGGCTAACATTATTATTACAATTAATCATGATGGAATTAGTTTGATGTTTGATGCGGTCAATGACATGTTGATAGAGCGGTTTTTGATTTAATAATAGTAAACCTTTATCATCACCATTCATGCGTGTGCTTTTTCCTCCTGCTAAAATGATTGCAGTAATAGACAGTTTTTCCATAAATTATTTCTCTTTTACATTGCGAAAAAACAAAATAACATTACTATATAGCAAAGCTATTTAAAGTCACAGTCTACACATTTTAAACAGAGTGACTCAACTATTTATTGAAACTGACTCTATACCAGTCTCTTTTTAAGGTGTAGTTTAATAAATTAAATATGATTATTGTGTTGATTTTTAGGTTGGCAATAATGAGCAAGCCTATTATTTCCTTACTTTATGAAATAATTTATTAGGTATAGATAAATAAGATTTTATATCATCCCCCTTCAATGAACACGAAGGATTAAAAAAGGTATTAATTATGAAATGTCATCGTATTGATGAAGTAATGGAATTATTACAACCAGCTTGGGAAAGTGATTCCGATCTTAACTTATTACAATTTTTAGCTAAGTTAGGGCAAGAGGCTGGTTTTGAAGGTGAATTAAAAGAGTTGAGTGACGAAGTTTTAATTTATCATTTAAAAATGCGCGGCTCGGATAAGAATGAAGCTATTCCTGGTCTAAAAAAAGATTATGAAGAAGATTTTAAATCTGCATTATTAAAAGCACGTGGGATTATAAAAGAATAAGGAGAATTATTAAGATGAAAAAAACACTTATCGCAATTACTGTCTTACTTTCTTCTGTAAGTTGTTTTGCAGATGAAGGAAAAACAATAACTAAAACCGATGAATCACAAACAGCCTCTACCAATGCACCAGAGCCGATTGAATTAGGCAAACAATATGCAGCACTGCCAACAAATCCATCACCCGACAAAGAAGTCATTGAATTCTTTTCATTTAATTGCCCTAGCTGTTTTAGATTTGAAATTCAAAATCAAGGCTCACAAACTATTGGTCAATCTTTACCTGAAGGCGTCAAATTTAAACGCTACCATTTAGAGGATTTTGGAGCATTAGCTAAAGAGCTTGCACAAGCATGGGCTGTGGCTAATGTACTTGGTATTGAAGATAAAGCTTCAGATGCACTTTATAACGCTGTTCAAAAAGATAAAACAATAAAAACAGCAGATGATATTAAAATTGTTTTTGAAAAATTAGGTATCAGTGGTGAAGTGTATGATAAAACGAAAGACAACTTTTTAGTTAAAGCATTTATGGCACAACAAGCTGATGCGATTAAAGAGATGAAACCAGAGTCTATCCCTACAATTATTGTGAATCGTAAGTTTTATATCATAGCAAATAAGCTTAATAGAACTAGTGATGAAGCATTTATTAATGATTATGCAAGAGTGACAGCATTTGTAGCTGGGTTAGATCCTAATGCAAAAGTAAAAGAAAAAACTCATTCTAATAAAAAATAAATGGTTATTAAGTTTAAAAAAATAACCTGCATAAATTAATTTTTAAATCCCTTTGCATTATTGTTATGTACAAAGGGATTTTTTATTGTAGTAAGATGATTATTCTCGCTCTAAAGCATAAATCGGATCAAGTTTAGCTGCTCGTCTAGCTGGAAAATAGCCAAAAATAATACCGATTATACTTGAGAAACTAAATGCTGCGATAATGGCTATTGCTGAAAAGCTCATTGCAAAAGAGGTGACAACGGAATTAAAAATAAATCCTATGGCAAATGAAAGTAAAATGCCAATAGTTCCACCAATTAAACAAACCAATACAGCTTCAATTAAAAATTGTTGTAATATATCGCTTGAACGAGCACCAACGGCCATACGTACACCAATTTCTCGCGTTCTTTCAGTGACCGATACTAACATGATATTCATCACCCCAATGCCACCAACAACAAGTGAAATGAGCGCAATGGCAGAAATCAATAATGTCATTACCCAAGCTGATGAGTTAATGGTTTCTCGTATATTGTCAGAGTTAAAGATGAAAAAATCTTTTGTACCATGTCGTTTTAACATAATTTGATTAATAGCTTGTTCTGCAATCGATAAATCGACATTATCTTTAACTCGTACAGTGATGCTTTTTAACGAAGTTTGTCCCACCATACGATTAATAACGGTGGTATAAGGTAACCAAATATTCAAGCTTTCATTACTACCAAATCCTTGTTGTTGCTTAGTAGCAACACCAATGATTCTTACTGGTAGTTGCCCAGCCATTAAAATTTTTCCAATAGGGTTTTGATTTGCAAATAGTCGTTTAACGGTATTTTCATCAATTACCGCATCTTGTGCTGAAGTAATAATACTTGTTTCATCAAATGATTTTCCTTGGGAAATAGTATAACCACGAACTGCAAAGAATTGCTCGCCAACTCCATTTACTGTTCCTGTCAGAGCTAAGTTGTTAATTCGGAAATAAACACTGGTTGCAAGATTAGGTGTGGTGCTGTGAACAAAACTTTGTTGTGCCAAAAAGTCAGCATCAGATGAGCGTAGTGTTGTGATTTTATCTGCATTACGATCACCAAAACCTGTGCCAGCATAGATCTCTAACGTACTAGTTCCTAAAGAATTAATATTAGATAAAATTTTCTGCTTTGTACCTTGCCCTAATGCAACAACAGACACCACAGAAGCAATACCAATAATAATACCTAACATAGTTAGGAAGGTACGTAACCGCTGTGAAAGCATTGACAATATAGCCATTTTAAAAGCATCTCGAAAACGGTAATATTTAGCCAACAGATTATCTTGGGTTTTAGTTGCTTGGATGTGCTTAACTTGCCGATTACTATCTTGTGTAGATTGATAGTTAGGGTTAATCGAATCAGAAATAATATTACCATCACTAATTTCAACAATTCGCTGGGCACTTTGGGCTATATTTGAATCATGTGTGACAATAATAACTGTGTGCCCTTGTTGGTGTAACTCTTGCAAGATGGCCATCACTTCTAAGCCACTTTTACGATCGAGAGCACCGGTTGGTTCATCCGCTAAAATAATTTGTCCACCATTAATTAAAGCTCGACCAATACTGACTCGTTGTTGTTGACCGCCTGATAACTGGTTAGGTTTATTGTGTATTTTATCGGCAAGCCCTAAACGTGTTAAAATGTTGCTCGCTCTTTTTTGTCGCTGTTCACTGGTTACACCAGCATAAATGGCAGGAATTTCTACATTCCCTTGTGCAGTTAGTGCATTTAACAGGTGATAACGTTGAAAGATAAAACCAAAATGTTCGCGACGCAATTGAGCTAACTCATCAAGCGACAATTCACTTGTTGTACGTCCGCCAATGGAATAAGTGCCAGCGCTAGGTTTATCTAAACAACCTAAAATATTCATCAAGGTGGATTTACCAGATCCCGATGCCCCAATAATTGCTACCATTTCACCAGCATTAATTGTCAGATTTATGCTTTTAAGAACCTGTATAGTTGAATCTCCTGCTGGAAATTCACGAACAATATTCTCAAGCTTGATAAGAGATATATTATTCGCCATATTAGAATCGAATCCTTGGTGTTCTTGCATTATTACCTAGTGAAGCGCCATTAGTACCACTGATCACAACCCTATCTCCTTCTTTAATGCCCGATTTTATCTCAACATTGACATTATTATCGATCCCTAAGGTAACTTGATGTTCTTCAATTTCTTGGCGTTTATTTAATAGATAAATAATGGCTTTATTATTGTCTAATTTTTTTTGGACTGCTTGAGAAGGAATGGTTAGCACATTTTTTGCTTCAGATAAGACGATATAAACTTGTGCTGTCATTGAAATTCTTAAAACATGATTGGGATTATCTACATCAAATAATCCATTGTAATAAATTGCGCTTTTTGTAGTTGATGATGAACTTGACAAGGTTGTCTCGGTATTAATTGAATCTGGTGCAGGCTCTATAGCACGTAGCATTAAACCATCAAAACGCCTATTAGGTTGACCTAAAATGGTAAAATAAACAGGCATCCCTTTTTTAACATTAATTACATCGGCTTCAGAAATTTGTGCTTCAATCGTCATTTTATCAAGCTGGGCTACTTTAACAATGGTTGGTGCACTTTGGACAGAGTTAACGGTTTGTCCTTCATTTACAGGAATAGCAACAATCACTCCATCAATAGGTGAACGAATTTTAGTATATCCTAAGTTAACTTTCGCGGTATCAACCGCAACTTGCGCCTTAACAATATCGGCGCTGAGTGCTGCAATATCGGCTTTGATTGCATCAAGTTCGGCTTTTGCTGTATCCAAATCTGATTGAATGCCCACTCCCTTATTAACCAGTTTGCGCTGACGATCATAGGTTAATTGATAGTTAATTAGTCTTGCTTTTTTGGCTTCACGTTGTGCCTCTAAACTATTAAGTGAAGCTTCTGATTGTTTTAAATCATTGCTTTGCTTAAGATCGTCGATCTCTGCAATCATATCGCCTTGTTTAACTTCGTCACCCAACTCAACATAGAGTTTTTTAATTTGACCAGAAACCTGAGCACCAACATTAACTTGTTTAAAAGCACTAATTGTACCATCGGCCAGTACCGTTTTTTCAATGTTACCTCGAGTAACGGCAGATGTAATATAATTAACTGTAGGTTCTGAATTAGATATCATTAAGTATGCAATACAAGTAATTGCAAAGCAGATGATAGCTATCACTATATATTTAATTTTAATAGACTTTAACAATCCTTTTCATCCTTTAACTGATTTGTCATTTTTTTTACATTTTATCGTAATAAATAAAAATGAAATTGATAACTATTCTTAATAAACTGTAATATTTGTGAAAATTATCTTATGCAAATTGTCTATTTTATACTAAAACGCATACTTTCCTGAAAATTTTTTACCATAGTTAAGCATATTAATAAGCACTAACATCAATCTTTATTAGGATTTATTGGTGATTGCGCTATAATGACGCAAATTTTTGGTAGCATCTAAAGATAGAAAAGTAATGGCGTTAAAAATAACTACTAAGTGTATTAATTGTGATATGTGTGAGCCCGAGTGCCCAAACGAGGCTATCTCTATGGGCTTTGACACTTATGAAATCGATCCTAATAAATGTACCGAATGTGTGGGTTATTATGATCATTCGACTTGCCAGCGTGTTTGCCCTATTCAAAATGCGATTATCGCCGATCCTGAACATGTTGAAACACAAGAAGAGCTATTAGCCAAATTTCAGGGAATTAAGGCTTTTTCTTAAATTTAGGTTGGTTTTATATCAATCCGTAGCTCTTTGGGAATTTCAAAGGTGATATTTTCTAAAATGCCATCAGTTTCAATGAGTGATGTACAACCTAGACTTTTTAAGTGATCAATCACTTGCTGTACTAAAATATCAGGAGCAGATGCGCCAGCTGTTACACCAATTGTATGTGCGTTTACCAACCATTCTTTTTGGATATCAGAAGCAAAATCAATCAAATAAGCCTGTTTACTATTTCGTCTTGCTAGTTCAGCTAGGCGATTGGAATTAGACGAATTTTTAGAACCAACGACAAAGACGATATCGGCACGTGATGATAATTGCTTCACGGCCTGCTGGCGATTGGTTGTGGCATAGCAGATATCATTTTTACGAGGACTGCGAATATCAGGAAAACGTTTTTTTAAAGCTGCAATGATCTCTGCTGTATCATCAACTGATAACGTTGTTTGGGTGGTAAAGCAAAGATTATTTTCGTTTTTTACCTGTAGCTTTTGTACATCATCAATTGATTCAATTAAATAGATGCCACCTTCAGGATTGCTATATTGCCCCATTGTTCCATCTACTTCAATGTGACCAGCATGACCGATTAAAATCACCTCTTCGCCACGATAGCTTGAGCGAGCAACTTCCATATGTACTTTGGTTACAAGTGGACAAGTCGCATCAAAAACGCGGAGTTTACGTTGTTTGGCTTCCTCTCGGATCGCTTTAGACACGCCATGTGCCGAAAATATAAGAATGGTGTTGTCAGGTACTTCGCTAATATCTTCAATAAAAATCGCCCCTAACTCTTTTAGACGATTAACAACATAGCGATTATGTACTACCTCGTGACGAACATAAACCGGTGCGCCAAAGAGTTCTAGTGCACGTTCAACGATGGTGATAGCACGATCAACACCGGCACAAAAACCGCGAGGATTAGCTAAAATAATTTGCATACTATACAGTCTTTTTCGGTTTTTTATAATTACAGAAGATAAATAATCCAATACCCACGCAGATTGCACAGTCTGCGATATTAAAGGTTGGATAGTGCCAATGACCAAAATTGACATCAAGAAAGTCGATGACAAAACCATGATAAAGGCGATCAAATAAATTACCTAATGCACCACCTAAAATCAGCGCTAATGAAAAGTTTTCTAATTTTTGCTGGCGGGTATTGCGGTATAACATATGCATAATCATGGCACTGATGATCAAGGAAATAGCGGCAAGCATCGTACGTTGTCCTTCAAAAATGCTAAAGGCAGCGCCAATATTACGTACATAAGTAATTGAGAAGAAGGGTAATAGGTTCACTGATTCAAATAGCGAAAAGTTATTTAAAATCCAAAATTTACTTGCGATATCAATGATAAAAACAATGATTGCAAATAATAACCAGTAAAGTCCGTTATCTTTTTTCATATAAGTCTGTGCTCATTATTATATTTCCGCCGACAATTGTCGGCGGAAAGGGTACTCGATAGCTTATTTTAATGTACTCAACGGCTTATCGTTATGCAAAATGCCGCACTTCGCCTTTGCCGTGAATATTTTCTTCACAACGTTTGCATAAGTGTGTAGTTGGTTCATTATCGACGGTATAGTGCCAGCAACGAGGGCATTTATCACCTTGAGCCTTAGCAAGTTCAATTTTCAGTCCTTGAATATCGCTTTGTACAGCATTGGCTGGTGCAGCTTGTAATGGTTTAACACTCGCTTGTGATGTAAGCAAGACAAAGCGTAATTCATTTTCTAATTTTGCTAGTGCTGTTGCAATCTCTTCATTCGCGTAAAGTGTAACAGCCGCTTCAAGTGCGCCACCAATCACTTTATCGTTACGACCTTGTTCAAGCACTTTATTCACTTCGCTACGAATAGCTAAAATCTGCGCCCAATATTCACTATTTAAAGTTTCGTTGTCTGACAGTGTAAATAATGAACTGTACCACTCATCTTCAAAAACAAATTCTTGTTTTTCTGCCGCTGGTAAGTATTGCCAAATTTCATCGGCGGTAAATGATAAAATGGGTGCAATCCAGCGAACCATAGCTTGAGCAATATGATACAACGCTGTTTGACAGCTATGGCGAGCAATACTATCGCTTTTAGCTGTATATTGGCGATCTTTGATGATATCTAAATAGAATGATCCCATTTCGATTGAGCAAAACTGCATAATACGTTGTACCACTTTATGGAAATCATAACTTTCATAAGCTTGAATAATTTGTTCTTGAGCTTCTTTTGCCATACTAACTGCCCAACGATCAAGCACGACCATATCTTCTGGTTTAACCATATCTTTCACTGGATCGAAACCATTTAAGTTAGCGAGTAAAAAGCGTGCGGTATTACGAATTCGGCGATAACTGTCAGCTGCGCGTTTAATAATTTCGTCCGAATAACTCATTTCACCTGAATAATCGGTAGATGCAATCCATAAACGTAAAATATCGGCCCCAAGTTTGTTCATAACTTCTTGTGGTGTGACAATATTACCAAGTGATTTAGACATCTTGCGGCCTTGCCCATCAACCACAAAGCCATGCGTTAATACTTGTTTATAAGGTGCTTTATTATCGATTGCTGTTGATAACATTAACGAAGACATAAACCATCCACGATGTTGATCTGAGCCTTCTAAATACATATCGGCTTCATGCCCTTCAAATTCTGGACGAACGCGAACAACTGATGAAAATGTTGATCCCGAATCAAACCACACATCTAACGTATCAGGCACCTTACGATAATCATCAGCATCTGGACCTAAGAGATCTTTAATATCAGCATCCCACCAAGCTTGAATGCCATCTTTTTCAACTAATTTAGCGACTTTTTCAACTAATGCTAACGTATCTGGATGAAGTTCTTCGGTCTCTTTGTGAACAAACAACGTCATAGGAACGCCCCACGTACGTTGACGAGAAATACACCAGTCTGGACGATTAGCAACCATGGTTTCAATCCGTGCTTGCCCCCAATCAGGGATCCAGCGAACTTGTTTGATTTCTTTTAATGATTGCGTTCGCAAGCCTTGTTTATCCATGCTGATAAACCACTGTGGTGTAGCGCGATAAATAACAGGTGTTTTATGGCGCCAACAACATGGGTAACTATGTTCAATATTTTCAAAATGAAATAATGCGTTATGTTCTTTTAAAATTTCAACGACAACTTTATTCGCTTTGAATACAAATAAACCATCTAACCCGGCGCCGGTCCCAGGTAAGTAACAACCATTTCCACCAACGGGGTTTGCTACTTCAAGCCCATATTTTTGACCGACCATAAAGTCTTCTGTACCATGACCTGGTGCGGTATGTACTGCACCTGTACCGGCATCAATAGTAACATGCTCGCCAAGTACCACAGGTTCATCAAAATCAAGGAATGGGTGTTTAAAGCGTAATAACTCAAGTGCTTTACCTTGACAGCTACCTAACACTTTCCATTCGCTGATATTAGCTCGCTTCATCACTGTTTCAACTAAATCAGTGGCTAAGATTAAGCACTCGTTATCATTGATTTGAACCAGTTGGTATTCAAAATCTGCATTTAAAGCAATCCCTCGGCTAGCAGGTAATGTCCAAGGCGTGGTTGTCCAGATAACTGCATAAATGGTTAAATCGGTATTGATACCAAATTTTTTTGCGACAGCTTGATTATCAACCGCTTTGAATTTCACATCAATTGCTGGCGATGATTTATCATAATATTCAACCTCGGCTTCCGCTAAAGAAGACATGCAATCAGTACACCAATAAACCGGTTTTGCGCCTTTAACTAAATGACCATTTTTAATCACTTTGCCTAAAGCACGAATGATGTTGGCTTCTGTATCATAATTCATGGTGCGATAAGGATTTTGCCAATCACCAAGTACACCCATACGAATAAAATCAGCTTTTTGTAGTTCAACTTGTGAGGCCGCATAATCACGGCAAATTTGGCGAAATTCAGCTGGTGATACTTTAACTCCGGGCTTACCGACTTGCTCTTCGACCTTTTGTTCAATTGGTAAGCCATGACAATCCCATCCTGGAATATAAGGGGAGTCATAACCGCTTAAGCCTTTTGATTTGATAATAATATCTTTGATAATTTTATTAACTGCATGACCAATATGAAGTTTACCGTTTGCATAAGGAGGACCATCATGCAGAATAAAGGCTTTTTTTCCTTTTTTTACTTGGCGGATTTTGCGATAAAGTTCTTTATCGTACCAGTTTTGTAACATAGCTGGTTCACGTTTAGCCAAATCGCCCCGCATAGGGAATCCGGTTTCCGGTAAATTCAATGTGTTTTTATAGTCTGTCATGCTGATTTATTCCAGTTAAATTTGTTGATACTACTTTTTAATTGGTTAATTGTGCACTGATCTTTTTCGCAGTGCAAACATCTTGTGTAATTTGTTGTTTTAATTCTGCTAATGAATCAAACTTTTTCTCGTCACGTAATTTTTGAACGAAAGATATGTCTAAATATTGACCATAAATATCATCTGAAAAGTCAAATAGATTCACTTCTAAAATGGCTTTTTTTCCATCAATTGTGGGTCTTATGCCAATATTAGCAATACCATGATAAGATTGATTACTACAGCTGTTTTTTGCTTTAACAAGATAAACGCCTTGCAAAGCAGGTTTTTTTCGGTGCAAATGAATATTAGCTGTTGGAAACCCTAATTGTCTTGCCAATGCATTGCCATGGACTACACGGCCTTGAATCGTATAATCACGACCCAATAAGCAATGAGCCAAATGAAAATCACTGTTTAAAAGTGCTTGGCGAACAGCAGTACTACTAATACGGCAATTATTCCAAACAAATGTTGGCATGCTTTCTACTACAAAGTCGTTGTTGTGGGCATATTTTTGTAGAAGATTGATATCCCCTTTACGGTCAAATCCAAATCGAAAATCATCACCAATAGTAATATATTTAGCTTGTAGCTTGTTAATCAACCAATCTTGAATAAAACGATCGGCAGACATATTGGCAAAAGTTTGTGTAAATGGAATAGCAATAATATAGTCGACACCTAATTTTTCAATAAAAATGACTTTTTCTTGAAAAGAGGTTAAACGTGAAGGTGCATTATTGGGACTAAAAAACTCTAAAGGTTGAGGTTCAAATAACATAACCACCGTTGGCAAGTTTAACTCTTTGCCTTTGTTAATTAAGTGATTAATTAATTGCTGGTGCCCTAAGTGCACACCATCAAAGTTACCCAATGTTAGTACACACTGAGTAAATTGATTTTTTAAATTAGTTATGCCCCGAATAATTTTCATGAAAACAATGTTAATGTTATTTATAGTAAATAGCCGTAAATTATACCAATCTTTCTTGAAGATGCACACAATATAAAATAGGCTTTTTTGCTGCTTAGTATTTAATGTCTGTTTTGAGGACAAAATATCTTACTACTCGATGTTGCAACCACTTTAGACCTAAAAATTGTGATATTTAAGCAATGATTTGCTCGAATATATTGTGATTTAGCTGACTAATTATGGTTTAAAGTGCGCAAAAACTCTTGTCTCGTGCTTGGATTGGTTTTAAATCCACCACCCAGCGCCGTTGTTGTTGTCATACTACTTGAATCTTTAATACCTCTTGCTTTTACGCAATAGTGGGTGGCATCAATTGAAACAGCAACATTGACAGTACCAAGTAACGTTTGCAGGGCAACTAAAATTTGTTGGGTTAGTCTTTCTTGTACTTGAGGACGCTGCGAGAAAAACTCAACGATGCGATTGATTTTAGACAGTCCTATCACTTTATCTTTTGGGATATAAGAAACGGTGGCTTTACCGTCTATTGTGACGAAATGATGTTCACAAACACTAGTTAGTGTAATATCGCGAACGGTGATCATCTCATCAACTTGCATTTTATTTTCGATCAGCGTGATTTTTGGAAAATTTTCATAATAAAGACCAGAAAAAATCTCATCAACAAACATTTTCGATACTCTATGGGGCGTTTCGGCAAGGCTGTCATCAGTCAAATCCAATTCCATTAGCTTCATAATTTCACGAAAATGTGACTCGATTTTTGCTTTACGCTCACTATTATCCATTGCTAATCGGCATGATGGCGTTTCAAGGCTTCTAGCAGCAAGTGCCGCTTTTACTTTTTGCGCAGCAAGACTTAATTCTGTCATTTATTACATACTCAAGCGAAAGATGAATACAGTATTATATAATACTCATTATACAATATACAGTTATTTACGGAGCGTTTTATACCGAAATGCAGATTTTCCTGAAATTTTTTTACATTATCTTATGGTCTACGTAAGAATATTATTGTTAATTTAGGTTATACTATCAGTCATTAAATTGAATAATGTTTAGGTAGCTAAAATGCCAAATAACACACCAATTATTTTAATTGATGGATCATCTTATCTTTACCGTGCTTTTTTTGCATGCCCTCCGTTAACCAATGCTAAAGGTGAGCCAACAGGCGCTATTTTTGGTGTCATTAATATGATTCGTAGTTTACTAAACCAATATAATCCTACGCACATTGCGGTCGTTTTTGATGCTAAGGGGGGATCTTTTCGTAACGAGATCTATAGCGAATATAAAGCAACTCGCGAGGCAATGCCTGAAAATCTTCGACCACAAATTGAACCTATTCACACTATCTTAAAAGCCATGGGTTTACCACTACTTTGTATTGAAGGTGTCGAAGCAGATGATGTAATTGGCACATTGGCGAGACAAGCAGAAAAGGAAAATCTTGAAGTATTGATTAGTACTGGTGATAAAGATATGGCTCAGTTAGTGAGTGATAAAATCACGCTTATTAATACCATGAATAACACAGTGCTTGATCCAAAAGGTGTAATTGAAAAATTTGGTGTTCCACCTGAAAAAATTATTGATTATTTAGCGTTAAGAGGTGATTCATCAGATAATATTCCAGGTGTGCCTGGAGTGGGTGAAAAAACGGCGCAAAGTTTATTAACTGAATTTGATGGTGTAAAAGATATTTATGAACGATTGAATGAGATTGAAAAATTAACCATCCGAGGCGCAAAATCATTAAAACAAAAATTGATTGATAATCAAAAAGATGCGGAACTTTCTTATTTACTCGCAACAATCAAAACCGATGTGAAGTTAGATTTTACTAATGAACAATTGATGGTTAATAATATTGATATCGATGCACTAGTTGATTTATTTGCTTATTATGGTTTTCATCGTTGGCAAAAAGAGTTAATTTCAGGTACTTTTTTAAAAAAACAACAAAATTCAGCGGCTGAAATTACAGATAATTCATCTTTATTTGAAATGGATGATAAGTCTGTTAAACAAAACATAGCAACTGATTATCAATGTATCTTAACTCATGAGCAGTTAGATAATTGGGTGGATAAATTAGCTAACAGTAAACAATTTGCTTTTGATACTGAAACGAACAGTATTGATCATTTTCATGCAAAATTAGTTGGTATTTCACTGAGTGTTAATCCCCATCAAGCAGCTTATATACCGCTTTCGCATCATTATTTAGGTGTACCACAGCAATTACCGATAGATGATGTGTTAGCCAAATTAAAACCTGTACTTGAAAATCCAAAAATTCAAAAAATAGCTCAGAATGCAAAATTTGATTATAGTGTGCTTGCCAACTATGGTATTGAAGTGCGTGGGATTACGTTTGACACCATGTTGGAATCTTATGTGTTAAATAGCACCGAACGCCACGATATGGACAGTATGGCAAACCGCTATTTAAACCATAAAACCATTACTTATGATGAACTAACTAAAATTAATAAAAAACAATTTACTATTGATGAAATTGAAATAGAAAAAACCACGCAATATGCTGCTGAAGATGCTGATATCACGTTACAATTACATCATAAATTATGGTTAACTGTCGAAAAAAATGAAAAATTAACCAAACTATTTACTGACATTGAAATGCCACTTGCAATTGTGCTGGCTGAAATGGAAAGAATAGGTGTACTTGTGGATGTTAAACTGCTTAATGAGTTTTCTAATGAACTTAGCAAACAGTTGCAAGAAACTGAAATGCAATTGCAATGCCTTGCTGGCGAAAAATTTAATCCCGCATCCCCTAAACAGATTCAAACTATTTTATTTGATAAGCATCAATTACCGGTACTGAAAAAGACACCCAAAGGGGATCCATCAACCAGTGAAGAAGTGTTAAGCGAGCTTTCTAATGATTATGAGTTACCAAGGATGATTTTATTTTATCGTGGATTGGCTAAACTTAAAAATACTTACACAGATAAACTACCATTAATGATTAGTCCGAAAGATAAGCGGATTCATACCAATTATAACCAAATTGGCACCATAACGGGGCGATTGTCGTCAAATGATCCAAACTTACAAAATATTCCTGTGCGTAATGAAGAGGGGCGTCGAATTCGTCAAGCCTTTATTGCACCAACGGGTTATAAAATTATTTCAGCCGATTATTCACAAATTGAGTTACGCATTATGGCGCATTTATCACAAGATAAAAGTTTACTCGATGCTTTTGCTAACGACAAAGATATTCACCGTGTGACAGCTAGTGAAATTTTAGGTAAATTAGAGTCGGATGTGAGTTCGGAAGAAAGGCGACGAGCTAAAGCCGTTAACTTTGGTCTAATTTATGGAATGAGCGCTTTCGGTTTATCTAAACAGATTAATATTGCTCGCAAAGAAGCACAATTTTATATTGAACGCTACTTTGAACGTTATCCAGGCGTGCAAAACTATATGGAAAACACTCGCCAATTGGCTGCTGAACATGGCTATGTTGAAACGTTATCAGGTCGCCGGTTATATTTACCTAAAATTACTTCAACCAATGGTATTGAGCGACGCGGTGCAGAGCGTGCTGCCATTAATGCGCCAATGCAAGGCACGGCGGCTGATATTATCAAAACAGCGATGATTAAAGTGAGTGAATGGATTAAAAGTCTGCCTGTAGGTAATATTAGAATGGTTATGCAAGTACACGATGAACTCGTATTTGAAGTAAAAGAAGAATTGGCTGAGCAGTATCGCACTCAAATAAAATCGATCATGGAAAATTGTTATCAACTATCTGTACCATTAAAAGTAGATGTGGGAATGGGGGATAATTGGGATGAAGCACATTAATTATGTTAAATCAGTACTAAATGAATCAGTGTTAAATAAATTGGTCAAGACTGAATTTTGTACTTAACTACATAAATTTATGAAACATTTTTATAAATTGTGAGTTAACTTTCTGACATTAATGGAACTATTGCCGAAACCTTTCGGCATGTTAGAATAAGCAACTAAATTGAATTGATATCAACATGTTATTTTGCTTGTTGATTCTGGCAGAATTAAGGAAAAGGGCGCTAGCAGTCTTTTTGTCGTTTAAGCTCGCTTTACTGTTATTATTAGGATTATTTCATGAAAATCAAAACCCGTTTTGCACCTAGCCCAACAGGCTATTTACATGTAGGTGGTGCACGTACAGCGCTTTATTCTTGGCTTTATACTCGCCATGCAAAAGGTTCATTTGTATTACGTATTGAAGATACCGATCTTGAGCGTTCAACACCAGAAGCGATTGAAGCAATAATGGAGGGTATGAATTGGTTAAAATTATCATGGGATGAAGGTCCTTATTATCAAACTAAACGTTTTGATCGTTATAATCTCGTTATTGAAGAAATGTTAACCAAAGGTACAGCTTATCGTTGTTACTGTTCTAAAGAACGCCTTGACCAGCTACGTGAAGAACAGATGGCGAAAGGTGAAAAAGCGCGTTACGATGGTCATTGCCGTTGTGATTCGGTACAAAAAGAACATTCTCATGATGAGCCTCATGTTGTTCGTTTTGCTAATCCTATTGATGGTACTGTTATCTTTAATGATTTAATCCGAGGACCGATCGAGATTGCCAATAAAGAGCTTGATGATCTTATTATTCGTCGCACAGACGGATCACCAACTTATAATTTCTGTGTGGTTGTTGATGATTGGGATATGGAAATTACCCATGTTATTCGTGGTGAAGATCACATCAACAACACACCTCGTCAGATCAACATTCTCAAAGCGTTAGGTGCACCATTGCCTGAGTATGGGCATGTTTCGATGATTTTAGGAGATGATGGACAAAAATTATCTAAACGCCATGGTGCGGTCAGTGTAATGCAATATCGTGATGATGGTTATTTACCCGAAGCGCTACTGAACTATTTAGTACGCCTTGGGTGGTCACATGGCGATCAAGAAATCTTCTCAGTGCCTGAAATGATTAGTTATTTTTCATTAAATGCAGTGAGTAAATCAGCCAGTGCATTTAATACTGAAAAATTACTTTGGTTAAATCACCATTATATTAATCATTTAGATGCAGATTATGTTGCTCAGTATTTAGTTTGGCATATGAACCAGCAAGGCTATGATTTAGCTAATGGTCCCGATCTTATTACCATCATTAAGCTATTTGGCGAACGTTGTAAAACGCTGAAAGAAATGGCTGAATCTTGTTCTTATTGTTATCAAGACTTTGCCGATTTTGATGCAGATGCAGCTAAAAAACATCTTCGCCCAGTGGCTAAACAGCCATTAGAAACACTTAAAGCCAAAATTGAAGCGATCGCCGATTTTGATTGGCAAATAGATAAAATTCATCATGCCATTGAACAAACGGCAGCTGAACTGGATGTTGGTATGGGAAAAGTCGGCATGCCACTACGCGTTGCAGTAACCGGTATCGGGCAATCACCATCGGTTGATGCAACTGTTTTTGCCGTTGGTAAAAAGCGCACACTTGCTAGAATTGATAAAGCTCTGGCATATATTACTCAGCGTGAGCAATCTCAAAATTAATCTATTTATTGCAGGGTAATGCCTGCAATTATTTTCGCCAAATCGAGCACTTCTATGGTTCGCTTAAAAAAACGCTATTGGATCTCACTAAGTATCTTATTTTTGATCGTACTGTTTTGCTTATATGGGTGGCACTATTGGCAGTCATTTAAGCAGAAACATGGAATTATGGTCGATTGGCATGGTGCTAGCCTTGGTTTTGAAGGTCTTACTTTTGATGAACTTACTGTTAGCAAGCAATCTCAAATCTCTATAACAGCTAAAAATCTATTAATTTCATGGTCATATTTATCTGCAAATAATTTGGATATCCACTGGCAAGTAAATCAATCTGAAACGGTCGTAGATTCTGTCGAAAATGTAGTTGATACTGCTACTGATAATCTTAATCAATCCGATCTTGATCTCTCTTTGATTCCAACGATTATTTATTGGTCACCTAAGACGATTCATATAGATACATTGCGATTTTATGAACAAGATAAAAAACAATTCGATTTAAAAGTCGATATCAGTAAACAGCAAGAAGCGATACAACTGAATGTATCAACTAATACCCAAGAGATTGCACAATTGTCGGCTACTTTGTTGGTTAATCAAACAGCTTCACGTTTTGATATACAAAACGGTCTTTTTAAAACATCTTTAAAGCTATTTGGTCTAGAAAATAGCAACTTAACATTACCATTTACAGGTTGGGTATCTGCTGATCAATTGGCATTAACAACTTCAGATAACGCCTCAATTAGCTTAGATAAAGCAAATATTTCTGACGATTTAATCCTTGGTTCTGGCACAGGGCATTTGAATATGCAACTTCAATCAAAAATTCCGTTTGATAGCAATAAACTTTCTGTTACAGCAATGCTAAAGGTTAATAAGCTCAATGGTATTTATAAAAGTAGTGAAATCAAATCGGTGACAGGTGATGTTAATATTATTATTAAAGATAACAAATTTACGGTTTCGACGCCCGCGTTAAATGTTCAAGAAGTAAACATGGGTATCGCCTTTGAAAAGCTAAAATTAGCTGGAAGTTATTCCGCTTCATTTAAAGCACCTAGCAAAGGAATAGTTACTTGGAAAAAGCTCCAAGCTGATATTTTTTCTGGCTCAGTTTTTATTGAACCGAGTAAATTGAATTTAGCTAAATTACCCCAACAATTAAATTTAAAGATAAAACAGATACAATTAAAAGATATTCTTGCTAAATATCCAACCGAAGGGCTTGCTGGCGACGGTACAATTGATGGTTTTTTACCGATTACATTATTAAAAGCGAAAACAAAGAGTGAGGTGGCATTTGAACTGGCAATTAAAAATGGGCAGCTAACCACAATTAATCAAGGTTATTTACAGTTTGAAAATTCAGCCTTAAAAAATTATGCGCAAAGTAACCCAAATATGAAAATACTCACTGATATTATTAAAAATTTTCATTATACTAAGTTACAAGGTACAGTTGATTACGCTAATGACATTGCCAAACTAGGATTGAATATTCAAGGCAGCAATTTGGATGTCGAAAATGGCAAAGCAGTGAATTTAAATATCAATCTTGAAGAAAATATGGCTAAATTGCTGATGAGCTTACAGTTATCTGATCAAATTAGTGAGCCAGTTCGTAAACGAATTCAAGCACGTTTAAAAAAGGAAGCTTCAAAATAAGAGGTTATTTTATGGTACGAAATGTTATTGCAATAATGATGCTAAGTAGTGCGTTAATCGGATGTTCGCCAACAGTAAAAGTGCAAGCGCCGAGCGAACCGATTAATATCAATTTGAATGTTAAGATAGACCATGAAATTAATATTAAGGTTGATAAGGCGTTAGATAATATCATCAATAAATCTGGATTATATTAAATTAATCGGTTTTATTTTCATCTATCCTTTTGAAGGTGACTAATAGAAAAAACTGTATTCGCATTCAAATTAATAAAATATGATGTATTTATTTAGGAGTTTGTTATGACTATCTGTAAAAAAGCAACTGTAGCATTATTGTCTGTCGTTTTGTCTTTTTCTGTATTTGCATTAAATTTAGAGCAAGCTATTGATTCATTGAGTCAAGCCAAAGCACAAGGTATCGTTGGCGAACAGGCTGATGGTTATTTAGGCGTTGTGAAAAATGAAGGTAATGCCACCGAAATTGCGCAACTGATTAATCAAGCTCGTAAAGCACAGTATCAAAAAGTGTCCGCTGAAAGCAATGTTCCTTTAAGTGAAGTAGAAAAAAAAGCGGGTAGTAAAGCGCAAGAAAAGACCCCAGTAGGTCAATATATAAAGCAACAAGGTCAATGGTTAAAAAAATAATCATCACTTTTTGCAACGATAGAAAAAGTATAATGACATTGTACTTTAATTGTGTATTAATAATGTGTATGCTGTTTGTTTAAATATTTGTTCATTATCTTTTTATATTTAATAAAAATAAAAAAGATGTGAAGTTTTTATCTAGTTAGTTTTTTTACTTGTAATAGTATCGCTTATGCGATTTGAAATGGAGAAAATCAATGTGTTCGATTTTAGGTATTCTTGATATTAAATCAGATCCAGAACAACTACGAACAAAAGCATTAGAGCTATCATGTCTACAGCGTCATCGTGGCCCTGATTGGTCTGGTATTTTTGCGTCTGATAAAGCTATTCTTGCTCATGAACGTTTATCAATTGTGGATGTTAATACCGGATCTCAGCCTCTTTATAATAAAGATAAAACTCTAGTTTTAGCGGTGAATGGCGAAATTTATAATCATCAAGAACTCCGAAATCAGTACAAAGATCGTTATGAGTTTCAAACCGGTTCAGACTGTGAAGTAATTCTTGCTTTATATCAAGAAAAGGGTATTGACTGTCTTGACGAATTACAAGGCATGTTTGCGTTTATCCTTTATGATATTAATAAAGGTAGCTATTTTATTGGTCGTGATCATATCGGTATTATTCCAATGTATACTGGTCATGATGAAAATGGCACATTTTATGTTGCCTCTGAAATGAAAGCACTCGTGCCTGTTTGTAAAACAATTGAGGCTTTTCCTCCAGGATGTTACTTATCTAGTACCGAAGGTGAAATCAAAACCTACTACAAACGTGACTGGATGGATTATGACAATGTTAAGGATAATAAAACAGACATCAATGAACTTCGCCTTGCATTAGAAGAGTCAGTAAAAGGTCATTTGATGTCTGATGTGCCTTATGGTGTGTTATTATCAGGAGGACTTGATTCTTCAGTCATTTCAGCAATCACTAAAAAATTCTCAGCGCGCCGTGTTGAAGATCACGAAAAATCAGAAGCATGGTGGCCGCAGTTGCACTCATTTGCTGTTGGTTTAAAAGGTGCACCCGATCTTAAAGCGGCGCAAGCGGTTGCGGATCATTTAGGTACAGTTCATCATGAAATTAACTTTACTATTCAAGAAGGTATTGATGCCATTCGTGATGTAATTTATTTCATTGAAACTTATGATGTAACAACTATTCGCGCGTCCACACCGATGTATTTAATGGCACGTAAAATCAAAGCTATGGGCATTAAAATGGTACTATCGGGTGAAGGTGCTGATGAAGTGTTTGGTGGTTATCTTTATTTCCACAAAGCACCAAATGCCAAAGAGTTCCATGAAGAAACCGTACGCAAATTAGCGGCACTGCATATGTATGATTGTGCTCGTGCTAATAAAGCGATGGCGGCATGGGGCGTTGAAGCGCGCGTTCCATTCCTTGATAAGAAATTCTTAGATGTTGCTATGCGCATTAATCCAAAAGATAAAATGTGTGGTAGTAATGGCAAAATGGAAAAACACATTGTCCGCGAAGCATTTGAATCTTACTTACCAGCATCGGTTGTTTGGCGTCAAAAAGAGCAATTCTCTGACGGTGTGGGTTATAGCTGGATTGATACATTAAAAGAGATTGCCGAAAGTAAAATTACTGATCAGCAATTAGAAAATGCAAAATTCCGCTTCCCGTACAATACGCCGACTTCAAAAGAAGCTTATATGTATCGTGAGATTTTTGATGAACTATTCCCACTTGAAAGTGCAGCACATTGTGTGCCTGGTGGTCCAACAGTTGCTTGCTCAACTGCGAAAGCGATTGAATGGGATGAATCATTTAAGAACCTAAACGATCCGTCTGGACGTGCGGCAGTTGGTGTTCATAACGATGCTTATAAAAATAGTTAATAATAAAACCTAATAAAAAAACGGGGATAATTCCCCGTTTTTTTATTATTGAAATTAAGTAAAATTTATTAATGTGCAGCGCCTTTTGGTGCACCAATAGGTAAAATGGTACGACCGTATTGCTCATTAATCACTTCAGCCATAGCTAAATAAATGGCACTTGCGCCACAAATAATACCTTCAAAACCAGCGATATGAAGAATGTCATGGTTACCTGAAATATTACCAATAGCTAATAAAGCAAATAACACGGTTAAACTAGCAAAAACAAATTGTAATACGCGGTTACCTTTTAATGTGCCAATAAACATAAAGCCAGTAAAAATACCCCATAAAGCAAGGAAGATACCCACAAAAGTTGCATCAGATGGTGCTGTTGCTGGCGAAGTAGGTAAGTACCAAATGCCCACTAACGCAATCCAAAAGAAACCATAAGAAGTAAATGCTGTTGTACCAAATGTATTGCCTTTTCTAAATTCTAAAATACCAGCAATGACTTGAGCAAGACCACCATAAAAAATACCCATTGAGACAATGACTGTCATAACAGGAAAAAATCCAGCATTATGAATATTTAATAAAATTGTTGTCATACCAAATCCCATTAAACCAAGTGGGCCAGGATTTGCAAGTTTTGTTTGTTCCATAAGGATCCTATAAGTTAAGTTTGATGATTAAAAAAGAGCGGCAATAATAAGTGCAGAAAACGCGATAATCAAGATTTCCGAGAAAATTATTTTTTTGCCCCCCTTGATATTAATAATAATGTTCCCATTTATGTGAAAACAAAAACATTTCTTTGTGAAATAAAGGCTTGAAAATTAATATTTAAGACCTATATACAAGAAATAAAATACAGATTTTGAGGAGAAAAGATTATGGGTAAAATTATTGGTATTGATTTAGGTACAACAAATTCATGTGTTGCTGTCATGGACAATGGCCAAGCAAAAGTATTAGAAAATGCAGAAGGTGATCGCACAACCCCTTCCATTATTGCTTATACTCAAGATGGTGAAATCTTAGTTGGTCAACCAGCAAAACGTCAAGCAGTAACTAATCCACAAAATACATTATTTGCCATTAAACGTTTAATTGGTCGTCGTTTTGAAGATGCCGAAGTACAACGCGATGTTAGCATCATGCCATATAAAATTGTAAAAGCCGATAATGGTGATGCATGGGTTGATGTTAAAGGTCAAAAAATTGCACCACCACAAATTTCTGCTGAAGTATTAAAGAAAATGAAAAAAACAGCAGAAGATTATCTTGGTGAAGCGGTGACTGAAGCGGTAATTACTGTTCCTGCTTATTTTAACGACGCACAACGTCAAGCAACCAAAGATGCTGGTCGTATTGCTGGACTTGATGTAAAACGTATCATCAACGAACCAACAGCTGCAGCCCTTGCTTATGGTTTAGATAAAGATGTAGGTAACCGTACTATTGCTGTTTATGACCTTGGTGGTGGTACATTTGATATTTCTATTATCGAAATCGACGACGTTGATGGCGAAAAAACCTTTGAAGTATTAGCAACAAATGGTGATACTCACTTAGGTGGTGAAGATTTTGACTCACGCTTAATCAACTATTTAGTTGACGAATTTAAACGTGAACAAAACTTCGATCTAAAAAATGATCCGCTAGCAATGCAACGTTTAAAAGAAGCGGCAGAAAAAGCAAAAATTGAATTATCATCAGCACAACAAACTGATATTAATTTACCGTATATCACTGCTGATGCAAGTGGTCCAAAACATTTAAATATTAAAGTAACACGCGCTAAACTTGAGTCTTTAGTTGAAGATTTAGTTAAACGTTCAATGGATCCTGTAAAAACAGCATTACAAGATGCAGGTCTTTCTGTTTCTGACATTAAAGACGTTATTCTTGTTGGTGGTCAAACACGTATGCCAATGGTTCAAAAAGCGGTTGCTGACTTCTTTGGTAAAGAACCACGTAAAGATGTAAACCCTGATGAAGCGGTTGCTGTTGGTGCGGCTGTTCAAGGTGGTGTACTTGGTGGTGATGTTAAAGATGTGTTATTACTTGATGTTACGCCATTGTCTTTAGGTATTGAGACTATGGGCGGTGTAATGACCGCTTTAATTGAAAAGAACACAACTATTCCAACTAAACATAGTCAAGTGTTCTCAACTGCTGAAGATAATCAATCAGCTGTAACCATTCATGTGTTACAAGGTGAACGTAAACGTGCGGGCGATAACAAATCATTAGGTCAATTCAATCTAGATGGTATTCAAGCTGCACCTCGCGGTATGCCACAAATTGAAGTTACTTTTGATATTGATGCTGACGGTATTTTACATGTATCTGCGAAAGACAAAAATACTGGACGTGAACAAAAAATTACCATTAAAGCCTCTTCAGGATTAAGTGAAGAAGAAATTCAAAAAATGGTTAACGATGCAGAAGCTAATGCCGATGCAGACCGTAAATTTGAAGAGCTAGCTCAAACTCGTAACCAAGCCGATCATCTTGTTCACTCAACACGTAAACAAGTGACTGAAGCCGGTGATCAGTTATCAGCTGATGATAAAAAAGCAATTGAAGATGCAGTTAGTGCTTTAGAAGTTGCCGCTCGTGGCGAAGATAAAGCAGAAATTGAAGCTAAAATTAATGCATTAATGGAAGCATCTAAAAAATTGCTTGAATTAGCACAACAACAAGCCCAAGCAGCTCAAGGTGCGGGTCAAGCAAATAGTGGAAACACTAATGCGCAAGATGATGTTGTTGATGCAGACTTCAAAGAAGTTGATGATGATAAAAAATAAACATTAACTACAATGTTTTTTAATGAGTTATTTCAACAAGTTTTAAGCATATAACAAGTTAAACGGGCGCGAGGTAACTCAAGCCCGTTTAGTTGTTTATACAATCATAAAAAAATAAAGGTTAATTATGGCGAAGAAAGATTATTATGAAACATTGGGCGTTAGTAAAAGTGCCAGTGAAAGTGAGATAAAAAAAGCCTATAAACGCCTAGCGATGAAATATCATCCTGATAAGAATCAAGATAACAAAGCCGAAGCCGAAGCAAAGTTCAAAGAAGTGAAAGAAGCTTACGAAATCCTAACTGATCCGCAAAAAAAAGCAGCTTATGATCAATATGGACATGCTGCTTTTGAACAAGGACAGGGTGGATCTGGTGGATTCGGCGGATTTGGTGGTTTTGGCGGCGGTGCATTCGACGATATATTTAGTGATTTCTTTGGTGGCGGTCGTGGACGCAGTCAAACCGCATCTCGCGGTAATGACTTACAATACAATATCTCTCTAACATTAGAAGAAGCCGCAGCAGGCGTTAATAAAGAAATTAAAGTACCAACTTGGGTAAGTTGTGATACTTGCCATGGGCAAGGCGCTGAAAAATCTTCTGATGTGGTCACGTGTAATACATGTCATGGTGCAGGTGTTGTACAAATGCGACAAGGATTTTTTGCCGTGCAACAAGAGTGTCCAACTTGTCATGGACGGGGTAAAGTGGTTAAAAATCCATGTAAAAAATGTCATGGTGAAGGTCGTGTTGAAAAAACGAAAACATTGTCTGTTACTATTCCAGCCGGTGTTGATACAGGCAACCGTATTCGACTATCTGGTGAGGGCGAAGCCGGTTTAAATGGCGCACCAGCAGGTGATTTATATGTTCAAATGCAAATTAAACCACATGCTATTTTTGAGCGAGACGGCACCAATTTGCATTGCGAAATTCCAATTAATATTGTATTGGCATCACTTGGTGGCGAAGTTGAAGTACCAACCCTTAATGGCAAGGTCAGCTTAACGATTCCTGCTGAAACACAAACCGGTAAAATGTTCCGACTACGAGGTAAAGGCATCAAATCATTACGTGGTAGTGCGGTGGGTGATCTTTACTGCCATGTTGTGGTTGAAACACCCGTTAACCTAACGAGCAAACAAAAAGAGCTGCTTAAAGAGCTAGGCGAAAGCTTTAAAGCCGATAAAAACTCTAAACACAGTCCCAAAGAAAAAAGCTTCTTTGACAAAGTGAAAAAGTTTTTTGGCTAATGTAATAAAAAAATAAATTAATAATAGGGCGGTTGAAAACGGGTTATTCTATCAACCGCACTGATTATTAAAAATAGTATAGCACTTTGTTTCAATTCAATTCTTATATGTTGGCACATACCAACGCCAGAAAAAGACAATCATATTCGCATCTTTCGATGTTATGTAAGTTATATTACTCTATAAAAATCATTCAGATAGATTGTTGATTATATTAAAGTTTTTTGGATTATTTCAAATAAATTAAATTATTATAAGTAATTTAAGGTCATCAGGGGGGCGAAGGTTATCATAGTAGCGACTTTTTACACCAAATGAATAAAACATCCAAAACCTAATTAAAATAGACTTTAATTAACACAGAACTAAAAAGTTAAAAATAGGTAGGGCAATTTATTTCAATTTTATGCATAAAAAAAACCCAGCATTTGCTGGGTTTATAAATTTTGGCATCAAAAAATTAGATTTTAGTTGTAAATGTACGAGCAATAACATCGCGTTGTTGTTCAGCAGTTAGTGAGTTAAAACGTACCGCATAACCAGAAACACGAATAGTTAATTGTGGGTATTTTTCAGGATTTTTTACAGCATCTTCTAATGTTTCACGGCGAAGTACATTAACATTTAAATGTTGACCACCTTCAACTTTAACAGTAGGGGCAACATCTAATGGAACTTCACGATATTCGAATTGACCTAGTTCTGCAGTTGGGATCACTTGATCTTCTTTATAAACTGATTTAGCAGCTACACAACGCGCTTCTTTTGTGGCGTCGTCTAATAACCAGAAAGAGTTAAGAAGTGCTGCATTATCTGCTTTAGTAATTTGGATACCTGTAATCATTTTAAATCCTCCTAACGGGGCCTTATTGCCCTAAAATAATTAGGGTTAATATAGCACTTTGAATATTTGATTAAAGTCAAAAAAAGCTATCGATTCAATAAGTAATACCTTTGTTTAGTATTTTAGTTATGATTGTATGAAAACTATTTATTACATTAATTATTTTTTTATTTATTCCTCCTTATCAATTGTCTTTTTAACAATAAAGGAGCACAACTTAATATTCGATTTAGCCAAACTGATTGTGATTTAAAATTTTGTAAAAATATGTCATTAATATTGAAGCATTAAATACTTGGTTGTATTGCGTGTCTAACTGAATATTTAATAATCTTGCTGTAGTGAGGTTTAAGCTGATTAGCATTAGGTTTATTATGATTTTTAGGTATAATTATTGTAATCAGCAAATAGTGTTGTTGAGTCATATAAAATTATAGTATAGGTATTGTATGAGTAATCAATTAACATGGCATGACGTCATCGGCGGTGAAAAACAGAAGCCCTATTTTCAACATATAATACAATTTGTGGCATCTGAGCGCGCTAATGGTAAGATTGTGTATCCACCCCAGCATGATGTGTTTAATGCGTTTCGCTTCACGCCATTTGATCAAATCAAAGTCGTGATTTTAGGGCAAGATCCTTATCATGGACCTAATCAAGCTCACGGACTTTCATTTTCTGTTTTACCGGGAATTAAGCCACCACCATCGTTAATGAATATCTATAAAGAGCTATCAACGGATATTGCGGGGTTTACAATTCCTTCTCATGGCTATTTAGCTTCTTGGGCGACTCAAGGCGTATTATTATTAAATAATGTGCTCACTGTTGAAGCAGGGCAGGCGCATTCTCATGCAAAAATAGGTTGGGAAACCTTTACTGACCATGTGATAGCAGCAATTGATAAACATCTTGAGGGTGTGGTTTTTTTATTGTGGGGATCGCCAGCACAAAAAAAAGGGCAGTTTATTAATCGTCAAAAACACCATGTATTAACGTCAGTGCATCCATCACCGTTATCTGCTCATCGTGGATTTTTGGGCTGTAAGCATTTTTCAAAAGCAAATGATATTATTATACAACAAGGTAAGGTAGCTATAAATTGGCAGCCAACGCTACCGGAAAAAGTGAATGAATAGCCATAAAAAACGTCGAACGGGTTTGCAAGAAATCGCCAATTTAATTGGGATTAGTAAAATGACAGTTAGCCGTTTTTTACGTGATCCTAATTTGGTCTCTAAACCTCTTCAATTACAAATTTCAGCTGCGATAGATGAGCTAGGCTATATTCCGAATAAAGCCCCTGATATGCTATCTAATGCTAAAAGCAATGCAATTGGTATTGTGTTTCCTTCTTTTACCAATCAAGTTTTTGCTGATATTTTAAAAGGGATTGAAACGGTGACGGATGCTCGGGGATATCAAACCATGATTACCCATACTGGATACAGTTCAGATAAAGAAGAATCACGGTTGCGATCATTACTTTCTTATAATATTGATGGATTAATTCTAACCGAAAGAACACATACTCCAGCAACTTTAAAAATGATTGAAATTTCGGGCATACCTGTGGTTGAAATTATGGATAGTGTTTCACCTTGCATTGATATGGCAGTTGGATTTGATAATTTTACTGCGACTAAAAATATGATTCAGCGCATGATAACTAAAGGGCGTCGAAATATTGTCTATTTTAGCGCAAGGCAAGATCAACGGAGTATTATTCGTCAACAAGGTTATGAAAAGGCGATGGAAGATGCAGGATTAATCCCACGAACACTAGCGACTAAAGAAGCGTCGTCTTACGAATTGGGGGCGAGATTTTTGCATCAAATTTTAACAGAATTTCCTTGTGTTGACGGTATTTTTAGTACTAATGATGACTTAGCTCTAGGGGTATTACTTGAATGTCAACGGATGGGGATTGAAGTGCCCAAAAAAATAGCGATTGTTGGTTTTCATGGACATCAAATTGGTCAATTTATGAATCCCAAATTGGCGTCTATACAGACACCAAGGATTGAAATGGGAAAAATTGCCGCAGAGCTGTTATTAAAACGGATTAATGGTGAACAAATTGATAAAAAAGTGATTGATTTGCCGGTTGAGTATTTAGACGGGGAAAGTATTTGATAAAACATAAAGTGCATTTTGAATGATTTAACCTTATCACTTTTAGTGATAAGGTTAATGGTAGTTCATCCCTTTAGGATTTTCACCGTATTGGTTGCTACCTGGTGTTGAGTCTAGCATGCATAAGACAAATATTATAATACCACCTACGTATGGAATAAATTGCAACAAAATCCACCAACCGGATTTATTTGTATCATGTAAGCGGCGTACAGTAACCGCTAAATTAGGAAGAAGCAGTGCTAACGACAAAATACAGGTTACAATCATCAGGTCGTTTCCAATTATTTTATCAATGATGATTGTTAAAACTGCTAAAATAACACTGAATAAAACGAACATCCAATATTCTTTACGACGCGCTCGTCCATTAAAATTTGCATAATTTTTTGTAATACAATCAATAAACCAATTCATTTCTTTATATTCCTTTTTAGTTTAATTAATAAAACAAGTTATTTATATTAGTTATTTTAATGAAAATAAAATGAAAATAAAAATTATTTTTATGATTAAATTTCCTATTTTTTATTTTTTTATCGATAGTTATATCATTGATAGCTTGTTGATTCGAGGTTTTCATAAAGTGATAACTATGTTAGAATTATCGCTCAGTGGTTATTTATACCGATTAACAGATTATAGAAAATAGCACTGAGGCCCTCCATGAAAATAGTTGAAGTAAAACATCCTCTTGTACGCCATAAAATTGGATTAATGCGCGAACACGATATTAGCACCAAAGACTTTCGTGACCTTGCCAGCGAAGTTGGCAGTTTATTAACTTATGAAGCAACTGCTGATTTACCAACTGAAACAGTGACTATAAAAGGTTGGTGTGGACCTGTGCAAGTTGAACGAATTAAAGGTAAAAAAATTACGGTAGTACCAATTTTACGTGCAGGTTTAGGTATGATGGATGGTGTGCTTGAACATATACCAAGCGCCCGAATTAGCGTTGTGGGTTTTTACCGTAACGAAGAAACCCTTGAACCAGTTCCTTATTTCCAAAAGTTAACCTCTGATATTGAAGAGCGAATGGCTTTGGTTGTTGATCCAATGCTGGCAACAGGCGGTTCTATGGTTGCGACGATCGATCTGCTTAAAAAAGCAGGCTGTAAAAATATTAAAGTATTAGTTTTGGTTGCTGCACCAGAAGGCATTAAAGTGCTTGAACAAGCTCATCCTGACGTTGAACTTTATACTGCATCAATCGATGAGAGGTTGAACGAAAAAGGCTACATATTGCCAGGACTTGGGGACGCTGGAGATAAAATCTTCGGCACAAAATAAAATCTCAAATTTTAGACCGGTTAATCCGGTTTTTTTATGCCTGTCAATTAGGCAAGTTATACAACAAATTAGTTAAGTAAGAGAGGCGCGATGTGAGCAATATCACAACAGACAAAACAAAAAATATAACATCTCTGCATAAGCATTCTTGGCAGGATATTTTTACTGGCGCACAAATGTTATTTGTCGCATTTGGTGCATTAGTGTTAGTACCGTTGTTAACGGGGTTAAATCCAAATGTAGCGCTGTTTACTGCTGGAGTTGGTACTTTACTATTTCAATTAACCACTAAAGGTAAAGTGCCGGTATTTTTAGCTTCATCATTTGCTTTTATTGCTCCTATCTCATTTGGTGTTGCTCAGTGGGGGATTCCCGCTACGCTAGGTGGTTTAGTTGCCGCTGGTTTTGTATTTATGCTTTTTGCTTTTTTAGTCAAAATGAATGGTAATCATGTTATTGACCGCATTTTACCGCCGGTTGTGACCGGTCCAATTATTATGGTTATTGGCTTATCGCTTGCACCGGTTACTGTTGGGATGGCAATGGGTAAAAATAGTGGTCTGCAAGCTGAAAATTATCAATTGATTCTTATTTCAATGGCTTCACTATTAACAACTTTAGTGGTGGCTATTTGGGCAAAAGGGTTTTTAAAATTATTACCAATTATTTCCGGTATTGTGGTTGGTTATGCGCTTTCTTGTTTGTTTGGTATTGTCAATTTTCAACCGGTGATTGATGCACCATGGTTTAAAGTACCTGATTTCACGTTTCCTGAATTTCACTGGCAAGCGATTTTGTATATGCTGCCAATTGTGATTGCACCAACCATTGAACATGTTGGTGATATTATGGCAATTAGTACCGTTACAGGTAAAGATTATACGCGTGATCCTGGTTTACAGCGCACATTACTCGGTGATGGATTAGCAACTTCGACAGCTGGATTTTTTGGTGGACCACCTTGTATTACTTATGCCGAAGTGATTGGTGCGGTTACATTAACGCGTAATTTTAAAACTCGCGTTATGACATGGGCGGCAATTTGGGCTATTTTAATGTCTTTTATTGGCAAAATCGGTGCATTTTTAGGATCAATTCCAACTGTAGTCATGGGGGGAATTATGGTGCTATTGTTTGGTTCAATTGCATCAGTAGGCATTAATATCTTAGTCAAACATAAAGTAGATCTATCCGTGCCTCGAAATATGTGTATTGTCTCATTAGTCTTAGTTTTTGGGATTGGTGGAATGATTTTTGATTTTGGGTCATATGCTCTACAAGGTATCAGTTTGTGCGGTATTTTAGCCATTGTGTTAAATCTGATCTTACCACATCAAGTTAAACCGACTGATAGCCACTAAATGAATTCACATTTCGTTGACTATATTTATAGTCAACGATAATTATAATATGGCTATGTTAACCTATTACTATAAATGCTCAATTAATCACCAAACGGTATAGACTCCTGAATATTTTTTACAAAAATATCACTTAAACGTGCATATCCCATTTTCATTAAAGTCACCATCTCTTTTTGTTTTCTTATGCATTGGTGGGCAAGCTATTTTGTGAATTGTTGATTGATACCATGGTTATTACTAATTGATGCTACAAATGCTCAATTAATCATGAAACGGTATAGATTCCTGAATATTTTTTACAAAAATATCACTCAAACGTGCATATCCCATTTTCATTAAAGTCACCATCTCTTTCTGTTTTCTTATGCATTGGTGGGCAAGCCATTTTGTGAATTGTTGATTGATACCATGGTTATCACAAATCGATGCTACAAATACTCAATTAATCACGAAACGGTATAGACTCCTGAATATTTTTTACAAAAAATATAACCTAAAAATTGAATAGGTAGGTAGATACCTCATAGTTAGTACACAACTTATGTATAAAATTATGTTGCCTGTTTTTATTCAATGCATTTTACAATTTTATTTATGATATAAGCTGCTTATCCGTGATAAGGTGAAGGTTTTTATATGGTTATTACAGTTGTTTGTCAAAAAGTTTCAGGAAACTATGTGTTTGAGTATAAAAGTGTTTGAGTATAAAAACACACTTATCATAAAATAAGTGTGTTTTTAGTAAAAAGTTATTTATTTGATTGGACGCATAGTCGGGAATAAAATAACATCACGAATAGTATGACTATTGGTAAATAGCATCACGGTGCGGTCAATACCAATCCCAAGTCCTGCTGTAGGTGGTAAGCCGTGTTCAAGTGCGGTGATATAATCTTCATCATAAAACATGGCTTCATCATCACCCGCATCTTTTTGTGACACTTGGTCAGCAAAGCGCTGTGCTTGATCTTCCGCATCATTAAGTTCTGAAAATCCATTACCAATTTCACGACCACCAATAAAGAATTCGAATCGATCAGTAACAAATGGGTTGTCATCGTTACGGCGAGCAAGTGGTGATACTTCTGCAGGATATTCAGTAATAAACGTTGGTTGAATTAAATTTGCTTCAGCCACTTCTTCAAAAATTTCAGTGACAACCCGACCAAGTCCCCAGCCTTTTTCAATCTTAATGCCAACAGATTGCGCAATGGTACACGCTTTTTCAAAATCATCTAAATCGGCATTATTGGTTTCAGGACGATAATGGCAAATGGCTTCACGCATCGTCATTTTGACAAATGGTTTACCAAAATCAAAAGTATGATCGCCATATTGCACAACAGCATCACCTGTCACAGCAATCGCTAAACGACGGAATAAGGCTTCTGTTAACACAATTAGATCTTTATAATCAGCATAAGCCATATACATTTCCATCATGGTAAATTCTGGATTATGTCTTGGCGATACGCCTTCATTACGGAAGTTACGGTTAATTTCAAAAACACGCTCAAAACCACCAACAACTAAACGTTTTAAATAAAGTTCGGGTGCAATACGCATATACATATCTAAATCAAGTGCATTGTGATGCGTAATAAATGGTTTAGCTGATGCTCCACCTGGAATGACTTGCATCATTGGAGTTTCAACTTCCATAAAGTGATGTTCAAGCATAAAGTTACGGATTTCGCTAACCACTTTTGAACGAGCCTTAAACGTCTCTCTTGACTCTTGATTGGTGATAAGATCCAAGTAACGTTGACGATAGCGCATTTCTTGATCGGCAAGCCCATGAAACTTATCAGGTAATGGACGTAGTGCTTTGGTTAATAAGCGAATTTCTTCACAATGAATAGAAAGTTCGCCTGTTTTCGTTTTAAATAGGTAACCTTTCGCACCGACAATATCACCTAAATCCCATTTTTTAAATTGTTCGTTATAAAAACCTTCAGGGAGATCATCGCGGGTAACATAAAGTTGGATCTGCCCAGCAACATCTTGCAAAGAAACAAACGACGCTTTACCCATAATACGGCGCATCATCATACGCCCAGCAACTGTTACGGTAATTTTATTTTCAATAAGTTCTTCGTTAGTTTTATCGCCATACTGTTTGTGGAGATCATTGGAAATCGCATCACGGCGAAAATCATTAGGAAAAGCAACACCTTGTTCCCGAAGGTGAGCGAGCTTTTCGCGACGTACTTTTAGTTCGTTATTTAACTCTTCAATTTGGTTTTGTTGCTCTTGCTGCTGTGTTGACATAGTTTTCCCTTTTATTTATAACTAAGCTGTTTTTATAACCCTGCTTTCAAGCTTTCTTCAATAAATTGATCTAAATTGCCATCTAATACGGCCTGTGTATTACGTGTTTCAACGCCAGTGCGTAAATCTTTAATACGCGAATCATCAAGTACGTAAGAGCGAATTTGACTACCCCAGCCGATGTCAGATTTGTTTTCTTCCATCTGTTGCTTTTCGGCATTTTTTTTCTGCATCTCAAGCTCATACAGTTTTGCTTTTAACTGTTTCATGGCTTGATCTTTATTGCTATGTTGTGAACGGTTATTTTGACACTGCGTCACAATACCCGTTGGCACATGGGTAATACGTACAGCAGACTCAGTTTTATTCACATGCTGCCCACCCGCACCCGATGCACGGTATACATCAATGCGAAGATCAGCTGGGTTAATGTCGATATCAATATCATCATCAATTTCAGGATAAACAAACACTGACGAAAACGAGGTGTGACGTCGATTGCCTGAATCAAATGGACTTTTACGGACAAGGCGATGTACGCCTGTTTCAGTACGTAACCAACCGTAAGCATAATCACCGGATACTTTAATCGTTGCTGATTTAATACCGGCAACATCGCCATCAGAGACTTCCATTACCTCGGTTGCAAAGCCTTTTGATTCAGCCCAACGCAAATACATTCTCAGTAGCATTTCAGCCCAATCTTGTGCTTCAGTACCGCCCGATCCAGATTGAATATCCAAATAACAATCTGCACTATCGTAATTGCCTGAAAACATACGCCGAAACTCAAGTCCGGCCAGTTTTTTTTCTAGTTGTTCAAGTTCGCTATTTGCTTCATCAAAAGTCTCTTGATCGTCCGCTTCAATAGCCAGCTCAAGTAAACCTTCAACATCGTCAAGACCTTGATTTAACGAATTGATAGTATTGATAATTTCATCTAATGTAACGCGCTCTTTACCTAACGCTTGTGCTTTTTCGGGGTCGGCCCAAACTTCAGATTGCTCTAATTCAGCATTAACTTCTTCGAGCCGTTCTTTTTTTAGATCATAGTCAAAGATACCCCCGAATCACAGCCGTGCGTTCGGTAAGTTCTGCTATCTTTGATTTAACAGGATTAATTTCAAACATGATTTAAATTGGTTTGCTCAGTTTTATGATTGTTTTTAACAAGCGTTCATTGTAGCGGATTTGGGCATAATTTAGCAATTGCCATTTTTGGCTTGAACTTGATAAATGAAGTATTGGTTTGAAAAGCAAAGATGGCGCATCAAGCGCCATCTTTTAAGTTGAAAATAATGAGTGTAAGCTGGGTTATTTTTTTGCTTCAGCATATAGCTCAGCAACTTTATCCCAGTTAACCACATTCCAAAATGCACCGATGTAATCAACACGACGATTTTGGTATTTCAAGTAATAAGCATGTTCCCAAACATCAAGCGTTAGGATAGGCGTACCAGAAACACCAGCAAATTTTTCACCCATCAATGGTGAATCTTGGTTAGCTGTTGAAACAACTTCAAGTTTACCATTTTGTAATACTAACCAAGCCCAACCAGATCCAAATCGAGTGGCTGCCGCTGCTGCAAATTTTTCTTTAAATGCATCAACTGAACCAAAATCTTTTTCGATGGCTGCTTTAAGTTCACCTTTAAGTTCGGTACCGACTTTTAATAGTTCCCAAAAAAGAGTGTGATTAACATGACCACCTACGTTATTTTTAATGCCTGTAAGTTTATCAGCGGGCACTTTATCTAAATTTTTTAATAAATCGCTTGGGCTAAATTCTTTAATTTCAGTAGATAAAGTTTCAATGATAGCATTGGCATTGTTGACATAGGTTTGATGATGTTTATCGTGATGAAGATGCATTGTTTCAGAATCAATATAAGGTTCTAATGCATCATAAGCATAAGGTAAGGGAGGTAAAGTATAAGCCATGAAATTTGCTCCTTTCATATATTAGGTATTATTAACTACTTTATCTTGTGAGTATACGGGCTATTAGTATAGCCCTCAAACTATCACTTAGATAGTTAGTGGCTATCTGCAATTAGGGTGATTATTATTTTTCCAATTAGCTTTCATTACTTGCGATAAATGGGGTACACATCATAATGGCATGATTTTCGCTGATGAGCTTTTCTTCGACATGGTTATCAATTAAATGTGTTTGGCGTTGCCATATTTTATTATGTCTGGTATAGCCTCACCACCACTGTTGTTCAATGCGATGATCGGTTTCTAGGATTGCATAATGATGAGTTAATGGGATATTAGTAAGTAATTCACCATGTAAATACTTATCATCAAGCCAAAGATTAAGCCGGTAAGTGATATTAGTTTTATTGATTAATTGTAAATCAACATAGTTATAAGACAAGGTTGCGCCACAAGCAAAAGGAATTGTACGATTGATATCAGGGAAAACATCAAAACTATGCCGCCAACGCTCCATAATGGTGAGATCAGAGTGTAGCACAATCCAATAAATCAAATTACCTAATTGGCATAATCCTCCGCCAATGTCTTTGCCTATCTGCCCCATTATGTAATGATAGTCCTTCTAAAAATCCTCGTTTTTTCGATGGGCGTCCTACTTTTTGCCAGATCGAAAAATGTTGATTGGGCTTAATGATTGAACCATTAAGTTTTTCAATGGCTAATCTAAGATTAGTAATTTTATTATATTGTAAATACATATCCACATCTTTTAGCGGTCTTAATAAAACAGACTGATGTTTTTTGTGTGAATAACAACAGGTATTATTATTTATGTCGATAGTGCTATAGGAGTGACGATGTCGCCACCACTCAAATTTTCGTTTTAAGATAAAATACTCTTTGCCTAATTTTAGCTTTCATTTACTGCGTTTTAGCGGTTTATCGACAATGATATCCTTCATATTTTTCCATTCCTTTATCTACAATATATAATCAGTTATTTTTCTAAAGATGACAGATAGTGCTCGCTCAACTTGTCGAGAAAAGCGAAAAGTTTTTGATTCATTGCCGTGTAATCATGCGAGCGAAGCGTATCAGGCGTATCAACAAAGCGGTAATTTGTAGCTTGACTAAGCTCTTTTTGCGAATGGGCAATCAGCAATTCAACGACTTCAGGCGTGAACTCCATATGGCATTGAAATCCATAAACGAAGTCATTATAAGCAATGATTTGCCGAGGGCACCCTGCACTATAAGCTATAATTTGGGCATTTTTGGTTAAACCAGGCATATCATTGTGCCAATGACCGACTTCTAATGTATTGCCAAAATCAGCAAATAAAGGATTGGTTTTACCGAGTTGCGTTAATGTAATTGGGAATTTTCCAATCTCTTTTTCTGGGCTTTGGGCATGACTTGCGCCTAACGCCTCACCAATTAATTGAGCGCCTAGACACACGCCAATAACTATTTTACCGGCATTTATCATTGATAAGATCACAGCTTGTTCTGCTATAGAATCAAAATGAGCACACTCTTGTTTGGTTGTTGATGGCGATTGTGGACCACCCATAACAATAAGAAAGTCGATATCATCAATGCAATTAGGAAGTGGTTCACCAAGATAAACGCGACAATAGGTTATGGAGTGATGATGCATTCTAGCCCACAGTTCATAGGCACCAGGTGCTTCGAAGGCTTCATGAATAATAAAATGTATATGCATTAATGCACTCTCCTTTTATGGTAACTATCATCAATAAATTTATTTAGTTATATTCAATTGTACATTTTATATGCTTTTGCCGTGGTACATTAGGGCGTGTTGATCTTTCGTGATTATTTTTTAGACGGCATGATGTGAGTTATAATAATTCTGCAAAAAACAACCATAACTCGATTCATCATGCCAAGAACAATGCTAACAGATAAACGGTGGGAAAAGCTACTACAAATAATGAAAAATACCGGGCGAGTTTATAATAAATCCGAGCATCGGATGACGTTTGAAGGGAGCCTTTTCCGAATGAGAACCGGTATTCCTTGGCGAGATTTGCCAGAAGAGTTGGGTGAATGGAGCACCGTCTATAGACGATTTAATTTGTGGTCTAAAAAAGGAATATTAGTTGATATTTTCAAACATTTATCACAACTAGCGGATTTTGAATGGGTGTTCCTAGATGGCTCGATTATCAGGGCTCATCAACACAGTACAGGCGCTGCAACGGAGCATTCCGAGCAAATAGGTCAGAGCTGTGGTGGTCATTCAACTAAAATTCATCTTGCGGTTGATAGTGGTGGTTTGCCTATTTGTTTTGAGCTTTCTGAAGGACAACGACATGATATCACTTATGCAGAAACCCTAGTTGAAAAGCTCGATGAAGTGAATACAGTGATAGCCGATAAAGGTTATGACAGCGAGCCTTTTCGGTGCTTTGTTCGTCAAAAAGGCGGACGAACGGTGATTGCTAAACGTAATTATGGTAAGGATATAGATAAGAGCAGTATGGATAGGTGCCTTTATCGCTATCGTCATTTAGTCGAGAATGCCTTTGCTAGAATCAAGCAATATCGTTCAATATCAACTAGATACGATAAGTTAGAAAGGAATTATGCCAGTATGGTATCACTGGCATTTATGTTAATGTGGCTGCCAATGTATTGTTGAGTGATTTATGTACAGCAAAGATCAACAGCCCCTAATAAAAAAGCTAAACTTTTTATTAAAAAATTTTCATGTAGACAAAATATTTCGCATTTATTTTTTTATATTTACTAAACGGAACAATGAATATGCATTATGAATAAAATTTTTATATATCAAATTGTTATAGATATTTTGCAACCAAAATATTTTGCTTTGGCATTTAGAAAAATGTTGAAAGATATAAGGTTGTATTTTTTATAACCACTTATAAAATTTTAGATTTTATTGTAATTTTTCAAGAAATAGAGTAGTTTGTTATGCTAAAATGTTTATCTGTTTAGATAAAGTAAATAATCGATTTTATAAGGAATAGAAAATGTCAAATAGTTATCAAAACGAAGTTCCACCTGCTCGAGTCAATATTCAACTAGATCTTCACACTGGCGGGGCCCAGAAGAAAGTTGAATTACCGTTAAAAATTTTATCGATTGGTGATTATGGTCGTGGCAAAGATAAACGCCCACTTTCAGAAAAAGAGAAAGTATCTATCAATAAAAATAATTTTGATGCAGTATTAAAAGAGTTTAGACCTACTGCCAAAATTAGTGTACCTAATACTATTGCTGATGATGGTAGTGATATTAGTGTTGATCTCGCTTTTGAATCAATGAATGATTTTAAACCAGAACAAGTCGCAAGAAATATTCCTCAACTTCGTTCTTTGCTTGCTATGCGTAATTTATTAAGAGATTTGAAATCTAACTTACTAGATAACGCTACATTTCGTTACGAACTAGAGAAAATAGTAAAAGATGAGCAATTATCTGATGAGCTGCGAGCTGAATTAGAATCAATTGTATCTGCAAACACAAAATAAGTGTTTTTAATAAATAATCTCGGTTAATTTCGAAATAAATTATATCGCTATAGATAAGCAATAAGGAAAAAACGATGAGCGAACAAAAAGAACAAAAAACTGCAAATAAAACTGTTTTAGAGGATAACGGTAGTGTTTATCAATCTTTATTTGATAAGATAAATTTAAACACTATCGAAAAAGCAGGTGAGATCGATAAATACGAAGACAATGATGTATTATTTGAAACCTCACAAGATGAACGGGTTACGATGGCCGTTGATATTTTACTCAAATTGATTCAAAGTTCATCACAAAAAGTTGAAAAGTTAGATAAACATTTATTAGATTACCATATTAGCCAAATCGACCAAAAACTAAGTCGACAACTCGATGCGATTATGCATAACGAAACTTTCCAAGAGATCGAAGCGACGTGGAGAGGTTTAAAATTTTTAGTCGATCGTACAGATTTTAGACGCAATGTAAAAATTGAATTATTAGATGCTTCAAAAGAAGAACTTCGCCAAGATTTTGAAGATGCACCAGAAATTAGCCAAACAGGCTTTTACCGACACACTTATATTCAAGAATATGACACACCAGGTGGAGAGCCAATTGGGGTAACTATTTCAAATTATGAATTTGATCGTAGCCCACAAGATATAGCTTTATTACGTAATGTTTCGAAAGTGGCAGCAGCGGCACATATGCCATTTGTAAGCTCTGTTGGTCCAAAATTCTTTGGTAAAGAAACGATGGAAGAAGTGGCAGCAATCAAAGATATTGCTAACTACTTTGATCGTGCGGAATACACTAAATGGAATAGTTTCCGTGAAACAGATGACTCACGTTATGTTGGATTAACATTACCAAGAGTATTAGCTCGTTTACCTTATGGTCCAGATACTGTACCGGTTCGAAGTTTTAACTACATTGAAGATGTTAAAGGTATTGAACATAGCCGTTATTTATGGGCAAACGCTTCATATGCTTTTGCAGCTAATATGGTAAACAGCTTTATTCGTAACGGTTGGTGTGTACAAATTCGAGGTCCTCAAGCTGGAGGTCTAGTTGAAGATTTACCTATTCACCTCTATGATTTAGGTACAGGTAATCAAGTTAAGATCCCAACAGAAGTTCTTATTCCAGAAACACGTGAATTTGAATTTGCTAATTTGGGCTTTATCCCTCTTTCTTTTTATAAAAATAGAGATTATGCATGTTTCTTCTCTGCAAATTCAGCACAAAAACCTGCGTTATACGATACAAAAGAAGCAACTGCAAATAGCCGTATTAATTCCCGTTTACCGTATATCTTCTTATTATCACGTATAGCTCATTATTTAAAAGTGATCCAGCGAGAAAACATTGGAGCAACAAAAGATCGTAGAGTTCTTGAACTTGAGTTAAATAAATGGATCAGCAATCTGGTTACTGAAATGACCGATCCAAGTGACGAAGTACAAGCATCTCATCCATTACGTGAAGCGAAAGTAATAGTTGAAGATATTGAAGATAATCCAGGATTTTTCCGTGTTAAAACATTTTTAATCCCACACTTCCAGATTGAAGGAATGGATATTAATTTATCGATGGTATCACAGATGCCAAAAGCTAAAGCTTAATATCAAAAAATCTGGGTGGTAGGATTCATGAAAATTTTTCGTCCTTTATGGAATGAAGGCGTCTTTTTGACGCCTCAACAATTCCAACAACAAGCATTATGGCAACAGTTTTCCTCTCAAAAGTTAGCTACTATGGCAGTAGCTAATCCTTGGGGTATTGAAAAGTTAGTCATTGATACACAAGCACTGGCAATAGATCGCTTGCAGGCAGAGTCGATTAGTATTCGCTTTCACGATGGTGTGCTAATTAACACTGATACAGCAGATAAATTACCAGAAGCTAGAACACTCAATACCGATATTCCTCCTGAACGTGAAGAGGTCACCGTGTTTGTTGGTATTCCATTGCTACAGGCTAATGGGGGTAACTGTTTACAAGACAACCAACAAATTGAAAGACCGCTTCGTTATAGGCAAGAATGGATAGAAGTAATCGATTTATTTGGGCAAAATACTGAAACGATTGCAGTTGAGCGTTATGCTCTCACTTTTTTATTTGATTTTGAAGATCACAGTGATTATTTAACATGTCCAATAGCATGTCTGAAACGTGATTTAAATGGTCGTTTTGTGCTTGATCTTGATTATCTTCCACCACTAATTAATCTATTTACTCAAAGTGGAACATTAATAAAAGAGTTGGAGTTACTGTGTATTCAAATGCAGGCTAAACGCCAGCGGTTAATGGGAATGCGGCACGAACGTAATGATCAAATGGCTGAATTTGCGATAGCTGATGTATCTCTATTTTGGCTTTTAAATGCACTCAACACATTTGAGCCTCAACTTAAGTTTTTACGTGATAACCCAACTATTCACCCAGAAAACCTTTATCAAACATTAACTGCATTAACCGGTGCATTATTAACATTTTCATTGAAAAATGATGTTGATAATATTCCAGCTTATCAACATACCAATCTAAATGACGTTTTTCCGCCACTATTTGGATTAGTACGTAACTTGTTAGAAGAAAGCTTACCATCTAGGGTGATTAAAATTGATTTGGTACATGACAAAGACACGTTATGGACAGGTCGCTTAAATGACGCTCGTCTTGTCGAAGATGCAGACTTTTATCTCTCAGTACGCTCAAGTATGCCTGGCCACCAATTACAGTCGCAATTCCCAATATTATGTAAAGCCGGTGCACCAGATGATGTAAGACAAATTATACATTCAGCGTTATCGGGGATCCCAATAAAAGCACTTAGTCATGTTCCTGCGGCAATACCGATACGTTTAGAAAATCAATATTTTGCATTGGATCTATCTCATAAAGCGGCCAAAAATATGTTGCTCACCCGATGTTGTGAATTTTATGTACCACGAGCAATGCCTGATATTTCATTAGAACTTTTCGCTGTTTTGCGATCATAGGGTCAAGATTATGAGTATAGAACCAAAAACAATAGTCATTGATGAATTATTACGAGATTCGATATTGGTTGTTGTACAACTAAAAGTAAAAGCTGATATTCCATCTGGGCATAAATTATATGAAATTTGCAAACAGCAAGTAACGACTGTTCGTGAAACACTATATAACGCACAATATAGCCAAGATGTGATTGATGATATTAGTTATGCATTATGCGCATTATTAGATGAAACCGTATTACTCTGTCATCGAGATAATCCCAAAAACCAAGACTATGATGAGTGGTTAGGTGCTCCACTACAAGTGATCTTTTTTAATACACATAATGCAGGTTATGATTTATTTGAAAAAGTGCGTACGCGCTTAAAAGAGGATAAAAAAGATTCAATTGTATTAAGTTGCTTTGATAGAGTGTTGGGGCTTGGTTTTCAAGGATGTTACCTTGATAAACCACAGATGGAGCGAGAACATTTGGTTTTAGCCCTACGTGAAGCTTTACGAGAGTATGAACCCGATCAATCTCATCCTATTATTGAACAAACCAAGACTTATCGTTATTTAGGTCGTAAAACGATGTTGTTATCCTGTACAGTATTATCTGTGCTTGCGGTTATTATTCTTTACTTCGTATTAGATTATCGACTTGATATGTTGATTAAAAAAATTGTAGGTTAAGGGAAATTTATGAGCGATTACCCTAAACAAATTCAAATTATTTATGCGTCCATATTAGCTCTGTTGCTTCTATTTGTTTTTTTACCAATAGCCATCGGTTGGAAGATCATAGGTGCGCTTTTAGTCTTAGTTATTTCAGGTGGATTACTATGGCGAATGAAATGCTATCGGCGCATACTTGCATCATCAACAACAAATATTGAATTTTTAACCCAAAAACTTGATTTATTACCTGCAAGGCAGCGTTATCGTTTACCTATTTTATTGGTAGTAGGTAGCGGAGCAAAAGACTTTTTCCCTAAGGATTTATCACTCGCAGAATCGAATATTGTTGTATCATCAGAAGCGGTTTGGATCTATGTTGAGAAGTATTCACACTTATCAATCGTCTATGATTCATTGATCGCAAAATGGCCAGATATGATAGGTCGAGTTGGCGTATTTCTTGCATTAGTACCAGAACTCGAGGACAAACAAGGGCTATTCATTGCTAACTTGCAAGCGTTTCGTCAATCCTGGGTAGACACATGTCGAATTGCAAAATATCAACTACCTGTTTATTTATCGACGCATATTGGTCTAAATAATTTAATTTATGATGAACAAAATCCATTACCTGTTTACTGGTTTCAATTACTCAATCACAAATTGTGCTTGCTTGATCGTTATTTATCACCACTAGATAATTGGGTTAATGATATCAAAATACCGACTAGTGAAAGAGAAAGACGATTACGATTAACACCATTTTTAAATGAAACACAATCTTGGATTGAAAATGTCATATTAAAAACATTAGCTGACACAAAACAGCCTATTGCAAAATGTGAACCGACAGCAATAGCGATTTATCCTATAAATCAATCTATTGTCAATGACAATATCATACAAAAAAGATGGGAAAGTATCACGACTTTATCACTACCAAATAATCATAAAGTCGAAGATAACGTAAGCCCACCAGATGCCCTAATTAGATTTATGCCAATAGCTTATCCTTTTTCACCTATTTGCTTGATGATTTGTGGCTTAATTACGATCACCTCTTTGTTTATTATGGGATGTTTAGGCGCATCGTTTTGGAACAATATTAAACTTTCTGAAAAAATTCAAAATGATATTCATTATTATCGTTTGATTTCAATGGATAGTTATGAAGAAAAGCGACAAGCACTTGAACAACTCAAAGAAGATAGAACAATGTTAGATCAATATTTAGCTCAAGGAGAACCTGTTCGTTTGGGAATGGGGCTTTATCACGGGCAACAATTAGTTGAACCATTAAATGTTTCTATGAGTGATTATGTGGCTAAACCGCCAGAACCAGAAAAAATTATTATCACAAAAAAAGAAATTATCACAAAAGAACCACTGCCGGTGATTCGTTTAGATAGTTTAGCATTATTTGAGAGTGGTCAATCAAGCTTAAAATCAGATTCAACTAAGGTATTAATTAATGCTTTAGTTGAGATGAAAAAACAGATAAATGCTAATCACGACACAGGGTGGCTTATTTTAATTGCAGGGCATACCGACTCAACAGGTGATAAAGATAAAAATATTCAATTATCACTTGATCGTGCAACAGCGGTACGAAACTGGATTATAAAAACTAGTGATATCCCTGAAACCTGTTTTGCTATACAAGGGTATGGAGCAAAAAAACCGTTAGTTAGTAACGATACTTTAGAGGATCGTGCAAAAAACCGACGAGTAGAAATTAGTTTAGTTCCTCAAATGTCAAATTGTATTTTGGCTGATGAAAACTAAATATGTGAAACAAAAACAAAAACAAAAAGGAGTAAAAATAATGGCAGTTCCAGCGTACATGTTTTTAAAAGACGATGGCGGTGCAGAAATTAAAGGTTCTGTAACTGTAGCAGGTCGTGAAGGTAGTGTTGAAGTGGTTGAATTTGATCACAAAGTCTATATTCCAACAGATGGTAATACAGGTAAATTAACAGGAACACGTGTTCATAAAGCACTTGAATTTGTTAAAGAAGTTGATGCTTCATCACCTTACCTTTACAAAGCTGTAACAACAGGTCAAAACTTAAAGTCTGTTGAAATTAAATGGTACAAAATTAATGATGCAGGACAAGAAGTTGAATATTTCAATACATTAATGGATGGCGTAAAAGTTGTTTCTATTAAACCTGAAATGCACAACATCAAAGATCCAACAAAAGAACAATACAATCATTTAGAGCGTATTGAATTACGTTATGAAAAAATCACATGGACTTATAAAGATGGCAACATCATCCATTCAGATAGCTGGGTAGAAAGTAGAGGCTAATGTGATTTTTGTTGATTCTGTTGTTATGACAGAATCAACATTTTTTAATAAACAATAATATAATGAAAGGAATAGTAATGATTGCCGATCCGTCTATTTTATTAAGGCGACTCAATCCGTATTGTGCAAAAGCACTTGAAGCGGCAGCTGAATTATGCCAAACCAGAGCACATACCGAAATCACACTTGAACATTGGTTAATAAAATTATTAGAGCAAGGATCAGGTGATATTACATTTATTGCAAGGCATTATCAGTTAGATATGGATAAAGTGTGGCAAGGGCTGTTAAATTATCTAGACACATTACCACATACCATTAATACAAAACCAAGTTTATCCTCATCATTGATTGCGGTATTACAGTCAGCATGGCTAAAGGCTTCACTTGAAGATCAGGAAGATATCATTCGCTCTGTACATATTTTGCAAGCCCTACAAGAAATGCCTCACTGCTTAAAAGCACAAGATGCATGGCAGCTACTTAGCTTGTCTGTTGTTTCATTACAAAAAATGCGCACTAAATTAAATGAAACATCAGATGAAAGCCCAGTAAATCAATATAGCTATTATGTAGATAATGGTATTGATGGCACAGCGCAATCAAAAATGGATTCTAAACAAGATTTGCAAACTGCTGATACTAAAAATAACCAACAGCAAGCGGTACAGCAAAAACATTATCAAGCAGCACTTAGTCGATTTACCGAAGATATTACCGAAAAAGCAAAAGCAGGTAAAATTGATCCAGTGTTTGGTCGTGATAGTGAAATAAGGCAGATGATTGATATTTTATCTCGCCGTCGTAAAAACAACCCAATCTTAGTGGGTGAACCAGGGGTAGGTAAAACAGCATTGGTTGAAGGACTGGCGCTACGCATTGCAGAAAGTAACGTACCCAAAAACCTTGAAAACGTTAGCATATTAACGCTTGATCTTGGTTTACTACAAGCCGGTGCCGGCGTAAAAGGCGAATTTGAACAAAGATTAAAAAATGTGATTGAGGCTGTTCAACAATCACCGAACCCAATATTACTTTTTATTGATGAGGCGCACACCATTATTGGTGCAGGAAATTCCGCTGGTGGCGCTGATGCAGCAAATTTATTAAAACCAGCCCTAGCTAGGGGAGAACTACGCACTATTGCAGCTACAACATGGTCTGAGTACAAACAATATTTTGAAAAAGATGCCGCACTAGAGCGTCGTTTTCAAATTGTTAAAGTTGATGAACCAGATGATGAAAAAGCCAGCCTTATGTTACGTGGATTAAAGTCACGTTATGCAAAACATCATGGTGTTCATATATTAGATGATGCGGTTAAAACAGCCGTTTCGCTCTCTAGGCGCTATATTAGTGGTCGTCAGCTTCCAGATAAAGCGGTCGATCTATTAGATACCGCATCTGCACGCGTGCGAATGGGGCTTGACACTATACCTGAGATAATTACGCAACTTGAAGCCAAAATTGCCTCATTTGTGATCGAAAAAGAAGCTATACAAGCAGATTTAGCTCTTGGTGAAAATATATTACCCGATCGTATAGCTGAAATCGATCGGCAACTTAATGAATTACAAAATAAACTGACCATTCAACAAACACAATTTGAAAAAGAAAAAGAACTTGTTGAAAAACTAATTGAGTTACGTAAACAATTAACTTCAAAAACGGATAACAAAATACGCAAGCAATTGACAGAAACACAACAACAGCTAATTGCACTACAAGGCAGTACACCTTTACTTTCGTTAGATGTTGATAGTCGTATTGTTTCTTCAGTTATTTCAGATTGGACTGGTGTTCCACTAGAAAGTTTATTAAAAGATGAACAAAGCCATTTACTTGCACTTGAGGATGATTTGCATCAGCGTGTAGTGGGTCAAGATAACGCACTATTTGAGATAGCAAAACGGATCCGTGCAGCAAAAACAGGGCTGACATCAGAAGATGCTCCAATGGGTGTGTTTCTATTAGTTGGACCGTCAGGGGTAGGTAAAACCGAAACTGCATTAGCTTTAGCTGATACACTCTTTGGTGGTGAACAATCATTGATCACAATTAACATGTCAGAGTATCAAGAAGCGCATACTGTATCACAACTCAAAGGTTCACCACCTGGATATGTAGGTTATGGCCAAGGCGGTATATTGACTGAAGCGGTTCGTAAACGCCCATATAGCGTTGTATTGTTAGATGAAGTTGAAAAAGCACATCGCGATGTATTAAATCTATTTTATCAAGTGTTTGATCGTGGTTTTATGCGGGATGGTGAAGGTCGTGAAATTGATTTTCGTAATACCTTAATATTAATGACCTCTAACCTAGGCAGTGATGAATTAATGGCATTATTTGATGAAATGCCAAATGCCGACATAGCAACACAACATGAATTGTTACGCCCAATTATACGTGAACATTTTCAACCTGCGTTACTGGCACGCTTTCAAACGGTTATTTATACCCCATTAGGTGATATAGCATTACGCAAAATTGTTGAAATGAAATTAAATAAAGTTGCCAGCCGATTACAAAAACATTACAAAATTGAGTTTAATGTCGGTGAAAAACTTTACGATACCTTGGTTTCGGCATGTTTATTGCCAGATACAGGAGCACGTAACATTGATAGTATTTTAAATCAACAAATTTTACCTGTGGTATCTAACCTGCTATTACAACGAGTTAACAATCACAACAATCAAGCACTAACGTTACAACTCGACTTTAACGAAAAAGATGGCATTGTACTTGAGTGGGTAACAAAAAAGGATAAAACGACGTCAACAAAAGCTAAAAAGGTTACAACGAAAACTGAACCAATAGAAACAACCAAAGTAGCAGAAGCAACCACCCAAAATAGACCAAAAAGAGGAAAAAAGAGAACAGTAAACAACAAGCAGTAAAAGATAACAAAAGTCACGAAAAATAAAAACTAATATAAATAACGGTAAGATTAAATATAGAGATAAAGGGAAACAGTATGGCGAGGTCGCTTAATCATCTGATAAATCAATTAGGTGAAGGATTGGTTAATGGATTAGTCAGTGGTTTGGGCGGGGTGAGCCATAACCGCTATAGCTTAACCATTGATGGACTGGGTGCGCCGATATCGGTGTTGCATGTTGACGGTGATGAGCGGCTAAATCAGCCGTGGCGTTATATAATTACCTTTACCAGTTCGGATAAAGCGTTATCCTTTGCGGCGGTACTCAATCAAAAAGCTTGTTTTTCCTTTAATCCGGTTATCACCAAACCATTCACTTCCGCTATCCGCTCATTAAGTGACTTACCCAC
>NZ_FMWR01000005.1 GCF_900103085.1 Gilliamella mensalis | reverse complement strand
TTTTCAGCACATGAAAAATATTAGACATTAAAAGAGTTTATAAACTTACCTAAATTTTACCCGGCTGGGCGGTTAGATACCGATAGTTGAGGAGCATTAGAGAAAATAGCATCTATTATTTTTTATTTAACTTATTTTAATTGACAAGATCCTTATCTTGCATCATTTCATACATAGTTATATGATGGCTATAATGCAATATTATTTAAGGAATAAGTTATGTTAAAGTCAGTTGATCCAACAACCACTCAGTCTTGGAAATCCCTTCAAGCTAGCTACCAAAAACATCAAAATAAAACAATTGCACAGATCTTAAAAGAAGAATCGCAACGAGTTGAGAAACTTAGTATTTCTTTTGAAGATCAGTTTTTAGTTGATTTATCGAAAAATAGAGTAACACAAGAAACGCTAGAATTACTGTATAAACTTGCTGATGAATGTGATTTAACTAGTGCGATTAATGCCATGTATAGTGGTGAAAAAATTAATCGTACAGAAAATCGGGCAGTATTACATGTTGCATTGCGTAATGTATCAAATACCCCAATTTATGTTGATGGTAAGAATGTGATGGATGATGTTAATGCTGTCTTAGCTAAGATGGATTCATTCAGTAACAAAATCATTAGTGGCGAATGGAAAGGTTACACAGGTAAAGCAATTACTGATGTTGTTAATATTGGCATTGGCGGTTCAGATCTGGGGCCTCATATGATCACCGAAGCGCTACGTCCTTATAAAAACCATTTAAATATGCATTTTGTTTCTAATGTTGATGGTACACACATTGTTGAAGCACTTAAAGGTTTAAATCCTGAAACCACTTTGTTTTTAGTGGCGTCTAAAACCTTTACTACACAAGAAACCATGACTAATGCACAAACAGCACGAACATGGTTACTTGATGCAGCAAAAGACGATAAAGCGGTTGCATTGCACTTTGTTGCTCTATCAACTAATGCAAAGGAAGTTGAAAAGTTTGGTATTGATACAGCCAATATGTTTGAATTCTGGGATTGGGTTGGAGGACGTTATTCATCTTGGTCGGCAATTGGTTTATCAATTGTGTTATCAATCGGTTTTGATAACTTCAAACAATTTTTAGAAGGTGGTCATGCGATGGATAAACACTTCCAAAGTTCACCTATTGATAAAAATATACCAACGTTACTTGCGTTAATTGGTATTTGGTACAATAATTTTTGTGGTGCTGAAACCGAGGCGATTTTACCTTATGACCAGTATATGCACCGTTTTGCGGCTTATTTTCAACAAGGCAATATGGAGTCAAATGGTAAAAGTGTAGATCGCAATGGTCATAAAACACCTTATACCACCGGTCCAATTATTTGGGGTGAACCTGGAACCAATGGTCAGCATGCGTTTTATCAATTAATTCACCAAGGTACTAAACTTATCCCTTGTGATTTTATTGCGCCAGCAATTAGCCATAATCCTGTTGGCGATCATCACCCTAAACTGTTATCTAACTTTTTTGCACAAACCGAAGCTTTAGCTTTTGGTAAAACAAAGGAGCAAGTTGAACAAGAGTTTATTGCTGCTGGTAAAAAACTTGATGAAATAAAGTCTGTTGTACCATTTAAAGTATTTGAAGGTAATAAGCCAACTAACTCAATCTTAGTGAAAAAAATCACACCTTATACTCTTGGTGCATTAGTTGCAATGTATGAACATAAAATCTTTACTCAAGGGATTATTTTAAATATCTTTAGTTTTGATCAATGGGGTGTGGAGCTTGGCAAGCAATTAGCTGGACGTATTTTACCTGAATTAGCAGATGATCAACCAGTGAGTTCTCATGATGAATCTACAAACAACTTAATTAACCAATACAAAAAATGGCGTTAAGATGTTTTAGAAAATACCTGTAGGTGAGTATAAAACAAAAACCTTCAGCTTAAGCTGAAGGTTTTTTTATAAGCAATATTTATTACTTTTTAATTCGCATTATTGGCGTTTTACCTGCTTCTACCGAACCCGATAGTTTGGTAAGATCCACAACTGTTTCCATATTAGAAATAACCACAGGTGTTAATACGGATTTAGCTTTACTTTCAAGTAGCGGCAGATCGATTTCAATAATGGTATCGCCTACTTTTACTTGTTGCCCTTCTTCTGCAATTCGAGTAAAACCTTCACCTTTTAGTTCCACAGTATCAATACCAAAATGAACAAAAAGTTCAATGCCTTCGTCTGATTCTAAAGCAAAAGCATGATTGGTTTCGAAGATTTTGCCAATTTTACCACTTAATGGTGCAACAATTTTATTGCCAGAAGGTTTAATTGCTACTCCATCACCAACGATTTTTTCAGCAAAAACCACATCTGGTACATCTTCGATTTTGACAATTTCGCCACTTAAAGGGGCAATAATCTCGATGCTGTTTTTATTATCATCGGATACAAATTGCTTAATTTTATCGAATAGACCCATCATTGTCTCCTAACAAATTTGCTTTTCAGCATTATAATTTTCAATTAAATCAATAATTTCTTGTGAGGTTGCTTTCTCTAGCGCAGCATCAGAAAATTTTTTCGCCTCTTCATAATTCGTGTTACGAATTAATTTCTTAATTTTAGGAATGGATACGGCACTCATACTAAATTCATCCAGTCCCATACCAAGTAATAAGATTGTGGCTCTTTCATCACCAGCAAGCTCACCACACATCCCTGTCCATTTACCTTCTTTATGAGAGGCATCGATCACTTTTTTAATCAATGTTAATACTGAAGGTGAAAGAGGGTTATAAAGGTGAGAGATCAGCTCGTTACCACGATCAACAGCAAGCGTATATTGTGTTAAGTCATTGGTTCCGATACTAAAGAAATCCACTTCTTTGGCTAAGTGATGTGCAATCACAGCCGCTGCTGGCGTTTCAATCATTACACCAATTTCAATATTTTTATCAAACGCTTTGCCTTCGGCATTTAATTGTTCTTTAAGAATATTGATTTCAGATTTTAATATACGGATTTCTTCCACAGAAATAATCATTGGGAACATAATACGCAATTTACCAAATGCTGAAGCGCGTAAAATTGCGCGTAATTGTGCATGAAGAACTTCTTTACGATCTAAACTGATACGAATTGCACGCCAGCCTAGGAATGGATTTTCTTCTTTTGGTAAGTGCATATATGGCACATCTTTATCGCCACCGATATCCATAGTACGGACAATTACCGATAAACCATTGGTTGATTCGGCTACTTCTTTATAGGCTTTAAATTGCTCTTCTTCATCAGGATAAGCTTCGCGATCCATAAATAAGAACTCAGTGCGGTATAGACCAACACCTTCGTAACCATTACGTTCAGCACCCGCAATATCACGCACTGTACCAATATTGCCACAAATTTCTACTTGGTGACCATCAAGGGTTACAGCTGGTAGATCTTTTAATTTAGCCAATTCTTCTTTATCACTAATATATTTAGTTTGTACTTGCTTTAACTTTTCTTGAGTGGTGTGATCTGGATTGATATAAATAGCATTATTGATAGCATCTAAAATAACGAAATCCCCTTGTTTGATTGCTTGAGTAGCATTCGATGTTCCAACAATAGCAGGAATTTCTAAAGAACGAGCCATGATGGAGGTATGTGAAGTACGACCCCCTGCATCAGTAATAAAACCTAATACCATATCTAAGTTTAGCTGAGCTGTTTCAGACGGCGTTAAGTCGGTTGCAACTAAAATACACGGTTGATTAATAGCACTCAAATCAACGATTTCAATACCTAAAATATTTTTAAGTAATCGTTTACCAATATCACGGATATCGGCTGCACGCTCTTTTAGATATTCATCATCTAAATTTTCTAATTCTTTGGCCTGAGTTTCAAAAACAGATTGAACAGCGGCATCAGCGGTTGAATGTTTACTTTGAATACGAGAAATGACTTCTTGTTCAAGATCTTCATCTTCAAGAAGCATAATATGCCCCTCAAAAATGGCTGCTTTATCTTCGCCTAATGTGGATTTTGCTCGCTCCATAATCGTATGAAGTTGTTTGCTTGATTTTTCTCGAGCTTCCTTAAAGCGCTCTATTTCAGCGTCAATCTTGTTATCAAGAATCTGCCTATTACTAATAACAATAGGTTCTTCTTTTAATAATAGCGCTTTAGCAAAAGCGATACCGGGGGAAACAAGTGTACCTGATACCATAACATTTAATCCTTATTCAATTTTAAAACCATTCATAGCAAATTGGGAGTTATTATTCCAACTCTGGAATTAATTTTACTAAATGATCAACAGCTTCTCTTTCGTCTTCGCCTTCAGCTGAAATGGTAATAGCAGTGCCTTGTGATAAACCTAATGTTTGTAATTTAAATAAACTTTTAGCACTCGCACTTTTGCCATTAGATGTGACAATAATTTCTGCATTGAAGTTTTTGGCTTCTTTCACAAATTGCGCCGCAGGGCGGGTATGAAGACCATTAGATGCAGTAATAGTTACATCTTGTTTGTACATATTATTTTTACTCCCAAAAATATTTTTATTTCAGTGACCAATATAAATAAAAACCGCCTGAAAGGCTAGTAAGATTTCATAGATCTTTTATATTAAGTCAATTGTATTAGCTATAATTTATAAAGATAGCCGTATTTTATCAGTATCGATAGATACGAGTCACTTTATCGCTACATTTTTTAAATTTTACCTGCCCATGGATTCCATGTTTCATATTTTCAAAAACAATTTCTTCACTACCATCAAGCTGTGATGCGCGGATTTCTTCTCTACAGAAAGTTTCAAATCGCTGTAATTCTTGTTCACTATTACCTAATTTATAAGCTTTAGGTAAATCTTGGCTGCTTACATAGGTGTGTATTTTATCTTGCACATCAAGGACAATTACGCCTTTATTCGATAAAAATGAGCTACAGGAGGTTAATGTTAATCCAGCAAGAAATAATAGTTGTAGAGACAATTTCATATTAAATCCTACAATGTTCAAAATAATTCCTTTATAAAGCACAGTAACCTGTTTATTATTTATAATTAGGTATAAATTATATATTAATAATCGAATAAAGTGCAGCATGCATTTTTTCTTAATGTGACAAGGTTAGGGAAAGTTTATGTCAGATACTATCAATTACGACGAATTTAATCGTCAACTAATCCAAAATAAAATAGGTATTACCGCAGCTGAGTTGCATGGTTTTCTTTCAGGTATATTAGCGGGTGGTAATTATGATGAGAGCTGGCATCCATTGGTTGAAGATATGCTAAATAATGGACAAAAAATGCCAGCATCATTAGATGAGCAAATTAATCAACTTTATACGCATACTAAACAACAATTCTTTGATAAAGATTTTGGTTTTCAATTATTACTTAGTGACAAAGATTTATATACACAACTTGATGATTTAGTAGGCTGGGTCAATCATTTTTTACTTGGTATTGGGCTTGTGCAACCTAAAATTAATCGTATCAAAGGCGATGTTGGCGAAGCAATTTATGACCTACGGCAAATTGTTAAACTGGGCTATGATGAAAATGAAGATCAACAAGAGCTTGGTTTTGCTTTTGAAGAGATAAAAGAGTATGTTCGTATCACATCTATGCTATGTTTTGATGAGTTTAATGAGCCGGATATTACTCCTACAATCCATTAATAACTATACATTTTCAAGGTCATTATAATGATAAACAACGATATCAAAACCGAACTTTTTGCTCGTCGAGAAAAATTATTCGCTCAAATGATACCAAATAGTGTTGCTCTTTTTTTCGCATCTCCAGAAATGACGCGTAGTAATGATACCCATTATCCATATCGACAAAATAGTGATTTTTGGTATTTTACGCATTTTTCTGAACCAGAATCGCTATTTGCTGTTGTTAAACAAAATGATAATACACCTAGATATGTATTATTTAATCGTAAAAAAGATACGCTTGCAGAGACATGGACAGGTTACCGTTTAGGTCAACAGGCTGCATTAGGGGCAATTTGGGTTGATAAGGCATATCTCTTTGATGAGATCGATACAATATTACCGGATTTATTAAACGGCAAAACGGCGATTTATCATGCCTCTCAACAGTATGCCTATGCCGATAAAATTGTTGATCGTGCCATGCGTATTTTACGACAAGGTAGTCGAATTAATCTTTCTGCCCCCAACAGCATGATTGATTGGCGACCAATAGTCCATGAAATGCGTATGTTTAAATCAGATTTTGAGATCAAAATTTTACGCCAAGCTTGTGAAATTAGTGCACAAGCCCATATCAGAGCAATGCAAAAGTGCAAACCATTGATGTTTGAATACCAACTAGAGGCTGAAATCTTACACGAATTTGCTTGGCATGGTGCACGCTTTCCATCTTATAACACTATTGTTGGCGGTGGTAATAATGGTTGTATTTTACATTATGAAAATAATAGTGAGCTGCTAAAGGATGGAGATTTAGTTTTAATTGATGCTGGGTGTGAATACCAATACTATGCAGGTGATATTACTCGTACTTTTCCTGTTAATGGTCAATTTAGCCAAGCTCAACGTGAGATTTATGACATAGTGTTAGCAGCGCAATATCAAGCGATTGAACTATTTAAGCCCGGTACATCAATCATGGAAGTGAATAATCATGTAGTTAGAACGATGGTAGCAGGTTTAGTTAAATTAGGGATTATGCATGGTGATGTTGAAACGTTAATTGCTAATAAGGCTTATACCGCATTTTATATGCATGGATTAGGGCACTGGTTAGGCATAGATGTGCATGATGTGGGTAGTGGTCGCGATCGCATTTTAGCGCCAGGTATGGTATTAACAGTTGAGCCAGGACTCTATATTAATCAAGACGCAGATGTGCCAGCACAATATAAAGGTATTGGTATTCGGATTGAAGATAATATATTAATTACCGAATTTGGTAATGAAGTTTTGACAGGTGATGTGCCTAAAGATCCACATGAAATTGAAAAATTGATGCAAAATAAACTCACACATTAGCCTTGTTGTTGCCGTAATTTTTTTATAGAGGTTACGGCTTTTTATTTCAGCCTAGCTAATTGATCATTAGTCCAAACTAATTGATTTATCACGGTTAAAAATAATTTTTATTTTCAGGTCTTTGGCTGCAATTGGTTTATACTTCCATGTTTTCATGGCATTAATTACAGAACGATTAAAAATATTATTAGGATTTGCTTCTATAATTCGAATATTTTCAACTCGCCCATCACTGTTTACATCAAAAAGTGCGACCACATAACCCTCTAAACGCATATCTAGTGCTCGGCGTGGATATTCAGGTTGGTTGCGCCGAATTGGCGAAGGATTACCAGAATATTGACGACTATCTGAAATCTGCGGTGCTACAGCAGTGTTAGCAACGTTTTGGCTAACCACTTCTTGCCTAACTTGTTGACGCGAAGCTTTTTGGACAGGAGGGCGCTTTTTCTTTTGTTTTGGCGTTTTTTTGACTATGACTTCCTTTTTGGGGTCAACAGTAGGCTTATCGGGCATTTTTTCGCGAATAGAGTCAGGCTGTTCTTCTTTCACGACTTCAGATTCAATAACCGGTTCAATGGGTGTTTCTTTGATTTGTTTGTTATCAATCAGTTCGTTATTTTCCACACCTTGAATATCGGGGGTATTTTCTACTAATGATTGTTCGGGGGCAGCCAACTGCGATAGGTCGATCATCATGGCTTTAATAGAATTATCACCTTCATCGACAACAATATTTTTAGCAAACAATGCGGAACTAAAGAGCAGTGCAAATAAGAAAATATGCGACAATACAGAAACCGATGTACATGCATAGGTGTTTATAGGCTTTTTTTTAGTTAGGCACAAAGGGGTCTTGGTATTATCAATGTCTATATCAAAGTTAATCTTCATAATAATAATCATTTTTAACTTAAGGCTAGTATTCTAAATGAAAATGCTTATCATTTGTAGTGTTTTTTGAAATATGATAGATGACACCTTGTTGCATCATGATATTTATCAGATAATAGAAAGTAAATATCTGTTATTTATAATGGTTAAGCTGATGAATACTGCGTCAATGAATCAAATACTCGATCTTGTTAAAGAAGATTTAATCAAAGTGAATCAAGCAATACAAGCAGAACTGAGTTCTGATGTGGCTTTGATCAATCAGTTAGGCAATTACATCATTAGTAGTGGTGGAAAGCGAATACGTCCAGTCATTGCGTTGTTAATTGCCAAAGCACTCAACTATCAAGGCGATAAACATATTATTACTGCGGCTTTTATTGAATTTATTCATACAGCGACCTTATTGCATGATGATGTTGTTGATGAATCAGATTTACGCCGAGGCAAATCAACTGCTAATGCACTTTTTGGTAATGCTGCCAGTGTACTGGTTGGTGATTATATTTATACGCGTTCTTTTCAAATGATGGTACGTACCGAATCTTTTAAAGTATTGACGATCATGTCGGCGGCAACCAATGTAATTGCTGAAGGCGAAGTACAACAGTTAATAAATTGTAATGATCCCGATATAACCAAAGAACAATATTTAGAAGTAATTTATCGCAAAACGGCACGTTTATTTGAAGCAACCTCGCATTCTGCCGCAGTTCTAGCTGGAGCTAATGAGCAGCAAGAGCTCGCTTTACAGGAATATGGCAAATTTTTAGGGACCGCCTTTCAAATCATTGACGATTTGCTCGATTATAGTGCTGATAGTAATCAAAAATTAGGTAAAAATTTAGGGGACGATCTTAATGAGGGCAAACCGACTTTACCACTTTTACATGCCATGCACCACACTAACAATGCCCAAGATGCGGCATTAATTCGACAAGCCATAGAGCAAGGTAATGGTCGACAATTGTTAGGTCGCATTTTACAAATTATGGATGAATGTGGTTCGCTTGATTTTACGTTACAAACCGCTCAAAAAGAAGCGCAAAAAGCGTTTGACGCTATCGCAATTTTACCTGATTCGCCTTATAAACAAGCGTTGCAAGATCTTGCCTTATTATCAGTAAAAAGAGAAAACTAATTCATCAATGAGCCAATAAATCAATAAAACCATGTGTTTTTTATACTCAAACACATGGTTTCCTGAAACTTCTTGTCATGAGTTTTATATACAACAACATTAAACTTAAATTAAGGTAATTATTTATGCTAAAAAGGTCTTGGTCTGTTTTGTTAATTTTTATTTCGATGATTTCGGTTCAAGGCAGTGCATCTATAGCCAAATATCTATTTCCTGTGTTAGGGCCAGAGGGGATGACAGCGTGGCGATTATTTTTTTCGGCAATTATGTTAGTGTTAATCTTCAAACCATGGCGTAAAGCAATGACAAAACAAGCCCTGAAATACATATTTTTATACGGTATCTCAATGGGGTGTATGAATTTAGCATTTTATAACGCAATCTCTAGAATTCCGCTTGGTATTGCAGTTGCCATTGAATTGACCGGTCCCATTATGGTGGCCTTGTGCTCTTCCCGGAAGGTGCTTGATTTTATTTGGTTAGGTGTTGCAATTATAGGTCTGGCTATGCTTTTACCACTAGCTCAAGCATCAAGCAATTTGGATCCAATAGGTATTTTATTTGCATTCTTAGCTGGAAGTGGCTGGGCATGTTACATTTTATTTGGACGCAAAGCGAGTGCTATTTATGGTTCAGCAAGTGTAGCGATTGGATCGGTTATTGCTTCGTGTTTTTTATTTCCTATTGGTATCTGGCAAACAGGCAGTACCCTGTTTTCGTTGGAATTACTGCCTCTAATTTTTGTCGTTTCGTTATTAGCGTCGGCTATTCCTTATGGCTTAGATATGATTGCACTACCCAAATTACCGGCGCAGACATTTAGTACATTAATGAGTCTGTCACCTGTTTTTGCCGCACTTTCTGGATTCATTGTTTTGCATGAACAATTAACCCACTATCAGTGGCTAGCCATTGTTTTTATTATTACATCATCGATAGGTACTATATTTACAATGAACAGACCAATAAAGATTAAATCGATTAAACTAAACAATTAAATTAGCCAATCAGAAGCATTATCGCGCTGTTTATAAGCGCGATATGTTTACGGAAAAGCAATAGTGATAGATTGCTATAACTTATTTTAGTTGCAACAGGCGTTTGTGATGATTTAACGTGGAGGGAATCCCATACCTCCGCCCATTAATCCTTTCATTTGGCGCATCATCTTCATCATGCCACCGCCTTTCATTTTCTTCATCATCTTTTGCATATCTTCAAACTGTTTTAATAGTTTGTTGACATCTTGTACTTTTGTTCCAGAACCATTTGCAATACGGCGTTTGCGTGAGCCTTTAATGATTTCAGGATTAGCGCGTTCTTTTAATGTCATCGAACCAATAATGGCCTCCATTTTGATAGTGATTTTATCATCCATCTGCGCTTTGATATGATCAGGAAGTTGACCAACACCCGGTAATTTAGCCAACAGAGTACCCATTCCACCCATATTACGCATCTGTTTGAGTTGGTCTTGAAAGTCATTAAAATCGAACTTATCGCCTTTTTTCAGTTTTTTAGCAATTTTCTCTGCTTTTTCGCGATCGACATTATGCTGCAACTCTTCAATCAAAGAGAGTACATCACCCATACCTAAGATGCGCGAAGCAATACGATCGGGATAAAATGGCTCTAAAGCGTCAGTTTTTTCCCCCATCCCTAAGAATTTAATCGGCTTACCGGTAATATTCCGAATGGATAGTGCTGCACCACCACGCGCATCGCCATCAACTTTGGTTAAAATTACACCGGTAAGCGGCAAAGCATCATTGAAAGCTTTAGCTGTATTGGCAGCATCTTGCCCAGTCATGGCATCAACTACAAATAATGTCTCAATTGGATTAATGGCTTGATGAAGCGCTTTGATTTCATCCATCATGTCGTTATCAACATGCAAACGACCTGCAGTATCGACAATAAGTACATCAAAGAATTGCAATTTTGCATGAGAAATGGCTTTATTGACGATATTGACCGGTTTTTCAGTAATATCAGATGGAAAGAACTCAACATCAATCGCTTTAGCCAGTGTTTCTAACTGTTTAATTGCCGCAGGTCGATAAACATCGGCAGACACCACAAGTACTTTCTTTTTCTGTTTTTCTTTTAGAAATTTAGCCAGTTTAGCAACGCTAGTTGTTTTACCGGCACCTTGTAATCCTGCCATTAACATAACCGCAGGTGGTTGGGTTGCCAAATTGAGTGAACTATTGACTTCCCCCATTGCACGGGTAAGTTCATCTTGAACTATTTTGATAAATTCTTGACCTGGTGTTAGACTCTTGCTGACATCTAATCCAACAGCTTTTTCTTTAACTTGATTAATAAATTCACGAACCACAGGCAGGGCAACATCTGCTTCGAGTAATGCCATACGCACATCGCGCAACGCATCTTTAATATTGTCTTCAGATAGTCGTCCACGACCACTGATATTGCGGAATGTCTGTGATAAACGGTCGGTTAAATTCTCGAACATATTAACTCTCGTAATAAATAAAAAAATTGTGATTATCATATCAGAAAATTTTAATAAGTCCCACGATCATAATTTTGCGCTGACTTGACACTAATTAATGTTCCTGTTGAAATGAGAAAAGATAGACAGTGCACACATTGACCATTTTGGTAATTAAAACAGCATAGATTAAAAAGGAGAACATCGAATATGGCAAAAATAATTAGTACTGATAAAGCGCCAGCCGCTATTGGGCCTTATGTTCAGGCGTTAGATTTAGGTAAAATGTTATTTGCCTCAGGACAAATCCCACTCGATCCTGCCACAGGTGATATGCCAAGTTGTGTGAAAGAACAAACCAAACAAAGTTTAGCCAATGTTAAAGCGATTGTCACTGCGGCAGGTTATCAAGTCAGTAATATCGTAAAAACAACTATTTTTTTAGCTGATATGAATGATTTTGCTGAGGTAAATGCGGTATACGAAGCATTTTTTACTGAAAATAATGCGTCTTTCCCAGCTCGCTCTTGCGTGCAAGTTGCTCGAATTCCTAAAGATGCTAAAGTCGAAATTGAAGTCATTGCTGCTAAATAAATTTGCTTACCTGATTAGCACCAAAAGGTGCTAATTTTTGTCAAAAAGTTTCAGGAAACCCTACGTTTTAGTATAAAAAAGTGGGTTAAAACACATTATACTTTTAGTTATCTCATCTATTACTTTTTACTATCAAAAATACAGCCATTTTTTAACCAAAAATTAAATTAATTATTTATTGTTAAACTGTTATTTAATGATTGATTGCCAATAAAGTTGGTGTAATAATCTACAAATATTTATTGTTGTTTTTTGTGCCAAATGGATTGTGAACATGTTTGAAAAAGTAGAATCGTATGCAGGGGATCCCATTTTATCGTTAGTCGCTGAGTTTATGAATGATAGCCGAGATAATAAAACGAATTTAAGTATTGGTTATTATTATGATGACAACAGCGTGGTTCCCCAATTGCAGTGTATAAAAACTGCTCGTGATGATATTTATCATCTCAACCAAGGTGCACAACTGTATTTGCCAATGAGTGGCTTGCCAACGTATTGTCAATCAATTCAGTCTCTATTATTTGGTGAAGATCATTCCGCTTATAAAGATAAACGTATCGCAACGATACAAACGTTAGGTGGTTCAGGTGCTCTTAAAATAGGGGCTGATTTTTTATTTCGTTATTTTCCAAAATCCGAAGTATGGGTCAGCGATCCAACATGGGAAAATCATATCGCTATTTTTAGCGGTGCCGGGCTTAAGGTAAACAAATATCCCTATTTTGATGAGCAAACTTGTGGCGTAAAATTTGAAGCAATGCTTGAAACATTAAATCAACTACCTGCTAAAAGCATTGTATTACTTCATCCTTGCTGCCATAACCCAACTGGAGCTGATTTAACACATACGCAGTGGGATAAAGTGATCGAGGTGTTAAAGGCCCGTGATCTTATTCCATTTATGGATATTGCTTATCAAGGTTTTGGCGAAAGTATTGACGATGATGCCTATGCGATTCGCAAAATGGCAGATACAGGATTGTGTGGATTTGTCAGTAACTCATTTTCGAAAACATTTTCACTCTATGGTGAACGTGTTGGGGGATTATCCGTTTTATGCGATAACAGTGACGTCGCTGCCTGCGTATTAGGGCAGTTACAAGCCACCGTTCGCCAGAATTATTCAAGCCCAGCAGCTTATGGTGCGCAATTGGTGAGTTATGTATTAAATCATCCAGAGCTTAAAGCGCAATGGTTTAAAGAAGTCGAATCAATGAGAAATCGCATTGTAACTATGCGTACAATGTTGGTTGAATTATTAAAAACTGCTGCACCTAACTGTAATTTTGATTATTTGGTTAAACAGCGAGGCATGTTCAGTTATACCGGTTTTAGTAAAGAGCAAGTTACACAATTGAAAGATAATTTTGCTGTTTATTTGGTGGGCAGTGGAAGGATGTGTGTAGCGGGTTTAAATCACCATAATATCTACCGTGTGGCAGAAGCATTTGCTGCATTAAAATAATCATATTACTAAAAGGAGTATATTGTATGTTCCATAAAATGTTAATGTTGATATTTGGTATTGCGATGACAACACTTGTTGTTGGATGTAACACTGTTAAAGGTGTTGGTCAAGATGTTGAATCTGGTGGAAAGGTCATTTCACATACAGCTGAAAAAGTCAGTGATAAAATGTAACTAAAGTTATAGTTTGTCTACTAATATTTTTTTAGCGTTTTAACTATTTTAGATTAAAAATATTAGGTGTTTTGTCTTTTGTTACGCTATTTTACTTGTTGGGTGCGGTTCATTAAAGTTTTGAACTGCACCTTTAACGATGGAGATTTAGTAGTATCCAAACTTAACCGGTGTTGAATTTTTATTGCATACACTTCCATCAAATATACAAAGTTATCAGCGTGTTTATATTATCCAAAGCTGAGAAGGATAATATTTGCACAATTCATTGTGCCAAAATAAAAAATAAATTAATTGATTAAATTTTGGTGCCAGATTATCCCAAATAAACATTTTTGTGAACCCAAATTAGTGGTACCTCAAGCCGTGTTACAGAATTGCCAAATCGTTTATATCGCTATTGATTCTTTTGCCAAAGATAGGGATAATTCTTTACTAATCGAATCTAATGATTTATCGATTATTAAATAGTCATAAAAAATGACTGAATCATTTATATAGCAAAGTCAGTGTGAGTCAAAAATATATTCGTTAATGGGCGCGATAGTGAAATGATTACAAGCGCCATTATTAGTTAATTTATTTTAAGGAAAGAAGATGACATCAAATTTAGAAAGTTCAGCGAGTAGAAAAATAAAAAAAGCGGTTATCCCCGTTGCTGGTTTGGGTACACGCATGTTACCCGCCACTAAAGCTATTCCAAAGGAGATGCTACCGGTTGTTGACAAGCCACTTATCCAATATGTAGTTAAAGAGTGTATAGCAGCAGGCATCACTGAAATTATTTTTGTGACTCATTCATCGAAAAATTCAATTGAAAACCATTTCGATACTAGTTTTGAATTGGAAGCTATGTTAGAAGCACGTGTTAAACGTCAGTTATTACAAGAAGTACAATGTATTTTACCTAAACATGTCACAATAACCAGCGTTCGCCAAGGTTTGGCTAAAGGACTAGGTCATGCGGTATTATGTGCTTATCCTTTAGTGGGTGATGAGCCCTTTGCTGTCGTTTTACCCGATGTGATTATTGATGAGTACGAAAGCGATCTGACCTGCGATAATTTAGCTGCAATGATCAACAATTATAATGAAACCAAACATAGCCAAATTATGGTTGAGCCAGTGCAGAAAGAATTGGTTTCTTCTTATGGTATTGTCGATTGTCGTGGGGAAACGTTATCCGCTGGTAATGTTGCACAAATGTATAGTATTGTTGAAAAGCCATCAGTTGAAGAAGCGCCATCAAATCAATCTGTGGTTGGGCGTTATGTTCTATCTGAAAAAATTTGGCCTCTACTTGCCAAAACCCCATTAGGTACAGGGGGGGAAATTCAATTAACTGATGCAATTGCCATGTTGCTTGAAGAAGATTGTGTTGATGCTTATTGCATAAAAGGCTGTAGCCATGACTGTGGTAATAAACTCGGTTATATACAAACCTTTGTACAATACGCAATGCGCCACAAAATCTTAGGTAACGATGTTAAAGCCTGGTTAAAGACGCTTTAGTTTTAACAAATTAAACAATAATAAAAAAGACGCAAACTGCGTCCTTTTTTATTCGTATAATTTTTATTCTATTTGTTGGTCATATACCTACCCATCTCTAGTACAAATCTCAAGCAGAAAACTAGGCTAATTTTTTTGTTTTATATTCAATTGACGTAAGGTTATTTGATGCTTGATAAGGTATCTTGGTAGTATAAATAGTTAACTATTCTTATTTTATTGGTTGTGCTTGTTTTCGATTATTAAAAAATTTGAATCAAATTGACATAGAATGTTAACAAGTTTTTGCCATTTAATTGCAAATTTTTATACATAATTTTTAATTTTTATACATGATTTTAAGTTTTTTTACAAAAATTTTAGACAAAAGGGTAGCTAATTTTTTTTTAAACGCTATACTGCCAAGCACACAAATAATTCAGCTCATTTTTTGGGTTAAAAACTATAAAAAAAAGATTTATCAAGAAAAAAAACTTGATATATAGGATGTTATGCAGTACAACTTTAGCTATCAAATGTGGCAATATTTTGCTTCAAATATGTCTAAGTACCTATTAGGTATTATTTTTATCCTCAACTTATTGAATAGATACGCACAATATTGTCGTAAATTCTGGTTAATAAGTGTCAACAAGTGGCTATGCTGTGGTTTAATTCAGCGATTACAATTAACTAAACGTTCACAACCTTGCTTATCCACCTTAACTTCATTATCGCTATCGGCAGCCTTTTTTATTTTAGTGCCATTGGTACTATTGTCGTATCCATTAAATACACAGGCGTTATCTGCCTTTACGGCAAATACAATTCAGGGTTCGGCGCCGTATTTAACGTTTGATGGTGGTAAAACTAAAGCCACCACTACCGAAGAGCTGTTAGGTATCACGTTATCCGATGGCACAACTATTACACCGGCAACCAATACTTCAACTGCGAAAAACCCGATAGTCTTACCCAATGCAGAAGAAACTTTAGCTAATGTTGGCATGTTTGTGCCAGCATCAAAAGACTCAATAGAATTAAAAGAACTAATTAATTCCTCCTATAACTTCTGGGGTGATGATGATGGTGATGGACTGGGAGAAAATGGTGTAACTGCAACTGGTAGCTTAAGTATTAGCTTCACAGATAGATATAACCAAAAAGTTAGTCGCAGCCATGTCTTAGATATTTGTGGAGCACCTTATAAAGTGGTATTAAGTAGTACTGGTGGCATGTTAAAAACACAATATGGCGTGCCTAATAGCAGCACTTTCGGCGAAAGTACAGTAAGTTACTTTATCACTCCAGTCTTAACTCCTAAAGTCTGCTACATTAAGGCGGGCGATCTAAGGTTAGACGTAAATCAGTTCGCAGGTCCAGAAGGTATGTGGAATCCAGACAAAGGCTTTATCGCATCTAGTAACTTCCCGAACACTGGCATTAATGGTATATTCTTTGATTTATACATAGAAGGTAGTGATCGACTCACTTGGCCTGCTATCACTAATGCAGGTATAACCGCCAAAATGAAGCCCAATGCGGCAGGTAGCAGTGTGCGAATCACACTAACCGGTCCAAAGGCGAATGGAAATCGAAACGGAATTAGCAAACCAGACTTACCTCAGAAATTTGAATTAGTCGGTTACGATAGCAGTGGCAAATCAGTGATTAAATATGGATTTGAATTGCAAAAGTGGTTTGTCAATCGCGGAAGCCGATTTAGTTTATTCTCTTCACATGAAAACTGGTGTAACACATTAGGTTATAGGGTTATGCAGGTGAAAGATGTCACCAACGCAAACTGTTCTAGTCTGCACAGCAGTTGCCAAAGCGCTAAACCATCATCGGCTGGAAACCATTACCATCGACGAATTGGTGGCGGCTTGCTTAGCGAGTGGGGTTACATGACAGAATACATGGATTTAGTAGGTTTACCTTCTGATAATGCATATTGGACAAGCGATGTAGTAGATGGTAAAAAGCTCGTTGTTACCGCGGTTGGAGGTCAGGTAAAAACTAGAAATTCTAATGAAACCGCATACGGAATGTGTGTCTACCCTTAAATTTTTAGCGTTTAATTCTTGAACCTCAGACAAGATCATGTACCTTTAAATTAAGTAGTCAAAGACAGGTTGCCCAGTTTGATGGGGCAACCTGTCTGGCGACATTGGCAGGGAATGTGCTTTTGTAGCTGAACATCAACAAGGTCTTTCTCATTCAATATAAAAATCTAAAACAAAAATTACTATAAAATTAAATAAAATCAATTCATTGTCTGATAAATTTTCATCGGAAAAAGACACTAATCTTTTACAATACCCAAAGGATAAAACGTCCAAAACCTAACTGAACCAAAACTAATTTTTATCCTAAATTTTTTGACTATTTTTAATGGTTACAGCTACTAGTATCAAACTTCTGACTGATCATTTTCCAGAGTGATATTAGGATCGTTATACACAGCCATATCCATAAGGCCAATTTCACGATCAGTTGCCACAGCCGCTGTCATAGCGCCAGATACATTGGCTAAAGTTCTTGCCATATCAATAATTGGATCAACAGCTAAAACCATCCCAATTAATGGGAAGTATTCGGCCATCCCCATACCAGATAAAACAACGGTTGCAGCAACGGTTGCTGTGCCGGGAATGCCAGCGATGCCGATTGAACCAATAACCACTACAATGATTAGCATAATATAAAACTGGATATTAGTCTCAATACCAACCATATGCGCTACCATCACTGCAAGTAAAGCAGGGAAAAAACCAGCACATCCATTCATTCCCATAGTGCTGCCAAGTGAGCCGACTAAATTTGCTGTGCCGGTATTTACCCCCATTCGAACGGTTAACGTTGAGATAGTCATTGGTAGTGAGCCAACTGATGAGCGACTAGTAAAGGCTAATAACCATGTTCCTAGTGCTTTTTTGATAAACATGGTTGGTGAAATACCATGAATTGAAACAATGGCAATATGCACAATTAGCATAATCAATGTGGCAATATAGATGGCGGCAACAAAGCTAGAAACCTGAATAATGGCCGGTATTCCATTAGAAATAATGGTGCGAGCCAGTAACGCAATGACTGCGTAAGGCATATATTTAATAACTGTCATCGCAATGGACATCACGATTTTGTAAAGTGCTTCGATAAATGTTTTAAAGAGCTCAATAGGCTGTGGATTCTTCTTTTCCATTCTATTAGCAGCAAGCCCCATTAAGGCTGAGAAGATGACTAATCCAACAATGTTTTCATTTACCATTGATGCAATAATATTACTTGGGATTAGATTTATAAAGGTATCAATAATATTGGTGTATTGTTTTGCTTGGACTTGATGTACAGGGCTTGAGCTTATTTCACCTAAAGCAAATAGATTTGCTAGCAAAATACCAACGACACAGGCAATAGCTGTTGTAAACAGTAACCAAAAAATCCCTCTAAATGCAATTTGAGGTAGATTTTTTTTGCCCGAAAAGTCGATAATCACTTTAACAATCGATACAAAAATAAGTGGTATCACTAACATTCGGATAAAAGCGATAAATGCTCGACCAAATAGCCCATACCATGTTGCGGTTTCTTGCATCCAGAGGGTCGCTGCATCAGGAAATCCAGCCACAGCTTGAATGCCTAGACCAAGCGCAGCACCAAGGATTAAGCCAACTAACATACGAACTGAAAAATTGACTTTTTTATCTTGTAACGGTTTCATCACCGCAAAAAAACAGATGAGTAGTAGCCCAATACCAATGAGTGTTTGATAATGAGTAATTGCTAGGAACTTTTCAAAAAAAGTCCCCTGAAAAATGGCATCTGACATAATTAGCCTCTCTTTTGATAATTCAATTATCTGGTTAACAATCTATATTTAATCACATGATTTGATGTTTAACTATAAATACATTAATGTTGTTTATTTTGCGATTGAGCCGGCAATATTTAAAATATCCCAAGGTCTGGAAAAAGGTGGCGCATACAGAAAATCCATCATGGCTAATTCATCAATTTTCACATTCGCCCATATAGCGGTTGCTAACGTGTTCACTCTTAATACCGCTCCCTGTCCACCGGCTATTTGTCCACCTAAAATCACGCGCGTATCGGCATGATAAATAAGTTTTGCTGTTACACTTGTTTGCCCAGCAACATAATTACTGTGATTTTTATCTTTAACCATGACAGTTTTATAGGGGATTGCGGCTTTTTTGGCTTCGTTTTCGGTTAAACCAGTGCGCCCTGCTTCGATATCAAAAACTTTTAAAGCTGAAGTGCCAATCGTGCCGGGATATTCGCAATGTCCACCACCTAAATTTTCGCCTACAATTTTACCAAGCTTGTTTGCTCCTGTGGCGAGCGGGATATATACCATTGAATGGCTCACTTTATGGTAAAGCGCGGTGCAATCGCCAGCGGCATAAATATCGGTAATATTGGTTTGCCCTAAGCTGTTAGTGATTATGGCGCCATTTTTAAGTGTGTTGATGCCAAGATCTTTATAGATATCACTATTTGGTTTTACTCCCGTTGCAATAATAACCATATCAGCGAGATATCGTCCTTTATCGGTAATTACATGCGTGACATTGTATGAGCCTTCAAAGCCAAGTACTCGTTCTTGCAAGTGTAGGCCGCAATGTTGTTTAATATTTTCTTCAATTAGGTCGGTAATTTGTTCATCAAACGCATCGACAAGGATTCTGTCATCCAATTGAATCAATTTAACCTTTTTTTGTAAGGCGACCAGTGATTCAGCGATTTCAAGCCCAATATAGCCAGCACCGACAACAATAACATTTTGGGTATTTGGGTCTGATAATACGTGTTTAATTGCTAATCCATCGTGCAGATCACGTAATGTAAAAATGTTTTTTAGCTGACCATTTTTAAAAGCCGGCATGACAGGACTTGCGCCAACCGCTAGTAATAACTTATCGTAGTTGTCATCAAAGCAATCACCAGTATTGTGATCTTTAATGGTTAATTTTTTTTGATTAACATCAATCGCCATGACTTCATGTAACGTTTTAATTTCAATACCATCTTTTTGAAATTGTTCTGGTGTTCGAGATATCATTTCATTGGCATCAGTAAAGTGGTTACCAATGAAATAGGGTAAACCACAAGCGCCAAACGAGACAATATTCGATTTTTCATAAATACGGATGGTTGCCTCTGGGTTCATTCTTTTGGCTTTTGCCGCAGCACTTGCGCCTGCGGCTTGAGCGCCAATGATGATGATTTTCACTTAATTTTCTCCTCAGTGCTCAGATACTCAATTATTAATAATATCCTATCATACGCCATAAATTATAGGGGAGATAGATAGCTATTTAGCATTAATATTTGTTAATTTAAAATTTGAATCATTTGAACGTTAACAATTATCAACTTTGTATAATCTTTTTAAGTCAAATGGCTTTTGTCAAAAAGTTTCAGGAAACTATGTGTTTGAGTATAAATTTTTAAATGTAAGCGGTTGAGTATGATTGATTAACGCTATGATTAAACTAATCTGTAAGTCGCTCTCATTTAATGCGGGAATATAATAAAACGTTTTTCCGCCTGCATTAAAAAACAGTTCTCGATTTTCTTCGTCAATTTCATAAAGGGTTTCAATACAATCTACCGAGAAACCCGGGCAGATAACGTGCACGTTTTTAACGCCACTTTGCGCTAGTGTTTGTAGTGTGTCACTGGTACTTGGTGTAACCCATTTACCTTTACCAAATTTGGATTGGTACGCCATTTGGATTGGTCGATTTATACCATTTGCTCGACATTTTTCGATTAATAACTGCGTGGTCATTTCACAACGTTTAATATAATCCTCTTTTCGTTTGTGAATATAACTCTCTGGGATACCATGATAAGAAAGCACGAGCACTTCAGGCTCTCCTTGATCTTCAAAAGCCTGCTTAATTTGTAGATAAAGTGCATTGATATAGCTTGGATGATCAGCATAATCACGAATATAGCAGATGTTATCGATGATTTGATCAGAGGCGATAATTTGTTTAAGTTTGTCAAGTACTGCCAGAGTTGTGGTTGTGGAATACTGTGGAAAGAGTGGCAATACGGTAATTTTTGAGCATGATTGAAGCTTGTTCAACGCAGATTGCATATCCGGTTTGCCATAGGTCATGGCTAATTCACATTGGATATTAGGTAAATGGCGTTGTAACTTATCACATAATAATTGGCTATAATGTAATAAAGGTGATGCGCCATTTATCCAAATTTTTTGGTAATGGTGAATAATATAAGGCACTCGTTTAGGTATCACAAGATACTTTAAAATGGGAGACCAAAACAGCTTAGGTAAATCAACTACATGCCGATCGAGCAAAAACTCGGTTAAATACTGCTTTATTGCATCTGGTGTTGCCGCACTTGGCGTGCCTAAATTAACCAATAATAGACCTTGTTTTTTTTCCACAAGCAATCCTTATTTTGCGCAAAGATAATGATTGATAATGTTAAGCAGCCGATTTAGTGCCCCTTGATTTTGTTTTAATACTTGATATGCCTGTTCGCCAATTTGCTGACTATTACTTTTATTTGCCAAAAGCGCATTAACCGCGGAATAAAGAGCGTCTTCTGAGCTAGCACAAGTGATCATCCCGTTAGCTGAAATGAGCTGTTCACAAATAACTTTAAAATTGAAAAAGTGTTCGCCACTAATGATTGGGATGTGGTGGAGTGCTGGCTCTAATGGGTTATGCCCACCATGCTTCACTAAACTACCACCAACAAAGGCAATATCGGCCATGCCATAAAGTTCTATTAACTCTCCCATTGTATCGCCCAAAATGACTTGCGTCTGTTGAGTCGGAACTTGGTTGCTACTGCGGTTGATATAATTTAACCCACGGTCATTAATTAATTTTTCGACGGTTTTAAAGCGTTCAGGGTGACGGGGGACAAGAATCAATAACAAATTAGGATATGTTTGTAATAATCGTTCAAAGGCAGACAAGATGATTTCATCTTCGCCACTATGTGTACTTGCAGCAATAAAAACAGGGTGGTTTAATTGCCACTGTTGTTTTAGTGTTGTGATTTTTTGCTGCTGTTGAGTAGTTAAATCAATATCAAATTTAATACTGCCAGTTATTGCTAGATGATCACTTGGCAAACCCAGTGATATAAAACGCTCTCCATCTTGCTTATTTTGTGCGGCAACGGTGCTAATTTTTGATAGTAAATGGCTAATCGCGCGTCCTAGTTTGCGATATCGGTTAGCTGATCGTTCTGATAATCTGGCGTTGGCAAGAATCAGCGGAATATTTCGTTTGTAACACTGCCCAATAAAATTAGGCCAAAGCTCAGTTTCCATAATAATCACTAATTTGGGCTGAGTTGTTTTTAAAAAACGATTTATTGCGCAAGGCAAATCATAAGGTAAATAGACATGATGCACGCTATCACCGAATGACGATTGCACTCGCTCCGAGCCTGTTGGCGTCATAGTGGTCACAGTGATAGGTAAATTAGGATATTGTTGTTGCAATGCTTTGATGAGTGGGATAGCGGCAATCGTTTCTCCCACTGATACGGCATGTAGTAAAATACCGTTAGGTTCAACTTTATTTTGGCAAAAACCATAGCGTTCAAGCCAACGCTTACGATAAGCAGGCGCTTTACAGCTACGCCAAAGTAGCCTTAGCCAAACGAAGGGTTGAATCAAATATAATAAAACAGTATATAAAATTTGCATGCTAATTATTCGGTTAGATTAAAAAAGTGCTCGCGGTAATAAACCAGTTCGGCAATCGAATCACGAATATCATCAAGCGCTTGGTGCGAACTCTGTTTACTAATTCCTTTTAGTATTTCCGGTTTCCAACGTTTAGCTAATTCTTTAATTGTGCTGACATCTAAATAACGATAATGGAAATAACGTTCTAAATTAGGCATATAGTTAAATAAAAAACGACGATCTTGCCCAATAGTATTACCACAAATCGGTGAGCAGTTTTCAGGTACCCATTGTTTTAAAAATTCGATGGTCTGTTGTTCGGCTTGTTGTTCGCTAATGGTACTTGTACGAACACGCTCAATGAGTCCTGATTTGCCATGAGTATTTTGATTCCACTCATCCATTAAAGCTAATTGCTCATCAGATTGATGAACGGCAATGACCGGTCCTTCAGCAAGGATATTTAAATTAGAATCGGTAACAATGGTTGCAATTTCAATAATGCGATCAGTGGTTGGATTAAGTCCTGTCATTTCAAGATCGATCCAAATAAGATTACTATTGTTAATTTGTGGTTGTTTGCTCATAATTTGCGATAGAAATTTTCTTTTTGATACTCAGTAGTGTAGCATAACTGACAATCTGTTTTAGTAAAAAATGAGTGCTATGGCAAAAAATCAACTCTCCCAAAATCAAAAAAGGCGCGTAGCGGCAAAACACCAGCAACGATTAGCTATAAAACAAGATGACAGTCTATCAAATTTTTCATCCCCTCGTGATGGTGTGGTGATAAGTCGTTTTGGTAAATCGGCTGATGTCGAAGATAGTGCTGGTCTTATTTATCGTTGTAGTATTCGGCGCACATTACCGTCGTTAGTCACTGGCGATAAAGTTTTATGGCGCGAAAGTTTAGAGCCGAATACCAATGGCATCATTGAAGCGGTTCATCCTCGGCACTCTGAGCTTGTTCGGCCTGATTTTTATGATGGTGTTAAACCTGTTGCCGCAAATGTTGATCAAATCGTGATTATTTCGGCTGTTTTGCCAGAACTATCACTAAATATTATCGATCGCTATTTAGTAGCTTGTGAAAGTACTGATATACAACCCATTATTGTTTTAAACAAGATTGATTTACTCAATGATCAGCAACGCGCTGATGTTGAAAAACAATTGGCGATTTATACCAAAATTGGTTATCAAGTGTTGTATGTTTCATGCCAGCATCAACAAGGTATTGCGGTATTACAAGATATCTTGCAAGGTAAGATTTCTATTTTAGTTGGGCAGTCAGGCGTGGGTAAATCAAGTATTATTAATTTACTGTTACCTCATCAATCACAATCAGCAATGATTGGGGATATTTCGGGAATATCAGGACTTGGTCAACACACCACAACCTCATCAAAGCTTTACCATTTACCAAATGGTGGCGATATTATTGATTCACCAGGTATCCGTGAATTTGGTTTATGGCACTTAGAGCCGGAGCAAGTGATTAGTGGTTTTAAAGAATTTAATAATTATTTAGGTGGTTGCCACTTTCGTGATTGTAATCATCTTGACACACCAGGATGTTTATTACAAAAAGCCGTGCAAGAGGGTGAAATTGCTCAATCAAGGTTAGATAACTATCATCGAATTTTGCAGTCAATGCAAGAAGTTAAAGCAAAAACCAATAAAAGCTATAAATAGGCAGCTGTATTATTTGGAGATAACAGTTGCAACAAGGTTTAGATTATGTAATTTTCTATTTTCGTAGTGATAAACATATCTATATTTTTATACTCTGGCGATATTTCTGTCGAAATATGCCTTTCAATCCTGTCATCATGGTAAATATAATTGATTGCAATATTGGTATAGATATTGAAAATAGTTTATCGATCGCTATCGAGTGAATAAACCATGCCTTACTATCTGCATTAAGGATGGTATGGTATTGGGTTTTTCGTCCTGCCTTAATTTTTCAAATTTTTCCAATAAGTATTCGCATGTTGATTTTATGTAGCTTTATGATGTTTTGTTGCTTTTTTAGTTAAGCAAAAAATAAAAAAACCATCACCTGATTAATTGTATTTAATATAGCCACATCGTACGCTTTCTTTTATAATATTGTTCTATTTCCCCCCTATTTTTGGCTTAAAAAGAGTAATTTTCATGAAAATTTTAGCTGGCTGTTCTGCTTTATCTGCATTTCGTATTAGTAAAATCTTATCTACTTGTTGTGAAAAATCCATCCCTGTTATTGGTATTGAAGCCCAATATCTCCATTTTGTTGATTTGGCTGATAAATTGACGGACAAACAACAATTAACGCTAGATAGATTATTGCAATATGGTCCTAAAACTGCACAAATAAATATCAAAGATAAATCCATTAAACAACTCTTTTTAGTCACGCCTAGAGCTGGAACCATTTCGCCTTGGTCGTCAAAAGCGACGGACATTGCGCATAATTGCGGCTTGTCGCAGATTCGCCGTATTGAACGAGGAATCGCTTATTATGTGCAAGTGAGTTCGCCATTAACCGATTCACAAAAAAATGATTTTTTATCATTGATTCACGATCGCATGATGGAAGCTGTTTTTAGTCGTGTTGAGCAAGCCGAGCAGCTATTCCACGTTGAGTCTCCAACGCCTGTGACAACCGTTGATTTATTAGCCCAAGGGCGCAAAGCGTTAGAAGATGCTAACCTTAAATTAGGTTTAGCGTTAGCATCTGATGAGATTGATTATTTAGTTGAAAATTTTAAAAAATTAAAACGTAATCCGACTGATATTGAACTTTATATGTTTGCGCAAGCCAACTCTGAGCATTGTCGCCATAAGATTTTTAATGCTGATTGGATTATTGATGGGGTAAAGCAGCCTAAATCACTGTTTAAGATGATCAAAAATACTTTTGAGCACACTCCTGATTATGTTTCGTCTGCTTATAAGGATAATGCCGCTGTGATGGATGGCTCGAAAGTTGGGCGCTTTTTTGCAGATAATGAGAATAAAACCTACGGTTATCATCAAGAATATGCAGATATTTTAATGAAAGTGGAAACGCATAATCATCCAACCGCCATATCGCCTTGGCCGGGAGCGGCAACGGGGAGTGGTGGTGAGATTCGTGACGAGGGTGCAACTGGGCGCGGGGCTAAACCGAAAGCCGGTTTAGTGGGTTTTTCGGTTTCTAACTTGCGGATCCCTAATTTTGAACAACCTTGGGAGCAAGATTTTGGTAAGCCTGATCGTATTGTCAGTGCGTTTGATATTATGATGGAGGGTCCTTTAGGGGGAGCAGCGTTTAATAATGAATTTGGTCGTCCGGCTTTATTAGGTTATTTTCGCACTTATGAAGAGCGAGTAAATAGCCATAATGGCGAAGAAGTGAGAGGTTATCATAAACCGATTATGTTAGCGGGTGGTATGGGTAATATTCGCCGTGAACATATTCAAAAAGGTGAGTTTCCGGCTGGCGCTAAGCTGATTGTGTTAGGTGGTCCTGCGATGAATATTGGCTTAGGTGGTGGGGCGGCGTCGTCTATGACATCAGGTCAATCCGATGCAGATCTGGATTTTGCTTCTGTTCAGCGCGATAACCCTGAAATGGAGCGCCGTTGTCAAGAAGTTATCGATCGCTGCTGGCAACTAGGTGAAGATAACCCTATCTTATTTATTCATGATGTGGGTGCTGGCGGTTTGTCTAATGCGATGCCTGAGCTGGTTAGTGACGGGGGCTGTGGTGGTAAATTTGAACTACGTAAAATACTCAGTGATGAGCCGGGAATGTCACCGCTAGAAATCTGGTGTAATGAATCGCAAGAACGTTATGTGCTTGCTATCCATCCGGATAAATTGGCTCTGTTTGATGAGCTTTGCCAACGCGAACGGGCGCCTTATGCTGTGATTGGTCAAGCAACTGCCAATAAAGCTGTTACTTTGCATGATGATCATTTTAATAATAATCCAATTGATCTACCATTGGATGTACTTCTTGGTAAAACGCCTAAAATGCAACGCGATGTAAAAACACATCAGGCGCATGGTGATAATTTTTCAACTGCTGACATTAATTTATATGATGCAGTCAAACGGGTTTTACATTTGCCAACGGTTGCCGAAAAGACCTTTTTAATTACCATTGGCGATCGCTCTGTGACGGGGATGGTATCGCGCGATCAAATGGTCGGTCCTTGGCAAGTACCTGTTGCCGATTGTGCTGTTACCACCGCAAGTTTTGATAGTTATTATGGCGAAGCTATGTCCATTGGGGAGCGCGCGCCAGTTGCACTAATTAACTTTGCTGCCTCGGCAAGGCTTGCTGTTGGTGAGGCGATTACCAATATTGCCGCAACGAATATTGGCGATATCAAACGCATTAAGCTTTCAGCTAACTGGATGGCTGCCGCTGGCCATCCGGGTGAAGATGCTGGGCTTTATCAGGCCGTTAAAGCAATAGGTGAAGATCTATGCCCAGCATTGGGACTTGCAATTCCAGTTGGTAAAGATTCGATGTCGATGAAAACCACATGGCAACAAGATGGCGAACAAAAAACAGTGACGTCGCCGTTATCGTTGGTTATTTCGGCATTTGCACGCGTTGAAGATGTGCGTAAAACCGTGACACCACAATTGCGTGCCGATCAAGATAATACGTTATTGTTGGTTGATTTATCAAACGGTCATCAAGCGTTAGGTGCAACTGCGCTGGCGCAAGTGTATCGTCATTTAGGTCAACAAACAGCGGATGTGCATAACCCTAAAGAGCTGCTTAATTTTTATCAAGCAATTCAAGCCTTAGTCAGTCAAAATGCTCTGCTTGCTTATCATGATCGTTCCGATGGAGGGCTGTTTGTGACATTGGCTGAGATGGCTTTTGCAGGGCATTGTGGTGTTGATGTTGATATTTCTCAATTAGGTCATGATGTGATTGCTTCGCTATTTAATGAGGAGCTTGGTGCTGTTATTCAGGTGGCTAATAGTTGTTTAGACGATGTAATGGCTTGCTTTAAGCAGTTTGGCTTATCTCATACGGTTCATGCTTTGGGTAGTGCTAAAGCAGGACAACAATTTATTGTGCGCAACAAATCTGCTGTGGTTTATAGTGAGTCGCGCTCAATGTTAAGAACATGGTGGGCCGAAACAACTTGGCAGATGCAGCGGTTACGTGACAATCCTGAGTGTGCAGATCAAGAACATCAAGCGAAACAAAATGAAGATGATCCAGGACTAAGTGTGCACTTAACTTTCGACCCACAAAAGGATATTACTGTGCCTTATATTGCTAAAGGTGCAAAACCTAAAGTTGCCATTTTACGTGAACAAGGGGTTAATTCGCATGTCGAAATGGCCGCCGCATTCGATCGAGCTGGTTTTGAAGCCATTGATGTACATATGACGGATTTACTTTCAGGTCGTATTACGCTTGAGCCATTTAGTACACTGGTTGCTTGTGGTGGCTTTTCTTATGGTGATGTGTTGGGTGCTGGCGAAGGTTGGGCTAAATCAGTGCTGTTTAATGAGCGAGTTCGATATGAGTTTGAGCAGTTTTTCCATCGCGGCGATACGTTATCGTTAGGGGTTTGTAATGGTTGCCAAATGATGTCAAACCTTAATGATCTGATTCCAGGGGCTGATTTGTGGCCTCGTTTTGTGCGTAATTTGTCAGAACGTTTTGAAGCGCGCTTTAGCTTAGTGCAAATTCAATCAAGCCCATCTTTGCTTTTTACTGATATGGCGGGCTGTTATATGCCAATTGCGGTTTCGCATGGGGAAGGACGGGTTGAGGTTAGTGATGATACGCATCTAACCAATTTAGAAGCATCAGGATTAATTGCGGTACGTTATATTGACCATTTTGGTAAAGTAACACAGCAATACCCTGCTAATCCAAATGGTTCTCCAAATGGGATCACTGCAGTCACCTCTAAAGATGGTCGCGCAACGATTATGATGCCTCATCCTGAGCGTGTATTTAGAACTGTAACAAATTCTTGGTACCCAGATAATTGGGGCGAAGATAGCCCATGGATGCGAATGTTCCGTAATGCTCGTAAGCAGCTAGGTTAAAAAATATATCGCCGATAATAATGTCGGCGATATATTTATCTATTGATCGATTAAGCTGTAACCGATTGCTTTTGCCTTTCAATCAGTGGTTGTGCTAAAACATGATCCATTTTTCGCAATAGTGTGTCTGTTTCTTCCCAGTTAATGCATGCATCAGTAACCGACACGCCATATTTGAAGTCCTCTGGTGGTTGTTCAGAAGATTGGTTGCCTTCAAATAAATTACTTTCAATCATCACGCCAATAATTGAATTATTACCATGTTTGATTTGTTCAATAATTGATTCAGCAACAACAGGTTGATTACGATAATCTTTATTGGAATTGGCATGGCTACAATCAATCATTAAGTTGGGTTGCAATCCCGCCTTTTTCATTTGTGCCTCACATAATGCGACATTTTCAGCGTCAAAGTTAGGTGATTTACCGCCACGCAAAATAACATGACCATGTGGGTTACCCATAGTTTGTAAAACGGTTACTTGCCCTTTTTGATTAATGCCCACAAAACGGTGAGGCATAGAGGCTGATTTCATGGCGTTAATGGCGACATCTAAACTACCATCTGTTCCATTTTTAAAACCAACAGGCATTGAAAGCCCTGAGGCCATTTCTCGATGTGTTTGTGACTCTGTGGTTCTTGCGCCAATTGCTGACCAACTAATCAAATCCCCAATATATTGTGGTGTATTGGGATCTAACGCTTCGGTTGCAATAGGTAAGCCAATTTCAGCAATATCGAGCAGTAATTTACGTGCTTTTTTTAGTCCATGCTCAATATCAAATGAGCTATCCATATGAGGATCGTTAATCAAACCTTTCCAACCAACAGTAGTTCTTGGTTTTTCAAAATAAACACGCATGACGATAAATAAGTGATCTTTAACTTCGTCTGAGAGTTTTTTTAATTTATGCGCATATTCCAGTGCTGCAATAGGATCATGAATAGAGCAAGGACCACAGACGATAAGCAATCGGTGATCGCGTCTATCTAAAATATCCACAACAGTTTGGCGTGATGAAGCAATTTGATTTTTTAAGTCTTCAGAAAGAGGGGAAAGCTGTTTTATTTCTTCGGGTGTGATTAACATGTGTTCGTCTCGGATTCGGACATTATTTAGGGTATCTTTTAACATTATTATTTTCCTTGTTAAAATCATTTATACTTTATATGTAAAACATTAATTACATAAACGGTTATTATGTAAACACAAAATTACATAATAGTAAATTAAATTTTCAATATTTACTAAGTAATTAGTCTTTTAAATTTTGTGATTTGATAGAAAATAAATTTAAAAAATAGGTATCTGAGTAAGCAAATATAAAAGATGTGTAATAAAATATTTACATTAAGCTGAGTAAGTTTATGATGTGATTTTTTGATGTGAACGCATTTCATCTTGTTGATGAGATGCGTTAATCTTGTTATATATCAATTGCAGTGGTTTTTTATTACTGTCAATGACACGGCCAGTTTTTACCAATCATTAAGTAAGTTGTATAGATTGAAATACCACGTCTTTATCAATGCCGTCCAGCACTTGAACATGCCCAATTTTAGTGGGTACAACTAGCCGTAGTTGTCCGGATAGTACCTTTTTATCTCGTAACATATGTGGTAGGTAAGATTCAATCGGCATTGTTGTTGGTCTGTTAACTGGTAGCTTAGCACGAATTAATAAGTTTTTAATCCGTTCAATATCTGCTTGGGTTAATTTACCAAGTAATTTTGCTGTTTGTGCAGCCATTAGCATACCGACACTGACGGCTTCGCCATGTAGCCAGTTTCCATAACCCAGTTCTGCCTCTATTGCGTGCCCATAAGTATGACCAAGATTTAATATCGCGCGTATGCCTTGTTCTGTTTCGTCTGCAGCAACAACTTGTGCTTTAAGCTTACAACAATGATAAATACAGTAGCTTAATGCATTAACATCTAGGTTTAGTAAATCGTCGATGTGTGCTTCTAACCAACTAAAAAATTCAGCATCTAAAATAATACCGTATTTTATTACTTCAGCAAGTCCTGCTGAAAGCTCTCGTGGCGGTAATGTTTTTAAACAATTAAGATCAATGACAACTGATTGCGGTTGATAAAATGCGCCAATCATATTTTTACCCAGTGGATGATTGATCGCTGTTTTGCCACCTACAGATGAGTCAACTTGGGACAGTAGTGTAGTGGGTACTTGAATAAACTTAATGCCACGTTGATAAGCTGAAGCGGCAAAGCCAGCCACATCGCCAATTACGCCGCCACCTAATGCAATCAATATTGAGCTTCGGGTATGATTATGGGCAAGTAAGGCTGTGAGTATCATGTTCCATGTTTCCATCGTTTTATACTGCTCACCATCAGGAACCACGACAGAATCGGTTTTTACACCATGCTTTTCAAGCATATCAATTAATGTTTGTAAATAAAGGGGCGCGATAGTTTCATTCGTAGCAATGAGCACGCGTTGACCAGCTTGGAGTTTAAAATGTTGAAATTCGCCTAGTAGATTTTCACCAATGGTGATGGGATAACGACGTTTAGCCAGCTCCACATTTAATATTTTATGCATATTAACTTCCAGATAAGTCAAAACCATTTATTGTTGCATGTTAACGATAAAAAAGTAGCAGCGCAACTTAGAATCATTTAAACTTAATGTTAATTTTATTTGTGATGTTGAATTTTATATGTCTTTATCTATTGTTTTAGCGCAAAAAAATTGGCGTGTTGGCGATATAGAAGGAAATGCTCAGCAGATAGTTGAGCTCATGCATAGCCACTCATCTTATGATCTTATTATTTTTTCAGAACTTGCGTTATGTGGATATCCTCCAGAAGATTTAGTTTATCGATCTGATTTTAAAGATCGCTGCCAGAAGGCGTTGGCTTTAATTCAACAATCAAGTGAACACTGTGCAGTTATTGTTGGACACCCACACTGGTATGCTGGCTGTATTTATAATTCATTATCTTTCTTTTCTGCCGGTAAGTTATTAGCGCGTTATCACAAACAGCAGTTACCCAATTATGATGTATTTGATGAAAAGCGTTATTTTACTGCTGACAATCAAACTTGCGTCGTCGATTTTAAAGGCAAAAAGATTGGTTTATTAATTTGTGAAGATCTTTGGCAAATTGAGCCGGTTGATAATATTCATATGGCTCAGGCTGATTTTGTTGTCACCATTAACGCTTCCCCTTATGATTGTGAAAAACAGAAACATCGCCATAATTTAGTTAAACAACATGCAAAACGAACTGGTCTACCTGTTATTTATGTCAATCAAGTGGGGGGGCAAGATGAGTTGGTATTTGACGGCGGATCTTTTATTTGTAATGAACTTGGCAAGATTGTTTGCCAGCTAAGATCATTTGAAGAAGAGATTGCTTGTTTTGAATTGGGTGTCAATCATCCTGCGATAATTGATAAGAATGAAAATAATCAATTAGCTTCAGTTTATGATGCATTGGTACTTGCAACTCGCGATTATGTGACTAAAAATGGCTTCCAAGGTGCTGTTTTAGGACTTTCTGGTGGGATTGATTCTGCTTTAACCCTTGCTATTGCGGTAGATGCTTTAGGTAAAGATAAAGTACAGGCGGTGATGATGCCATTTCGTTATACAGCCGATATTAGTATTGCAGATGCTAAAGAGGAAGCTGAAATATTAGGGGTTGAATTTGATATTATTTCAATTGAACCTATGTTTGATGCATTTATGGCCTCGCTCAATCCAATGTTTGTTGGCACACAACAAGATACCACAGAAGAAAACCTACAGGCGCGTTGTCGTGGAGTGATTTTAATGGCGCTATCAAATAAACGGCGCAGACTGGTACTGACAACAGGCAATAAAAGCGAAATGTCGGTAGGTTATGCAACGCTTTATGGCGATATGGCCGGTGGTTTTGATGTACTCAAAGATGTACCTAAAACCATGGTGTTTGCGTTGTCAAAATACCGTAATACGCGTTCTTATGTTATTCCTGAGAGAGTGATAACACGACCACCTTCAGCGGAGTTAGCACCTGATCAGAAAGATGAAGATAGTTTACCGCCGTATGATGTTTTAGATGGAATTTTGGAAGGTTATGTTCAACACGATCTTTCCGTTGAACAACTTATTGCACAAAATTATGATGAAGCAACGGTAAGAAGGGTTATTAAATTGGTTGATATCAATGAGTATAAACGGCGTCAATCAGCAATTGGTCCGAAAATCACAACTCGTAATTTTGGCAAAGGTCGTCGTTATCCAATCACTAGTGCTTTTGGGTTTGAAAATTGGTAATATCGAGTTAAGGGAAATTAGATATGAAAAAAATTGAAGCTATTATTAAACCATTCAAATTAGATGATATTCGAGAGGCACTTGCTGATCAAGGTATTACCGGTATGACAGTGACAGAAGTCAAAGGTTTTGGTCGGCAAAAGGGGCATACCGAACTATATCGTGGCGCGGAATATATGGTCGATTTTTTGCCAAAAGTAAAAATTGAACTTGTTGTATCAGATGATATTTTAGAAATGTGCATTGAGACCATTATGAAAACAGCACAAACAGGCAAAATTGGTGATGGCAAAATTTTTGTTTATAACGTTGAACAAGTCATTCGTATTCGAACAGGCGAAATGGATGAGTCTGCAATTTAGTTTATAATATCGGGGCGTTCTTGTTTTAGTAATTCTGAGGTCACCGTACCTTGAATCGAACAAATAAGAAGGTTCATATTTGCATCTTTCTCAAGTAATAGTAGTTTTTCGGTAGTGTCCGGTGCTGGAATGGTTTTTACACCAACAACAGTGCCGTTATTTTTTTCCCAGATTTGGATCTCATCATTAATATTACGAATCATTGGATTTCCAATATAGAGAATATTATCTTCCATACTTTGCCAATCTATAAAATTCAATGTTTCTTTAATTTGGTTGATATCATTATCGATGATAAATCCCCAGAAATAATATTTTCCCATTTTGCCAAGATTCATTGCATGATCATAATAGCCTGTGATTGTCAGGTCTTTATAGCTCATAGGTTTTTTGAAATAAACATAATTTTTGGCTATATCATAACGATTTTCGACAGAAATGTAAGCTTGATTTCGGTTAAAAATTTTGATGTTAGTATGTTTTCTTAGTTTATTTTTATTGATATAAACTTTTCTAAAAAAATCAGGAGTACAAAGTGTTAACGAATCAATTAATGGCAATTTATCGGCAGATACAGCAAAAGTGTAAAACATAAAAAATAAAGCAATAATTTTTTTTATCATATTGATTGGATTTAACAAAAATTAAGTATTATTCAGTTAATTGGCTTTGATTGTATAATTATTACGCCAGAATAACAATGTTAAAGCAATTTTTCTTTTTCAAGAATTATTAATATTTTTCTTTGATCATGTTTTGTAAAGTCAACACAACTTTATAAAAGTATAATTTATCAAGTCATAACATATTTAATATTTATATATGGAATGCAGATCGCATAATGATGAATTTATTTGGAAATAGTTTGAATATAAAATCGCTATAATTTAGATTAATTGGTAAGTTACTTCAGTTACTTAATAAAGTTTAGATGGAAATTAATTATGTGCTCAACATTTGCAAATCGAATTTTAACAGAGCTTTCTGATGTTAAAGATATTTCAATCAAAACATTTTTTGGCGGATTTAGTGTTAATAGTAGGGATACAATGTTTGGCTGGATTACCAAGAAAGACTTTTATTTAAGAGGACATGCTGATTATCGTTCATTATTTATTGATTTAGGTATGCAGCCGTTAAGTATAACAACCGGCATGTCAACCAAGTTACTTGATTATTATAAAGTTAATGATGAACTTTTTAAGGATCGTGAAAAATTATTAATTATGGTGAAAATGGTGATTAAATACACTAAAAAGGAGCTACATGAAAAAAATACAATTAAAGCAAAACGAATAAAAGAACTGCCTAACATGACTTTGTCGTTAGAAAGATTACTGTGTAGTGTCGGCATCAAAGATGTTGAAACATTTCAAAAAGTAGGGTATTTGAGTGCATATTATAAAATAAAAAAGAAAAAAGAGGCAATTTCAATGAATATATTGTTTGTCTTATATAGTTCATTACATCGCTTTCATGTTGCTACCTTATCGATGGAAACTAAAAAAGAAATTGAGTTTGAATATCAATGCTTTGTAAAGCAAATGGATAAATATTTACATAAAGAATAATTTTGATATGCAATCATTAATCAAATTATAGTAATAATATTGTTATAACAGCTATCTAATAATGATTTCCTACAAAGTATAATTATATTTTTAGATAGCTTTTGATAATTAGTATTATTAATTTTTTTGTTACTATTTAATTAGTTAGAAGATTTTCTGCGTGGTGGACGCCTAAAAGGTCTTGGGGATGGCAAATTAGTCAATAATGCCGAACGATCATACTGGCTAACGGGAATAGCATGATTAATTGCTTTTTCAATAGCAGGTAAATTTTGCGAATAACGCTCACAGGCTAGGGAAATCGAGTAACCTTCAGCCCCAGCTCGTCCTGTCCTCCCAATTCGATGACGATAATCATCACAGTCGTCGGGTAGATCATAATTGAAGACGTGAGTCACATTAGGAATGTGTAATCCTCTTGCAGCGACATCGGTGGCGACTAAAATATCAAGATGTCCTTGAGTAAATTGTTCTAAAATTGATAAACGCTTTTTCTGGGCAATATCACCGGTTAATAGTCCAACACGATGACCATCAGCAATAAGATGTCGCCAAATTTTTTCGCATGTTACTTTGGTATTGGCAAATACAATACAGCGATCTGGCCATTCTTCCTCAATCAGGGTTTGCAAAAGTGCTAATTTATCTTCATCGGATGGAAAAAACAGCTCTTCTTTGATGCGATGACCAATTTTTTGTTCCGGTTCAACTTCGACATATTGGGGATTGTTCATGTGTTCAAAGGCTAATTCACGCACATTATGTGTTAATGTTGCAGAAAACAACATGGTTAATCTTTTTTGTGGTGGAGTGATATGTTTAAAAATCCAACGTATATCGCGGATAAATCCTAAATCAAACATGCGGTCAGCTTCATCTAACACGACAACTTGAATTGCATCTAAATTAATGTAATTTTGCTTCGCATAATCAATCAAGCGACCTGTTGTTGCAATTAAAATATCCACTCCTGTGGATAGAACTTTTAATTGTTTATCATAGCCATCACCACCAAAAGCTAATCCTAATTGTAACCCGGTTGCTTTAGATAATGGTTCAGCATCATGATATATTTGCACAACTAATTCGCGTGTTGGTGCAATAATAATAGCTCTTGGTTGATTGGTTTTGTGGTCGGGTAAAGGTTCATGATTCAACAAATGATTAAATGTTGATGCCAAAAACGCCATGGTTTTGCCTGTTCCTGTTTGTCCTTGTCCTGCAATATCAATTCCTTGAGTGGTTAATGGTAATGTTTTTTCTTGAATAGGGGTACAATAAACAAATTCCTTTTTCTCAAGCGCTTTTAACACTAAAGGATGAAGAGGAAATTGGCTAAAAGTTGTTTTGGTAAGATATGATTGAATCATTATGGTTGCGAATATAATTATCAGAGTTTTAATATTATACCACACTAAATACAGTGGTATCACTAATAATTATATCCTATTATACTAATTACTAGTAGATGAATTCAAAGTCATCTATTATGGGGATAAGTTAAAAATATTGGAGATAAAAATGAGTAATAACATCGTTCAGTTATCAGAAGCTACATTCGATAAAACAGTTAATGAATCAGCAAAACCAGTACTTGTTGATTTTTGGGCTTCGTGGTGTGGTCCTTGTAAAATGATTGCTCCAATTTTGGAAGAAATAGCTCAAGAATATGGTGATAAGATCGTTATTGCCAAATTGAATGTTGAAGAAAATCCAAATGTAGCACCTAGATTTGGTATTCGAGGGATTCCTACTTTATTGATTTTTAAAAATGGGCAAGTTGTTGCGACTCAGGTAGGCGCTTTATCTAAAGCTCAGCTTAAAGATTTCATCGATCCTCAATTATAATAGATACCTACTAGCTGATAAAATAATCTAAAAGTAATGAATTATGCATTACTTTTAGATGATGCTAACTATAGTAATAATTCAAAAATACTGCTTTTCGTTTAGTAACATAACAGTAAAATAAATTATATCATTTCTAATGATGATTTAATTTCTCTTTACTTGCTTACCTGCAAAAAATTTTACAAAAAAAGATGATTATTTTTATAACACTCTTTTATTTTTTGTAAAAAAGATTATCTTATTAGACATTCAAGATAACTTCCCTCAATTGATTAAAAATAATGAAATTATATGGTCTTTCTGGCACCAAAATTAGCTGTGCGTTTATCTCTGCATGTATCAGTAACCCTTACAACACAACTCGTTTTCTCAAGGATTTAATAGCCGGAATAACTGTTGGTATTATTGCTATACCATTAGCAATGGCTCTTGCAATCGCTAGTGGTGTGCCACCACAGTATGGTCTATATACAGCAATTATAGCGGGCTTTGTGATTGCATTAACGGGGGGATCGCGTTTTAGTGTTTCTGGTCCTACTGCTGCATTTGTAGTGATTTTATATCCTGTATCATTACAATATGGATTATCTGGATTACTCGTTGCAACATTACTATCCGGTATATTTCTTGTATTAATGGGATTGATTCGATTAGGTCGATTAATCGAATATATTCCATTACCTGTTGTATTAGGGTTCACATCAGGTATTGCCATAACTATTGCGACCATGCAAATTAAAGATTTTTTTGGCTTGACGCTTGAGCATATGCCAGAAAGTTATATCGAAAAAGTTATTGAATTAACTAAAATGCTACCGACTATCAATATTGCCGATACCATAGTTGGCGTGGTAACACTGATGGTGTTAATTATATGGCCAAAGCTTAGCGTTAAAATATCAGGGCACTTACCCGCACTGATTGCTGGCATTGCTGTCATGTTTATTTTTAATCAATTTGGCTATCAAATTGAAACGATTGGTTCTCGATTTACCTATACGCTGGCCGATAATACAATAGGTCATGGTATACCCGCTGTACTGCCAAAATTTGTTCTACCTTGGCAGCATGCTGAGTTTAATTGGGATTGGTCAATACTCACAGCGCTATTACCAATTTCGCTAACCATGGCAATGTTATGCGCAATTGAATCACTACTGTGTGCTGTTGTATTAGATGAAATGACGCACACCAAACATCACTCAAATAGCGAGCTAATTGGTCAAGGTTTAGGAAATATTATTGCGCCCTTTTTTGGTGGTATTTCAGCAACTGCGGCTATTGCGCGGTCGGCTGCAAATGTCAAAGCTGGGGCAACATCGCCGATTGCTGCCGTTTTGCATTCATTCGTTGTGTTACTTGCATTAATTTGCTTTGCACCAGCATTATCATTTATCCCACTTTCGGCAATGGCTGCATTGTTACTTATCGTGGCATGGAATATGAGTGCGATTCAACGGGTCATTTATATTATCAAATGTGCGCCAAAAGATGATATTTTAATTATGCTTATTTGCATGTCGCTAACAGTACTATTTGATATGGTGATTGCAATTACACTTGGGATTGTGCTTGCATCAATCCTATTTATGCGCCGTATTGCTCGAATGACTCGCTTAGTTGAGCTAAATCGCAGTGATGATAAAACTTTAGTGTTACGTATTAATGGACCACTGTTTTTTGCTGCTGCAGAACGTACATTCTTAGAGATCTATCAAAAAATTAATGGGTATGAACACATAGTGCTACAATGGGACGCAGTACCTATTCTTGATGCTGGTGGACTTAATGCTTTAATACACTTTATCGATGAATTACCTGAACATGTTGATCTATCAATTTGCGAATTACAATTTCAACCATTAAAAACATTAGCTCGTGCCAAAATTGTTCCAATTTCTAACAAGCTTATGTTCTATTCAACATTAGATGAAGCACTGAAAGATAAAGATTAATTCTAAAATTAGTTTTATTATATTGAATAATTTATATGCACAGTAATTATGTATAAAACATAATTACTGTGTAATAAATTGTACCTTCACTACCTTTTTTTTCATTTACTAATCGCTGTTGAGGGGTTAAAGTCTTAACAGTGGTTTGAATTTGAAATCCAAAATTAACTCATAAAATAGGTAAATAACATGATATCTAACGAAAACAAGTTCCACGCTCTTAAAGAAAAATCAAGCGGGTTTATTTTAGTCGGTGTTATTTTAATTGTATTAGGGTGCTTAGCATTAGGTTATCAGTTCATAGCAACCGTTTTTTCTATCTATTTTATTGGCTCATTACTTTTAATTGCAGGTATTGCTCAAGCACTGCACTCTTTTAGAATAAAAAGTTTTGGTCAATCAGCATTATGGGCGGTGATGGGGATTTTATACATTTTTATTGGGTTAATGTCATTTTTCCAACCCGTTGCTGTTTCATCTGCCTTAACATTAGTGATGTCGTTTTTGTTAATTATGGGCGGCTTTACCCAAATATTTGCTGCTATAAATAATCGTAATTTACCTAGTTGGGGATGGGTTTTAACTTCTGGAATTATTACATTAATTTTAGGATTTATGATTATTGCAGGTTGGCCGTATGACAGTCTTTGGATATTAGGTATGTTTTTAGGCATTGACCTGATATTCCAAGGATGGGCCTATGTCGCTATCGGTTTTGCATTAAAAAAGTAGATTTTAAATAGGTTATCTCATTGCTCACAATCTGTTGGTTTCCAATAGGTTATTACCTCTTATTGTGGGCAAAATAAAGAATTGGTTGGTATATTATATTAATCAGCAATGTGAGTTTTGTGAGTGATAATCATGATACCATTATTTTTACTCGTTCCGACAAAGTCCTATTCCTCTTGGTTCAATCTGTAACTAAAAGTTAATCATAACTAAATTATCCATTTCAAAAGAACTAATAATAAATTTTCACCTATCATTTTTCTATAAGTGTAAGAAATTTAAAGATTAGTTGGTAAAATAAGAAAACGGTTAATATGCCATTTTTCATCTTTAAATTTTTATAATAAAAACAATTGTTTATAAGATAATTCATTTTTAAAAAAAGTTAAAAAAAGTTAAAAAAGTTGGTAGAATTTTGTACTTGAATATTTTAATTATAAAACAATATGTTATAATTAGAGTGTTCCCTATACACATAGGGATAAACCGTTAGAGCAATTCATAAAAGAATAACGTTTCAAGTGTTCCCTATACACATAGGGATAAACCGCGGACAATTGACCAAAATTCACTTTCTCACATGTGTTCCCTATACACATAGGGATAAACCGGTAAAACAATACAAGCCAAACAGATTGAAATGCGTGTTCCCTATACACATAGGGATAAACCGTTTTACTTCGTAATCACATGGTAATAAATTCAGTGTTCCCTATACACATAGGGATAAACCGGGCAGAAAAATGGGTAAAGGTTCAGGAAAGGCGTGTTCCCTATACACATAGGGATAAAACACATAAAACGATTTTGAGTAAAGCCTTTGATAGGGAGAATCAGATTATTTTAAGTGTAGTGTAAACAATTTAGCTCTTTTTATAACTAAATTTTAACTGTTTGATATAATTTGTTTTTATTGAATCAACGATGGCGTTGATATAATGTGTCTAAAATATATCGTAATTTTTTGACCTCTAATTGGCCGGGTGCCGATGCATTTTTAGCTGCTCCAAAGGTCATTGCTGAACCAAATGTGGAGCCTGCTATGCGGCTAATGATACCAAGATCTGCCATCGACATAGTGATAATGGGTTTTGTGGCGTATTTTTCGTTCATTTCAGTGGTTGCGGCAAGTAACGTTAATACATCATCGGTTGTTTGTGGCATGACGGCAATTTTAGGAATGTCGGCACCCAGATCTTGCATCTTTCTTAATCGATAGATGATATCGCTTTTAGAAGGGGTTTTTTCAAAATCATGGTTTGATGCGACCACAAAGACTCGATTTTTGTGTGCAACAGCTATCATATCTTTTACGTAATCGTCACCGGTGAACAACTCGATATCAATCAGATCGACAAGTCCACTACAAGCCATTACTTTATTTAATTGAATATAAGATGTTAATGGCCAAGGTTTGACGCCACCTTCCTTTGCAGTTCTAAAGGTGAATAAAAGTGGTTTATTCGGTAATAAATCGCCTATTTTCTTTGCCACTTCTTTTACTGCATTGATATTATCAACGTTCGTAAAGTGATCGACACGCCACTCTAAAACATCAAAATCAATAGATTGTAAAAGTTTAACTTCATCAATTAATTCTGCTTCAGTTTTACCAACAATTGGTACAATAATTTTGGGCGCACCCAAACCGATCTCAAGTTTTTTGATGGTAACTGTTTTCATTTCATATTCCGTTAGCTAACAATTGGGTTAATAGACGATAATTTTATACTGCTTTATCTTTTTATCAAATAAAACAATAAAATTCATTGTTATAGTCTTATAACGCTTATCAATAATTTTCCAAAATGAACTTAATGTTTCAATGCTCAGCTGTTTGGCGGTTGCTAATTAATCATTAAAACCCATCTGTTCTTTTACATATTCAATGGGTGCATCTTCACCTGTCCAAATTTTTATTTGCGCAGCGCCTTGCCATAACATCATGCCTATGCCATTTAATGTTTTACAGCCTTGTTTTTCTGCTATTTCTAGTAGTTTTGTTTTACGTGGACTGTAAATACAGTCTGTAACAACAAGATCAGGATTTAACATTGTTGGATCAGTAATTAAGCTTTGTCCTTCTAATGGTTTCATTCCGACACCTGTTGCATTACAAAGAACAGCACTGGCTGCAATTTCTTGGCGTAGCTGATCTTTATCAGCCAGATCAATAACACGCACATGACATTGGGTATTTTGATTCAATTTTTTTGCAACCGCTTCGATCTTGGCATAGCACTCATCTTTTTGGTTAAAGATGGTGATCTGTTTTACACCATCAAGTGCAGCTTGTACCACAATGGCTGTCGCAGCGCCACCGGCACCAAGGATGGTTATTTTTTTTCCTATCACATTAATGTTGGCTTCTTTAAGCATACGCATGTAACCCATTCCGTCAGTGTTATAACCGGTTAAAACCCCATTATCATTTGAAATAGTATTACATGCTCCACTCATTTCAACAGCAGGTGTTAACTTATCAAGGTATTGGCAGACAAGTTGTTTATTAGGCATAGATACTGCACTACCACGTAAACCTAATGCCCGAAGTCCTTTAATTGCATCAGGCAGTTTTTTTTGGTCAACTTCAAATGCTAAATAAACATAAGGCACATCTAGTTTTGAATAGATGGTATTTTGCATTTGAGGGGATAAACTATGCCGAATAGGGTAAGCCATTAAACCAATCAATAAAAAATGTCCGTCGATATTATTTCTCATTAACCACTCTCCACAGTCGCCTTGTTTTTTTAGTCAGGCAATTTATTTTTAAAATTCTTTAGTAATACGTTTTTGGGCTTGTGTATTAGATAAGAGTGAGTATACACTATCGATTGCACTTTCAACATCTATCGCCTAAAATAATAAGCTTTTCTTCTTAACTAAGAATTTATTTATGAATATTGTGCTTGATTTGTTCTCGTCAATAAATGCAGTTGTAGTTGCGGTAATTTGCATGCTAATTTTGTCTCTTTGCCGTGTTCATGTCGTTATTAGCTTAATTATAGGTGCATTTGTTGGTGGGTTATTTAGCCATTTATCGTTGAAACAAACCATTGATGCATTTAATACTGGGATCAGTAATGGGGCGAATATTGCACTTTCTTATGCGATGTTAGGCGCATTTGCAGTGGCGATATCAAAATCTGGTTTACCTGAACTATTGGCAGATAAAGCGATCAAGCAGCTTACATCAAGCGATGCGAAAAGACGTATTAAATGGGTTTTAATTGTCATTATTGTGCTTGTTAGTATTTCTTCACAAAATGTGATTCCTATTCATATTGCCTTTATACCGCTTTTAATTCCGCCACTTTTATATGTGATGTCGCGATTACAGCTTGATAGAAGGATGATTGCTTGTATTATGACATTTGGGTTAATTACGCCTTATATGTTTTTACCTGTGGGATTTGGGAATATCTTTTTAAATCAAATCTTATTAAAAAATATTACTGCATCAGGCATGGATGTGAGTCATGTGAATGTGATGCATGCAATGGCGATTCCCGCGTTAGGTATGTTTATTGGTTTATTATGGGCTATCTTTGTCAGTTATCGTAAACCTCGAGAATATAAAATCATTCAGGATGAGACCAATTTAGATGCGTTAAACAATGTGAATAAGCGGTCTTTGATTGTTTCATTATTGGCAATTTTTCTCTCTTTTACTGTGCAACTTTACACTGGATCAATGATTTTAGGTGCTTTAATTGGCTTTATTTGCTTTATTGTATCGGGTTCAATTAAATGGGGTGAAGCGGATGGTATTTTTACTGACGGCATCAAAATGATGGCAATGATCGGTTTTGTGATGATTTCAGCACAAGGTTTTGCCGAAGTATTAAAACAGACTCATGAAATCGAACCTCTTGTTATTCATAGTGCGGCTTTATTTGCTGGCAATAAAGTGATTGCTGCTTTTGTTATGATGTTAATTGGACTGATTATTACCTTAGGTATTGGCTCTTCATTTTCGACAGTCCCTATCATTGCTGCAGTTTATGTGCCACTTTGTGTGCAGCTTGGTTTTTCGCCAATTGCAACAGTGTGTTTAATTGGCGCATCTGGTGCAATTGGTGATGCAGGATCGCCGCCTTCAGATACCATTTTAGCAACCTCTGCAGGGCTAAATCATGATGGGCAACATGACCATATTCGCGATAGCGTTATCCCAACATTTACCCATTTCAATATTCCGTTATTTATTGCCGGTTGGGTTGGATCGTTAATTTTATAATCAACTATTGTTGAATTTAGGTTACTATCATTATGAATAATCGATCACATCAAAATATTCGAGCTATTTGTGCACAAGCTATTTTTAATGTGCTAGAAGAAGGTCAATCATTAAGTGCTACATTGATAACTTTAAATCATAAAATAGCCGATAAAGATAAGGCATTGGTACAAGAGATCTGTTTTGGTGTGATGCGAGTATTGCCAGAACTTAATTTTTATATTCATACTTTAATGAGTAAAGTGTTAACCGGTAAGAATAGAATTTTGCACTATCTATTGTTAGTGGGGATTTACCAGATTCTTTATACTCGAATCCCAGAACATGCCGCAGTTGGCGAAACAGTCAATGCTGTCAATACACTGAAAAAGACACAACTTAAGGGTGTAATCAATGGCGTACTACGCGAATTTTTACGCCAGCAAACCTCATTACAACAAAAATTTACGCAAGATAACAAACAACAAAACCAGCAATCATTACACCCAAGTTGGCTGTTAGCTCGCCTTAAACAAGCCTATCCACAGCAGTGGCAGGCTATTGTCAATGCTAATAATCAAAAGCCACCAATGTGGTTACGGGTTAATCTTAATCGATATACAGTCACTGAGTACCAACAATTACTTGCTGAGCAACAAATTGAGTCTGACACCTTTGCTGAGCTACCTAGTGCACTGCGATTATTGTCACCTGTCAATGTGACTAAATTACCATATTTTGATAATGGTGCTGTTACGGTACAAGATCTGTCTGCTCAATATGCAGCTTATTTGTTAGCACCACAAAATGGCGAGTATATTTTGGATATGTGCGCAGCACCTGGTGGTAAAACCACACATATTTTAGAAGTTGCCCCAAAAGCACAAGTTTTAGCCGTTGATATTGATCCTAGCCGAGTTAAGCGCATTCACGAAAACTTAACACGCTTAAACCTACATGCCGAAGTTAAAGTGGGCGATGGATTAACCCCAGAACAATGGTGTGAAGGGCAACAATTTGATCGCATTTTACTTGATGCACCTTGCTCGGCAACAGGGGTTATTCGCCGTCATCCAGATATAAAATGGTTACGCCGAGATAGTGATATTGCACAATTAACAGCGTTACAATATGCGATTTTAAATAGAATTTGGCCTTATTTAAAAACTGGTGGCACGTTAGTGTATGCGACTTGTTCCATTCTACCAGACGAAAATAAATTACAAATAGAGCGTTTTTTACAAGAAAACACCAGCGCCAAATTACAAGGTGAACTTAAACAATTTTTACCTACTGAAAATGGTGGTGATGGTTTCTTTTATGCGATTTTAAAAAAGCATAGTTGATACAACATAAAATATGATCATTTATTAATTATTATAAATATCATATTGATTTTTATTAGTTATATTTGTTTATAATTTCAACTAACTGCTGACCGTGTTGTTGTGCTTTTGTTTTTATTTTAGCTTGAACTTCTTCAACCTCTGGTGAAACACCATATAAAAGTCTTGGTGGCAGATATTCCATTTGCGCATATAAGGCTGATACTTTGACGGGCTCTAATAAATTATCCATTAAATCGTTGCGATATTTTTTATAATTCTGTTCTTGTTGTCCTATGGTTAAACTTGATAATAGTTTTTTACCTTTTAATTTATCGCCTTTGGAACCATAAGCAAATTGGTAAGTAAATACTTCATCAAACCATATTTTTAATATTGCTGGCATGTTATACCAGTACATTGGATATTGTAAGATGATAAGGTCATGTCTGAGTAATGCGGCTTGCTCCTCTTGCACATTGATTTGATAGTTTGGATAAAGCTTGTGAATATTGCGAATTTCAATATCCTCAACTTTATCTTGTAATGTTTCGATAATTGTTTTATTGGCGATAGACTGTTTAATGTTGGGGTGACCTAAAATAATTAATGCCATAATGATACCTTTTTCCTTTTTTGCTATTAAAATGATAGTTACTCTAATTAGTTTATTCGTAAATAAGCTTATAGCAATATCTATCAAACTTGATAGTTAGGTGAATTAATGCAAATAGATGAACAAAGACCATTAAAACGTTATAACAATAAAATTTATGATTGTCCTATTATTCTATCAATGGATTTAGTTGGCGGAAAATGGAAAGGGGTGATAATTTATTATTTGCTTTCTGGTGAAAAAAGATTCAGCGAATTGAAAACCATTATTCCTCATATTACCGATATGACATTAAGTATACAACTTAAAAAATTAGAGGCGGATGGGTTAATTACTCGACGCGTTTTTGGTGATAAACCCCCTTTAAAAGTTGTCTATAAATTAACTCCATTGGGTGAAAAATTGGGACCAATATTAGAGCAACTTTGTTTATGGGCGTTGAATATTTAATATCAATATAAGTATCGCGGTGGAATGATTAAAGGCAATTTACAGACTTATCCATTTTGTCAAAAAGTTTCAGGTAACATGGTATTTTAGTATAAAAGCAGGTAGAAGAATAACGAAATCCTAACTTGGACAATCTGTAGTAGTTATGGTAAATTTTGGGCTTGTTTTATGTTCTGAAGACTTTCTAATATGGCTTACACGCTTACCTACAATGATTTACCTGAAAATATCCAACATTGGCAAGGATTACCACTTTCATTAAATGGTTGTGAAGTGGTTCCTTTAGATTATAATGCAGGTAAAACAGGCTGGATTATTTATAGCAAAAAATTAAATAAAACAGTATTGTCAAAATTCCAAAATCAACTTGCTATGCCAATGGTGATTGTTTCGTCATGGAAAATCAAGTCTTATCAGATTGTTCGCATTGCCGGTGTTATGCCCAAAAAAGCTAAAAGTATTTCATTAACTTTAGGTATCGATGTATCACCGATTGATAATTTACCAACACTCCATTCCCCAGGTTTATTAGTGATGGATATGGACTCAACAGCTATTGGTATTGAATGTATTGATGAACTAGCGAAATTGCATGGTGTCGGGCAGCAAGTGGCTGAAGTGACTAAACAAGCGATGCGGGGTGAACTGGATTTCGCAACAAGTTTGCGCAAACGTGTGGCAACGTTAAAAGGAGCACATCAAGATCTTTTACTGGAAGTAAAAAATAGCTTACCCCTTACGCCAGGTTTGACCTATTTAGTAAAAGAATTGCACAAAAAAAATTGGCATGTTGCTATTGCCTCAGGCGGTTTTACCTATTTTGCTGATCACTTAAAGCAAAAGTTAAAATTAGTTGATGTTTATGCCAATCAGTTAGACATTAAACATGGCAAGTTAACCGGTAAAGTGAATGGTCAAATTGTTGATGCAAAATATAAAGCAAGGACATTACAACAATTAGCAACAACACTCAATATCCCCATTGAACAAACGGTGGCGATTGGTGATGGAGCCAATGATTTAATGATGATTCGTATAGCGGGTTTAGGCGTTGCTTATCATGGTAAGCCCAAAGTGGTTGAAAAGGCACGAATCAGTATTAATTATGCTGATTTAACGGGTTTATGGTGCATTTTATCAACCAGTTTATTAAGTGAAGGTTAGGAGATTAAATTGGCAAAAGCAGTAAAACGTGCTTATGTTTGTAATGATTGTGGCGCAGATTACCCGCGTTGGCAAGGGCAATGTAGCTCATGTCATGCTTGGAACACGATTACCGAAGTTAGACTGGCTAGCACCTCATCACGTAATGACCGATTAACCGGTTATGCGGGTAGTGGGATTGGGCAGGCTAAAATTCAAAAATTATCCGAAATTAGTTTAGAGGCTCTGCCAAGATTTTCCACTGGTTTTTCAGAATTTGATCGTGTGCTTGGTGGGGGGGTAGTACCCGGTAGCGCGATTTTAATAGGGGGGAATCCTGGTGCAGGTAAAAGCACGTTGTTACTGCAAACCATGAGTAAGCTCTCATCACAAATGAATACACTGTATGTAACTGGTGAAGAATCACTTCAACAAGTTGCGATGCGTGCACATCGCTTGGGGCTACCTGCTGATAATATCAATATGCTGTCCGAAACAAGCATTGAGCAAATTTGCCTGCTTGCCGAGCAGTCACAACCTAAACTTATGGTAATTGACTCTATTCAAGTGATGCATCTTACTGATATCCAATCCTCTCCCGGTAGTGTTGCACAAGTTCGAGAAACAGCGGCCTATTTAACACGTTTTGCCAAGACTAAAGGCATTGCCATTATCATGGTAGGGCATGTGACTAAAGATGGTTCGTTAGCAGGTCCCAAAGTGCTTGAACATTGTATTGACTGTTCTATTTTATTAGATGGTGATGCTGATTCTCGTTTTAGAACGCTACGCAGTCATAAAAATCGCTTTGGGGCAGTAAATGAGCTAGGTGTTTTTGCTATGACCGAACAAGGTTTAAAAGAGGTCAGTAATCCATCAGCAATATTTTTAAGCCGTGGCGATGAGATGCTACCCGGTAGTTCGGTAATGGTATTGTGGGAAGGTACTCGCCCATTACTGGTTGAAATCCAAGCGCTGGTTGATCATTCCATGTATGGCAATCCAAGACGTGTAACTGTTGGGTTAGATCAAAATCGACTTGCGTTATTGCTTGCCGTGTTACACCGGCATGGAGGATTGCAAATGGCCGATCAAGATATTTTTGTTAATGTGGTTGGGGGCGTTAAAGTCACCGAAACCAGTGCGGATTTAGCATTGATAGCCGCACTGGTTTCGAGTTTTCGCAATCGTCCGCTACCACAAGATATTGTTATTTTTGGTGAGATTGGTCTTGGTGGCGAAATTCGGCCGGTACCAAGCGGACAAGAGCGTATCTCTGAAGCGGCTAAACATGGGTTTAAAAAGGCCATTGTACCTATTGCCAATATGCCAAAGAAGAAACCCGAAAATATGCAGATTTTTGCCGTTAAAAAAGTGTCTGAAGCGTTAGATATTTTAGGTGATTTTTAAAAGCTATCTCAATTATCAACCGCTAAAATTACTCCGCCGAGGGTTCTCGGCGGATAAGATTGGATTTATTTTCGATTAAATTTGCGACTAACCTTATTTTTAATAACAAATTTCATAACAAGGTTGATAAGCACTTCCCCCCGGCAATTTCATTCGGTCTTGTTTAACAAAACTACGCAATAAGTTATCAAGTTGCTGCATAATTTCAATATCACCTTGTAATTTATATCGACCATGTTCGCTAATTTGCTTCATACCAAACTCTTTCACGTTACCTGCAACAATACCAGAAAACGCACGACGCAAATCAGCGGCTAATAGTTCCACAGGTTGATCACGATGAAGATTTAATGACGCCATATTAGCGTGGGTTGGTTCAAAAGGATGTTGTAATGATTCATCGATTTTCAATAGCCAGTTAAAACCATAAGCATCGCCCGTTTTTAAGCGTGAAGATTTAACATGTTTAACGCCATCTTTCATAATGCGCGCAACTTGTTCCGGCGAGTCGATCACGATTTGATAAAGCTTCGTTGCTTCATCGCCTAATGTGCTACGAATAAAATTATCTATTGAAGCAAAATAGTCCTCACACTCTTTTGGTCCTGTCAGAATAAGAGGAAATGTTTGGTGTTCATTGGCTGGGTTTAATAAAATACCTAGAATATAAAGTAACTCTTCGGCGGTTCCCGGTCCACCTGGAAAAATGATAATGCCATGTGCCATGCGCACAAAAGCTTCAAGGCGTTTTTCGATATCAGGCATAATAATCAGTTCATTGACTAGCGCATTAGGTGGTTCTGCTGCAATAATTGATGGCTCTGTCATACCAATAAAGCGGCTTTCTTTATAACGCTGCTGCGCATGACCGACCGCAGCGCCTTTCATTGGTGCTTCCATAACACCAGGGCCACAACCGGTACAAATGTTAAGCTCACGTAAACCCAGTTGCATACCCACTTGCCGAGCATAGTAATATTCGCGTTCGTTAATAGAATGGCCACCCCAACAGACAACCAAATTGGGCTCTTCACCCACATGGAGCGCATTGGCATTACGTAAAATTGAAAAAACAAGGTTGGTAATATAAAACGAATGGTCTCTTTCAAATTTGATATTGGAGATAAGCTCTTTAACGGCGCTGATTTGACTGTTCAAAAAAAGGATATCACGTAATACAGCAAATAGATTGGCTTGGATCGAACGAATAATTCGCCCATCAACAAAAGCGCTTTCCGGCGCATTAATCAATTCTAATTTTACGCCCCGTTCTTTACTAATGACATTAATTTCAAAAGACTGGAATCTATCTAACAGATCTTTAGTATTATCGGTTTTAGTACCAGCATTTAGTGTGGCTAACGAACAATTTCTAAATAATTGATAGAGCTCGCTATTGGCTGATTTTTTTAAAATATCGACTTCAGCTTGAGCAAGTAAATCCATGGATCCGAATGGGCTAATATGGGTGATCATTACAACCTCCATTTGACGTTTTTATCGACATAAAGACTATTATATACTCAAAATGATTAAATGAGTAAGTTTGATAAATTCAATTATATCAAATAGCTGTTTTTGGGATGATTGAGTTTTATATGATTAGAATTCGGTCGAACAATGCAATTTGCTTACAATTCAGGATTACAATTATCTCAGGATTAAAATTATCCTATAAAACGCATAAGGTGTTTTACACGAAACTATTTTATTAGGTTTAACTGAATGATAGATTTTTAACAAATGTGTTTTTTGAATAGCTAAATATTTGCTGTTTATGCCTCATTACCCATTAAAGTGTGTATCGACTTTCGTTTTTTTGATTTGGTTGTGGGCAGGTTGGTTTAGTTTATTTCCTGTTTATACCATGGTTATCATTTTAATATTCTTAATAAAAAGACACGTTATAAAAATCAATTTGCTCATAGTCAAAAAATCAAGCCTATGCTAGACTGAACTAAACTCTGAAGCTCTTTTGCCTAAGTGATATTTCAATTCATATGGTGGATTAGCCGCGGTATAGCACAGAAATGGCTATGCTTCCCGATTTGGATAAGGTGTTTAATATATATATGCAATTAGTTGATAATTATCAGCGTCGATTTCAATATCTGCGTTTGTCGATTACCGAGCTGTGTAATTTTCAGTGTCAGTACTGTTTACCCAATGGTTATCGACCTAACAAGGCTCATAAATTTTTGTCGCTCAATGAAATTAATAATGTTGTTGCAACATTTACTGAACTTGGTGTGCGTAAAATTCGGTTAACGGGTGGTGAGCCTACTTTGCGTCGTGATTTTATGGATATTTTGTCGATCATCTCTGCTTACCCAAGAGTGAAAGAACTTGCCATTACAACCAATGGTTCTCGTTTATTAAAAAATATTCGTAATTGGCATCAAGCTGGTTTGAATGCTATTAATATTAGCATTGATAGCCTTTCCCCTCATTTATTTAAATTAATTACCGGTCAAGATAAGCTTAAAGAATTAATGCAATGTGTGGACAGTTCATTAGAAGTCGGTATAAAAAAGGTCAAAATTAATACCGTTTTGATGAAAAACATGAATGATAATTTAGATGATTATTTGTTATGGATTAAATGTCGCCCTGTAGAGTTACGTTTTATTGAGCTTATGGAAACGGGCGAAAGCCTTGAGGTGTTTAATCGCTATCACCAGTCCGGTAGTTTGATTGAAACACAGCTAATTGCACAGGGTTGGCAATTGCAATCGAAAAATCCGCTATCAGGTCCAGCTAAAGTTTATGTTCATGACGACTATCAAGGTAAAATTGGACTGATTATGCCGTATTCAAAAGATTTCTGTAAAAGTTGTAATCGATTGCGTGTATCATCAATTGGTCAATTGCATTATTGTTTGTTTGGTAATGCGGCCGTTGATTTGCGTGATTTACTCCAAAGCCCAGCGCAAAAGCAACAACTAATCGCAACAATCCTCTCCTCATTAATGATCAAACCAGAAAAACATCTGTTACATGCACATAATGTCGGAATTATGCCTAATTTATCCTATATTGGTGGATAATTGGGTGTTTTGTTTTGGTACATTCATTATTTGCCAATGCTGTATTGCCCAATCTAAAAGTTGCTGTTGTGTGGCATCTTGCCAATCTTGTGGTACACATTGTCCCAAAAATTGCAGAGCTTGAACGGTTAATATTTTAAGATTGTTTAGGTCAATCGGGTTGGCATGGTTTTGTTTTGATAGCTTATTGCCGTTGTTATCGAGTACTAACGGTAAATGGCAGTAGCTTGGCACAGAAAAGCCGAACAGTTGATACAGTGAGATTTGTTTTGCGGTGACAGGTAATAAATCTGCACCTCGCACAATTTCAGTAATGCCTTGCTGATGATCATCTAATACCACCACTAAATTATAAGCAAATAAACCATCTTTACGATGAATAATAAAATCTTCTTGTGCGTTAGCTTGTTCGACGGTTTGTAAGCCACGAATTTGATCAGTAAATTCAAACACAGAATGGTTTTGTTTTAAACGAATCGCAACTTGTTTATTATTGATAGATAAATGCCTTTCACGACAAAAATTATCATAGATACCATTGGTCAGACTTTGAATTCGCTGCCTAGTACAATCACAATAATAGGCTTGTTGATTATCGATGAGCGTTTGTAAAATAGCTTGGTAACGTTCACCGCATGCTGATTGGTATAACACATCATCATCCCAATATAAATTTAATGCTTCAAGAGTTTTTAATATCAGTGATGATGCCCCTTTAACTTCTCGTGGTGGGTCGATATCTTCAATACGAACCAGCCATTTACCGAGGCAAGATTTAGCTTGGAGATAGCTCCCCAGCGCCGTTACCAACGAACCAAAATGTAATGGTCCTGATGGTGAAGGGGCAAAACGACCGACATAATGCATAGGTCTAATTGAGAATGATAGATGAAACGGGTGTTACATGCCCATCTGTTTTTCACGAAGTTCCGCAAGCGTTTTACAATCAATACATAAATCTGCTGTTGGTCTTGCTTCTAAGCGACGAATGCCAATTTCAACGCCACAAGATTCACAATAACCAAAATCATCTGTTTCAATTTTCTTTAATGTTTTTTCAATTTTTTTAATCAGTCTTCTTTCTCGATCTCGAGCACGTAATTCAAGACTGAATTCTTCTTCTTGTGTTGCTCGGTCAGCTGGATCTGGAAAGTTCGCTGCTTCATCTTGCATGTGAGTAACCGTTTTACCCATTTCACCTTGTAGTTGAGCAAGCCAAGCCTCTAAAATAAGTTTGAAATGTTTTAATTGCTTAGGGTTCATGTACTCCTCGCCTTGTGCTTCTTTATAAGGCTCAAGCCCAGCAATTGAAAGCAGGCTAAGAGAAGATGTATTTACTTTTTGTTCCTTTTTCATAGCAATCCCCTTAAGAACAGATTATTTGCAAGCGCTAAACTATAGCAATAATTCAGCCATTGGCAAATTTTTTTTATCATTTTTTTTACTTTAAATAAAAAAATAATGTAATTCACTGTTATTGATAAAAATAGTTAATTATTCCATGGTCTCAAATCATTTTTAGGACATTTGGCAACTAAATCTTTTAACTTATCGTTATCAGGTAACATAAGGCTAGGGGCAATATCAAATAAAGGGTAGAGCACAAACTCTCTATTTTTCATATGATAATGAGGGATAGTGAGTCTTTCACTATGTATGATTAAATTATCATACAACAAAATATCGAGATCTAAGGTTCGAGCACCCCATCGATTGTCTTTACGTACACGACCTTGCGCTTTTTCTATGGATTGTAGTTCGTCAAGTAGTTCAATCGGAGATAAATTTGTCGTTAGTTCTATGACGGCATTAAGATAATCATTTTGGTCTTGTGGACCAAGAGGTTTGCTTCGGTAAAAAGGAGAAATAGCCGTAACTGTTGTGTTAGATAGCTGCTTTAATGCCGCAATTGCACGATTGGCTTGTGACAATGGATCTTCAAGATTACTGCCTAAGGCGATATAACAAGTTGACATAATAAGATGTTAAATTTTTGATTTGATTATTTTTTGTAGGAAGTATTTTAACATATAAAATAATGGCTAAAAATGATTATATCAATGGCGAATACGTTATTATTTTAGGTTATTAGAATATAACTACTTAATCTTTAACCTGTGGCTAATTATACGTTATTTTAGCTATTCCAAAGTAAACCAGTTTCACTAATCACTTATCGACTTTGCTGAGTTTGAGAGTTTTGCATGAATTTAGGTCAACAGTTAAGTTTTTTAATCAGAAATACGCCAATAATCAGTAACCCTCAAGTTATTGATTGTGCTATTAATGGGATAACTGATTATTTTGCTTGCACTTTACAAGCTTGTCATGAAGATGATGTTCATAAATTGCTAGCATGGATAGTAGATGAAGGCGGTAATGCCAGAGCTTGGCTAATTGGTCAAAAAAAGTTAGCTAGCGCAAGGCAAGCCGCGCTACTTAATGGTTTTCAAGCCCATTGTTTAGATTATGATGATGTACATTCAGATGTTCGCGGTCACCCCTCTGCCGTTATTTTATCTGCACTCATTGCCAGTATTCGATTAGATAATGCTGAGCAAAAAATTGATGGTCGGCGTTTTTTAACCGCTTATGTTATTGGTATCGAAGTGATGGCCTTATTGGGACAAAGCATTAATCCACAGCATTATGAAAAAGGTTGGCATGCAACTATTACTTTGGGTGGGATTGCGGCAACAGCGGCTATTTGTTATCTCTATGATGAACCTTTTTTATCACAAGCATTAACGTTAGCTGCGACTCAAGCATCGGGAATGCGTTTATTAATGGGCACGCCGATTAAGTTTTTGCATGCTGGGATAGCAGCCCAGCATGCCATACAAGCGGTTGAGTGGTTAAGAGCGGGTATACATGCCGATCAGGATTTTTTAGATGACAAATTAGGTTTTTTGGCTATTTATGGACAAGGTAATACACGTTTTGATTTAAGTCATTGGGGTAAAACTTGGAAGATTGTGCATCCCGGATTATGGTTTAAAAATTATTCTTATTGTTCAGCTGCTGCTTATATTGCTGATGCGGGGCAATTGCTTTATCGGAATGCTAACTTTAGTGTTGATAAGATTGAGAGTATCACTATCTTTTTTTCTCCACCACAAAGTGATGCAGCGTTAATTTATCAAATGCCTTTGCTTGCTGAACAAGGGCGTTTTTCGGCTGAGTATGTTTTAGCATTAACTCTTTTAGGGTTGCCACTTAGTTTTGAACAGTTTTCAGCAAAACCTATTGCAAATGGCATAAAAAATTTGATGCAGAAGATGAAACGAAGCTATCAAATACAACTTACACCCCATCCACAGGCGTATAATCAACGTTATGTTGTTGTTGAGATTGTTAATAGTACAGGTGAAAAGTTGAACCAAAGAATTGACCTTCCAAAAGGTTCGCCAAAAAATCCATACAGTCAGCGAGAATTATCATTGAAGCTGGTCAAAGCCGTAGGTGACCAAAAGACCGCGGATAATTTATTGAAAGATATTTGTGCGCTTGCGGTCGGTTTAGATCTGCATACATTTTTATTGTCACATCTTTTAACGCTTTAACGATTAAAAACTCATTCTATGGTTAAGTCAGTTTTTAATGGTTAAATTTCAAAATCGATTTCATCGGTTAATTGGCGCAAAAAGCGTTGTGTTATTTCATTTTGTGGATTATCAATTATTGATTTTGCCGGTCCTTGTTCAACAATTACGCCATCAGCCATAAAAATAACTCGGTCTGCAACATACTTAGCAAACTCCATTTCGTGGGTCACGATAATCATTGTGATATTTTCTTTAGCTAGCTGTAGCATTACTTGTAGTACTTCGTGTACACGCTCGGGATCAAGTGCGGATGTTGGTTCATCAAACAATAATACTTTGGGTCTGACTGCAAGTGCTCTTGCGATAGCAACACGTTGTTGCTGACCACCAGATAAGGTTATGGGATATTGTGTGGCGTAAGGTAACATACCAACGCGTTTTAATAATGATAGACCAAGTTGTTCTGCCTCTTTTTTATCTATCTTTTGTCCAACAATTAATGGATAGGTGATATTTTCTAATGCGGTTTTATTTTTAAATAAATTGTAGTGTTGAAAGACCATTGCAGATTGCTTGCGTAAATGAGTTTCCTCTTTATTACTATAATGCTTAGCATCTAGTATTGCTGTGCCAATTTCAATCGTGCCGGTGTTTGGTTTTTCTAATAAATTTAAGCAACGTAATAAGGTCGATTTGCCTGATCCTGACGGTCCAATAATTGCAACCACTTCGCCCTGTTCAATGTTTAGGTTGATCTCTTTCAAAACTTCATTATTAGCAAAGCGTTTAGATAAATGTGATACCGTAATCATAACTTGTCTCCTTAACGATGATAGGGGGCTGTGAGTTTCTGTTCTAACTGTTTTTGTATCCAAGAATAGATAACAACAGTCAGCCAATAAACAATGCCTACAGCTAGATAGGTTTCAAAGTAGAGGAATGAGTTAGCAGTTAACATTTTTCCGGCTGCTAATAGTTCTTGCACGCCAACAAAAAAGGCAACAGACGAATCTTTAAGTAATGAGATAAACATATTACCGGTGTTCGGTAAGGCATTGACCATGGCTTGGGGCAGTATAATACCTCGATAAACTTGTATTTTACTTAAACCTACTGTTAGCCCTGCTTCTTTCTGCCCGTGATCAACTGATTCTAAACTTGCTCGGAAAATTTCGGCTAAATAGGATGAATATTTTAAACTAAAGCAAATAATGGCTGCCGTTGTTGCCCCCATTTGTTTTAAAACAGGAAAAATCTGCGGTAACCCGTAATAAACAATAAACAGTAAAACAACGGAAGGTATTGCTCGAAACAGAGATATAAACAGTGCAAAAAGAGTATCGATAATGATTATTTTATTGCTACGCAATAATGCAATCGCTAGCCCTAATGTAATGGCAAACATAATTGATACGATGGTAATAAAAAGGGTAACCGGCAGATAAGGCAATATCTGCGGAAACACACTTAAAAAATAGTTTACATTAAAATTCATAAGGTAATATCTTCACCAAAATATTTAATTGCCAGATTTTTCAATGTGCCATTAGTGCGTAACTTTTCGATGGCTTGATTGAATTTTTCACGCAGTGCTTGACCTTTTTCATCTTTACTAAATGGAAATGCGACTTGCTCAATAGTAATGGGTTCACCAACTAATTTGAACGGTAGATTTTTACGCTTAATTTCAGCCAGTAATATCGGTTTTGAATTAACATAGCCATCAACCCGTTGATATTCCGTATCATACATTGCACCATCTCGTGTTTCATAGGTCTTGATAGTGATTTCATTGTTAGGAAAGGCTTTTTTTAGATTGTTTATATGATTTGAGCCTAGCACACCAGCAATAGTTTTACCTTTAAAATCAGATGATTGATTAATATTATTGTTATCTTTGTGAGTAACAATTTGGCTACCATAAAAGCTATAGGTGTTGGAAAAATCATATTTGGCTTGACGAGCAGGTGTAACTGCAACCGCATTGGCAATAGTATCTAACCGCCCAGAATCAAATTGCCCCATCAACCCACCAAATTCGGCAATGTTCCATTCGACTTTGTAGCCTAATTCTTTGGCAATCGCCTCGGTAACTTCAACATCAAATCCGACTAATTTGCCATCTTGCTTATACCCGTTTGGGTAGCTCTGTCCTGTAGAACCCACTTTAATAATATTTTGCTCTGTGACTTGATGGCTGGATTGATTATCACAACCGATTAAAGTTAGGCTTGTTAATAAAAGAGCGGATAGTAACGTGTTTATTTTTTTCACTGTTTATTACTCCTTTTTTTCCATTCGATATAGTTTTTATGATTTAAGATTTTTTCAAAATAGAGCGTAGTATGATCTGACGTTAAATCAGCTTGCCCTATTTTTTTATAGCCTTTATTAATATAAGTTTGCGCAAGCCATGGATGATTTGCGGCAGTACCTAACGTGACAGCAGGTAATTTTAGTTGGTTGATTAAAATTTGCCGTTCAACAAAATCCCATAATGCATTACCATAGCCTTGACCTTTATATCGTGGATCTGTTGCAAACCAACCTAAATGGGGTAACCCATAAGGTCCTGGGTTGTTGCCCCACGGAAAGCGAATGCTTAAAGTTGATAGTAGCTCATCATCTTTTTCAAATAAATACACGGCATTAGACTCAATATGCTCAGCAATCTGCGATTGCTTGATTGCTGCTGCGGCAAAATGAATGCCTAATTGAGTTGTGGCTTGATAAGCACTATGCAGTAGGGCTTGATAAGCTGGAATATCTTTATCAGTCATTAAGCGAAAACTCATGCTAATACTCCACACTGTTCAGCGTATTGAATGACTTGTGCTACTTTTTCAGGAGCAGAGCCAAGATAGTTAATTGGATCTAACCAAGTATCAAGCTCGGATTCGGTAAATTCTTTGTTTAAACTTGGATCTTCTAATAATATATCTTTAAATGGTCGATTTTGTTCAAACGCTTTCATGGCGCTTTGATAAACCAGTTGATGAGCAGTTTGTTTGCCTAATCGCTTACCAATTTCGAACATGACTTTTTCTGATAACAGCAAGCCATTTTGTAGTGATAAGTTAGCTAACATCCGATCAGCATTGACTTTTAGACCTTTAAGTACCGCTAACGCTATTTGTAGTTGCGCTGAAATGTAAAGGTTAATTTCAGGTAGTGCGATCCATTCTGCACGCCAACTCATGGCATCGCGTTCATGTTCAACTTTCATTGATTCGTGAATTAATGCGACGCTTTTTAAAAGTGGCGCTGTCAAACTGGCTAAACCTTCTAATGCTGCTGGGTTGCGTTTATGTGGCATGGTGGTTGAACCAATTTTCCCTGCTGAGAAGGGTTCTTCGACTTCGTTAATCTCAGTACGCATCAAGTTATAAAATTCATTACCTATTTTGCCTAATGTGCCACTGATTAGCGCGACGACTGATGCATATTCAGAAAAACGATCACGCGCAGCTTGCCAACCGATATTAGGGGTATTTAGCCCTAGTAACGTTAACGCACGAGATTCAACCTGTGGGCCTAATTTGCCTATTGATGCATACGTACAAATTGCGCCACTAATATTACCGACTAATACGCGTTGTTTAATTTCGCTTAAACGTTGTAAATGTCGAATAAATTCATCTAACCATACTGCAAGTTTAAAGCCAAAGGTTGTGGGAAGCGCTTGCATGCCATGCGTACGCCCAACCATGGGTAAATATTGATACTGTTTGGCTAAACGTTTTAGTTCGAGTGCCACCTGTTTGCTATCGCGTTCAATGACAACAAATGATTGTTTTAATTGTAAAACAGTTGCAGTATCGACAATATCTTGTGTGGTTGCCCCGTAATGAATATATTGACCGGCATCACCGACTTGTTTTTGTAGTGCGTTAATGGTCGACATTAACGAGTGTTTGGCCTTTGCCGCTTCTTCGGCAATGTGTTGTATTGATAATTTAGTTACATCAGCTTTGGCTATGATTGCATTGGCAGCTTCAGCGGGAATTACACCTAGCTCACCTTCTGCTTGAGCTAAAGCAACTTCGACCTCTACTTGTTGTTGCAGGCGATTTTGCTCTGACCAGATCGCCCTCATTTCGCTCGTACCAAAGTTATTGCCTAAAATTAAAAAATCTAAAATATGTGATGCCACCTAACTATCCTCAATCATTGTTATTATTCTATTAAATAATTATTAGTAATTAATGGAGGATCGTCTAATAATCTGTTTGTCTATGGATATAACTAATTGGAATAAAAGATTAATGAAAATGGGCAATTTTTATGATTTAAGTCATAAACAAGATACTTTTTGAGTCATGAGGATCCTTACGCTAAACAATTTCATCTTTCTGTACAAATAACTCATAAAAATAAATGATTTTATTTGGTTTTTTCTTGTTTTCTGTTTCTTGAATCGCTAATTATTTGCCGATTATGCAACATTGCCATTAAAGTACGTATCACGCTTGCGACTTACCCATTATTTTAGGGCTAGCAATTTTGGTGAATTGTTAATTGAGACGATGGCGATCACCGTTTTTTATAAATAGAGATGCTGAAAATTCTCAATTCATCACAAAACGGTATAGAATCCTGAATATTTTTTACAAAAAATATAACCTAAAACGTGAATAGTTTTATGAATACCACATAGTGATCCCACAACTCACCTAGAAAATGACGCTAACTATTTTCGTATTTATATTTAATGGTAGTCATGTTATTTAATGTTTAATGAGTTTTTCGGTGCGATAAATGGTTGGACAACTGACCTTAAAGCAGTTAGCCAAATCGGTGACGGTGATTTTTCTTTATGATGTAGGCACCATTTTGTTTATCTGGGATACGGCGTTATATCTATGAATGACAGTCGCTTTTCAAATTATGGTAAATAACGCGAGTAATTCTTACAGTTTATTTTTTATATAGATAAGGGATTTGAAAAAATATTAAAAATAAGATCAATGCTGTTTCTAAATGTTTTTTAATAATTAAAATTATCTCAACTTTAAAAGACCCAAAAAAAACACTCTGTATTTGAGTGTTTTTCAGCATTAACAATGTTCTGGTATTTGTTTATTACAATTTTTATAGCACTTGAACAATGGATTCGCAAAGTCTGGACATGTTATCTAACGTCATGCCTGCCACATTGATACGCCCTGAATTAACTATATAGATACCATAATCATGGCGTAATTTTAGCACTTGCTCTTCGTTCAAACCACTGAACGAGAACATACCATTTTGTTTGGCGATGAAGCTAAAATCTTGATTCGCTCCTTTATCTTGTAAGGTTTTTACAAATAGTTGTCGCATGCGGTGAATGCGTTGACGCATACTTGTTAATTCATCGATCCACTCTTCTTTTAATTCTTCATTGTTTAAAATGTAAGAGACGATTTTAGCACCATGTGCAGGTGGGTTAGAGTAATTGGCCCGAATAATTGTTTTGACTTGACTAAAGGCGCGATCGGCAATTTCAGCATTTGCAGCAATTAAGGTAAATGCGCCAACCCGTTCGCTATAGAGACCAAAATTTTTAGAATATGAGCTTGCAATCAGTAATTCAGGGTGGTTTTGAGCAAATAATCTTAATCCGTAAACGTCTTCTTCGATACCTTTTCCAAAGCCTTGATACGCTAAATCAAATAATGGTAACCAGCCATTTTTTAAGGCTAAATCTGAAATCGCTTGCCATTGTTCTGGGGTTGGATCGATACCGGTCGGATTATGACAACAACCATGGAACAATACCGCTTCACCTGAAGCAACTAGGCTTAAGCTACTCATCATGGCATCAAAATCAAGAGTGTGCGTTTGTGGATTGTAATAATGGTATTCACGTACTTCAAGGCCAGCAGCTTGAAATACACTACGATGATTTGGCCAAGTTGGATTACTTACCCAAACACGTTTTACTTTAGTTCGGCGAGCTAAAAAGTCCGCCATAATGCGTAAAGCTCCTGTTCCACCTGGGGTTTGGACGGTTCTTGTTCGTTCATTTTCGCGACCCAAAAGCAGAATTTGCGTTGCCATATTGAACGCTTTGACGCCGTCAATAGGTAAGTAACTTTTGGTAGTTTCGTTATTTAATAAAAAATGCTCTGCTTTTATCACACTCTCTAAAATAGGTGTTTTGGTTGTTTCATCTTTATAAACACCGACACTTAAATTAATTTTATTGCTGCGTTCATCTTTATTATAAAGATCGGCTAACCCTAAAATGGGATCTGCCGGTGCTGCTGTTAAATATTCAAACATAATTCACCCATCTGATCTAATGACTTTCAACGCATTATATACACATTATTTTGTAAGATACAATTTTGATAATCGTTACTTTTGCAAAAGATGCGCACAAGTATTGTATTATTGCCAAGCAATTATTGTTTAACATGTAACAATTAGCTTATCTAAAAAAGTAGTTAAATCGTGTGCTAGGACAATTAATTCACCGGTAATTAAATCTTCTTTTACGATTTCGCCTGTTAAATTATTGATGGCAATGATTTCAGTGCTTTCATCTGTCGATGCAATAAAGATGGTTGGTATGCGTTTTAATTTTTTTTGTTGGGATAAATGTGCAATTAAATTTTGTTCTAACGTTGAAAAATCGTCGTCATTCCATGCTTGAATTAAGGTTAAGTGGGTGTTGACAAATTGAGCAGTCATATTTCCAGCATATTGTGTGCCATAAAAAAAGTGAGCGCAGGCATGTAACGTGATGCCAATGACTTGTTCAACAATTGAGAGATCGCTTGGTGGTTCTAATAAGAATGGTTGCCAATATACCGTAAGTTGCTGCGTTTTTAAAATACATGGAGAGGCGATAGCATGTAATTCTTCACTTGATGGTGCGAAGTTGAATTGGTTAATCCAACGCGCAGTAAAATTAAGTAAGGCTATTTTATCAGTAGAGCTCATAAATAGATATTTCTCATTTTAAATTATAATATTATTTATTCACAATTATACTGATTAACTTTTGTTATGCACAATTGCTTCATCTCTTTATTTTTTGTGAACAGAAGAATGAATCAGCTAAATTGAGTGTAAATATGCTTTAAGTAAATAGGCGTTTTAGTATAAAAATATAAGCAAATCAACCAAGTTATTTATAATGTGGTTGGTTAATGGAAAATAAGAAAAAACACCCCCTCAACTGTTTATAAAACAGCCATCTTAATTTGCTTGCTATCCTTGGCTGAAACGTTAATAATAGTGAGGGATAATTTTATCCTTGTAATGCAGCAATGGCGTTAGACATTACAGTTTGTCAAAATAAAATAGCGTAAGTAGAATCATTATAATTAGATAATATGTTTATTTTAAACAATTGCGTAAAGATTTAGTTTGTTTGCCAAAATCGGTAAAATACTGTGGGTTGCAAATTAACCATATTAATAGTGTCAATAAATTATACAATTAAGTTTTTTGTAAAGTATTTAGTCTTTTTAATTTAATATTTTACTTAATGTATTATATTGATGTGGTGTAAGCGGTATCGGATTCACATAAAATAATAACAAAAATAACACAAATAAAATAATGAATGCTGTATACAAATATTTAGTTAAGAACCATTATTCATCATTGTTAAAATAATCACTTATCAATAATAAGATTCTACCTACAGTTAATTAAGATTAATCAAGAGTGTAGAATAATGAAAAGAATGCTAATCAACGCAACTCAGCAAGAAGAGCTGAGGGTTGCGCTTGTTGATGGTCAGCGCTTATATGATTTAGATATCGAAAGCCTTGGTCATGAACAAAAGAAAGCCAATATTTATAAAGGTAAAATTACTAAAATCAATCCAAGTTTAGAGGCTGCGTTTGTCTCTTATGGTGGCGAACGTGATGGATTTTTACCTTTAAAAGAGATTGCTGAAAGCTATTTCCCATCTAATATTAGTGGTCGTCGTAGTATTAAACATCTACAAGAAGGACAAGAAGTCCTTATTCAAATTGAAAAAGAGATTCGTGGCAAAAAAGGTGCAGCTTTAACGACCTACATTAGCTTAGCTGGTAGTTATTTAGTCTTGATGCCTAATGATCCTCGTGCTGGTGGTGTTTCGCGTCGTATAGAGGGTGAAGAACGAGCCGATCTTAAACGTATTATTGATGCTATCGAAAAACCTAAAGGTATGGGTGTGATAGCTAGAACAGCAGGGGTTGGTAAAAGCCAAGAAGAGTTACAACAAGATTTAGACGCTTTAGTTAACTATTGGACTGCCATTCAAAATGAGGCAAAAAAACATCCTGCTCCAAGTTTAATTCATAAAGAAAGCGATATTATTACACGAGCATTCCGTGATTATTTACGTGATGATGTCGGTGATATTTTAATTGATAATCCTAAAGTACTTGATATGGCTAAAAAACGATTAGCTGATTTAGGACGTGTTGAGTACGTTAGTCGTTTAAAATTTTATGATGGGGATGTGCCATTATTTAATCATTTCCAAATTGAGGGTCAGATTGAATCAGCATTCCAGCGTGAAGTTCGCTTACCTTCTGGCGGTTCAATTGTCATTGATACTACTGAAGCGTTGACTGCAATCGATATTAACTCAGCTAAATCAATTCGTGGTAGTGATATTGAAGAAACTGCATTTAATACTAATCTTGAGGCAGCGGAAGAAATTGCGCGCCAACTACGCTTACGTGACTTAGGTGGTTTGATTGTTATCGATTTTATTGATATGACACCAGTTCGTAATCAGCGTGAGGTAGAAAATCGCCTTAAAGATGCAATGAAGACTGACCGTGCGCGTATCCAAACGACCCGTATTTCTCGTTTTGGTTTGCTCGAAATGTCTCGTCAACGTTTAAGCCCTTCATTACGTGAAGCCACTCATCATATTTGTCCACGTTGTCAAGGAACAGGCACCGTTCGTGATAATAACTCATTGTCTTTATCGATCCTTCGATTAATTCAAGAAGAAGCGATGAAAGATAATACTGTACAAATCGATGTCATCGTACCGGTACCTATAGCGAGCTATTTACTCAACGAAAAACGTCGCGCTATCACTTATATTGAAAGCATGCACCCTGATGTCAAAATTGTGATTGCTGGCGATGAAGAGATGGAAACACCACTGTATAAAGTGATTCGTAAGCGTAGAGGCGAAGAAACAGACGTACTAAGTTATAATCTTCCGAAACTGATTCGTGAACTTGAAGAAGAGGAAGATGAACAACAAGCAGTGGAAGTTATTGTTGAACAAGCCGTATTGTCAGGTCCTAAAGTTGAAGCATGTGTAGCATCAAAAGAAAAGGCGGCACCAAAAACTAAAAAATCAGGCAGTTTGTTTAGTGGATTGTTTGGTAAGCTACGTAAATTATTTGTTACAGAAAAAGCTGAACCTCAGCCAGAGGTAAAACCCAAAGCGGTCAAAAGACGAGATAATCAACGTTCAAACAATCGACGTCAACGCAATAACAGAAACAATAATTTAGCAAATAATACTAACATTGTTGCAGCAGGCTCTACAGAGGAGATGAAAGAGTCGAATCGAAATAATAATCGTCGAGCCAAACAAAATAATAATTCAAATACTAATTTGTCAAACTCAGAAAATAGTCTTAAGACAGATAGAGTTGCGGGTGAGGCTACACAATCAAAACAACGTGAAGTTAAACCAAGACGCCAACAACGAGTTTTAACTAAAAGTGTTCGTGTTAGAAATACTGATATTACGATACAGACTGAACAAGAAAGAGTCATTATTCCTTCTTTATTATTACCAGTTATTGTATCTGAACCATCTAAAGACAATATTATCTCGGAATCTCAACCGAAGCGTCAGCGCCGTACGTCAAGACATTTACGAATGAATGGTCAACGTAATAAACGCCGTGTTCGTAATGTAGAACTAAAACAGTCGCCAATGCCGTTACCATTTGCTGCTGCATCATTAGAATTAGCATTAGGTCGAGTTACTGTTGATTACAGTCAAATAACGAATGATGAACCAAATATTGTGGTACCTGTCATCCCTTCACTTTTACTTCCTGTCATTGTTAAAAATGAAGAGCACCTAAATGATGTTGCTACTGTTGATGAGGTATCAACAAGTTCGGCATTAATCGATGTTCAAGAAAATGTTAAAGATAGTGAGCAAAATAGTCATGATGTTGATTTAGTCATTAATGGTTCACAATCAATCGGTTATTCTTCTTCCGCAATGACTAAAGCACCCGCGCCAGAATATGTGACTTCTGTTATTGGAATAAAATCACGTGAAGAGTCAGATTATCGTTTTGAAGGTAAAGGTAATGCCGGTGGTTTAAGCGCTCAAGATCATGCTTATGCTGCAGCAAGTAAACCAGTGATACACGATTAACCGATAATATACTAAAACAACGGTGATATATATCACCGTTGTTTTATCAAATCGTACCTGCGATAAAGATATACAATGATTATCTATATTTTAAAAAAAATAGTGAGGTTTATATTTATTATCTGTGTTCTCGCTCAGATAAGCTTTTGTCTTGTGTATTTTTCGCCTCATTCAATGCTGGGGGAGCCTAGTTTTATTGATGCCTATAGTGCTTTTTTTCAACAATTGTTACAAGGAAAATTTATTCTAATATCAGGGGAAAAAGTACATTTTTTTCATACTCTTTCTGCCACATTTGAACTTTGTCTTTTAGCTTTACTTGTTACATTACTCATTGGGTTACCTTTAGGGATCTTTCTTGGACTGAGTAACGTTTATTGGTTAAATAACATAATTCGCTTAGGGTGTTTATTGCTTTATTCATGTCCATTAGTTTTACTTGTTGTTGTTATTATGTTTTTAATATCGCCTTCATGGTCAGTATCGTTGAATTTTTATTTATTTCCAGCTAAAACAAGTATATCTATGTTAGACATCTTGCTTTCTTCAAGCGATGATAAGATGACTCTATTGATGGAGCAGTTTCACTATTTACTTTTACCTATGCTTATTTTGGCCATTCAACCAAGTATTATGACTATTCAATTAGTGAGCCAATCAGTAAAAAATACCTCTTATCAAAACTTTATAAAAATGGCAATTATTCGAGAAAGGTCTTTTTTGAAAATTTTACGTCGGCATTTATTACCTAATTCTATTCCTGCAACGATTCCACAGTTAACGTATAATACAACGACACTGTTGTTTTCTACCATGGTTATAGAAATTTTATATAATCGAGAAGGACTTGGGCAGTGGGTGATGATTGCGTATCACCATCATAATTATTTTATCATTTCGATTGCAATTCTTGCCTGTGGTACAGTAATAAGCTTGTTGACACTATTGGGTGATATTACCGCCATTGCTATTTATCCATTGCGTCATAAGGTAAACTATGTCTAGGATAGCTAAGGTAATCAGCATTGCAACAAGATACTTGCATAAGTTGCATAGTAACCTTTATTTGCTGGTTGGTTTTTATGGAATTTTGGTAATTGCGTCTGTGTTATTGTCAACCAAATGGTTTTTCCACGCACATATAGATCCCGTATATGCAATAAGTTTACCGCCTGCATGGTGGGTAAATGGCGATGTAAATCATATATTGGGTACCAATGCAAAGGGACAAGATATTTTTAATTTTCTGTTAATTGGTTATCGTTCAACTATGTCAATGACATTTAAAACTGTATTTTATGTGATTGTTATTGGTGGATTGATTAACTACTTAATGTTTTTTATTCCATTGTTGCGCACTTTTGTTCTTTTACTCTTTCGGTTTTGTATGGTTATTCCCCCTTTATTGGGTGTGATAGTGATTAGTTTAGTGCTAGGAGATAACATAACAAATATGTTACTTGTCATTGGTTTATCTTATACCCCTGGTTTTATCTACAATATTCACCAACGTGCTATTAATGAATGGAATAAGATTTACATTAAGGCTTATCGGTTAGATGGGTTATCTCCTTTCTCAATTTTTAATCATTATATTCTTCCTAATATTTTGCCAGTTTATTTGACTGAAATTGTTTCGTTATTTAGTTCAATTATTTTAGCGATTACCACTATAACCTTTTTGGGGTTTGCTAATGATGTATCACGACCAGATTTAGGCATGATGATGTTTCAAATGAAAGATATCATCGCCACCAATTATTTAGCCTTTTTATCTCCGGGCATTGCGGTTTCTGCTACAATTATTTTGGTTTATTTATTCAACTTTGGATTATATGGCCGGCGAGCTGGAACTTAATTATGGCATTATTGGATGTTCGAAATTTAACCATTGAGTTTATTACACCTGATGGACTTTTGCGCGCAATTGATCGCGTTAATTTGAAGTTGTCGGAAGGTGAAATTCGAGGCTTGGTTGGTGAATCAGGTTCAGGAAAAAGCCTTATTGCTAAAGCTATTTTAGGGGTCACTAATCATAACTGGAAAATTTCTGCTGATCGATTTCATTTTGATAATATTGATTTATTAAAGTTAACACCTAAACAGCGTCGAAAAGTTATTAGCGCCAATATCTCAATGATATTTCAGGAACCTCAGTCTTGTTTAGATCCTTCTATGAAAGTAGGCCAACAGTTAATTGATGCAATACCAACAAGAACATTTAAAGGTCATTGGTGGCAACGATTATTTTGGCGTAAACATCGAGCAATCGAGTTATTGCATCGGGTAGGAATTAAGAACCATAAGGAAATTTTAAAATCTTATTCGTTTGAATTGACCGAAGGTGAATGTCAAAAAGTGATGATAGCCATTGCCTTGGCTAATCAGCCAAAGCTACTTATTGCAGATGAACCGACAAATGCGATGGAAGCAACCACCGAAGCCCAAATTTTCAGGCTGCTTGCTAGTATGAATCAAAACATGGGAACCACTATTTTGCTTATCAGCCATGATCTGCAAATGGTAACAAGATGGACTGATCGTATCAATGTACTGTATTGTGGGCAAACTGTTGAAGTTGCGGATAGTAAAGATTTAATTAAATCGCCTTATCATCCTTATACTCAGGCACTGATTTATGCAATTCCTGATTTTGGTAAGGCAATGCCACATAAAAGTCCATTAAATACTTTACCTGGTGTGATTCCATCATTAGAACATTTACCGATTGGTTGTCGATTAGGCCCTCGTTGTCCTTATGCCCAAAAGCAGTGTATTTGGGCACCGGAATTGATACCGATAAAAGATCATTTCGTAGCCTGCCATTTTCCGTTAAATACTGATGAGTAGCTGTCAATAATAGGAATATTCGATGAATCCAATATTAAAAGTACGAAACTTATCTAAGCAATTTAAAGTCCCTAAAGGTTTCTTGGGGCATTTACGTGTTGATGCGGTGAAAACATTATCGTTTTCTCTTAATGAAGGTAAAACCCTGGCAATTATTGGACAAAATGGCTCAGGAAAATCGACATTGGCAAAAATGTTAGTCGGCATGATAAAACCAGATAGTGGTGATATCTGGATTGATGGTAATAAAGTTCAATACGGCGATTATAGTCATCGTTGCCAACTGATTCGCATGATCTTTCAGCATGTTGAAAGTTCATTTGATCCTAGATTACGTATCGGACAATTATTAGAAATCCCTCTTAAGCATAATACCAATTATGATGCCCATGAGCGTGAAAAGCTAATTAGTAGTGTATTAAAACAAGTAGGATTATTGCCCGAGCATGCCTCTTATTATCCTACAGTGATGGCGGCTGGACAAAAGCAACGAGTGGCATTAGCAAGAGCTTTAATTTTAAAACCCAAGGTCATTATTCTTGATGAAGCTTTAGCTGCATTAGATATTTCGATGCGCTCACAGATTGTTAATTTGATGCTGTCATTGCAAGTTCAACAAAATATTTCTTATGTTTATGTAACACAAGATATTGGGATGATGAAACATATTAGTGATGAAATTTTAGTTATGCATAATGGTGAATTGGTTGAATATGGTAATACTGCTGAAGTATTGGCGTCACCGTTAAGCGATATTACCAAAAAATTAATAAATAGTTACTTTGGTGAAGCGCTCACTGCAGATACTTGGCGTACGGATACCAGAGCTTTTTAATCCATTCCCATTTTAACAGAAGACTATGGTGATAATGATCCGTATTGCCAATACGCATTAATAATATACCAGACAATTAGCTATTAACATGATTTTTTAACATATCGTGTCTATTATTGCCTCAATAAAATATCTCGACAAATAATCTAAAACGCACTATATTTAGCTGTATAGATTTCTAGACGTCTATTTGCGTTTAAATAATTTATCATTTTAGGAGCGTTGTTATGCCTATTTGTATTCCTGACTCATTACCCGCGGTTGATGTGCTACGTAATGAAAATGTATTTGTTATGACTTCATCACGTGCTAATACTCAAGAAATTCGTCCACTTAAGCTTCTTTTTCTAAACCTAATGCCTAAAAAAATAGAGACTGAAAATCAATTTTTACGTTTACTTTCTAATTCATCTTTACAAATTGATATTCAGCTATTGCGTATTGATCAACGTGAGTCAAAAAATACACCTGTCGAACATTTAAACAGTTTTTATTGTGATTTTGATGACATTCGTGAACAGAATTTTGATGGGCTAATTATAACCGGTGCACCACTAGGTAAGGTCGCTTTTTCTGATGTTGTGTATTGGCCTAAATTAACTGAAATTATCAAATGGGCAAAAGAGCATGTTACTTCAACCATGTTTGTTTGTTGGGCGGTGCAAGCGGCATTAAATGTATTATATGATTTACCTAAATTTACTCGTACACATAAGTTATCGGGTGTTTATCAGCATCAAATTGTTCAACCTAATGCAATTTTAACGCGAGGCTTTGATGATACCTTTTTAGCGCCACATTCGCGTTATGCCGATTTTCCAATTGATAAAATTATAAATTACACGGATTTGTCTATTTTAGCCAAATCTGACACTACAGGACCTTATTTAATGGCCAGCCCGGATAAACGTATGGCTTTTGTGACAGGTCATCCCGAATATGATTCATTTACATTAGCCAATGAATATTTTCGTGATTTAAAGGCAGGTATAAATCCAAATATCCCTTATAATTATTTTCCTGATAATAATCCCGATGCTGAGCCAAAAGCAACGTGGCGTAGCCATGCTTATCTGTTATTTAGTAATTGGCTTAACTATTACGTTTATCAATTAACACCATATGATTTGACTACTCGTAATTTGACCATTGATGATTAATTTATCCAATGCTCTTTTTTCTATCTCACTATTGTAGAATATAATAAGTCTAGCGGATAACTTAATAGCCAATAGTAACATGGGTGCTAATATTAGTATGATGTAAAGTTGAACAATTCTGACAAGCTTGATAAATAGGATTTTTAAATACCAACCAATAATGGTTGAAAAAATTGCAATAATTTATGACAGATTATCAGAATATCTTTTTAGTCCAGAGCATTAAACTTGTAACCAAAATGTCACTGGACCATCATTAACCAATGACACTTGCATGTCGGCGGCAAATTGACCCGTTCGAGTGGTTATTTTTTGTTGACACTGCTTGACAAAAAACTGATAAAGCCTATTTGCTTCATCAGGTTTAGCACCTTTGGTAAAACTTGGACGCATTCCTTTTTTGGTATCGGCAGCTAGAGTGAATTGAGAAACAACTAATACTTCGCCGTTAGCTTGGCTAACATTTAGATTCATTTTTCCGTCATTATCACTGAAAATACGATAGCCTAATACCTTCTCACATAAACGAATTGCTTTTTGCTTGTCATCGTCTTGCTCAACACCGAGTAAAATCAGCAACCCCTGATTAATCTGTCCAATAATGTGATTGTCTACAGTAACGCTAGCTTGCTTTACTCGTTGAATTAAGGCGATCATAAATTAATTACTCCGGTAAAGAGGGATTATTCATAACAGTTTTTTTGTCGATTATAGTCAGTTAAGGTGGCAGCAAATTCGGCTCCGAATAAAACAATACACCAAGACAAATAGATCCAAACTAACATAATAGGAATAGAAGATACTACTCCGTAAATGAGTTGATAGGTTGGAAACGAAGTTACATACAGTGCAAACGCGCGTTTACCTAATTCAAATAATACTGCAGCGACAAGTGCACCAATCATCGATTCTTTAAAAGGTACAGATTCGGTAGGAATAATGCTATAGAGTAACCAAAATCCAACCACAGAAATAAAAAAGGGCAAACAATTAAGTAGGGTATTGTCAGTTGCTGCTGTCGATAGCCATTTGAGCGAAAAGATATAAGAACTAACTGCCACACTAGATCCAACTAAAATAGGACCTAAGGTTAGTATTGTCCAATACATGGTTAGATTATACATGAATGAACGTTTGCGTTTGGTCTTCCAGATATGATTAAGCGTGGTATTAATTGAGTTGATTAATAATAAAGAAGTCACAATCAAACCTATGATTCCAACAAGGGTCATTTTTTTTGTATTGGAAATGAATTGTTCTAGATAATTTTGGATGGTGTCGCTTGCTGTAGGAACAAGATTATTATAAATCAATTGTTTTAATGAATGACTAACTTCATCAAACATTGGAAAAGCAGACAATAAAGAAAAAATAACGGTAATAAGCGGTACTAGCGCAAGTATCGTTGTATAAGCAAGCCCAGCAGAAGAGGTGGTCAGACGATCTTGGTCAATACGTGTCCATAACATTTTCGTAAAAAGTTGTATTTGCTTAAGTGTTTCCATTGTCTTTTTTCTAGTTAGAAATAACACAATTATTAATCCCATTACTATTTAATGAGTTTAATACCTTATTTGCTTCTTGTTTACTGACATATGGCCCTACTGTGACTCGATATAATGGACCTGAAGATATATTGCCGCTAAAACCGGTCATCGCAAGCTGAGCTTTTAGTGTATCAGCATTGGATTTATCTTTAAATGCGCCACATTGTAATAGCCATTTAGTGATAGTTGGTGCTACATTTACTGGCTGATTTTTCGTCGCTGTATTTTCTTGCGAGGAAGGGGTAGTAGCACGAGTATTATTGACAAAACTATCTAAGATTTGTTGTCTTTCCCTCGCAATTGAATTTGATGTTGAACCATGACTTGCATTAGGCGTTTCTAATTCTTTTAGATATGTCCAACGTTCTTGGGGTTGCTTAGGTAGCGTTAACACTGGTGGTTGAGTTTTTGCTTTTGGGAAATCAATGTTCTTTTCAGGAGCATTGTTCGCAACAAAGTAGAGAATAGCAGAAAATAGAATTATGATAATAATAGCCAAAAATATCATTATATTAGGCTTGTTTCGTGACTTATTTTTTTTGGATTGGCTCTTTTTCCTAACATAATCACGCTGAACCACGATAGACTCTCTTCTATTTTCTTAACACTGCAATATAACGAGTATATAAAAAAAGTGGTTTACACCACTTTTTGTCATTTTTCTTTAACTATGATAGTTAACAAATAAATGCATTAAGCCAACGCTTTAATTTGTTTAATTAAATTCGCTTTATGACGTGCAGCTTTATTTTTGTGAATTAAGCCACGAGCCGCTTGACGGTCAACAACTGCTTGCATGTCTTTGAATGCTACTTCAGCTGTTTGTTTATCACCAGCTGCAACAGCTGCGTAAACTTTTTTAATATAAGTACGCATCATTGAACGGTTGCTAGCATTATGTTTACGGCGTTTTTCGGATTGAACCGCACGTTTCTTAGCTGATTTGATATTAGCCAAAGTCAACTCCCAAGTTTAGATAAAAATTAGATATTAATAAGGTCGCAGAATATGCCTGATTTTCTTTCTATTGTCAATGCCGCTGCATAAAAAAATATGATTGGAAATTTTTATTTTTGTGATAAGTGTTTACTATTTAACCATTAATGTCTGTAACCTAAAAGTAATTTTTATGTTAGAATAGCGATAGTTTTATTTTATTTTATTTTACAAGAGGAAGTGTCATGTCTATTATTAGAATGCAAGATCTTGATCTAAAAGGAAAACGTTTGTTCATCCGTTCAGATCTTAATGTACCTGTCAAAAATGGTAAGGTAACTTCCGATGCACGTATTAAAGCATCACTACCTACTATTGAAGAAGCAATCAAAAAAGGTGCCAAAGTGATGGTTACTTCTCATATTGGACGCCCAACAGAAGGGGAGTATAACCAAGAGTTTTCTTTGCAACCTGTTGTTGATTACTTAAAAGAACATGTGTCATTCCCTGTTCGTTTAGTAAAGGATTATTTAGATGGTGTTGACGTTAAAGAGGGTGAATTAGTTGTTCTTGAAAACGTCCGTTTTAATGTTGGTGAAGGTAAAGATGATGAAACTTTATCTAAAAAATATGCCGCGCTTTGTGATATTTATGTGATGGATGCGTTTGGTACGGCTCACCGTGCTCAAGCTTCAACTCACGGTGCAGGTAAATTTGCGCCAGTTGCTTGTGCAGGTCCATTATTAGCAGCTGAACTTGATGCTTTAGGTAAAGCGCTAGATAATCCAGCAAGACCAATGGTGGCTATTGTTGCTGGCTCTAAAGTATCAACAAAATTAACCGTACTTGATTCTTTATCGAAAATCGCTGATCAAATTATTGTCGGTGGTGGTATTGCTAATACCTTTATTGCTGCTGAAGGTTATAATGTAGGCAAATCACTTTACGAAGCAGATCTTATTCCTGAAGCTAAAAAATTAATGGCGAACTGTGAAATCCCTGTCCCAACTGATGTGCGTGTTGCAACTGAATTTAGCGAAACAGCTACTGCAACTGAAAAGTCAGTTCAAGATGTTAAAGAAAATGAACAAATTCTTGATTTAGGCGATAAATCAGCAGAGGTATTGGCTGATATCATTAAAAATGCTAAAACCATTTTGTGGAATGGTCCAGTAGGTGTTTTTGAATTTGCTAATTTCCGTCGTGGTACTGAAATTGTTGCCAACGCAATCGCTGATAGTGATGGTTTTTCCATCGCAGGTGGTGGCGATACATTAGCTGCAATTGATTTATTTGGTATTGAAAATAAAATCTCTTATATTTCAACTGGTGGCGGCGCTTTCCTTGAGTTTGTTGAAGGTAAAAAACTACCTGCTGTTGCAATGTTAGAAGAAAGAGCAAAAGCATAGAATTTAAATACAGTAAAAGGATGAGTCAATTACTTATCCTTTAATTTTTACAAATAAATTTATAGGTAATAAAATGGTTACTAAGATTTCTGATGTTGTTAAATCTGGTGTTGTTACTGGTGATGATGTTCAAAAAGTATTTCAAATCGCTCGTGAAAATAACTTTGCATTACCGGCTGTAAATTGTGTTGATACAAATACAATCAATGCGGTTATTGAAACTGCTGCTAAGGTTGGGTCGCCAGTCATTGTTCAATTTTCAAATGGTGGTGCTCAGTTTATTGCAGGTAAAGGCCTGAAATTAGAAGGTCAAGAATGTGCTGTTTTGGGTGCAATTTCTGGGGCAAAACATGTTCATCTTATGGCTGAAAAATATGGTGTTCCTGTTATTGTTCATACTGATCATTGTGCAAAAAAATTACTTCCATGGGTTGATGGATTACTTGATGCAGGTGAAACGCATTTTGCTAAAACTGGTAAGCCATTATTTTCTTCTCATATGATTGATCTTTCTGAAGAGTCACTCAAAGATAATATCGATATTTGCTGTCAATATCTTGCTCGTATGTCGGCAATGAAAATGACATTAGAGTTAGAGTTAGGATGTACTGGCGGTGAGGAAGATGGTGTTGACAACAGTCATATGGATAGCTCAGCACTTTACACTCAGCCAGAAGATGTGGCTTATGCTTATGAGCGTTTAAGCGCTATTAGCCCTCGTTTTACTATTGCGGCATCATTTGGTAATGTTCATGGTGTTTATAAACCAGGTAATGTTAAATTAACGCCAAAAATCCTAGATAATTCACAAAAATATGTATCTGAGAAGTTTGGTTTACCTGCAAAATCATTAAACTTTGTATTCCATGGCGGTTCAGGTTCAACACCAGAAGAAATAGCAGAAGCAGTCAGTTATGGTGTAATTAAAATGAACATTGACACAGATACTCAATGGGCAAATTGGTCTGGTATTTTAGATTATTACAAAGCAAATGAGGCATATCTACAAGGCCAATTAGGTAATCCTGAAGGTGCTGATGCTCCGAATAAAAAATACTACGATCCGCGTGTATGGCTGCGCAAAGGTCAAGATTCTTTAGTTGCTCGTTTAGAACTTGCATTTAAAGAGCTTAACGCCGTTAATGTGCTTTAATTTTATTATTGTTTAAGTTAAAAGCAAGGCGTTAGCCTTGCTGTTGATTTATATGCTTTTAAATAAATCTTGCATTTTTATTTGAGTTATAGGATAATCCTGCCCTCATTTAACTTAGGGGAGCTGTCTATTTATTAATAGTTATTATTAATAGAGGCGTTTGCACCCGAGCAAAGGAAACTAAAAAATGGCAAAAAAAGTACAAGCTTACATCAAGTTGCAAGTTGCAGCTGGTGCAGCAAATCCTAGTCCACCTGTTGGTCCAGCACTTGGTCAACACGGTGTTAATATCATGGAATTTTGTAAAGCGTTTAATGCAAAAACAGAAAGCATGGAAAAAGGCTTACCGATTCCTGTTGTAATTACAGTATATTCTGACCGTTCATTTACATTCGTAACTAAAACACCTCCAGCAGCAGTTTTATTAAAGAAAGCAGCTAAAATCAAGTCTGGTTCAGGCGAACCTAACAAGAAAAAAGTTGGTAAAGTAACGAGTGCACAAATTCGCGAAATCGCTGAATTAAAAGCTGCAGATATGAATGGTGCTACCATTGAAACGATGATGCGTTCTATTGAAGGAACAGCACGTTCAATGGGTTTGGAAGTGGAGGGTTAATCAATGGCTAAATTATCTAAGAAAGCTAAACTTATCCGCGAAAAAGTAAATGCGACTAAGCAATATGAAATTAATGAAGCTATTGCTTTATTAAAAGAACTTGCTACCGCTAAATTTACAGAAAGTGTTGATGTTGCCGTTAATTTAGGTATTGATTCACGTAAATCAGACCAAAATGTTCGTGGCGCAATCGTGCTTCCACACGGTACTGGACGTAGCGTACGTGTTGCTGTATTTACTCAAGGAGCAAATGCAGAAGCCGCTAAAGAAGCTGGTGCTGAATTAGTGGGTATGGAAGATCTTGCTGATCAAATCAAAAAAGGCGAAATGGATTTTGATGTTGTTATTGCATCACCTGACGCTATGCGTGTTGTTGGTCAATTAGGTCAAATTTTAGGACCGCGTGGTTTAATGCCAAACCCTAAAGTTGGAACTGTAACCCCTAACGTTGCTGAAGCTGTAAAAAATGCTAAAGCTGGTCAAATTCGTTACCGTAATGATAAAAATGGTATTATCCATACTACTATCGGTAAAGCTGATTTTGATGCAGATAAACTTAAAGAGAATTTAGAAGCATTACTTGTTGCGTTAAAACGTGCAAAACCAGCATCTTCTAAAGGTGTCTTTGTTAAGAAAGTAAGTCTTTCAACTACAATGGGCGCTGGTGTTGCAATTGATCAAGCAACATTAAATGCAACTGTTTAATTATTTTATAGTTAAACAAAAAAAATCGGTTGGTGTCTGGCCTTAACCAGACCCCGTCCAAGACCGTAGGTGTAGTTGAAATTTGACTACTTAATTTTCCTACGTAGACGGTGACAGAACCTGATAAGATATATATAGAAGGATTCTGCTCATCGTGGTTGTGCTAGTTACATTTGTAGCTAGTTAAAATTAGTCTAGGCTTTTGCCTAGTATAATCCAGGAGCAATACCAATGGCACTAAATCTTCAAAATAAACAAGAAATTGTTGCTGAAGTTAATGAAATCGCCAAAGGTGCGCTATCTGCAGTTGTTGCTGATTCTCGTGGCGTAACTGTAGAAAAAATGACTGCATTACGTAAATCTGCTCGTGAAGCGGGTGTTTATATGCGTGTTGTTCGTAATACGCTATTACGCCGCATTGTTGAGGGTACTCAATACGAGTGTTTAAAAGATACGTTTGTAGGTCCAACTCTAATTGCATTTTCAAATGAGCACCCAGGTGCTGCAGCACGTCTTTTTAAGGCGTTTGCGAAAGAAAATGACAAATTTGAGATTAAAGCCGCAGCCTTTGAAGGTGAGTTAATTACTGCAGCGAACATTGATCGCTTAGCAACATTACCTACTTATGAAGAAGCATTAGCTCGCTTGATGTCAACCATGAAAGAAGCCGCAGCTGGCAAATTGGTTCGCACTCTTGCAGCGGTTCGTGATCAAAAAGAAGCTGCTTAATTGTCAGTTTGATTATGAATATTATCAATTAAAAAAATGTAAATTTAGGAAACTATATTATGTCTATCACTAAAGAACAAATTTTAGATGCAGTTGCTGAAATGTCTGTTATGGACGTTGTTGAACTTGTATCAATGATGGAAGAAAAATTTGGCGTTTCTGCAGCGGCAGCGGTTGCAGTTGCAGCAGCAGGTCCAGCAGAAGCAGCAGAAGAAAAAACTGAATTTGATGTAATCTTAAAAGATGTTGGTGCTAATAAAGTGGCTGTTATCAAAGCAGTTCGTGGTGCAACAGGTTTAGGCTTAAAAGAAGCTAAAGATCTTGTTGAATCAGCTCCAGCAACAGTTAAAGAAGGTGTTAGCAAAGCTGATGCTGAAGAACTTAAAAAGGCACTTGAAGAATCTGGTGCAGTTGTCGAACTTAAATAAGTTTATCGATAATACGATAAATGGCTGGGGGTTTTATACCTCCAGCCTTTTTGCGCTATAATAAGTAAAAGAATTTTATTTGAAGATTATCAATAAAAAGTAATAAAGAAATAGTATATTTATTAAACCTAATCAATTGATATTTATAGATATTTTCGATGAGGTGTCAGGTGCATCAGTTAGCGATAGTACGCCTGATGAATATTTAATCATGCTATAATAGCAGATAAGCAAGTTGAGGAACTAATGGTTTACTCTTATACCGAGAAAAAACGAATTCGTAAGAATTTTGGTAAGCGTCCACAAGTCTTGGATATACCGTATCTTCTTTCTATTCAACTTGATTCGTTCCAGAAATTTATTGAACAAGATCCAGAAGGACAATATGGCTTAGAAGCTGCATTCCGTTCAATATTTCCAATAAAAAGTTATAGTGGTAATGCTGAGTTACAATATGTGAGCTTTAAAATGGGCGAACCTGTGTTTGATGTTAAAGAATGTCAAATTAGAGGGATCACTTACTCAGCACCATTGCGCGTAAAATTACGTTTAGTTATTTATGATAAAGATGCGCCAGAAGGAACAGTTAAAGATATTAAAGAGCAAGACGTCTACATGGGCGAAATACCTTTAATGACAGACAATGGTACATTTGTGATCAACGGTACAGAACGTGTAATCGTATCACAATTACATCGTAGTCCAGGTGTGTTCTTTGATAGTGATAAAGGTAAAACACACTCTTCTGGTAAAGTTTTATATAATGCTCGGATTATTCCTTATCGTGGCTCTTGGCTTGATTTTGAATTTGATCCAAAAGATAATCTTTTTGCTCGTATTGACCGTCGTCGTAAACTTCCTGCAACAATTATTTTGCGTGCGTTAGGTTATGAAACAGAAGAAATTTTAGATATCTTCTTTGAAAAGACTATTTTTGAAGTTGGTAAATCTAAATTAAAAATGGATCTTGTTCCTGAGCGTTTACGTGGTGATACAGCACTATTTGATATTGAATCAAAAGGTAAAGTTTATGCTGAAAAAGGCCGACGTATTACAGCTCGTCACATTCGTGAATTAGAAAAAGATAAAGTTAGCAAAATTGATGTACCAGTTGAATATATTGTTAATAAAGTTCTTGCTAAAAATTATGTTGACGAAGCAACAGGCGAGGTAGTTGCGTTTGCCAATACACCGATCTCATTAGAACTATTACTTCAATTAACCAATGCTGGACATAGAAAAATAGAAACATTATTTACTAATGATCTAGATCATGGTGCATTTATTTCAGAAACATTAAATGTTGATTCAACGCGTGATCGACTAGGTGCGTTAGTTGAAATTTATCGTATGATGCGTCCGGGCGAGCCACCAACGAAAGAAGCAGCTGAAGGATTATTTGATAATTTATTCTTCTCTGACGAACGTTATGATTTATCTGCTGTTGGTCGAATGAAGTTCAACCGTTCGTTAGGGCGTGATGACATTGAAGGCGAAAGCGTTTTAACGAAAGATGATATCGTTGAGGTAATGAAGAAATTAATCGCTATTCGTAACGGTCACGGTGAAGTCGATGATATCGATCATTTAGGTAATCGCCGTATTCGTAGTGTTGGCGAAATGGCAGAAAACCAATTCCGTATTGGTTTAGTTCGTGTTGAGCGAGCAGTGAAAGAGCGCTTATCTTTAGGTGATCTTGATTCACTAATGCCACAAGATATGATTAATGCTAAACCAATTTCAGCAGCGATTCGTGAATTTTTTGGCTCAAGCCAGCTATCTCAATTTATGGACCAAAACAATCCATTATCTGAAATTACGCATAAACGTCGTATTTCAGCATTAGGTCCAGGTGGTTTAACGCGTGAACGAGCGGGATTTGAAGTACGTGACGTACATCCAACGCATTACGGTCGTGTATGTCCAATTGAAACGCCTGAAGGTCCAAACATTGGTTTAATTAACTCATTAGCGGTTTATGCTCGTACCAATGAGTATGGATTTTTGGAAACACCATATCGTCGAGTAATTGATGGTATTGTAACTGACGAAATTAATTATTTATCAGCAATTGATGAAAGTGAATTTGTGATTGCTCAGGCAAACTCAAACCTTGATGAAGATGGGCGTTTTAAAGAAGACTTAGTGACTTGTCGCTTAAACGGTGAGTCAGGCTTATATAGCCCAGAGCAAGTTCATTATATGGACGTATCAACCCAACAAATCGTATCAGTTGGTGCATCATTAATTCCATTCCTTGAACATGATGATGCGAACCGTGCCTTAATGGGTGCGAACATGCAACGTCAGGCAGTACCAACGTTGAAAGCGGAAAAACCGTTTGTTGGAACCGGGATGGAACGTGCTGTTGCGGTTGACTCAGGTGTAACAGCCGTTGCTCGCCGTGGTGGTACAGTTCAATATGTTGATGCATCACGTATAGTGGTTAATGTTAACGCTGATGAAATATATGCCGGTGAAACAGGTATTGATATTTATAATTTAACTAAATATACCCGTTCTAACCAAAACACATGTATCAATCAAATTCCATGTGTAGAATTAGGCGAAAAAGTTGAACGTGGCGATGTGCTTGCCGATGGTCCATCAACAGACTTAGGTGAGTTAGCATTAGGTCAAAACATGCGAGTGGCTTTCATGCCATGGAATGGTTATAACTTTGAGGATTCTATTTTAGTTTCTGAAAAAGTGGTACAAGACGACCGTTTTACATCAATTCATATTCAAGAATTATCTTGTATTTCTCGTGATACAAAGTTAGGCGCAGAAGAGATTACCGCTGATATTCCAAATGTGGGTGAAGCTGCACTATCTAAACTTGATGAATCAGGTATCGTTTATATCGGTGCTGAAGTCCAAGGTGGCGATATTTTGGTCGGTAAAGTGACACCTAAAGGTGAAACACAATTAACGCCAGAAGAAAAATTACTGCGTGCAATTTTTGGTGAAAAAGCCTCTGATGTTAAAGATACTTCATTGCGCGTGCCTAATGGTGTTTCAGGTACAGTTATTGATGTTCAAGTGTTTACTCGTGATGGCGTACAAAAAGATAAACGTGCGCTTGAAATCGAAGAGATGCAACTTAAACAGGCAAGAAAAGATTTAACTGAAGAACTTAAAATCTTAGAGGCTGCATTATTTGCTCGTATTCGTGATGTACTAATTTCAGGTGGAATCAGCGCTGATAAATTAGATGCTTTACCACGTGAAAAATGGTTAACAATCGGTATTGCAAATGAAGATAAACAAGCTCAATTAGAACAACTTGCTGAACAGCACGAAGAGATCAAAGCTGAATTTAATAAAAAACTTGAAGCTAAACGTATGAAGATCACGCAAGGTGATGATTTACAACCAGGTGTGCTCAAAATAGTGAAAGTTTACTTAGCGGTTAAACGTCAAATTCAGCCTGGTGATAAGATGGCTGGTCGTCATGGTAACAAAGGGGTTATCTCTAAAATTAACCCAATTGAAGATATGCCATATGATGATAAAGGTCGTCCGGTCGATATCGTATTAAATCCACTAGGTGTTCCATCTCGTATGAATATTGGACAGATCCTAGAAACTCACTTGGGTATGGCTGCTAAAGGTATTGGTCAGAAGATTGATGCGATGTTAAAAGAACAGCAAGAGTTAGCTAAATTACGTGAGTTTATTCAAAAAGCCTATGATCTTGGCTTAGGGGCTGCACAAAAAGTTAATGTAGCAGAATTTACTGATCAAGAAGTCATGAATTTAGCACAAAACTTGCGTAATGGTATGCCACTAGCAACACCTGTGTTTGATGGTGCCAAAGAGCAAGAAATTAAAGCCTTACTAGAGCTGGGTGATTTGCCGACTTCTGGTCAAATTACGTTGTATGACGGTCGTACAGGTGAACAATTTGAACGTCCAGTTACTGTAGGTTATATGTACATGCTTAAATTGAATCACTTAGTTGATGACAAAATGCATGCCCGCTCTACTGGTTCATACAGTCTGGTTACTCAACAACCATTGGGTGGTAAAGCTCAATTTGGTGGTCAACGTTTTGGTGAGATGGAAGTATGGGCACTTGAAGCATATGGTGCAGCTTATACTTTACAAGAAATGTTAACCGTTAAATCAGATGACGTAAACGGCCGTACTAAGATGTATAAAAATATTGTAGATGGTGATCATCGTATGGAGCCTGCGATTCCAGAATCATTTAATGTACTATTAAAAGAGATCCGTTCGCTAGGCATTAATATCGAGTTAGATGAAGAGTAATTTTTGCTAACTTAAATGATTTCTATTTATAGGGATAACTTATTAGCAATAATAAGTTATCTAATTGGTTTAACTCCATAGGAGTCAATTGTGAAAGACTTACTAAAGTTTCTAAAAGCACAAACAAAAACAGAAGATTTTGATGCTATCAAGATAGGGCTTGCTTCTCCTGATATGATTCGTTCATGGTCTTTTGGTGAAGTTAAAAAACCTGAAACAATCAATTATCGTACGTTCAAACCTGAGCGTGACGGATTGTTTTGTGCGCGTATTTTTGGACCAGTAAAAGATTATGAATGTTTATGTGGAAAATATAAACGTTTAAAACACCGTGGTGTGATTTGTGAAAAATGTGGAGTTGAAGTAACTCAAGCTAAAGTACGTCGTGAACGTATGGGGCACATTGAACTTGCATCACCAACTGCCCATATCTGGTTTTTAAAATCATTACCATCTCGTATCGGTTTATTACTTGATATGCCACTTCGTGATATTGAACGAGTGCTTTATTTTGAATCATTTATGGTTCTTGATGGTGGTATGACTAATCTTGAGCGTGGTCAGATTTTAACTGAAGAACAATATTTAGATGCGTTAGAAGAGTTTGGTGACGAATTTGATGCTCGCATGGGGGCAGAAGCTATCCAAGAGTTATTACGTAATATTGATGTGCAAGCGGAATGTGAAGCACTACGTGATGAACTATCAACCACTAATTCTGAAACTAAGCGTAAAAAACTGACCAAACGAATTAAGATTATTGAAGCATTTATTCAATCAGAAAACAAACCTGAATGGATGATTCTAAACGTATTACCTGTGTTGCCACCAGATTTACGCCCATTAGTGCCACTTGATGGCGGACGTTTTGCAACATCAGATCTCAATGATCTTTATCGTCGAGTTATTAACCGTAATAACCGTTTAAAACGTTTATTAGACTTGGCTGCGCCGGATATCATTGTACGTAATGAAAAACGTATGTTACAAGAATCGGTCGATGCATTATTAGATAATGGTCGTCGTGGTCGTGCAATTACAGGTTCAAACAAACGTCCATTGAAGTCACTTGCTGATATGATTAAAGGTAAGCAAGGTCGTTTCCGTCAAAACTTATTAGGTAAACGTGTTGACTATTCTGGTCGTTCTGTAATTACTGTAGGTCCATACTTACATTTGCATCAGTGTGGTTTACCGAAGAAGATGGCCCTTGAATTATTCAAACCATTTATTTACGGTAAATTAGAACGTCGCGGTTATGCAACAACCATTAAAGCAGCGAAGAAAATGGTTGAGCGTGAAGATGCAATTGTATGGGATATCTTAGATGAAGTTATTCGTGAACATCCAGTATTACTAAACCGTGCACCAACATTACATAGATTAGGTATTCAAGCATTTGAGCCGATTCTAATTGAAGGTAAAGCAATTCAATTACATCCATTAGTTTGTGCGGCATTTAATGCTGACTTCGATGGTGACCAAATGGCGGTTCACGTTCCATTAACGTTAGAAGCACAATTAGAAGCACGTGCGTTAATGATGTCAACTAACAATATTCTTTCACCGGCAAGTGGTGAGCCTATCATCGTTCCTTCACAGGACGTGGTTTTAGGTCTTTACTATATGACTCGTGATAAAGTCAATGCCAAAGGTGAAGGCATGATATTAACCGGTCCTAAAGAAGCTGAAAAGCTATATCGTTTAGGTCTAGTTGAATTACATGCTAAGGTTAAAGTCCGTATTACTGAAAGCCAACGTAATAGTGTAGGTGAGTGGGAAGATACCACCTCGGTGGTTGATACAACAGTTGGTCGTGCAATTTTATGGTTAATTATGCCAAAAGGGATGAGCTTCTCTGTTATCAATCAACCTTTGGGTAAAAAAGCGATCTCTAAAATTTTAAATATCTGTTATCGCCAGTTAGGCATGAAAGATACAGTTATTTTAGCTGACCAAATCATGTACACTGGATTTGCTTATGCGGCGCGTTCAGGTGTATCAGTTGGTATTGATGATATGGAAATTCCGGCGAAGAAATCACAAATCATCAACGAAGCTGAAATCGAAGTTGCTGAAATTCAAGAGCAATTCCAATCTGGTTTAGTAACTGCAGGTGAACGTTATAACAAAGTTATCGATATTTGGGCTGCTGCGAATGAACGCGTTGCTAAAGCGATGATGGATAACTTATCAACTGAAAAAGTAATTAACCGTGAAGGTGAAGAAGAAGTTCAATCTTCTTTCAATAGTATTTACATGATGGCCGACTCTGGTGCGCGTGGTTCTGCAGCACAGATTCGTCAGCTTGCTGGTATGCGTGGTTTGATGGCAAAACCAGATGGTTCGATTATTGAAACGCCTATCACTGCAAACTTCCGTGAAGGCTTAAACGTACTTCAGTACTTTATCTCTACGCATGGTGCGCGTAAAGGTCTTGCTGATACCGCATTAAAAACAGCGAACTCAGGTTACTTAACTCGACGTTTAGTTGATGTGGCACAAGATTTAGTGGTCATTGAAGATGACTGTGGCACCTTAGAAGGCGTGGTAATGACACCTGTTATTGAAGGCGGTGATGTTAAAGAGCCACTTCGTGAACGAGTATTAGGTCGAGTTACGGCTGAAGATGTATTAAAACCAGGTAGTGCGGATATCTTAATCCCACGTAACACATTACTTGATGAAAGTAAATGTGACTTACTTGAAGCGGAATCTGTTGATAGCGTTAAAGTGCGCTCAGTGGTTTCGTGTGATACTGATTTTGGTGTGTGTGCAAAATGTTATGGTCGTGACTTAGCACGTGGTCACTTGGTCAATAAAGGTGAAGCAATCGGTGTTATTGCGGCGCAATCAATCGGTGAGCCAGGTACACAGTTAACCATGCGTACGTTCCATATTGGTGGTGCGGCATCGCGAGCGGCAGCTGAATCAAGTGTTCAAGTTAAAAACAAAGGTAGTATTAAATTAACTAATGCTAAATTTGTAACTAACCCAGATAAGAAACTAGTAATTACTTCGCGTAATGCTGAATTAACCATTATTGATGACTTAGGTCGAATGAAAGAAACCTATAAAGTGCCTTATGGTTCGATTTTAAGTAAAGGTAATGGTGTTGCGGTTGATGCGGGTGAAACAGTGGCTAACTGGGATCCACATACTATGCCAGTTATCTCTGAAACTAGAGGTTTTGTCCGTTTTGTGGATATGGTTGATGGTCAAACAATTACGCGTCAAACCGATGAATTAACAGGTTTATCATCTATTGCGATACTAGATGTAGCAGAACGTACTGGTGTTGGTAAAGATTTACGTCCAGCCATCAAAATTGTTGATGCTAAAGGTGATGATATCTATCTTGCTGGTACAGAAATGCTTGCGCAATACTTTTTACCTGGTAAAGCATTAGTACAGTTGGAAGATGGTGCTGAAATCAATATTGGTGATACACTTGCTCGTATTCCACAAGCATCTGTAGGTACTAAAGATATCACCGGTGGTTTACCGCGTGTTGCTGACTTATTTGAAGCACGTAAACCAAAAGAACCAGCTATCTTGGCTGAAATTGATGGTATCATTTCATTCGGTAAAGAAACAAAAGGTAAACGTCGCTTAATTATCACGCCATTAGATGGTAGTGAACCATATGAAGAGATGATTCCAAAATGGCGTCAACTTAACGTATTTGAAGGCGAACAAGTTGGCCGTGGTGATGTGATTTCTGATGGTCCTGAATCTGCGCATGATATTTTACGTCTACGTGGCGTTAATGCGGTAACACGTTATATTGTTAACGAAGTTCAAGAAGTTTATCGTCTACAAGGTGTAAAAATTAATGATAAACACATTGAAGTTATCGTACGCCAAATGTTACGTAAAGCAACGGTTATTCATCCAGGTGGCTCTCGTCTACTTGAAGGTGAACAACTTGAAGTTTCACGCTTGAAGATTATCAACCGTGAACTTGAAGCGCAAAATAAAGAACCAATTGTTTACTTACACGATTTACTTGGTATTACTAAAGCATCACTAACAACTGAATCATTTATTTCTGCCGCTTCGTTCCAAGAAACGACTCGCGTTTTAACCGAAGCTGCGGTGGCGGGTAAAAATGACGAATTACGTGGCTTAAAAGAAAACGTAATTGTTGGTCGATTAATTCCAGCAGGTACGGGGTATGCTTACCATAAAGAACGTTTACGTAAACGCGCAATGCCATCAACTGATGAGATTCAAACAACAATTTCAGCAGAAGAAGCAACCGCTAATTTAGCTGAATTGTTAAACTCTGCTGAAGAGAATCAATAGTCTCATTCGGTTTAATTTACAAATAGCACGCCATGCGTGCTATTTTTTTATGTCATGTTATAAAACTATAAAAGGAGATTGGTATGTACATTGTAATGAACCGTTTTAAAATTAAACGGGGTAGCGAAGATACATTTATTGAAATATGGCGAAATCGTGATAGCCATCTGAAAGAAATGAAAGGGTTTAACCGTTTTTACTTTTTACAAGGAAAAACAGAAGAAAATTATACACTATTTTCTTCATTTACTGAGTGGCAATCTAAAGCTGATTTTGAAGCTTGGGTTAATTCTGAACACTTTAAGCATACCCACCGTAATACGAATAACCGACCAAATAACAGTGATATTTATTTTGAGTCGGCACAATTAGAATGTTTTGACGTTATATTATAATAAATTCAGATATCAAGTTTGACATAAATGCAAAAAAGCTAATTTAGCTATTTATCATTTATTCAGTCAGTCCAACTAAGTTTTGTGAGCAATAATAAATTGATTTGGACACCGATATGACAATAACAAAGGTGCCTAAAATCTAGCAGTAAATGTCGGATTTATTATATAAATAGTTGATTTTATTTTAAAATGCCAAAATAAAAACTCCAATAAAATCAATGCCTTTTCTGACTAATTTCTAGTTAATAAAATATAGCCAAGCACAAGTGTGTAAAGGTTTTTATATTTCTTGACAGGAACATTCCCCTTTTCTTAAACTGTTCGTAAAATAAACAACAATTTCAGGCGTACGGATGAAAATCAAATCGTTATTAATCATTGTAGTGTTAGTTGTTATTGGGGCGTTTATCTATTTTACAAGTTACAATGGCATCCAAACAAAGGACGAAAAGGTAGTGGCCGCATGGTCTGAAGTACTCAATCAATACAAGCGTAGAGCTGATTTAGTCCCTAATTTAGTTAATACCGTAAAAGGTTACACCACACACGAAAAAGAAGTTTTAATCCAAGTAACTGAAGCTAGAGCAAAAGTCGGATCGATTCAGATTAATGCTGATCAGCTAACTAACCCAGCTACATTCTCAAAATTCCAACAAGCACAATCAGAATTGAGTTCAGCATTAAGTCGCTTAATCGCAGTAAGTGAAAACTATCCAGAACTGAAAGCCAACACCCTTTATCAAGATTTAATGAGTCAGCTTGAAGGTACTGAAAATCGCATTACTGTTGCGCGCGGGCGATATATCGAAGCGGTACAAACATTTAATATCTATATCCGTAAGTTACCGACTAAATGGATTGCTGATAGCTTAGGAAAACAACCAAAACAGCAATTTACGGTAGATGATGAAAAGCAAATGTCTAATCCTCCCGCAGTGAATTTTGGATAATTATTATCGTGAAAAAATATTTTCTATGTAGCATATTGTTCATAATTAGTTGGCTCAGTTATGGGCTAACTGATATTCCCGCATTCAAACATCGAGTGATTGACACGACTAATACATTAACATCGTCACAATTAAGCACACTTGAAGCAAATTTGAGTGATTATGAAAAATCACAGACAGACGGGAAACAAATAGCGGTTTTAATGATCGCTAAGCTTGATAATGAAACCATAGAACAATACGCAGATAGAGTCTTTATTCAATGGAAAATCGGTGAAAAAGGGCAAGATAATGGCATCTTATTACTGATAGTAAAAGATGACAAACGTATGCGCATTGAAGTTGGTTATGGACTTGAAGGAACCATTACCGATTTAGTTGCTAGCCATATTATTCGCGAACAATTAGCTCCACAGTTTCAGAAAAATAACTATTATCAAGGTATTGACAATGCATTGTTGGTACTGAAACAAAAAATTGATGATTCTAACCCAAAAGACGATGATACTCAGGACCAAAATCTCAATACTTTATTGGCGGGGGACTTTGGTTCCAAACTAATTAACTATGGACTAGTATCATTTTTTATCTGTTTTTTACTAACCAGTCTATTTATCACCAAAGTTAGTGCCAAACGAAGTTTAGGAACAGGTTTACTCAACGGACTGTCTATTGGTGGATTTACTTTATGGCAAGGTTACCCAGTACATATCGCATTACCTCTGTTATTTTTAGCTTTCGTTGTCAGCACCATGATAAGCGGCATTTTAACTGCTAGAGGTGGTCGCGGTGGCGGCAGTAACCGCCGTGGTGGTGGCGGTTTTGGTGGATCAGGTGGTGGCTTCGGTGGTGGATCTGGTGGCTTTAGCGGTGGCGGAGGAGGTCGCAGTGGAGGTGGGGGGGCATCCGGTAGTTGGTAATACAATTAATCCTATCACAACATCTAGTTAAATATTAACGACTAAAAAGCAGTCAGAAAAAATATTGATTTTATTTAAGTTTTTGTCGGTTTTTAGAGCTTTTAATTGAAGGATAAATAGATTTTCCCAGTCAATCTTAGGCTAGGCGTGCTTTTAAGTGGAAAGCTAACTTTAGCTTATTTTATGATCTAAATCACAAAAGTGAACATAAATTAAATTTATAACTTATCAATTTAAGAATAACAAAGCCTGCCTATTACTGTATTTTCCTACCTTTATAACAAATTTCCTGTTGTTGATGGAAAAAGTCTCTATCCAAATTGGTTCTCATTTCATTTAGGCTTAAATCATCCTAAAACAATAATATGTACATAGATTATGAACCAAATGAAGTTTCGTATGATCGAAGATAATCTGGATCTAGAATTAGTTACTAAGCAAACTATTGAAATAATTAATGATTGGCTAGCTGAATGTCACATTTTTCAAAATGATGTCCAAAAGGCGATGTTGTATTCCCACATTAAAGCTATGGTAGAAAGAGCAAAAAATTTAGAAAAGCTTCCCAAAGTCGATCCGATGCTTTTTGATGAAATTTCGGAAGAATCATTATTATTGGCACGTAAAACAATAGAATTATTCAATAATTTACCAATGGAAGAGGCTTATTTATTAGCGGTGCATTATGAAGTCGCTAAGGCAAACTAAAACTAAAACAAATACTAGACATTCTAAAATGAAAATTAAATAGGAGAAACATTATGACTGAAGTAGTTATTGTCATTGGCGATAGAATGGGAAAAGGACAGAAAATAGCAAATGGCATTAATTCTGTGGAAGGGTGCCGTGCTATTGTTATTCCTGGTATGGCAGCTGATATGAAGTTGGGTGATGTGATGAATAAAGAAAATGCGGATTTAGGACTTTCTTTTTGTGGTAGCGGTGGTGCTGGCGCGATTACAGCACAAAATAAATATGGCTATCCACAACGTCATGGTATGCGATCTATCGAAGAAGGTGAAACGGCAATTAATGAGGGGTGTAAAGTCCTTGGCTTTGGTTTTATGGATACAGAAGAGCTTGGGCAACGTGTTGCAAAAGCTTTTTTGAAAAAATATCCACGTTCATAAAATGGAAGATAAGAATGAAAAAAACTCAGCAGATGACCGTAAAAGTAAAAGGCCTTGGTGATTCTAAACAAAGGGCATTTGCGGCAGCACTAAGTCAGGTTCAAAAAGAGGTACTTAAAAATACACATAATATTATGTTACGTATTGAACCGATTGATATTCAGGTTGTATCAGCAATAGAAAAGATAACCACTGAGCGGTTTTTGTTTATCTTTTTGCCAAGGAAAAAAGCATTTTATGAAGTTACGCTCGCTGTATCTGTTGATGTCATTTTTATTGATCTAAGTGAAATTGAATTTAGCTCTAAATAACATAACGGAAAAGGAAAGTTATGGAAATCTTAATTATTGCATTGAAGTCTATTGTTATCGGTGGGCTTTGTGGTTTTGGGGTCGGTACCGGTGCTGCTCGCATGTTTCATGCACCAACATATCAAGGTATGGGAGCATTTCGCACATTAGGTGAGCTTAATTCTTGCGAAGGGGATCCTGCTGCGCATTTTTCTTTTGGCCTCGGATTTTTCTTTAATGCTTGGGCTTCATCTGTTGCAGCTGGTTCTTTTACTCAAGATGTTGATCATCGTATCATTCCAAATTGGGGGGCAGCGTTACTGATGGTAAAAAATCGTAATATTACCGAAACGTTACATGAACCGAAAAAAATGGCATCTGTGTGCACAATTATTGGTGTACTTGTTGTGCTATTTTTAAATACCACAACCTCAGCAATCCCCGATTCCTTGAAGATTACAGCAACTAAAGTACTCGTTCCTGCTGCCAATTTACTTGTAGCAACTGTCATGCCGGTTATCTTTTGGTTAGCTGCGTTAGACGCTGGGCGAAGAAGTGGCTTTTGGGGAACACTATTTGGCGGGCTTGCACAGTTAATTATGGGGAATGCTGTACCAGGACTTGTATTAGGTATTTTGATAGGCAAAGGTGTGGATGATAGTGGTTGGAATCGTGTGATGAAGATCATGTTGGTTGCCGTTATTATCTTATTTGTCATGAGCGGATATTTCCGTGGCTTTGATATGAAGATGATTAACTCTTTTAGAGATGGTCTATCTTATTGGTTTAAATAGTATAGGGAACACGTTATGAATACAGAAACAACCATTAATAAGAGCTTTTGGTATGCCGATTGGTCATTCCCTATTATCTGTGGATTATTATCTGCTGGGATTTTTGCTGGGACGCATACTTTTTATGTTTATGGTATTGGTGCATTTAATGAAATTGCTTTTGTCGCCATGCTTAAATCAGGAATGACAACAGGCGATTATGGTGCAGTGGCTGCTTTTGGGGCGAGCTTTTTATTTGCTCGAGTCATTGAAGGGTCGTTAGTCGGTATATTAGATATTGGTGGTGCCTTACAAACTGGTATTGGTTTAGGCGTTCCTGCATTGCTTTTAGCGGGCGGTTACACATTACCTGTCGAAAACTTTTTTGCTGCGTTGGTAACCGGTCTTGTTTTAGGTGTATTGATTGGGTTTATTATTATTATTATTCGTAAATTTACGCTAAATAGTGGCGGTGGCTCAACATTTGGGGCTGATGTCATGATGGGGGCGGGTAATACATCGGGAAGATTTTTAGGACCAATGATTATTTTATCGGCGATGGTTGCCTCAATTCCAATTGGTATTGGCTCATTACTTGGTGCGCTTATCTTTTATGTATGGAAAAAGCCTATCACTGGTGGTGCAATATTAGGTGCAATGATTTTTGGTGGGATCTTCCCAATTGCGTGATTTTAATACTCCTTTGTCATTGCCTAAATTACAGAGGATTTGGATTTAATTATGTATGATTTAGTGATAAAGAAAGCAAAATTAATTGACGAATCGATCGTTGATATTGCAGTTCATTTAGGCAAGATTGTTGAGATTAGTAAGAACATTACAGAACAATCACAACAGATTTTAGATTTACATGCTAAACACTACATTAGTGCTGGATGGATTGATTCTCACACTCATTGCTTTGCTCGTTCACCTATTTATTACGATGCACCTGATTTGATCGGCACTAAGGCTGGTGTCACCTCGGTAGTTGATGCCGGTAGCGTTGGTGCGCTTGATATTGATGAATTTTATCAATTAGCGCAACAAGCCAACACTCATGTTTATTCCTTTTTAAATATCTCGAAAATAGGGCTGATACGACAAAGCGAACTTGCCGATATGCGTGATATTGATGTGCCTTTATTCGACACAATGTTAGCCAAATATTCTCATTTTATTATTGGAATAAAAGTGAGAATGAGTCGTAGTGTGGTTGGTGAAAATGGAATATTACCGTTGGTCAAAGCCAAAGATATGCAAAAAAAGAGTGGATTACCTTTAATGATTCATGTGGGAAATAATCCGCCAGAGCTTGATGATATTGCCGATATGTTAACAAAAGGAGACATCATCACTCATTGTTTTAATGGTAAGCCGAATCGAATTTTTGATAAAGAAAATAATCTTCGCGATTCAATCCGGCGGGCTATTAAGCGAGGCGTAATTTTAGATATTGGTCATGGTGGTGAGAGTTTCAGTTTTGCTGTTGCTGAAAGGGCAAAATTACTTGATATTTATCCAACTACAATTAGTTCCGATATATATTCTAAGAACCGTATTCAAGGGCCAGTATTTAGTCTAGCAAATGTTATGACCAAGTTTATTTGTTTAGGTTATAGCAGGGAGCGAATTATTGATAGTGTTACAAAAAATGCAGCACAAATTTTGCATCTTGAAAATAAAGGTAAATTATCCATTGGTTATGATGCAGATCTCACTATTTTTGATATCAAACAAGAAACAGTTTCGTTATCGGATTCAGAAGGTGAAGTTCGTCAAAGTCATGAGCAGTTTGTTCCTTTGGCATGTGTTGTAACTGGGAGTAAAGAACATACTGTGTGTATTGGAATAACAGAAGAAGGTAGTAAAAATGGGCTTAAAATCTCAAACTGAAAAAGATATATATAGTAAATATCACTTGAAAAAAGTGATTAATGCTTCGGGCCGTATGACTATTTTAGGTGTTTCGACGCCAAGATCAGAAGTGGCAGAAACAGTATTGCATGGTTTAAATGAGTATTTTGAAATTAAAGACTTAGTTGATAAAACGGGACAATATATCGCTAAATTACTCAACGTAGAAAATGCGGTTGTTGTATCTTGTGCTTCGGCTGGCATTGCTCAAGCCGTTGCAGGAATAATTGTCAAGGATGACTATGATCTGCTATTTAACTTACATTCGTCAGATAAATATGTCCCTCGAGAAATTATTATCCCTAAAGGTCATAACGTTAATTTTGGTGCACCGATTAGTACGATGGTTTCACTAGGTGGTGGTATTGTGGTTGAAGCGGGTTATGCTAATGAATGTAAACCAGAACATATTGAATCTTTAATTAATCCAGATACAGCGGCTATTTTATATGTTAAATCCCATCATTGTGTGCAAAAAAGTATGCTATCAATTGCGCAAGCTGTCTGTATTGCTCAAAAACACAAAATTCCATTAATTGTTGATGCTGCTGCTGAAGAAGATTTGCAAACATATTATCAACAAGGCGCTGATTTAGTTATTTATAGCGGAGCCAAAGCGATTGAAGGGCCAACCAGTGGTTTAGTTATTGGTCGTCAAAAAGCTGTTGGATGGGTAAAAATGCAGTCGCAAGGTATTGGACGATCAATGAAAGTTGGTAAAGAGGGGATTTTAGGTTTAACTAAAGCAATTGAGCTTTATCTTACCGAACCACAGAAAGAAACAGGACAGCAAATGGTAGGTAAAATGACATCATTTATTGAAAAGTTAAATGAACTTGATGGAATATCGGCCAACGTCGTTTGGGATGGCGCAGGGCGTGATATCGCACGTGCAGAAATAGCGTTTGATGCTAGCGTGATAGGTAAAACTGCAATCGAAATGGTGGATCTGATGAAACAAGGCGAAATTGCAGTTTACTTCAGAGAATATAAAGCCAATGAAGGCAAAGTTGATGCCGATGTGCGTAGTGTGACATCAGCTCAACTCGATATTATTTACAACAAAATTAAAAATATTATTCAAGGAATAAAATAATGCAACTGACTCCCAATTATTACAATGGCCGTGTTTGTTTAAACGTATTGGCTAATTCTATTGATAATGCTAAAGCTATTTATGAGGCAGCAAAAACACATGTTGTTGTTGGTGTTTTATCTAAAAATTATCCCGATAATGCCTCTGCTATTTCTGATATGAAAAAATATGCGTTAGCGATCGATAATGCGATTTCAGTTGGTCTGGGGGCTGGTGATCCAAATCAATCAATAATGGTGTCTGAAATTTCTGCTGTACTTCAACCACAACATGTTAATCAAGTTTTTACTGGTGTCGCTACAAGTAGAGCTTTATTAGGGCAAAACGAAACAGTTGTTAACGGATTAGTTTCGCCAACAGGGAAAGTTGGTTTAGTTAATATTGCAACAGGACCGCTAAGTGCTAAATCACCGGCCGCGATTGTACCAGTTGAAACGGCAATTGCTTTATTAAAAGATATGGGAGGAAGCTCAATAAAATATTTTCCTATGGGGGGATTAAAGCATCAGGATGAATTTGAGTATGTTGCTAGATGTTGCGCAGAAAACAATTTTTATCTTGAGCCTACCGGTGGGATCGATTTAGATAACTACGAGGATATTTTAAAAATTGCTTTAGACGCAGGTGTGAAAAAAATCATTCCTCATATTTATAGTTCTATTATTGATAAAACGACTGGCGAGACGAGAATCAGTGATGTCAAACAGCTTTTATCAATTACCCAAAAATTAGTAGGATAAGATATGTCATCTAAAGTGCTTTTTTCTTATCAGCGATTAGCGTATCTATTTGATACGATAAAAAATGAAACACTACCTCAGCAAGAGCTAGCCAATCGTTTTTCTGTGTCTACACGAACAATTCGGACTGATATTTCAGCACTTAACGATATTTTATATGATTATGGTGCCCAAGTTGAATATACCAAGAATATAGGTTATCAACTTGTGGTATCTGATCCTAATTGTTATGCAACATTACCAATTACACCACCAATAGAGCAGGTCCCACGAACAAGTAAAGAGCGAGTTTCTGCCTTATTGATTGCTTTTTTAACGCAAACAAATCCTGTTAAATTAGATGATATAGCAGAAAAGTGGTTTTTAAGTCGTAGTACTTTACAAAATGATGTTATTGAAGTTAAGCAGTACTTAGATAAATATAATTTATCACTCGAAAATCGTCCCTATTATGGAATGCGGTTAGTTGGTGAAGAATCATCTATTCGGGCAAGTTTAACTGATATTCTATGGCGACGTCATATGGTCGAAGATACTATAACGGTAGATAGACTTAGACAAACTATTTTGAATGATATCGATCTAAAATATCTTGAGCGTATTTTACAAAACCAATTTGAACGTTTTGAATTAAAATTAAATGCTGAAGGGCAAGGGTATTTACTTTACAGTTGTGCGGTTTCTATAACTAGAATTACTCAAGGTTATGAACTCCTTGAATATCAAGTCGATAAAATAAATACGACGATTATTAGTGCTGCTCGTGAAATTTCGGAAGGTTTTTCTTACTTTTTGGGTAGTGTGCTTTCTGATGCCGAATTTAACTATTTGTGTGTGCAAATTGCCTCACGAACAATTATGGATTCACCTAATCAAGCAAAAAGTTTGGCATTGGTTAATCATATTTTATCTTATATAAATGATTCTTATCACTATAATTTATGGGATGATGAAAAATTATACCAAGATATGCTAATCCATATTTCTTCAATGTTATCAAGGATTAAATATCAAATTAGAACAACTAATCCTTTATTATATGAAATTAAACAATATTATCCTTTTGCTTATGATATTACATTATCTGCGCTAGCTAATACCGAAATGTATACTGAATCAAAAATGACAGAAGATGAAATTAGTTACTTAGCGGTACATATCGGCGTGGCACTAGAGCGTAATTATAATGCTGGACATGAAAGATATGCGCAAATTTTACTTGTTAGCGAGCTTGGTAATGCCGCTTTGCGTATGATTGAATCAAAAATTAAACGGGATTTTCCGCATATTAAAATAAATCGAACTCTTTCTTACCGTGAATATGAACAGCTGGTAAATATTGAAGAAGATTTTGTTGTTTCAACCGTTCGTTTAACAGAAAAAAATAAACAAATAGTCAAAATTTCACCATTTCCTACACCTTATCAGCTTGAACAATTGGGGCGGTTGGCAATGATCGATAGAACTATGCCTTATATTATTGAGAGATTTTTTGATGAGAAGTTTTTTCTTATTATCGATAAGCCTGTTACACAAAAGGAGCTTTTAAAAAAAGTTTGCCAAAGACTTGAGCAATCAGGTTATGTCGAACAGGATTTTTATCCTTCAGTTATTGAGCGAGAAACTATCGTGTCAACATTGTTAGGTGAAAACATCGCGATCCCTCACACTGTTGGTTTATTAGCAAAAAAAACAATGGTAGCAACCATTTTGGTACCACAAGGTATTGCATGGAATAAGAATAAAATTGCACATGTTATTTTTTTGCTAGCAATTAGTAAGGATGAATATGAAGATACCATGAAAATCTATAATTTATTTGTCAATTTTGTCAAGGAAAGAGCAACTAAACGTTTATTAAATAGTAAAACATTTGATGATTTTCGCGCTATTGTTAAGGATAGTTTTGGGCGATTGTCATAGTATGATCATAAAATATGAAAATACATCGCTAGGTAAAACTCTTTTATAATAATAAAATTACATAAATTTAAAAATAATAAGGTAATAGCCAATATTTAAATCAAATTATATTATTATCTGGCATTGACGAAAACCTTATTTAAAGGTAATATGCGCGCCTTATGTATTGTGTTCTTTTTAAGAAGGAACATAAGAGTAACTTTAAGGTAGCATGCATATTTTATGCAAAATAAATTGCCATTAACAATTGACCCAATTAAAGCAGCACAAAAAAGGCTTGATTATGTTGGATATTATCCAGCTAAAAGTGTAGCTAGGGTTGAAAGTCCACAAAGTGATATTGAGTGCAGCTTATCTTTTAAGTTTGATGAGCAGCGGCTTTGTGTTATTACAATTGATGCAAAAATAACGTTAGAACTGATTTGCCAACGTTGTTTTAAACCTTTTATCACAGAAGTTCATGTGATGAATAAATTTAGTCCTGTTAAGAGCGATGCTCAAGCAGAGGCACTACCGGAACATTATGAGCCCGTTCTTATGAACGAGTTTGGCGAAGTAGATATATTAGCGTTACTTGAGGACGAAATCATTCTCTCGTTACCAATTGCGCCGGTACATGATAGTAAACACTGCGAAGTGTCAGAGGCTGATATGGTATTTGGTGACATTCCAAGTGAGAATGAAAAACCGAATCCATTTGCAATTTTAGTTAGTTTAAAGAATAAGGGGTAAATCCATGGCTGTTCAACAGAATCGTAAAACTCGTGCAAAACGTGGTATGCGTCGTTCTCATGATGCATTAACAGTTGCTAATATCTCAGTTGATGAATCAGGTAAAACACATTTACGTCATCATGTAACCGCAGATGGTTATTATCGTGGTCGTAAAGTGATTTCTAAATAATTATTACCTAATTAGAAATCCTCAGGTGACATTTTGGATAATCTAACCATTGCGTTAGATGCTATGAGTGGGGACTTCGGTCCTCGTGTTGTTGTTCCTGCTGCAATACAAGCGCTAAATTGTTATCCAAACCTTTCTATTTTTCTGGTGGGCGATCCATCAGAAATGAGTCTTTTTTTGTCAAAAGAAAATGCAAAACTTGTCTCTCAATATCAACAAAAGAGGCGGTTAATTTTGACCGAATCGACTACGGTTATTGCTAATGATATGAAGCCTGCCTATGCAATTCGCCATAGCCAAGGTTCGTCAATGAGAATTGCGCTTGAACTAGTTAAAAATAACAATGCTCAAGCCTGTGTAAGTGCTGGTAATACCGGTGCACTGATGGGGTTGTCTAAACTTCTATTGCACTCTTTAACCGGTATTGATCGCCCAGCATTAGTTGCTACTATTCCTGCATTAAATAACCAAAGTACAGTTGTATTAGATTTAGGTGCTAATGCTGAATGTGACAGTGATATGCTAGTACAATTTGCTATAATGGGTGAGATATTATCTAAAACCGTACTAAAAATTGAGAATCCTCGAGTTGCATTGCTTAATATAGGCGAAGAAGACATCAAAGGATTGGATAAAATACGTACCGCTGCTTCTATTTTAAAATCGAATGATCAGATTAACTACATTGGCTATTTAGAAGGTAATGAGCTGTTAACCGGTAAAACAGATGTATTAGTCTGTGATGGTTTTGTTGGCAATGTGACGTTAAAAACAGTAGAAGGCTTAGTTAAAATTTTCATGTCTTCCTGTAAATTGTCTTTTGGTAATAATTCATTATTAATTAAAATTTTAAGTAAATGGTTACAGAGAAAGTTCTCAAAAAATTTTGGTTATCTGGAACCTGGGCGATATAATGGTGCTTGTTTGCTTGGACTCCGAAGTATTGTGATCAAAAGTCATGGTAGTGCCAATCCAAAATCATTTTTTGCAGCAATTGAACAAGCTATTTTGGCTATACAAACAAATATACCTGAGAAGATTGCAACCAGCCTTTCTTCCGCACTACCCAAGAGCGAATAATTAGATGTATACAAAGATATTAGGAACAGGAAGTTATCTTCCAAAACAGATAAGAACTAATGCAGATCTTGAAAAAATGGTCGATACTAGTGATGAATGGATCACAACACGTACAGGTATCAAAGAAAGAAGAATTGCAGAGCCAAATGAAACAGTAACAAGTATGGCTTATCAAGCTGCTTTAAATGCAATTGAAATGGCCAATATCGATAAAGAAGAAATCGGTATGATCATTGTTGCAACGGCAACGTCGGTCAATGCATTTCCAAGTTCAGCTACAGAATTACAAGCCAAATTAGGTATTGGTGATGTTGTTGCATTTGATGTATCCGCTGCTTGCTCGGGATTTGTGTATGCGCTTGATATTGCCGATAAATATATTAAAAGTGGCGTAATTAAATATGCCTTAGTTGTTGGTTCAGACATGTTAACCCGTGGTGTTGATCCAAATGACCGAGGGACTATTATCATTTTTGGCGATGGTGCAGGAGCAGTTATTGTTGGCGCATCAGAAGAACCAGGTATTATTGCTTCACATCTTCATGCTGATGGTCGTTATGGTGACTTATTGAAATACCCATATGTTGATCGTCGTGATATGAATGATCCTGTTTATATGACTATGCATGGTAATGAAGTTTTTAAAGTGGCAGTGAAAGAGCTGTCAAATTTGGTTGACGAGCTTTTAACTGAGAATGCGCTTAACAAAGCAGATTTAGATTGGTTAGTACCACATCAAGCTAATTTAAGAATTATTTCCGCAACTGCAAAACGCCTAGATATGGATATGAGCAAAGTTATTGTCACATTAGATAAGCAGGGCAATACCTCTGCCGCTTCTGTGCCTTGTGCTTTAGATGCTGGCGTGAGAGATGGGCGAATTCAACGTGGTCACCTAATCTTATTAGAAGCCTTTGGTGGTGGATTTGTTTGGGGTTCTGCGTTAGTTAGATTTTAGTTTATGATGTATTTTTAATGATCAAGGATTTAAATAATGACCAAATTTGCAATGGTATTTCCAGGACAAGGCTCACAAGTTGTCGGCATGTTAAAAGATCTTGCTGATAATTTTCCGATTGTAAAATCTACTTTTGATGAAGCTTCTGAAGTACTCGGTTATGATTTGTGGGATTTAGTACAAAAAGGTCCAACAGAAGAATTAAATAAAACATGGCAAACACAACCCGCACTACTTGCTTCGTCTGTTGCAATATTTAGAGTGTGGCAAAGTGTGAATGGTGTTCAACCCGATTTTATGGCAGGTCATAGTTTGGGCGAATATTCAGCATTAGTTTGTGCCGGTGTGATTGATTTTAAAGATGCAATTAAATTAGTCGAATTACGTGGAAAACTAATGCAGGAAGCCGTCCCAAGCGGTACGGGGGCAATGTATGCCATTATTGGGTTAGATAACGAATCGATTAGCAAAGCATGTGAACAAGCAGCCCAAGGTCAAATTGTTGCCCCAGTAAATTTTAATTCACCAGGTCAAGTTGTTATTGCAGGTAATAAAGAAGCCGTTGAACGTGCAGGTGCATTATGTAAAGAAGCAGGCGCAAAACGTGCATTACCACTCGCTGTCAGCGTGCCATCACACTGTGCATTAATGAAACCAGCAGCCGATAAATTAGCAACGACATTAAATGACATTGAATTTAGTACGCCAAAGTTTGCAGTTATTAATAATGTTGATGTGAAAGTTGAAACCTCTGCCGAAAAAATTAAAACGGCATTAATTTCTCAGCTTTATAGTCCTGTACGTTGGACAGAAACTGTTGAATACATGGCAAAACAAGAGGTAACACTTTTAGTTGAAATGGGACCAGGGAAAGTGTTAACTGGCTTAACTAAACGTATTGTTGATACACTTTCTGGTTTGGCGGTTAATGATAAAGCATCATTAGACATAGCATTAGAAAACACAAAGTAAAAGATAAAAGAGGTAGTTATGAACCTATCAGGAAAAATTGCTTTAGTTACCGGTGCAAGCCGTGGGATTGGTAAAGCAATTGCAGAAAAATTAGTTGCTTGTGGTGCAACGGTTATTGGTACGGCAACAACAGAAAAAGGTGCGGAGGCTATCAGTCAATACTTAGGCTCAAATGGCAAAGGTTTTGCTTTAAATGTAACAGATGAAGCATCAATCGAATCTGTTATTCATGCAATAAAAAACGAATTTGGCGACATTGACATTCTAGTCAACAATGCAGGTATTACACGTGATAATTTGTTAATGCGAATGAAAGAAGAGGAATGGCAAGATATTTTAGATACTAATTTAACATCAGTATTCCGCTTATCTAAAGCATTAATGCGCACAATGATGAAAAAACGTTATGGCAGAATTGTAACTATTGGTTCAGTAGTGGGTACAATGGGTAATGCTGGTCAATCTAACTATGCGGCAGCGAAAGCAGGATTAATTGGTTTTAGTAAATCATTAGCTCGCGAAGTGGCCTCACGAGGTATTACTGTTAATGTCGTTGCCCCTGGTTTTATTGCAACTGATATGACTGATGCATTAACCGAGGAACAAAAAGCGTTAACATTGGCACAAGTGCCTGCTGGGCGTTTAGGTGAACCGGTGGAAATTGCTAATGCTGTTGCCTTTTTGGTTTCTGATGAAGCATCTTACATTACGGGTGAAACTTTACATGTCAATGGTGGCATGTATATGGTGTAATTGGCTAGAATAGTGTAAAATGAGCCAATACCATGATGGTTTGAATAAAAAATAAGCAATCGGGTTGAAAAATGATTGGCATCTTTTTCAACATTTTATAAACTTAAATTCACCGCCACTTTCGGCGATTTTATAGGAAAAAAAAGAGTATGAGCACTATTGAAGAGCGAGTTAAGAAAATTATTGTTGAGCAACTTGGTGTAAAAGAGGAAGAAGTTAAAAATGAATCTTCTTTTATTGAAGATCTTGGCGCTGACTCTCTTGATACAGTTGAATTAGTTATGGCTTTAGAAGAAGAATTTGATACCGAAATTCCTGATGAAGAAGCTGAAAAAATCACAACTGTTCAATCAGCAATTGATTATATTACTGCAAATCAATAAGGTTAGCAGAGTTTTCATAATAGGCGGTCAGATGATCGCCTAGTTTGTATTTGTGTCTTTAATTTTTAAATTAAAGGAAAACGTGCATAAATATAAAGTGATAGAAAACTCAAATTAAAAATTTTCAATGATTCAAATTTCATTTCAATCATTTCCTGGAGGACAATGTGTCTAAACGCAGAGTTGTTGTTACTGGGATGGGCATGATATCTCCTGTAGGTAATACAGTTGAATCCACTTGGCAAGCTTTGTTAGCTGGACAAAGTGGTGTTGAACTCATAGAACACTTTGATACAGCCCCTTTCGCAACGCACTTCGCAGCGATGGTTAAAAACTTTAATGGCGAAGATTATAATATTTCACGCAAAGATGCACGTAAAATGGATTATTTTATCCAATACGGCATAGCTGCGGGTATGCAAGCAATGCAAGATGCTGGCATTGAGATCACGGCAGAAAATGCAGAACGAATTGGTTGTGCCATAGGTTCAGGTATTGGCGGGCTTGGATTGATTGAAGAAAACCACAGTGCATTAGTCAATGGTGGGCCACGTAAAATTAGTCCTTTTTTTGTACCCTCAACAATTGTTAATATGATTGCAGGTCACTTATCCATTATTTATGGATTAAAAGGACCGAGTATTACTATTGCAACAGCATGTTCTTCCGGTGTACATAATATTGGTCATGCAGCGCGTATGATTGCTTATGGTGATGCTGATGCGATGTTAGCTGGTGGTGGCGAAAAAGCCAGTACTCCACTTGGAATTGGTGGCTTTGGTGCCGCTCGAGCCTTATCAACCAACAACAGTAATCCTAAAGCAGCAAGTCGACCTTGGGATAAAGATCGTGATGGTTTTGTGCTTGGTGATGGTGCGGGAATCATGTTCTTAGAAGAATATGAACATGCTAAAAAGCGTGGCGCTAAAATTTACGCTGAACTGGTTGGATTTGGTATGAGTGGCGATGCTTATCATATGACTTCACCTCCAGCTGATGGTAGTGGTGCGGCCTTAGCAATGCAATGTGCACTTCGTGATGCAGGCATTAATCCTGAGCAAGTGGGGTATATCAATGCTCATGGTACATCAACACCAGCCGGTGATAAAGCAGAAACCCAAGCGGTAAAAAGTATTTTTAAAGAAAATGCCAACAAAGTTATGGTTAGTTCAACTAAATCAATGATAGGGCATTTATTGGGTGCTGCTGGCGCTGTTGAGTCTATTTTCACTGTACTTGCACTGCGTGATCAAGCAGTTCCACCAACAATTAACCTTGATAATCCTGATGAGGGCTGTGATCTTGATTATGTTCCGCATACAGCACGTCAAGTGAAGAATTTACAATACGCACTTTGTAATTCTTTCGGTTTCGGTGGAACCAATGGTTCAGTGTTGTTTAAGAAAATTTAATTTCTTGTTATTCGCCAATAGATACTATTGGCGGAATATCTTTAGTCGATGATTTTTCACTTATAAATTTTATAATGAAAATGACCTCTATCATTTCAGCTCAATTAGAACTTACAACTAAAGAGAATAAGAATATTCCTCTTGCTTGTGTTATAATCTCAAACTAACTTTATAGTTTCATTTCTGGTAATTATGGCGGAACCTAAATTTATTCATCTTCATTTGCATAGTGATTTCTCGATGGTTGATGGAATTGCTAAAGTTGGCGCATTAGTAAATGAAGTGAGCAAGTTACAGATGCCAGCTTTTGCGATCACAGATTTTACCAATCTTTGTGGACTGGTTAAGTTTTATGGTTCTGCAATGTCAAAAGGTATTAAACCGATCATAGGTGCAGATCTTGCTATTAGAAGTTCTCAAATGCCTGATGATATTTATCGGTTAACGCTTTTAGCTGCTAATAATCAAGGATATCAAAATCTTACTTTATTGATTTCTAAAGCCTATCAGCGAGGATATCTTGGTAATTTACCTGTTGTTGATAATGAGTGGTTAGTTGAACATCGAGCTGGATTAATTGTATTAGCAGGGCGAGAAAGCGATATTGGTATCGGTATTGTTCGCAATAATCAAATTATCATTGATAATGCTATTAATTTTTACCTTGAAAACTTTAATGAGCATTTTTATTTTGAGTTAGTACGGACTAGACGAGCCAATGAAGAGTTATTTATTCATCGTGCTGTGAATTTGGCTGAGCAATATTTGTTACCCGTTGTTGCAACTAACGATGTTCGATTTTTGAAATCTTCTGATTTTGATGCTCACGAGATTCGTGTTGCTATTCATGATGGTAATACGCTAGAAGATCCTTCCAGACCTAAAAACTATTCGGCAGAGCAATATCTACGAACAGAACAGGAAATGTGCGAACTATTTTCTGATATTCCTGAAGCGCTTGAAAATAGTGTTGAAATAGCAAAACGCTGTAATGTTTCCATTCGATTGGGTGAATATTTTTTACCTAAATTTCCAACCGGCGATATGTCAACTGAAGACTTTTTAGTGCATAAATCACGCGAAGGATTAGAAGAAAGACTAGCGTTTTTATTTCCTGATCCAGAAGTTAGAAAGCAAAGACGACCTGAATATGATGAGCGTCTAGAAACCGAATTAACTGTAATTAACCAAATGGGCTTTCCTGGTTACTTTTTGATTGTTATGGAGTTTATACAATGGTCGAAAGATAATGATATTCCAGTTGGTCCAGGACGAGGCTCTGGTGCTGGTTCGCTAGTTGCATATGCTTTAAAAATTACCGATTTAGATCCACTTGCGTTTGATTTACTTTTTGAACGTTTTTTAAATCCAGAACGTGTTTCAATGCCCGACTTTGATGTTGATTTCTGTATGGAAAAACGCGATCTGGTTATTGATCATGTGGCTGATATGTATGGTCGCGATGCTGTTTCCCAGATTATTACCTTTGGTACTATGGCAGCTAAAGCGGTCATTCGAGATGTTGGAAGAGTGCTTGGGCATCCTTATGGGTTTGTCGATCGTATTTCAAAATTAATACCTTTAGATCCAGGTATGACATTAGCCAAAGCTTTTGAAATTGAGCCTCAGTTACAAGAGTTATATGATAATAATGAAGAAGTCAAATCATTAATCGACATTGCACGGCAATTGGAAGGTGTAACCCGAAATGCTGGTAAGCATGCCGGTGGTGTTGTGATTTCACCTACTAAGATAACTGATTTTTCTCCAATTTATTGTGATCCAGAAGGACATCATCCGGTTACTCAGTTTGATAAAAATGATGTTGAATATGCAGGTCTTGTAAAGTTTGACTTTTTGGGATTACGGACATTAACCATTATTGATTGGGCAATCAAAATGATTAATGAACGTCAGCTGCGAGAGGGTAGCGAAAAAGTCGATATTACCCGAATTCCTTTAGATGATGAAAAATCTTTTGAATTATTATTAAAAGCTGAAACTACAGCGGTGTTCCAACTTGAATCCCGTGGTATGAAAGATTTAATAAGACGTCTAAAGCCCGACTGTTTTGAGGACATGATCGCTTTAGTTGCATTATTTCGTCCAGGTCCCCTACAATCAGGTATGGTGGATAATTTTATTGACCGAAAACATGGACGAGAAGAGGTCTCTTATCCTGATATTAAGTACCAACATGACTCATTAAAACCTATTTTAGAACCAACGTATGGTATTATTTTATATCAAGAACAAGTGATGCAAATCGCACAGACCCTATCAGGTTATACGTTGGGTGGAGCTGATTTACTACGTCGAGCTATGGGTAAGAAAAAACCCGAAGAGATGGCAAAGCAACGTTCTGTTTTTAAAGATGGCGCTGAAAAACAAGGTATTGATGGTGAGCTGTCGATGCGAATATTTGATCTGGTTGAAAAATTTGCTGGATATGGCTTTAATAAATCTCATTCGGCCGCTTATGCGCTTGTTTCTTATCAAACATTATGGCTAAAAACTCACTATCCTGCCGAATTTATGGCTGCAGTTATGACCGCCGATATGGATAATACCGATAAAATTGTCGGTTTGGTTGATGAATGCTTACGGATGGGATTAAAAGTCAATCCTCCAGATATTAATAGCGGTCTGTATCACTTTCATGTAAATGATAAAGGTGAGATTGTTTATGGTATTGGGGCTATAAAAGGTGTTGGCGAGGGTCCTATTGAGGCAATTGTTGAAGCTCGTAACAGTGGTGGATATTTCAAAAATATTTTCGAACTTTGTGCTCGAACAGATATGAAGAAGATTAATCGTCGAGTACTTGAAAAACTTACTATGGCAGGTGCCTTTGATAAATTAGGTCCACATCGGGCAGCTATTTTACATAGCATCAATGATGCAATGTTGGCAGCAGATCAATATGCTAAAGCTCAAAATATTGGTCAAGAAGATATGTTTGGCGTTTTAGCTGAAGAACCAGAACAAGTTGAGCATGCTTATGCTGCAGTTCCTGAATTACCTGATCAAGTTTTGCTTGATGGGGAACGTGAGGCCTTAGGACTTTATTTAACAGGACATCCAGTAACACAATATTTAAAAGAATTAAATCGTTATACAGGTGGACTACGAATTAGTGAGGCCTCTCCAACAGGTTGGGGGAAGATGGTCACTTTTGCAGGTATTGTTGCTGATGCTCGGGTACGAATTACTAAAAAAGGAAAAAAAATTGGTTTGTTCACCTTGGACGATCGTTCAGGTCGGATCGATGGTATGCTTTTTGCTGAGTCTTTAGAAAATTTTGGGCATTTACTTATAAAAGATAAAATATTGATTGTTACAGGTCAAGTGAGTCATGACGATTTTAACGGTGGTTTTAAAATATCTGTGCGTGATATTGTTGATCTAAAAGATGCTCGAGCTAAATATGTGAAAGGATTGTCGATTACTTTAACTGAAAGTGAAACAAATCAATCAATATTACAACGTTTACAACAACTGTTTGAACCTTATCGGCATGGTAGTGTACCTGTTAACTTATATTATCATCGAGATGATTCAGTTGTTAGGATTCGATTTGGCACGACATGGAGAGTTATTCCAGAAGATGCTTTAATTATTGAATTAAAAACACTACTTGGTATTGATCGTATCGAATTTGAGTTTGAATAAATAAAGCTACTTCTAGTAAATGCAAGTGGCAAAATATTGGAATCGTTGAAGTCTAATGATATAAATATAGGTGACTTTAATGAGTATTACATAGTAGAATTGATTTAATTTTATCTTAAAAATTAGTCAGTATACTATATTAAAGAGTGTATTTTTTTAAAATACCAAATAAATTAAGAGGCAATTACAAGCGTTATGAACAATTTTTTGGAATTTGAAAAGCCGATAGCGGAATTAGAAGCAAAAATTAATTCCTTAAAGAATATTGATTCACAACAAGTTGAATTAGATATTAATTTAGATAAAGAGATTAAGCTATTACATAAAAAAAGTCGTGAATTAACAAAAAAAATATTTGCTAATTTAACTCCTTGGGAAATTGCGCAATTAGCTAGACATCCAAATCGTCCTTATACATTGGATTATATAAAAGAGATTTTCACTGATTTTGATGAATTAGCTGGGGATCGAGCTTATGCCGATGATAAAGCAATTGTTGGTGGAATAGCTCGTATTGATGGACGAGCTGTAGTAGTTATTGGACATCAAAAAGGACGTGAAACAAAACAGAAAATTTATCGAAACTTTGGTATGCCGGCTCCAGAGGGTTATCGTAAAGCTTTACGATTAATGCAATTAGCCGAACGTTTTAAATTGCCTATCATTACTTTTATTGATACTCCCGGAGCTTACCCAGGTATCGGTGCTGAAGAACGGGGTCAAGCAGAGGCTATTGCTCGTAATTTAAGAGAAATGTCACGCCTTAAAGTGCCCACCATTTGTACAGTCATTGGTGAAGGTGGATCTGGGGGAGCGCTTGCTATTGGTGTAGCAGATAAAGTTAATATGCTTCAATATAGTACTTATTCTGTTATCTCACCGGAAGGTTGTGCTTCTATTTTATGGAAAAGTGCTGACAAAGCACCCGTTGCCGCTGAAGCTATGAATATGACCGCAGATAATTTATTAAAATTAAATTTGATAGATTCAATTGTGTCAGAGCCACTTGGTGGTGCTCACCGAGATTATACAGCTATATCTGTTTCACTTAAAACACAGCTACTGAGTGATCTTGACGAACTTGAAAGCATGGATTTATCTGTATTACTAGAAAGAAGATTTCAACGTTTGATGAACTATGGTTATGTCAGGTAACTTTAAATTTGGAATGTTATAATGAAAAAATCGACAGGATTACTACGTATCTTTAATGCGATAAAATACTCTTTAAAAGGCTTAAAATCAGCGATCAAACATGAAACTGCATTTCGTCAGGAGTTAATTGTATTAGGTGTGGCTTATATCATTGTAATGCTAGTCGATTTTTCTATTTATGAACGTATTTTGTTACTTGGTTCGATCGGTGTTGTGATGATTACCGAGTTAATTAATAGTGCAATCGAGTGTGTGGTTGATCGTATCGGCCATGAAAGACATGAGCTATCTGGCCGAGCGAAGGATTATGGTTCAGCTGCTGTATTTTTGTCGTTATTATTGACTATTACCCTGTGGATCTATCTATTTTCTTGTCACTTTTTCTCATAATTTTTTACTTAGACATAGATTTTTTTAGAATCTTTGTGACAATAGATAACTAATAAAAAACTATTCAGAAACGAGTTCTTTAATTATGTAATTTCCGGTTTTTTCTGTATCTAACGTTGTTTTTAGCCATGGCATAACTGCATGCATTTGTTCATGTAATTTCCATGGTGGATTAATTACTATCATTCCTGATGCGGTCATGCCTTTTTGATTGTTATCTGGTTTTATTGCTAGCTCAAACTGTGAAATTCGTTTAATACCTAAATTCACAATGCCATCAATCATTTTTTGTGTTTGGCTGCGAGACACAACAGGATACCAAATTAAATAGACACCAGTTGCAAAACGCTTATAGGCTTCAAACAGTGCTGTAGGAATTGTTTGATAATCGTCCTTTATTTCATAGGAAGGATCGATCAATATTATCCCACGGCGTGAATCTGGTGGTAACTTCGATTTTAATTGAGAAAAGCCATCTTCACGTAAAATTTTTGTTCGTTTATCTTTACTAAACTCTTGCCTTAATAAAGGATAATCAGTTGGATGTAATTCAGTAAGATTGAGCTTGTCTTGCTCACGTAATAATTGCTTGGCAATTAATGGTGAGCCAGGATAATATTTTAATTCTTCAAAAGGATTATATCTTTTTAGTATCGATATATAGGTATTTAACAATGCAGGGATATTAGATTGTTGCCAAATCAAATTAATTCCTGATAAATATTCACCTGTTTTTGCAGCATGTTCACTTTTTAATAGGTATCGACCTGCGCCTGAATGTGTATCTAAATATAAAAAAGGTTTTTCTTTTTCTTTTAATGATTCAATACAGAATGTTAAAACAATATGTTTTAATACATCCGCATGATTACCTGCATGATAACTATGACGATAGCTTAACATTATAAATTCTCCTTCTTTTGTTCATTTTTTTGCATATAGAAGGTCGTTAAAGCTAAACAAAGAAGGCAGGGGATCTCCATTAATTCTTCTATTAAATCTTTTCGTTCCCTTGTTATAACTAAGAATTGATGGCCAATACGGTGGTGTTCTGCAATATCAGCTATACCTAAGAATAAAAAAGCCAAAAATATATGCCACACTGGAATTTTTTCAAATTTATAGCGACGAACAATTTCTTGGCGAATTGTAGGTAAAAATATAGTGAGTATTGGAAGTAATATTAAAAAACTAGCAATAATTTTATAATAAAAACGAGGTACTTCAGGAAAAAAGTCTCGCCCCCAACTAATTCCCCGACCAAAAAGCATCAACCACCAAAATATTGTCCAAATCCAAAATTTATATAGATTTGAATGTTCAGCCATTTTTTTTGCATAACAGTAAGTATAGCCGCACATAAATAATAAAAAGAGTGATTGAACATGTTCAATAAGTGTGACAGTAAGTCCATTATATAAAGGTATAAAAAAATTACCTATAATATAAAGAGTAATACCAAGAATAATAATCGATAAGGAACTTTTGTAAAAATGATAATCTAATTTACACATGTATATCTTAATATCAAGTAGTGTTTTTAAGTTTGAGTATAGTATCGCATTTACGGCATAAATAACTAGTTTTATTATTTTGAATTTTATTATGTCTTATGGATGTTAGGTGATGTTGTTGACACTTGCAGTAGTATAAATAAGTATTGCGGTGTACTGTAAAACGATGAGTGGTCGTTGGGATTTTGCCTAATATTTCTGACATAATATATTGCCATTGTTTACCATGTGGCTTTACTTTTCCAAATTCTTTAAAAACAATTAGATGGGCTAATTCATGAGGTACCACTTCCTCAATAAAATGCATACCATTCTCTAGTAACATAATTGAATTAAGTTGAATTTCCCAACGTACTAAAAATGCACTGCCCGCAATGCTCCCTTTCGGTTTATAGATGATTTTAGGTTCTGTATATTGAGTATGTAGAAGTTGATTGGCTTGTATTAAGTGAGTTCTTAAACAAGCCATTACCTGATTATGTAAATAAATTGGTATGCGTTTATAGTCCAGCTGCATCGCGAAGTAGTGCTGCTTTATCGGTTTTTTCCCAAGGGAAGATATCTCGCCCAAAATGACCGTAACTTGCAGTTTGTTGGTAAATTGGCTGAATAAGGTCAAGCATCTGAATCAATCCATAAGGTCTTAAATCAAAAAATTCTTTGATAAGTGTAACAATTTTATGGTGATCGATTTTTTCAGTACCAAAAGTATTAACATAAATTGATGTAGGATTGGCAATACCAATTGCATAAGATATCTGTAATTCACATCTGTCAGCAAGTCCAGCTGCAACAATATTTTTTGCTACATAGCGTGCAGCATAAGCTGCTGAACGGTCAACTTTTGATGGATCTTTTCCTGAAAAAGCTCCACCTCCATGACGCGCGGCTCCGCCATAAGTATCTACAATAATTTTGCGGCCAGTTAACCCACAATCTCCCATAGGGCCACCAATAACAAAGCGTCCAGTTGGATTAATAAAGTATTTAGTCCTTGACGTTAACCATTCGGTTGGTAATGTAGGTTTAATGATTTCTTCCATAACAGCTTCATGTAATGCTTTTTGGTCAATGGCTTCTGAATGCTGAGTAGATAAAACGATAGTATCAACCCCTTTTATTTGACCGTCTTGGTAAATTAATGTGACTTGGCTTTTTGCATCGGGTCTTAACCAAGGAAGTGTACCATTTTTTCTGACTTCTGCTTGGCGACGCATTAAATCATGCGCATAACTTATGGCTGCAGGCATAAAGTTTGGCATTTCATTGGTCGCATAACCAAACATTATACCTTGATCGCCTGCACCTTGTTCCAGTGGATCTTTTCGATCGACGCCTTGATTAATGTCAGGAGATTGCTTGCCAATAGCATTAAGCACCGCACATGAATTTGCATCAAATCCCATTTCTGAACTGGTATAACCAATATCATTAATGGTTTTTCTTGTTAATTCCTCAATATCTACCCAAGCTGAAGTTGTGATTTCACCACCAACTAAAGCCATACCTGTTTTTACATAAGTTTCACATGCGACTCGTGCTTTTGGATCTTGTTTTAAAATAGCATCAAGCACAGCATCAGATATTTGATCGGCGATTTTATCTGGATGTCCTTCTGAAACGGACTCTGAAGTAAATAAAAATTCTGACATAATATATCCCCTTTTAACTTATTGAATGCAATGCTTGAACTACAATACTATAGTTTAAGATCTTTAATTTTAGCAGTTTTACCATCTAGACGTCTATTTTAATAATTTATTACTAAAAAAGCCAGTCTTCCCTAACACAAAATTGCTTGCATTAATTTTTAATCAATTTACGATATTGCGCGTTTCTAATTTATTATCTAATAACCTATAACTAAAAATGAATATTGTAAGACAATCTCCGTCGGTGTTAGTGTTTGATTCAGGTATTGGTGGATTAACTGTTTATAATGAAATCTATAATAAAGTGCCTAATGCACACTATATCTATGCATTTGATAATGAACTGTTTCCTTATGGAGATAAATCAGCAGAGTTTTTAATTAATAGAGTCAATTCAGTCATAGAAACTATTACTAAATTTTATACAATTGATTTAGCGGTTATTGCCTGCAATACGGCTAGTACTGTCTGTTTACCTAGCTTACGTTCTAAATTTTCTTTTCCTATTATTGGTGTTGTACCGGCTATTAAACCAGCTAGCTTACTTACTAAAAACAAATGTATAGGGTTATTAGCAACCAAAGCTACAATAGAGCGAACCTATACAACCAATTTAATTCAGCAATTTGCAGCAAATTGTAGTGTTCAATTGTTAGGCCTTTCTGAATTAGCACTTATAGCTGAAAATAAATTACAGGGTATTACTGTAGATATGCAACAACTAAAAGAATTAATGCAACCTTGGCTTGAATTACAAACAGTCCCCGATACAATTGTGCTTGGTTGTACGCATTACCCTTTTATTAAAAAAGAATTACAGATGATTTTTTCTCAAGCTACCTTTATAGATTCAGGTTATGCGATTGCAACCAGGGTTTATAATTTGTTAAATGATAAATACGATCTGAAACAAAAAACTTCAGATCCGTCTGAAAATATTGTGCTAAGTACAAACTATAACCAGTCTGTAGAAAAGTTGATTAAAAAATTATCGGATTATAATCTTAATAAATATCAATTAATTAAAGTTTAATGTGTTTGAATGTTGCGCTAACGAGTAAGTATTTTATCTTTTTTACTTGCCAAAAAAAAAGAAGTCCCTATAATGCGCATCC
>NZ_FMWR01000030.1 GCF_900103085.1 Gilliamella mensalis | reverse complement strand
ATGGGCTTTCAAGGTTAATATGAGCGTCAATAACGTGTTTTGACAATGTGCTTGGCTCTTTTGGCGCTTTGGCAATTTGTTCAAGCACGTTAGGATGATTAGTAAAAGCAGTTTGGTACCTTAAGCCATTTAATCCCCAAAATAAGATATCGGCAACCTCATTTAAACCTAATTGATACGCTTGCTCAACCAGTTGCGTTGAGTGCAAAATGACTTGGTTATGGAGTGGTAAATTTTTTTGCTCATCAAATTGCGTTCGATTATTTGCCCATGCCTTAACAAGGGTTCGAATCATTCTCAATTTTTTTAAGCGCTGACAATAATGAGTACTCCAACCGTCTGGCATTTCCAGTTCACTATCGGCCGTGAAACGAATAAACTGCCCAGCATAAATTGACGGATAATAATAGTTTTCAATTTGGAAAAATTGCGATTTTAGCCATGCGTTGTCTTGGTTAGTAGCAACTTCGTGCAAAAATTGCATGCGAAATGGTTCAAAGAAAGGATAATAAGGCTGTTGCAATATTTTAGCGATGTTATTACCAATAGTTATCAGTTGTTTTGCCAATATCGACGGTTTAAGAGGGCTAACAATATAAGCGCAAATATAACGCTTTGACCCAAAACATTCGATTTCAGCTTGGTTGCTGATGTCATCAAGGATGGGACTGTCTAAAAATTCATTGGGCTCTGCCAGTTTAATCAGTGTTGGGCATATGCTTGGATCATAATCTAAATCGGTACGTAATACCTGAGTGAGTTTTTGTTCACCAAATAGATTCACTAATGAGTCGTGTGATAATGGGCTTATTGAATTAATCGCCACTAAATTATCGACTAGTAAATAGCGATATTTGTTAAAGTTATTTTGATTATTTAATTCAGTAATCATTATTAATCCTTTTCTGCGCAACGTTTAATATCCAGTTCACTTGATTTTAATTGAATGGTTCTGGTTTTATTTGCCGGCCCCATCTTCTGCTGAACATTACATTTAAGATAGATATTATCCTGTGTGCCAAGTTCGATGCCTTCACTGCTGATTTTGATATAAGAGCCACCACAAATGAGGGTGAGGTTGTCTTTGGCGGTAATGGTTACCTTGCCATCCACGCTATCCACTTTGATATCTTGCTTGGCAGCCATGTTGATGTTGGCGTTTTGGGCTTGCACTTCAATATCGCCTTGGTTGGCAAATAGTTTCATGCCCGATTTTTGGGCAAATAAGCCAATCGCTTCA
>NZ_FMWR01000002.1 GCF_900103085.1 Gilliamella mensalis | reverse complement strand
TTGATATTTTTGTGCTTGTTATCACAACATTAGTAATCATTACTTGGAATGCTGGTATCAATGGTCTTGGTGCTATCAATGGTATTCTTTTTGTAAATTTAGTACCTGTCATTTCTTTTATTATTGGCATCTATCAAGGCCATTCCATTTCATATACCGAAATTATAGGAGCGATAATCACTATTATTGCACTAATTCTTAATAATATTTTCATGAGATCAATTAAAAATAAGAAATAAAAAAAACACTTAATAAAATTAATAAATTCATTAACTTTAAAACAAGGAACACTTCGATGAAAAATATATTATTTGTTGTTACTTCTATTCATCATATTGCTGAGATAGATCGTAATACAGGGTTTTATTTAGATGAATTAGCAATTCCTCTTAAAGCTGTTGTGGATAATGGTTGGAGTGCGACTATCGCATCAATAAAAAGGGGGGGAACCGCCGATAGAATATAAAACATTGCGCCCTAAAAGTATTCGAACAGAAGCACAGCAATGGCGTTTGGCACAACATCGCCCCAATCGCTGACGCCATTTAATCAGATTGGTCGGATGATATGGCAGTTTATTCATGTGTTGCAGATACATCAGACCTGTCATCAGGCGAGTCGGTAACGCAGCCGCACCTACCGTAGCAAAGTGATGATCCAGTTCACGATCCCAATCGATTACCTTCGCCAAACGTACCAACCGATGGGTCGAGCTGACGATATCCTCAAATCGGGGGCTGAAAGCTTTTTCTTCGTTTTCATAAATCAACGATTCTGCAACGTTTTGGGCTCTGGAGGGCAAAAAAGCGGGTCTGCCATGTTTGCGGGTCATTATAAACCATTGTTAATCATAGGGTTGAGAATTTTTCAGGATCGACTAACTGGGTGTAGTGCAATAATGGTTTGTGTTAGCATAGTATAGCTATGTTTTGGGTAAATGATTTAGCTATAGATGTGTGGCAATGCAAAACTCATCATGGTATGCGTGGTGGAGGCTTCCAGTACTCTAATACCGCGATTGAAACTGCCTTGATGATGGAGGGGACTTTCTCTATGCCGTTACCTGCACTGCAAGGTTTTTTTGAGTTGACTTTCAAGCCAATGGATGTTACACAAATATAGGTAAAAGTTCAAAGACAATTTACACCAAATATAGCAATAAAACGAGAGGGCTATTCGATATTTCGTTATTGACTCGACAGACCTTAAAGTCTTTGGTAAATGTAAAGTAAGAAAGCAGAACATGGCGCAAAGCAGACTTAGCTATTGATGTGGATACTCACGAAGCTATTAGTACGGAAGCCAGCCTTGTCAATGTTGGCGATATTGAAGTGCAAAGTCTTGCTAGAGCAAATCATAATGAAAATAGGAAACAAATTGGGTAATGCTGCATCTAAAATCGAAGTAAAACCATACTCTTCACTCTATGCATCTGAAATATGCGATTTGTTTCATTCGTCTATTCATGCTATTGATACCGATATTTACAGCAAAGCACAGCAAGAAGCATGGTGCTCAACACCACCAGATTATCAGAAGTGGTTAGAACGTTTAAATAACACTCAGCCTTGGATGGCTATCTTTGGCTCAAGCCTTGCGGGGTTTGTTGAACTTGGAGATGATGGTTACATAGACTGTCTGTACGTGCATCCTGACTTTCAAAAGCGTGGCATAGCTAGAAAACTCTATGACCATGTGCTTGACTTGGCCCACCAGAAAAAGCTTACACAATTAAGTGTAGATGCTTCAAAAGTGGCCATGCCAATTTTCAAAAAATGGGGTTTTAAAATAAAGCGGGCTAACAAAATATCCAGAGAAAATCAGGTACTGATAAATTACCATATGTATAAACTACTTTGATTTTTATTGAGACCTTTGTACAGTAAAGCTTCACTCAAACTAAATTTTTAACCGCGCTTTTTTGAGGCATTTGGGCTTATATTTAGATCTAAATACCTCTAGATAAGTTACTATTTATTGCCATTTCCCTGTTTTAGGCACAACTTTCCTGCTGTACAGATAACCCTCGTTTGATATCAAAGTTCAATAAGCTGCCTGAAAGATGAGCTTGGATTAGTTCTGTCAATGGAGTTTCAAATTAAACCGTATTTACGAAACCAAAGAATAAGTAGAAAACTTTATGAAGATAGCAGAAAATGAAATACACATCTGGTTTACCTATGATGAGGAAATAAATCCCGATTTTGCTTTGACCAACTACGTCCAATTTTTGAATCATCAGGAATTGGAGCAGTGGCAAAAATTATACTTTGACAAGTATAAACACCAATATTTGGTAACCCGAATGTTAGTGCGTGATGTTCTGAGCAGATATCTACAAGGTATTCCTGCCGAAAATATAGAATTCATAACTAATGATTATAAGAAGCCCTATATTTTGCCTGAACAGCTGGCAATTCCGCTGCGTTTCAATATTTCTCACAGTGAAAAAATGATCGTTTTAGCAGTATCAGTAGGAGTTGAAATAGGAAGGTCGGCATTAGTAAGAATTGGTTTGACATATTGTTTGTTAACAGGAGTTTATCTATACTGATATCAATAAAAAAGTAGTGCAATTGCACTGCTTTTTTTTGTTCCTCACTAACTCTTTTTTACACTTTACTCTTATGGTAGCTAGACAACTAATCAAAATAGTGCAGATTGTCTTGTTAAAAATATTTTAATTCTAGAAAAAAAACAAAGGCTGTGAAATTGAATAGATACCAGATTTTTATCAAAATCTTTTTATCTCTTACTCGATAAAATAAGAAGAACTTATTTTTTGTCGAAAAACACTCTTCCTAATATTATTCAGTTCGATGTGAAGTTATGTTTATTTGTTGGAGAGCCAACCGTGATGCATGTCAAATTGTAGGAAAATTTTTATATCACATAAAACACAGCTAATTTTGCTAATTTAGCAGAATTAGCACACTAATGAATGATAATATAAAAATTACTTAATATATTGATGGTAACCTGCGTAAAGATATTTGTACAATATAATCTAATACAAAATGGTATACCTAATGGCATGCTGAATAACATCTTCATTTTATCTTGTTGGTTTTTAAGAGGTATTTAGGAAAGATGGCGGAAGCGCAGAGATTCGAACTCTGGGAGGGTCGCCCCTCGCCGGTTTTCAAGACCGGTGCTTTCAACCGCTCAGCCACACTTCCGCAATGGCTGTGAATATTAAAGGAGACTTGCTTATTTGTAAATAGCTATTTTAAGATTTTTTATCGTTTGCTTTAAATTTCATCAAATTTTGTGGAAATTAAGCAAACGATGGGGTATTCGCCTGCAAAATTAGTGTTGGATTTTGATTAATTGGGTATAATACAGCATAAATTAAATAGCGTACTTTGAAAAATGTTAGAACAGATAGAAACCGATGATAAAGGTTATTTAAAAAATTGGCAAGATTGGAGTGTTGACTTGGTTCCTGAATTGGCAGCCAAAGAGACCATTGAATTAACTGATGCGCATTGGGAAGTAATTTTATTTGTTCGTGATTTTTACTTAGAATATAAAACTTCACCAGCTATACGTGCGTTAGTTAAAGCGATGGAAAAAAAATTTGGTGCAGAAAAGGGCAACAGTCGTTATTTGTATAAATTATTTCCCGATGGTCCAGCTAAACAAGCGACTAAACTTGCAGGATTACCAAAACCAGTTAAATGTATTTAGATAAAGGTTGAGATTAAATTGATGAAAAGATGGAAGCTTCCTTTATTGCTATTGGTTGTACTAGGGTATCTGCAATATTCTTTATGGTATGGTAAAAATAATGTGTACGATTACCAAGATAATGTCGAAATGTTAGTAAATTTGCGTGCTGATAATGAAAAACTAAAGGCTCGTAACGAACAGATGTTTGCTGAAATTAACGATTTACAACGCGGTTATGAAGCAATAGAGGAGCGCGCCCGTAGCCATTTGGGTATGGTTAAACCTAATGAATATTTTTATCGAATTATAATTGATTCAGATTCGAAAAAACGATAATGCATAATGTGAACACCAATCATATCACCGCTATTGTGCCAGCTGCCGGAATTGGTAGCCGTATGAATAGCCAAGTTCCTAAACAGTATTTAAAAATCGATTCAAAGACGATCTTAGAACATACGTTAAATAAATTATTAACTCATGAGCAAATAACCAAAGTTATTGTTGTTATTAGTCCTGAAGATGACATATTTAATACGCTTTCGATCGCTTTACACGATAAGATTAATGTCACTTTAGGTGGCAAAACGCGAGCCGATTCGGTGTTAGCTGGGTTGCAATTATTAAATGATGATCAATGGGCTTTAGTTCATGATGCCGCAAGACCTTGTGTTGATCATGATGATATTACTCGGTTAATCACAACGGTAATAAATAAAAAACAAGGTGGGTTATTAGCTACCCGTGTGAGTGATACAATAAAACGAGCGTATCAAGATAATGATACCGTTGTTGATTATTCTGAAGATCGTACTTATTTATGGGGGGCAGCAACGCCTCAACTGTTTAATGCCGGCGAATTAAGATCATGTTTGCAACAAGCTTTAGATCATGGTGTTGCCATCACGGATGAAGCTTCAGCCATTGAGTATTGTGGCGGGCACCCTTTATTGATTGAATGTCGCCGAGATAATATAAAAATAACGCGTCCTGAAGATTTAGCGTTGGCAACTTTTTATTTAACTAAGCAGAGTCTAAATAGGTAAAAGTATGAGAATAGGGCATGGGTTTGATGTTCATAAATTTGGTGGCGAGGGTCCGATAATCCTTGCTGGCGTAAAAATTCCTTATCAATATGGGCTTATTGCGCATTCTGATGGTGATGTTGTATTGCATGCAATAATCGATGCGTTGATTGGTGCATTAGCATTAGGGGATATTGGTAAGCTATTTCCTGATACGGATCCAAAATATAAAGGTATTGATAGTCGAATATTATTGAAAGAAGTGTACATCCTTGTTCAACAAAAAGGCTATGAATTAGTGAATTTGGATACCACTATCATTGCACAAGAACCAAAAATGCGACCACATGTTGATCAAATGCGAGTAAATATTGCTGAAGATCTAAATGTTCATTTTGATCAAATTAGTGTCAAAGCAACAACGACAGAGCAATTGGGCTTTACTGGGCGCAAAGAAGGTATTGCTTGTCAAGCAGTCGTGTTATTAAGCAAAAAATCTAAAGTAGATTAAATTTAAAAATAGGCAATACAAGTGTTAGCACAACTTAATTATTTATATGGAAAACCAACCACCACAGGGCAATATAAACAACAATACGAAGATTTTGTCGTCACAGAGGATCTCGGTTTTGAACTGACTGGCGATGGTGAACATGTTTTAGTTTTTTTGCAAAAACGTGATTGTAATACTGTTTTTGTCGCTGAACAGTTAGCTAAATATGTTGGTATTCCAGCAAAGCTCGTAAGTTATGCTGGACTGAAAGATCGCCAAGCTGTCACTGAACAGTGGTTTAGTTTACATATGCCAGGTCAGCAAACGCCTGACTTTTCGGCATTTGATTTGGCAGGGTGTAAAATATTAACAGTCACTCGGCATAATAAGAAATTAAAAATAGGTGCATTAAAGGGTAATTATTTTAAAATTAGATTAAGAAATTTAAATGCTCAATCTGAAATTGATTCTAAATTAGCGTTAATCAAACGACATGGTGTGCCTAATTATTTTGGCGAGCAGCGTTTTGGTCGTGATGAAAATAATATTACTCAAGCCATAAAATGGGCCAGTGGTGAAATTTCGGTTAAAGATCGTAAAAAACGTGGCTTTTATCTTTCAGCAGCACGAAGTGCGATTTTCAATGATATTATCAGTCAACGAATTGCACAAAATTTGCATCAAACGGTGCTTGATGGTGATATATTACAATTAGCGCAACGTGGTAGCTGGTTTGTTGCTCAAGCTGATGAATTAACGGTGTTACAGCAGCGTCTAGAAAACGCTGAACTTAATATTACAGCTCCACTGTTAGGAGATTCACCGCTTGGTACATTATATAAAGCGCTAGAATTTGAGCAAAAGTGTTTAGAAAATTGGTCTGAATTTAATGCTCTATTTAAACAAGAACGAGTGGCGACTGCAAGAAGATCGTTATTGTTACGAGCAGAGAAGCTTAATTGGCTATGGCTGGATAGTTGTACGCTTGAGCTTGATTTTTATTTATCATCTGGTTGTTATGCGACAAGTGTGATTCGTGAATTAATAATAGGAAATGAATAACCCAATGCAAAATCTAAAAATGCAATCCTTAATTAAATTCCTGCGCCAGCAAGGAATAAAAGATGATCGTGTTTTAGATGCTATTGCTTCTATTCCTCGGGAGCATTTTGTTGATGAAGCACTTTCGCATCAAGCTTATGATAATCGATCTCTACCAATTGGTAGTGGTCAAACCATTTCTCAACCTTATATTGTCGCAAAGATGACAGAACTATTAAAATTAGAGCCTAATTCTAAAGTACTCGAAATTGGTACAGGATCGGGGTATCAAACCGCTGTTTTGGCTAAGTTAGTTGATCATGTTTGTTCGGTAGAACGCATTAAAAGCCTACAATGGAACACTAAACGCCGTTTAAAGCAACTTGATATTCACAACATTTCAACGCGTCATGGAGATGGCTGGTTAGGCTGGCCGGAGCGTGGGCCATTTAATGGCATTATTGTTACGGCTGCTGCATCCGAAGTTCCACAAAGCTTGTTAGAACAATTAGCGGATAAAGGGCGGTTAGTTATTCCAGTCGGTGAAAATAAACAAGTTCTGCAATTAATTGAGCGTGATGGCAATCACTTCGTAGCAAAAAATATGGGCGAGGTGATATTTGTACCTTTGGTTAAAGGCGATATAGAGTAGTTTGTATTCATTTCAAATAAAAAATAGAAAATAAGCATTTTATTTTCTATTTTTTATACTGAAACAGAGTCTTTTCTGAAATTTTGGACAAATCTGGTATGTCTATTCTTTTTGTTCAGAGCGCTTCCATTCACAAATGCCATAAATGGCATTAAATAGATAAATCAAGTATTGTGTGGCGATAACGATATTATTGGTATAGATATTTAATCCAATCACAAGTATGTTCAATATGACCCATAAATACCAATTAAACGCATATCTCATCATTAATAATAACTGAGCAACAATACCTAATCCAAAGATGAAACAGTTAGTCATGAGTTGATAAGTTGTATTGGTTGCACCAATTTCATTAGTTAAATAAACATTGAAAAAAGCAGCAGCAATAAGAAATATGAGTGTGCCTAAAAATGCGGTTTCATTGAGGGAGCGGACCTTAACGTTTTTATCCTTATCAAGGTTCTTTTGCCAAGTGAATAAACCATAGATATGTGAACAAAAATAGTAGATAGGCGGTAGTCCTGCACCAATATTGCCACCAAGAATATTAGCACAACATTCTGCAACGACGGCAAACATACCTAATATATTACCCATATTTTTACGTTTTGCTAATAAAATGACACATAGTAGACCGCAAAAAGCACCTATGTAAGAAGCAGTATAGCGTAAGTCAAATTGAGTAAATGGATCAGTATATAAGAATGCTAGCGTGACACATAATATACAAAAAAATGGATAGAATTTACTGCGTCCGATTGAAATGGCAATATCGCTTAATTTATTCATAATTTTTACTCTTCATGGTTGATAAGTTGATTGACTAATTCAATACAGCGTAAATAACGCACTTCGTAATCTGGTGAGTCTATCTGTATGTAGTTAATATTGTTTTTTTCTAATAACGTTATTAATAATTGTTGAAAATCTTTGCGCTGTTTTGGACTGCCTAAATGACGTAAACCATCAGCAACCCAAGGTGTATTGTTGCCTAATAAAATAACTAAATCAAAACGATAATTGTTGATCATAGCTTGTAAAAATGGGTGTTCTTTGCCCTCATATTTTTTACAAAAAGCTTGAGTTGTTATAAAATCTGTATCAATAAATGAAACTTTATTGGCATGTTTTATCGCAAAATCAATATATTGTGCATGACCTAATGCTATTTTATCATAATCGGCATATTGCAAAGCGCGTTCATCTCCACCAAGGTGTGAAAATACATAATCCCGACCATATTCCCAAGCACTGGTAGTATTAAATACATTAGCTAGTTTATTAACTAACGTTGATTTACCACTGGACTCACCACCTAAAATAGCGACGGTTCTGACAAAAAATGGTCTGACTTCTGTTGGGATGTACTGCCAGTTTTTCAGTGGTGCTTGGCGAATTTGAGTACCACTAACTTGCATGAATTGTCGTTTTGGATCGATAAGTACGGTGTCTAAATCAAATAAATCTTTATACATCGTAACGTCCTGTGGTTCACTTGAGTAAACGCAATCCGGCTTTATGCCTTTTTCTTGGAACAGTTTTTTAACTCGTTCACTCCATTCATACCAACCATTTGGATAAGTGGGAATGCCGTCTTCTTCTAATAATTCAATGTGGATATTTTTTTGGTATTTAAAGGTTTGTAGTAACCAGCGAATTCTATCATTGATCGTGGGTTGGCGAGACATCGCACTTTGTTCAAATAATGCCATATCGCGAATAGTATCGGAACAAAGTACTACATACAGTTCATCAACTTGGCTGATTGCGCGCTGAATAAGATAAATATGCCCAGTATGTAAAGGATAAAATTTTCCAAAAATGACGCCTACTTTCTTATTTTTGGTGGATGCTTCGATTTGTAAATATTGGTGGAGTGATTGTAATTTTTGTGCGCTAGGATTTTTAATTTTATCGTTAATGAGTTGACTTAGGTAACCTTTAGTCATTTGGCAAGCATCGGCAACTGTTTGTAATGATATATTTTTCCGTTTTATTGCTTTTTTTAGATAACTGAAGCTATTCATGATAGTCTCCTGATTTAAGGTTTTTTATTTTAAACAAAATATAAATTATTTTTATTAAATGTTCAATATGTTAAACATTAAATAATTTATTTTCATCTAGCTTTATTAAAATTTATAGCAATTAAGCTGAAAATAGTGAATACTCTTTTAACCTTAATGGTTTAAAGTGTGGCTGTTTCTAGCTTACTTATAAGCTAAATATATTCTAATAATTAATATCTTAATTGGATTGAAAAGAAAATATGAAAAGATAACAATATTTTTATTTCATGTAATCGTAATATTAATGAAGCACCAAAACCTTCGTTATTTAGCAATGATATTTCACAAAAATATGCCTATACTATTGATGTAAAAATGCCAAGTCGCTATCTATTGATATTGGAGTTTATGAGCAGCTACCAAATATTATCAATAAGACCGTCGTACTTGATGAAGCTAAAATGATAGTGCAAACTATAATAAAGAAACCGGCGAATTAACGTGGCAGTTTAAGTTAAATCCAAATGAAAATAAAAATCTTAGTTTAAGATCTAAACTGACTTATCCAAAAGATAAAGTTAACGATATAATTGGATTATAAATGAGTGAATCCCAGAAAATATAGTATGTTAAACGAATGGTTAAACCAATTTAAACAAGACAGTCAAATTAGTTTGCTGGATATTCATTTGGCTGCATTTTTAACTAATAAAGCAAAGTTAAATGATGATGTTACGATTAAACGATTCAGTTTTTTGGTAATATCGCTAAGTAAAGAGGTAAGATCTGGTCACGTTTGCTTGGATCTTAGTTACTTAAACCAAGCCGCGATTGAGCCTCAACTTTGGTTAGATTTATGCTCGCCAAACGAGCAAGATTGGAAAAAAACACTTGAACAAGCACAAAATAGTCAAGTTGTGAGTGATGGAATAAATTTATCACCGCTTATCCTTATTGAAAACAAACTCTATTTTCAAAGAATGTGGTTGGATGAAAAAAATGTTGCTCAATATTTCAATCACACAATTTTTAATGAGGAGTCAAATTGCGATGCTGATTTATGCAGTATACTTAATCAGCTTTTTACCTATAATCATACTGAAATTGATTGGCAGAAAGTGGCCGTTGCTGCGGCATTAACGCGTAAAGTCGCGATTATTTCGGGTGGACCTGGTACGGGTAAAACAACGACTGTGGCTAAAATTTTAGCCGGAATTTTGTTAACCAATCCTAATACTCGAATTATTACGGCAGCCCCGACGGGGAAAGCGGCATCAAGATTAACTGAATCATTGAGTCGAACAATCGAGCAACTCTCTTTTGTATCACTAAATATAAAAGCAGAAGCGATCACTTTACATCGTTTATTAGGTGCAAAAGTAGATAATCGTTCTTTCAAGCATGATAAGAATAATCCATTGCATGTCGACGTATTAGTCATCGATGAAGCATCAATGGTTGATTTAAATATGATGGCAAGAGTTATTGAAGCTTTACCCACTTCTGCACGTTTGATTTTGTTAGGTGATAAAGATCAGCTCTCATCAGTTGAAGCCGGTGCTGTATTTGGTGATCTTTGTACCTTTATTATAAATGGCTATAGTAAACCACGAGCAAAAGAGCTAAGCCAATTAACTGGCTATGTTGTGCCTGCTTGCGAGCAAACAGCAACAATCACTGACAGTATTTGTTTATTACAAAAAAGCTATCGTTTTAACGAATCCTCTGGTATCGGTTTGTTGGCTAATGCAGTCAAAGAGGGACGATCAGCTGTCGTTAAAAAATTATTAATAGATGAGTCATTAAGTGATATCCAATATCATGTACTTTCATCCCACCAAGTTTATGAAGATGTTTTACATGATAGTATTAATCACTATAAACATTATTTAAATATTATTAAGCAATATGGAACTAATGATATTGCATCAGTTTTAGCTAAATTTGCCGAATATCGCTTACTTTGTGCAGTAAGAGAAGGACATTTTGGTGTAGAGGGATTAAACAAGCAAATTGAGTTACTATTAGCTAAAAATAAATTGATTAATTTGAAAAATAAAGAAGCATGGTATGTTGGTCGTCCAATTATGATTTTACGAAATAGTACTTCATTAGGGCTGTATAATGGTGATATTGGCATTACATTAATGGCTGAAAATAATAGATCAAAATTACGAGTGTATTTCCCTTTTTCTGATGGTTCTATTAAAGGATTTTCGCCATTTCGATTACCTGAGCATGAAACGGCTTACGCTATGACAATCCATAAATCGCAAGGTTCAGAATTCGATGATGTGAATATTGTGTTACCGACCGATTATTCACCATTGCTTAATCGTTCTTTGCTTTATACAGCAATTACCCGCGCTAAAAAAAATGTTTCAATTTATGCGACTGAAGCAATCTTATTGCAAGCAATTAAATCACAAACACAAAGGCATAGTGGTTTAGTTAGTTTATTACAGAATAATGATTAAGTTTATTTTTTAAATGCGCTAGCACAGCTTATTTGTTATAAAATAGATAAGTCGAGAAAGCATAATAAAACAGGGCGATAAGCCCTGTAATAATTAACTTAATGGATAATCTTAGCTAAAAAGTCTTTAGCACGATCTGATTGTGGATTAGTAAAGAACTGCTCTTTTGATGTATCTTCAATAATTTCACCTGCATCCATAAAGATAACACGATGTGCAACTTTACGTGCAAAGCCCATTTCGTGAGTAACAACCATCATGGTCATGCCTTCATAAGCGAGCTCAACCATAACATCTAATACTTCATTTACCATTTCAGGATCAAGCGCTGAGGTTGGTTCGTCAAACAACATAACAATCGGATCCATACATAAAGCACGAGCAATGGCCACACGTTGCTGTTGACCGCCTGAAAGCTGTGCAGGATATTTATCTGCATGAGCAAGTAAACCAACACGCTCTAACAGGTTAAGTGCTTTTTCGCGGGCTTCTTCATCGGCTCGGCCTAACACTTTTATTTGGGCAAGCGTTAGATTTTTTAAAATGGTTAAATGAGGGAATAGTTCAAAATGTTGAAAAACCATACCCACTTTAGAACGTAATTTAGCTAAATTAGTTGATTTACTGGTTATTTCAGTTCCATCAATAATAATTTTTCCCTCTTGAATAGGCTCTAAGGCATTAACTGTTTTTATCAAGGTTGATTTACCTGAACCTGAAGGACCACAAACGACTACAACTTCGCCTTTACCGACGCGAGTAGTGCAGTTTTTTAATACTTGAAATTGTCCATACCATTTTGATATATTTTCTAAGGAGATCATCGAGTAATCCTTTTCTTAAAATAATTAACTAGACGTGAAACGGTGAAGCAAATAACAAAATAAACTGCTCCAGTAAATAATACCATCTCAACGATTAAACCATCTCTATTGCCCACAATATTGACCGCACGATAGAAGAAATCAGCTAAATTTAAGGTATAAATAAGCGTTGTATCTTGGAATAAGATAATACCTTGCGTCAACAATAATGGTGTCATAATCCTGAATGCTTGTGGTAAAACAACCATTCTTAATGCCTGACCTTTAGTCATACCGAGTGCTAGTGCTGCACTGATTTGACCTTTAGATACACTTTGAATGCCTGCTCGAATAATTTCCGAATAATAGGCTGCTTCAAATAAAGCAAAAGCGATTAATGCCGACACAAAACGTATATCTGTTGTAGGAGGAAGATTTAAAATCTTTTCTAATAGTTGAGGCACTAGTAAATAAAACCAGAGCAAAACCATCATTAATGGAATGGAGCGGAATATATTTACATAGCATAAAGCAAACCAATGTAGCACCTTAATCGATGAAAGTCGCATAATGGCAAGTAGTGTGCCCCAAACAATACCAAAAATCACTGCGGTAATGGTTATCTCTAAAGTTAATAACATTCCACTCATAATATAAGGTAAATTAGGTAGGATTTGTCCCCATTCTAAATCCATCATGATTTACCTCCTAATACGCCAGGAAGTCTTACTCTTTTCTCAATATATTGCATAGTAAACATGATAACGACATTGATAAGTACATACCCAAATGTAATGGCTATGAATGATTCATAAGGTTGCCCTGCGTGTTCAAGCAATTGGTTTGCTTGTTTGGTTAATTCAATATACCCAACGGTTGATGCAACAGCTGAGTTTTTAACCATGTTTAATATTTCAGATGTTAATGGCGGTAACACGCGTCGATAAGCATTAGGCAATAAAATATATAAATAGGTTTGTTTTAAGGTTAATCCTAATGCAATGCCAGCACTTCTTTGGCCAGCAGGAATTGACTGAATGGCCGCTCTCACTTGCTCACAAATACGTGCACCGGTAAATAATCCTAATCCTATGGTTGACATTAACAAGGTAAATACCATAGGGTCAAGATCATTATACAACCAATCACGAATAGATTCAGGTACCAGAGCTGGAACTACTTCAACCCAAAAGAATAAATGAATAATTAGCGGGATATTTCTAAAAATTTCAACATAGCTTGTACCTAAGCCAGATAAAAAACGGTTAGGCAATGTTCTCAGTACACCAAATAATGAACCAATCAAAAAGGCAACAGTTCCTGATGTAATAACTAGCAAAATGGTCATTTGGAAACCTAACCATAACCAGCCCAGATAGGTAGTATCTCCAAATGGCGCTGGTTGTAGAAAAATCCCCCAATTCCAACTTGTTGTCATAAATACTCCAACATGTAAAAAAATCGTAAATAGTAATTAATAAGATGATGACGCAGTTACCTACGTCCTTTTGGCAAAATATTAGTGTATTAATCTAGTGATTTATCATTAGGATGAGCGAAAAGTTCTTTCATCTCAGGTGACATATCAAAGTTCATATTTAACCCTTTTGGTGGAATAGATTCTTTAAACCAGCGGTTATATGATTTTTCAGCTACACCAGATGTTTGTGCTTCAGCAATCGTTTTATCGACTAAAGCTTTAAATTGCGGATCTTGTTTACGTAACATGCAGCCATAAGCTTCATAAGATAATGGTTTACCAACAATTTCCCATTGTTCTGGCTTTTTCGCTTTTGAGCGTTCGCCCGCTAACAGTGCATCATCGATAAGAAATGCTGCTGCTCGTCCACTTTCTAGTGTGCGGAATGCATCACCATGATCTTTGGTTGCAATAATACGAATATTTAATCCTTTTTCGGTATTAATTTTATTGAGCATAACTTCTGAAGTCGTGCCTGAAGTTACTACAACACTTTTGCCTTTTAGGTCTTCAATATCAGTGATTTTGCTATTGGTTTTTACTAAAAAGCGAGTGCCAGCAATGAAGATAGTATTTGAAAAATCGACTTGTTGTTGACGTGATAGATTATTGGTGGTTGAACCACATTCAAAATCGTAAGAACCATTTTGTAACAGTGGGATACGGTTTTGAGAAGTAAGCGGTAAATATTTAATTTGCAGATTAGGCAAATTTAACTCTTTTCTTACTGCATCAATAATAAGATCTGAGTAATCTTGAGAATAACCAACGACTTTTTGATTATTGCCATAATATGAGAACGGAACCGATGATTCTCTATGTCCTACGACAATCACACCATTTTCTTTTATTTTAGCTAGTGTGCCAGTTAGTTCATCGGCAAATGCGATACCACTTACGAGACCTAGCATTGCAAATGATAACACTAGTTTGGTTAATTTTGTCTTTCTGTTCATACTCATCTCCTACTGTTTATTTTGTATCATATTAAATAATTTTAATATTTTTACAAAGGGCGTATATTATAACTTATTTTTTACCATAAAAGTACTTTTTACTGTTTATTTATCTATCGTTGGAGCTAGGTGTAACCAATAATTAGCGTATTATTACAATAATTCATTGCATCGAGAATTATGTAAATCCAATGATATTTAAGCAATAATTATGCCAGTATCGTAAATTATGAATGTTTTTTTATAAAAAGTGAGATAAACATTAATATTATCATAGCAAAATAAGGCAAAATCCCCCATTTTGCATAAGGTGTTAAGCCTGTTGTCGGTGACACAGTTGCCGATAAAACCCCTGTTTTAAATTGTGGTATTTGTTTGACAATATTGCCATGTGGATCGATGATTGCGGTGATGCCTGTATTAGTACTACGGATCAAAGGTCTGCCAAACTCAAGTGCTCTAGCTTGCGCCATTTGTAAATGTTGCTTAGGGCCAATGCTATCACCAAACCAAGCATCGTTTGAAACAGTAAGTAAAAAATCGGTATCTGGAGCAAAGTTTTGCCATATTAAATTCGATAAAATTATTTCATAACAAATAGCTGGCGTAAATTTAAAGCCTTTTATTTCTATTTGGGGCTGTTTTGCTTCCCCAGATTTCATTGATGACATGGGAATATTGAGCAATTCAGCAATTGGCTCAAGTATTGACTCTAGCGGTGTAAATTCTCCAAAAGGCACTAAATGGTGTTTTTGATAACGATTTGTTGTTGGATATTGGTAAGGATCTTTTTCACCTAATACTAATAAGGTATTATATATGTTTCCATTATATTGATACCCATCTTTACTAAAGCGATAATCAACAATACCTACAGCGATTTCAGTATCATGGGCTCTGGCTTGGTTATCTAAATATTGTAAAAAAGATTGCTGATTTATTTCGTAATCGGTGATACTTGCCTCTGACCAAATGATAATTTTATCTTTATTAAAATTATTTTGAGTCAGTTTTGCATAGGTTTGTAATGTGTTATTGAGTTGCTCTTTTGTCCAACGAATTGATTGAGGAATATTTCCTTGAATTAACGCAAAATTAGCCGGGCGTGTATTATCTACCGTGATCCAATTAATATTGTTTAATGCAATTGGTGCAAAAAAGATCGTAAACAGTGCAATAATTGCACCAGCTGCGTGCCTTTTGGGCTTTTTGTTTTTTATTGTTTTTATACAATATACAAATAATCCACACAAAATAGTTAGCAGTAAATTAACACCATCTATCCCAAATATAGGGAAATAGGCTCGCATAGGACTATCAAGCTGGCTATAGCCCAGTTGCAACCAAGCAAATCCTGTTAAGATATAACCACGTAAAAATTCGGTTACTTGCCAAAGCGCTGGGGCTATAAGCACAAGCTGCTTAAATGAAAATTGCCCTACAAAACGATTTGTCACTCTGAGCAGGAAAGCAAATAGCATCGGGTAGAGTGACAAATACAGAATTAAAAGACCTAAAATGATAATGGCAACCAAAGCAGGTAACTCGCCATACTGTTTAATACTAATATAAACCCAGTGTATCCCTGCCGTAAAATAGCCAATACCCCAAACTAATCCAAGCAACATGGCCTGTTTTTTTGATTTATCGGCAATAAGCCATAATAGCCCCGTAAACGACACAAAGGCTAAAGGCCAAATATGAAATGGGGCATAACTAAAAACCGCTATACCACCAAAAATTAGGCTTAATAATATCTGTTTAAGCATTGTCAGGTAATTCTAAATTAGGCACAGCAGCTCCATCAGGAATCGTCACATGTAGCTGGATGATTCGCCTCCGGTCTGCAATGGTCACTTTAAATTGATAACCATTAATGGTAATGCTTTCACCGCGTAAAGGTAACCGACCAAAATGTTGCATCACTAGCCCACCAATAGTGTCCATTTCATCATCACTAAAATCAGTGGCAAAAATTTCATTAAAATCTTCAACTAGTGTAAGTGCTCGCACAGTATAAACAGAAGGCGTTAAGCGACGAATATCGCGATCTTCAACCTCGTCATATTCATCTTCAATATCGCCTACTATCAGTTCTAAAATATCTTCGATAGTTACAAGTCCTGACACACCGCCAAATTCATCAATAGCCATCGCCATATGATAACGCTGCATGCGAAACTCTTTTAACATATGATCGACGCGCTTACTTTCAGGCACAACAACAGTAGGTCTAAGGATTTTTTTAAGATCAAAATTATCTACACCTTGGCGAATAAAAATCAACAGATCTTTTGCTAACAAAATCCCTTCAATATGATCTCTATCTTCACTAATAACAGGATAACGGGAATGTCCATGTTCAGAAATAATATCTAAACACTGATCAAGAGAGTAATTGTCTTTAATGGTAACAATTTGAGAGCGGGGGATCATAATATCACGAATGCGTTGCTCGGCAATATCCATAACGCCTTCAATCATATCAAGCGTGTCTGGATCGATAAGCTCGTTTTCTTCGGCTTCGCGGATCACTTCGATCAGTTCTTCTTTATCTTTTGGCTCTGAATTAAATAATTGACTTAACCATAATGCAAACCCTTTTTTAGGTCTCCGGTGATTATCATCACTCATTTGTACTCTTCCTTTCTTGCTTTATTATTAATGTAATATTTCTTACTTAGTTTACTAAATTTGCCTACTAAATGATCTTGCCAAATAGCATAAAATCAAACGGATTATCATGCACTTTTATTCATCAATGGGTTGATAAGGATCTTCAAACCCCAGTTGCTGCATAATATCGATTTCGATATTTTCCATTTCTTCGGCTTCTTCGTCAAGAATATGATCATAACCGAGTAAATGTAAACAGCCATGTACAATCATATGTGCCCAGTGCGAAGTTAATGATTTATGTTGCTGCTTGGTTTCGGCTTCGACAACTTGTTTACAAATGATAAGATCGCCCAATAAAGGAACATCAATCTCAATGGGTGATTCAAATGGAAAAGATAACACATTGGTTGGTTTATCTTTATGACGATAAGTATTATTTAATTGCTGACTTTCTTGTTCATCAACAATACGGATAGTCAGTTCAGCATTATCCACAAATTGCGGCAAAATAACCTCTAACCATTGCGAAATTTGCGCTTCGGCTGGTAAATTTTGGTTATCTTCTGTAGCAATTTGTAAATCTAAAATAATTGCGCTCATTTTATTTTGTTTACCTTACATTATTATTCGCGGTGATAAGGATGATTTGTGGTTAAACTCCACGCACGGTAAAGGCTTTCAGCCACAATGACACGCACTAAAGGATGGGGAAGAGTAAGTGGCGACAGTGACCAACTCTGCTCAGCCGCCGCTTTGCAAGCAGGAGACAAACCTTCTGGTCCACCGATTAATAAACTCACATCACGTCCGTCTATTTTCCAGCGTTCTAACTGCTCAGCTAAATTATGTGTTGTGTATGGTTTACCGGGAATATCAAGTGTCACAATACGATTACTTTTACCGCAGGCATTTAACATCAATTCGCCTTCTTTATCTAAAATTCGCACAATATCGGCATTTTTAGTACGTTTACCAGCGGGTATTTCAACCAGCTCTAACGGCATATCCTTAGGAAAGCGCGCACGATAATCATCAAAAGCCGTGGTGACCCAACTTGGCATCTTCGTACCAACAGCAATCAGCTGAATCTTCACGACATTAACCCCAAAGCTTCTCTAGTTCGTAAAGCTGACGACTCTCTTCTTGCATGATATGCACAATCACTGAATCCATATCAACCACAACCCAATCGGCATCGCTCTTACCTTCACTGCCTAACACCAAATGCCCCTGTTTTTTGGCTTCGTCAAGCAAGTGATTAGCAATAGACGAAACATGACGGTTTGAAGTGCCAGTACAAATAATCATATAGTCAGTAATACTCGACTTACCACGAACATCAAGGGTAACAATGTCTTTGCCTTTTAAATCATCAATCTTATCAATAATAAAATCTTGTAACGACTGCTGCAAAATAAACTCTCTTTATTAAAAATAAAGCACCATTATAGCATATATTTCAAAAATAACGGCGACGTTAACATTTGACTAGAAACATTTTGTCAAGAATTTTAAGGGAATGTGTATGTTTTCAGTTAAAAATGATTGTAAAGATTTAAAGACTAAGAGCAACCGAATAAATTTACCCACTCAACAAAAGCAAGTGGTATAGCTATAGATTAACGTCAATCCAGATAAACTGTATAACAAACGTTATTATATAGAACAAATTTATACCACAAATCGAATGTAAATAAACTAATGTTAAGAGTTTGTTAAATTCTTAACATTGCTTAAAAAACAATCCATCAAATTAAAAAATGAACATTTTTATAGTCATTGTGATTTTATTTAACTTATTGATAAATAATTTTTTATTTTTATAATCATTTCTAATGGGGTTGATTTTGATAATATTATTAATTAAAATTTTCTGGTTAGTAATTGACTATTATTCGATAGTAATTTATACTGCGTAAACTTTCAGATAAGAAAGTAAATTATTTTTAAAAAAAACGTAAGAAATATAAGAAATTTTAATAGGAGAAAATTATGTTATCAGTAATTAATACTAAAGTAAGAACTTTTTTAGGTAAATTCGCTAAAACTGAAGAAGGTGTAACTGCGATCGAATATGCGATTGTTGCAGCAGGTGTTGCAGTAGTTGTTATGGCTATTTTTGCTTCAGGTGGTCCAGTTGAAGTAATGCTTAAAAATGTATTTACAGCATTACAACTTAAAGTTACTTCTGTTGTTGGTAGCATTAAGTAATCTTAAGCATAAAGGTTGTATCTATGGAAGTTTTTACTCTATTTAATAGTTACGTAATTCCTTAGCAACTGTAGTTCGAAGATAACTGATTAACGTTATCTTCAAAAATGAAGGCTGCTAGAAGCAGAAAAAGCGGCTAGCAGCTCTTGGTTGCCTTTTGATGGTAGAGTATGATGAAGTAATCAGTATGGCTAATGAACAATTTAAATTTTCTAATGAATGGGGTAAGATCCGTGATTTAGTATTTCAGGTGCTTAATCTTGATTTAATTGAACAATTAAAGAATGAGCCCAATCAAATCCTGCGAGAAGTCCAAACTGCAATCAGAGATATTATTAGTTCTGGTGGTGCTTATATTACTGCAGACGAATCTAATGTTCTGGCAAGTATGATTTGTGATGAAATTGTGGGGTACGGTCCAATTGATTCATTAATGAAAGATGAGTCAGTCAATGACATTTTAGTAAACGGCCCTTACAGCATTTATGTTGAGCGGGGTGGTATTCTTAGTAAAACAGATAAGTTTTTTATTAGTGATCGCCAATTACTTGATATTGCAAGACGTTTGGTTAACAAAGTTGGTAAAAATATAGATGAATCGCATCCCTTAGTCGATTCAAGAATGCCTGATGGCAGCCGTCTTAACGTTGTTATACCTCCGATTGCTATTGATGGCACCTCTATGTCAATTCGTAAATTTGGTACTGGACGCCGAACATTCCATGATTTAATTCAATATGGCTCCTTAGATGAAAATATGGCAAACTTTTTAGTTATTGCTGCTCGTTGTCGAATGAATATTATTGTTTCGGGGGGGACTGGTTCAGGTAAAACAACAATGCTTAATGCTTTGTCTGGATTTATTGGTGAACATGAACGTACTATTACCCTCGAAGATGCCGCTGAATTAAAACTTCAGCAAGACCATGTGGTTAGAATGGAAACAAAAGTAGGGGGTGACGATGGTCGAGGAAAGGTAACCATGCGGGATCTATTAGTTAATGCGTTGCGAATGAGACCTGATCGAATTATTTTAGGGGAATGTCGTGGTGAAGAGGCATTTGAAATGCTTCAGGCCATGAATACAGGTCATAGTGGCTCAATGTCTACGTTGCATGCTAACACAGCTAAAGATGCGTTATCTCGTTTAGAAAGCATGATTATTATGGCTCAATCTGAGTTACCTATTTCCGCCATTAAACGTTATATTAGTTCTTCCGTTAATTTTATTATTCAAGTTTCTCGCCTTCCTGATGGACAACGTAAAGTAATGAGTATCACTGAAGTTCTAGGGATAGAATCTGACAATATTGTGACTCATGATGTGTTTAGGTTTCAAATTAATGATACACAAAAGGAACGAAGCAAGATTCAAGGTGAATTTGTTTGTAATGGACTGGTAAAACGTTCTGCGCTTTATGAAAGTGCTCAATATTATGAAATGTCCGATGTATTAGAAAAACTAATGTTAAATGCAGTAGGAATCAAAGTATGATTTTTATTCTTTCAATTGTACTTGTTTTTGTCGCTATTATGAGACTTTGGGAAGTATATCGCCGTAAAGAGCGCTTGCGAGTTTTTGATGATGTCGAAATTAAAAAGGTATCATTAGCGAATTTTGTTGAAGAACAGTTAGCCCAACGGAAATCGTCTTTTGGGGAGAGAATTAGTTTTAGTTTTATATTAATGATTAGAACTTATTATAATCTCCTAACAGCAGGGCAGACTAAAATACGATTGTTCATGTATATTTTGGCAGGTACGATTATCGGCACAATATTGAATCAACAGTATACTAATTATAGCAATTATATAGCCGTTCCGCTCAGTACTATCCTAACAACCGTTATAATATTCTTTATTAAAAAAAAGAAACTGACAAAAGAATTTTACGAAACGTTTCCAGAAGTGCTAAATATCATTACCGGTGCTGTCTCATCTGGTAATGCAATAACAACAAGCTTTAATGAATGTGGAAATATGGTTGAAGGTACTGTTGGTAGAACAATGAAAGAAATTCATAACCGCTTAGAGATCGGTGAAGGAGTTGAAAGTGTTTTATTGAGTTCTTATGTACGTCTTCCATTTCCTGAGTATTACTTTTTTATCTTAACGATAATGGTTAATATTGATAGTGGCGGGGAATTAAAAGACATCCTTGGTCGATTAGCAAAGATGTTAACAAACAATCGGATTCTCACTAAAACTAGAGATAGTAAAACCGCAGAATTAAGAATGACGATGATGATTTTAGGTGGTATGCCTTTTGCTTTCTTGTTCATGCTTAAATGGATCTCACGAATGAACTATGAGTATTTGGTTAATACAACGGTTGGTAGCTATATTTTGTATTATGTCGTGGGTAGCGTGGCTGTTGGTTACCTTGTTATCAAACGTATGATTAATAAGATTATTTAAGCTATGAATAGTTTTCTACATATATTAATTTCAATTATTCTAATCTACATCAGCTGTAGTAATTTGCGTATTTTATATTATCTGTACCAAAGAAAAGAGAAAATTAGCTCGATTTTTTATGATGAAAGTAACGAAAAGAAAGTATTAAAAAAGAGTTCTAACCAAAAGAATCTTGCTTTTGAAAAAATTGCTGCTAAAAACAGTCTTAGTCTTGACTTTATGCGACGTTTTCAGGAAAAAAATAGCTGGAAAGTGTATAGTGTTATTATCGTATTTTCGTCCTTTTACCTTATAAATCAAATATTTTCTCTTTTTGTACTTAATTCAAATATATTACTAATTGTTTTGCTTGTCATTATTATTATGGTCATCCTTTTACCTGATAGGTTAGTAAAAAGACAAACAGAGAGAAGGATCAAGAGGATTTCACAAGATTTACCATTAATCATTGACATGATGGCAATTATGATTAAATCGGGCATGACTATTGAAAATAGCTTTCGGTATTTAAGCACAAGAGTAAAACCGATTAATAAGGATGTGTCAGTAATCTTAGAAAGAGCCTGTTTAATGATGGATGTCAATGGTATTGAACCCTCTATTGATTTAATTCAGCGCGAAGTGCCTTGTAAGGAAATCAGAATGTTTTGCATTACATTAAGGAGAAGTATTAGTTATGGTAGCTCAATTTATGATGCTTTATTAGAGTTATCAAGTGAAATTCGAGAAATACAAAAATTAACTATAGAAGAAAAAATTTCGGCTCTTGCGGCCAAAATGACATTACCGATGATGGGATTTTTTCTAGTTCCTGTTCTTATTATCGTTGCGGGTCCTGTTATCATGAATATTGTATCAACATTTAGTAATATGTAGGGATGAGAGATAATGAACTATTTTTCAATATGCTGTAAACCAAGAAGGTTAATGAAACAAAAATTTATTTGTGTATTCTCAATATTGTTTTTTGCTGCTGGATGTCAAAATAGTACCTTAAAATACGATTTAAATGAGCAACAAAAGATTTATATTCATGAAACCACAAAAAATTATGGTGGCTTAATTGAAATTTATAAACAACGCTTGCAACATTCAGATAGCGAAGATACTAGGTATAAGCTTGCTCAGATCTACTACCTTTCTAACGATTTCGGTGCTGCAAAGAGAGTGTTAACACCTGTTTTAAGTACAACTAAAAATGATAGTATTTTGGTTTTATACGGTCATGTTGAGTCTAGGCTTGGTAACAATGATGTTGCACTAGAATATTTGAACAAAGCAATTGCAATTAATCATAAAAATGGTGAAGCATATAACGTAAAAGGTATTGTTTTGCTTAAAAAACGACAATACGATGCTGCACGTTATTCGTTTAATCTAGCCAGAGAAAACTTTTATGATGAGAATAAAGTTACTAATAATCTAGCAATGTTGTCAATTTTGAATAAGGAATATAATGAAGCTTATAAGCATCTAAATATCTTATATACTAAAGGATATCGTGACCAAACTATTCTCCATAACTTACTTTATACTTTAGTTAAATTAAACAAAATGCAATTAGCGAAGTCTTTTTGTATAGGGCATAGATTATCTAATGATCCAGAAATTTTAATTCAAGAATTAAAACAAATAGAACCTGTTGATGCTATAAAGTTTAATGAAGCTGTGCCTGCTCAAAGTGAGAATCAGAAGCAGTATGCCATTGAAAAAACAGTACCCCAGCAAATATCTAAAGAAAAAATAGTTATTAAACCAGAAAAACAAAATAAATCACAAGTTGGGGCTAATTTATCAAATATGACTAAACTAGATATTAGCACAGAAACAAAAAAACTAGCTTCGCCAACAACTAATTCGGAAGTAATCTCTAATACCGCTATTTCTAAACAAAATAATCACGTAAATCAGACAACAAATAAAGCAAAAATTTTAGCTGTCCGTTCAGGGGAGCATGAAAAATTTAGCCGTATTACTTTTGAAACTTTAAATCAGTTGAGTAAAAATCAATACATAATAGAGAAAATTTCTCCAACTGAATTCAAATTAACGTTTTATGATGTGAGCTTGCCTGCTAAGGGAGTAAATTATGTTATTAGTCGAATTTCCCATAGCAATAGAGATTTTTCCAATGTTACGGGAAGTTTAACTAGTGAGAAAACATTAATTATACAAATAAAAACTAAACAAGACTCAATAGTAAAAGATTTTTATGCTGGTCCTAATTCTAAAGGGGATGCCCACTGTTTTGCATTCGATTTTTATTTAAAGAATAAATAATTGCAACGAAAATAACGATAGATATAAAACACATATGGAGTTTGCATGAAAGGTAAGAAATTAATTATTTTATATATATTAATGTTAGTGGTGGGGTTGGCATTGTTATTCACAAAATCATCACCGCAACCAGTTGCTGAACCAACTGCTGAACCTCAAGTTCAAGTGATAGAAGTACCTAAAAAAACAGAAATGATAACGATTGCTGTCGCAAAGAATGATATTAGTAAAAATACAATTTTAACTAAGGATCATTACTATTTTAAATCAATAGAAGTCGACGTTGATAATGAGCATAAGTCTGAGTATATAACTAATGCAGAAGAGTTGGAGCAATATGCTGTTATGCACAATATAGCGAAAGATACTTTTATTGAACATCGTTTGATTGTTTCACCTCAATCTCCTGATTATGCAAAGTTAGCTATAAAAGAAGGAAACTACATGTTTCCGTTCAAATTAGATCAAATAGATTATTATTTAGTAGAAAATCTAAAAATAGGTGATCTTGTTGATATTTACGTATTTTATGGTGATGAAGGGGTTAATTCACGTAATAATAAAGAAGATAAATTCGTTTCACCAAGTGCTGATTTTGTTAAAAATCGAATCAAGCCAGTTATAGTTGGAAAGAAAATTCTCTATCTTGAACGAGATAATGAAATAGATTCGAAATTTCAGAAAAGTGATGTTGGTCAAATTCAATTAGAGCTTTCGAATCGAGAAATTAAATTATTAAGAACACTCATGACAAACTCTACAATTATGATATACCCAAGTACCTACAAAAATAATATGGAAGATGGATTACACTTATTAAGTGAAAAAGAAAAGAACTGGCCACTATCTGATAATGATATTTTTTCAGGGAAAAAACGGATTAATTTACTAAAAGGTAACTAAGAATGCTAATAAAAATTAAATCAATTATAAATACGATGAAACCCGTTGTTTGTTTATTATCTATTGGCTTTTCTTCACTGGCTTTTGCTGATATTCACAATTTACAGGTTGGGCAAAGCAAAACTATTGTTTTACCTGAGAATGTAGGTACAGTATTCATTAGTCAAGACACTGTAGCAAATTATGAGGTTATTGAAGGTAAATCATTAATTATATATGGTAAATCAAATGGTAGGACCAGCTTGCTTGTTTATGATGATGCAAATAACATAATCATTAATGACACTATTAATGTTGATCCGCTTTTATCTCAGATTACGCATAGAATAGCTCAAAACTTTCCTAACAGTAGCGTAACAGTAGATCGTTATGATAACGGTGATCCAAATGGTAAATTTGTATATGTACTAAATGGTACTACACCTGATACTACAACAAAAAGCAAAATTATAGCGGTAGTGGGATCATTGGTCGGGCAAAATGGTCAACGAGTAGAGACAAAAGCATCAGGCTCAAACCTTACATTTCAAGATTATTATGTTTATAACAATATTATTGATAATATTAAAGTGATAGAAGAGTATCAAGTCAACGTAAAACTGACTTTTGTTGAAGTTAGTAAACAATTTACCGATTCATTGGGCATTGAGTGGCAAAGTTTAACGCTTGATAGTATGACAAAAAGTGGAACTGATATGAATACTGTTGGGGAATTTACAGTATTGGGTCTCAAAAAGGGATTTCGTATCCATGATATTACCACAATGATTCGCGCACTAAAAAATGATCGTCTGGCTAAGGTACTAGCACAACCTAACCTATCTGTGTTATCTGGAGAGAGTGCATCATTTTTAGTCGGTGGTGAAATTCCTATTGTGACCAGGAATAAAGATGGTGAGGCAAATGTTACTTATAAAGAGTATGGTATAAAATTAAATATCAGCACCAAAGTGAATAATGATAAACGCATTAGATTATTTCTTGATAATGAAGTAAGTTCACTTTCAGGTTCATATGCATTTAATAGCTATAATATTCCGACTTTAACAACGCGTAAAACAAGTTCAACTATCGACTTATCAGATGGGGATAGTTTTGTTATTGCTGGATTAATTAATGAACAAGACAGCGAAAAATTATCCCGCCTTCCTTTTATTAGTGATATTCCTATTTTAGGAGCATTAGCTCGCAGTGCGGAGACAGAGCGCGCAAAGACAGAAATGGTTGTATTTGCAACAGTCAATTTAGTGACATCTAATAATAGCTTTGATAATGTCGAGTTACCAATTCTGGAACGAACGGATGTAATTAATAGTTTCTTCAATATTAAAAATAATATGAATAAACAACGTCGCAAAACTGTACCAGTTTCTAACGAAAGTGAGAAATTTATTAACGATATGGGTTTTATTGAATAATAAGGTTATTAGGAATTCGTATGCAATTATTTGGTGATAAAAAAGATACAGATATATTAAAAGGCTCCTCACAAGAATTTGTTGCAGGGCAAATATCTAGTTTTCAAGTCGCAATTTTAAGTAAAAGAAGTGAATTGATTGAAAGAGTTCGTTCTTTGTTAGCTCTTTACAATATATTAAATATGGATATTATTTCATTAGAATTATCCGAATTGAAGGAAAATCCACTTTTTAATCAATATGATGTGATTCTTTTGGATATTAGGGATGAAGATGATGCTGTATCATTATCAGAAAATATTAATCGGTTTATCCCAATTAAGGCTACCACAATTCTTTTAGGAAGCCATGATTCAATCCAATTTTCTGAGTTTTTATTAAAAAAAGGGCTTCATTTTTTATTAGAAGATAGCCAATTAGAGAAAATTCCTACTATTTTGCATTCAAGGAGTTTAGCTTCACAAGGCTCAAGTCAGAGAGTGGGAAGTATCGTTACATTTTTAGGGACTAAAGGAGGAATTGGTACATCATCGTTATTGGTTCATACAATGAAAAATATTAGTAACCTGACTAATTATCCTCTTCTTTATATTCAAGGCGCAACCACAAGTCCTAATGCAGATTTTTTATTTGAAATACCGATACCTCAAGATGGTTCAATCGTTAATGTTAAAGATTGTTTACAAGTAAAAATTGAAGATAGTGCCAGTGCTTGGCAATATGATAATCTTAATTCTGGACAATTTAATATTACTTTTCTTGAACAAAATATGGGGTTAGCATCTTCATTTAAACATTTTGAAGAGATAATTAACCTTTCAAATATTATTGTTATCGTGATAAATCGAGATCCCTACTCGATTAAAGTTGCTAAAAAAATGCTTGACGAAATTGCACGCCTGACTATGCAAAATTCGGATTTGTTAAATAAGCGTTTTTTAGTTTGTTTAAATGATAATCTCCCCTACGATAAAAGAAATGATTTACTTGATGGTGATATAGAAGAATTTTTAGATCGAAGTATTGATTTTAAGCGTAAGTTTATTCCGCGTATGGATAAATTTAAACAATCCCATAATAGTAGTGAAATAGATGAAATATCTTCAGCAATTATTGGAAATAAACAAGTCAAAAAAAGTAAATCAAAATTTTCTTTTACGTTATTAAAGGGAAAGAAAGATTAACACTTAGTATCTAATAAGGCTGAGAAAAGTCATGTTGAAATGTTGGAAGTTATTTTTTAGAAAAAACAATGCAAATATTTCAATAGAATTTGCAATTGTTTTTCCTTTCTTAATTTTGCTTTTTTTATTTATACTTGAATTAAGTCGCATTATGGTTATTGGGGCAGCCTTAGATTTAATGTCATCACAATTAACAAGAAGAGCTGCGATTTCTAAAGATGGAAATTATTATGTTGAAAACCTACAGAAGTTAGTCAATTCTGAAGTACGATTATGGCCTTATTTAACTAATCCAGATGATTTTCATGTAACAGCAGTATATTGCCGAACAGTGCATGATGCAATTAATGAAACTTGTGAACATACACTTAGCGCAGATTCTCACTTGATATTATTTAATTTAAAATACGACTACTATGCCGTGTTGTCTGAACCATTTAGTCGTTTTTTAGATATTTCTTTAACGAAGAAAATTATTGTTTATCGTGAGTTTTATAATGATGAAGATGAAAAAGGAAAAGGAATAGAGTAATTATGAAATATTCTAGTAATTTTTTCCGCGATAAAGACGGTATCATATCAATTGAGTTTGCGGCTTGTTTCTGTTTATTTTCAGTATTTGTATTCATGTTCTATGATGCATATAGTTCCATCATGCTCCAAGGTAGATTGGAGCGAGCAAATTATGCTGTAGCAACAGTTTTTCGTGAAAGATCAGCTCTTTACCCTGCTATGGATGACACAAATACACGTAAAGATTTATTATGTCGTCATTCAAATTCTTGTTTTAAATCTCGTGAGCTTTTTGATAGAGATCAAATGCAAGAATTGAGCAAATTGGCTAGCTCATTATTAGATCGAGAAGTTACTGTAAAAGTAGATGGTTTATTTATTTTGCAAGATGTTAATAATCCAGCAAGCTTGGAGCATGCGCAGTTTCAGGTTGTAAGCTCTACTTCTTGTTCTTATGGTATTTGTGACAGGGGAATCAAAAACTATTTTGAGTCACAGCCACCGATGACCGATAAATCGGAATCTGCACGTTATAATTTTTCAAAACTCACCCCATATGTTAAAAGATTTCCAGATTTTAAGAGTGGGTTAGATGGACGATGGATCCCTTTGTATCGAGTTAGTATGTGTATTAATAATGATGAAAGTCTTTATTTAAAATGGATTAACACTGATAGAAAAGCAACTGGTACTTTACCAATTTTATGTAGTAGTACTGTAGTGTTATCTCGTTGTAACGATATTGCGAATGATGCTAATACTGGTTGTCCTCTGTATTATCGTTAGACAGCACTGTTTTGAGAGGAATATATGCATAATAATAACCAACTAAAACTGAAGGATTATAAGAGATCTTTTTTAAAATGTAGTGCTGGAAACGTTATGTTAAGTATGGCGATTATATTTCCAGTTATGATTATTTGTATGCTCGTTGCAATTATACATACAAAAACTTTGGAGAGTCGTGCTCGCTTTTCTGAAGCGGCTAACGAGGCTGCGTTAGCCATTGTAGCTTTAGATAATAAAAGTGCCCCAGGGGATCCATATAAACAAAATTATTTTTTTGCAATACACTACACTAATTATTTTATAAATGACAGAATTACCAAAGAGCAGGTGGGGTTAGCTCCTTATGCTAGGGTTTCATATAAAGAAGATACAGATGAATATCGTGTTACTTATTCTCAATTATATAGTAATGATCTGCCCGGTATAATAAATGGAACTACAATGCTAACTAATTATGTTGAAACCTATGGTAATACGACAAAGTCTCATACTCCCGATTCAGTAGCTATTGCTTTCATTAGTGATTTTTCAGGTTCAACTACTTGTCCATATGGTGGCTCGTACGAAGGTTCGAAAGACGGAGGTTGTAATGATTATGTTGAAGATGTAGAGGAGGGCAAGAGACGTGTTGATTATATGAAAAGTGCAATGGAAGGTATTATTGATAAGTATAAAGATTATCCTGAATTCCATTTTGCTTTAGTTCCTTATGATATTGGTGTGCCCGTTGTTTCGGACGGAATTTATAATGTAGAGACTGAAAATCCAGCTGGTGGAGAAAGCTATGCATGTTCGGTTATGTATAAATTGAAAGAGCCTTACGATTCAGTAGATTACAATTTTTGGGCAAATAAAAATATTGCATATGCAAAATGGAGCAAGTTAAAACAAAGTAATCACATTGTTTTTTATTTAACCTATCCTTATTTTACTTATTTTAAAAACGTGGTTTATTACTATTTAGACTATTATAATTATCTTTATTATTCAAAAATAATCGGACCCGCAAAAGGTCTTAATAGTGATGAAGCATTAGTTGATGGCGGATTATGCGCGAAAAGACATAATATTGAACAAATGCACATGGGATCTACACGATATGCTTGTGGTGCAAATGAGTCTGATTATGCATTAAGACCAGAAAATAGAAAAACAATTGAAAGTCAATATGGTAAAATAGTTCAACTATATGATTATATGTTTTCTGGGAATTATCCTAATGTGCATTATTCGTTTGCCAATACTGAAACAGTTGATGTAAGCGGTACTATTGATACATTATTTAGTAATATGGATTCTAATATAATAAATTTTAATCGTCCTATTGCACCTACCATTGCTGATTTTTCACCGTTTCAGGGAATGTGTCAGTCACCTTTATTTAGTAATGATATCATGAATAGATCGATAATTAAGGCGTCAAATCCTAAAAGACTTAAGGAAGCATCAAGAAAAATCAGCAGTTTTAAATTAGCACCTCATTTAATTCCTTTTAGTAATGATACTGATCATAATATTAAAATCCTAGAATCTATTAAAAGTCAGGAATGGAAGCCAGGAGGTGGTACTGATACTATGACTGCTTTGTTAAGAGCAGTCCCAGTGATGGCTAAAGGTGATACAAGTAATAATAAAATTATGATTATTATTAGTGATGGTGATGATGATGTTGGAGCAGGTGTTCTTAGAGATAAATTTCTAGACAATGATGTTTGCCAGAAGATAACAGAAGGGCTCACATCTAAACAAAACCAAAAGAATGGTTATATTGATAAAGCAGCCAAAAGTGCAGTTATTTATTATATAAAGCTAAATCCTGTTGCTGATATTATCAAATCAGACGCAGAATACGAAAGGATGTACGGTAAATGGTTTACTAAATGCATGAATGGTAAAAAAACTTTATTGTATGGTGCAACTGATTATCAGTCATTATCTGAAGCCATAAATAGAATCATTCAAGTTGAAACAGGAAACTTTGTTAATAGACATGATATTAGCAATAAAAAATAGGAGTTATAAAAATTGAAAACGATAAAAATTATGATGCTGTTTATAACCTGTTTTTGCTTTCCATTGTTAGCAAACGAACGTAGCGATGCCACGATACTAACAAGTAAAACAGTAATGAATATGCAGACTCGAACGCACTTATATAAAACAGGTGTTACCATAGAAAATGGTGATGTTTGGGTTTGGGGTTATAGAGGTATGGGACTGCAAGGTAATGGTAGAAAAACTGTTGCCCGTAGAGACCCCCCCGCTAGAGTAGAAACTTTTATTGAAAGAGGTCTTTCTATTGTTCAGTTAGCAGCAGGGAGATACCATATTATTGCGTTAGATGATCAAGGTAATGTCTGGGGTTGGGGGAGAAACAGACAATTTCAGGCTACTGGTGCAGTACATTCTCGGGAGTCTAATGTATCCACCCCAGTTGAGGTTTTGAGAAATCAAGATGTTGTTGAGATTAGTTGCTCAGAGTTTACTTCTTATGCTTTGACAAGAGATGGTAGAGTATTTAGTTGGGGGCGTAATAGCCATGGCGAAGCTGGGACGGGCACTCGAGGTTCAAAATCTACGCTTCAACAGATTGACCCTCGCTATTTTGGTAATCGACCAGTGGTGACAATTGGCTCTGCTTATGATAGTGCTTACGCCATCAATGAGGTAGGGGAAGTTTGGGGTTGGGGGGATGAACAACGCGATGCGTTTGGCTTTGAAAATAAGAAAGTCCATATTTATAACACTATTCCGAAGCAGATTACAAATCTAGATGGTATTGATGGTAAAAAAATTGTGCATATTACTGGTGGAAATGCTTACACTGCTTTTTTAACCTCATCAGGTCAGGTATATGGTATGGGGAAAGCTAGTCGTTTGGGGCTTTCAGGTTCATTAGAAGATGAACTTGACGATGATTCGGAAGATGGAGCAGATCCAGATGAAGATAAAGACAATGATAAGGATAACGATGATGATGATGGCAGTGATGATGATGAGCTAACGGAAGACAAAATAAAGCATGAAGATGAAAAAAGAGAAGGTGCCAAAAAAGGGAAAACAATCCCTACTCCAGCTATGATTACACGTGATATTAAATTGCTTTTCTGTCGATTCCGTGGCTGTGTTGCGGTTACTAACTCTGATGAAATAAAAACATGGGGTCATAAAGGTGGTTCTCTTAAAAATATAATGTACGGTACACGCCCAACGGTCAGACAACACCAAGGTCGTGTAGTCAAAATTGATGGAGGTAAACAATATTTACTTTATTGGAATGACGAAGGAAAAGGATTTGGTGTTGGGCAAGGTAGTGGGCGTAAATTTTCGCCAGGAAGTAATTCAAATAGAGATTGGCCTGGAGCTGAATTGGGTTGGCTTGTGAATAAGATGAAAGAAGTTTATGGTCAAGATTACATTCCTGGTCAAGGTTATTCCTGGATAAAACAACGTCCTTGGTCAAAGTGAATGATGATTAATCAACAATTAATTAATGATATTATTATTTTGGCAATTTGGGGATGTTTATTAGTTTCTTGCTATACTGATTTAACACGTAGGACGATCTCAAATTATATTGTCGTCATGATATTCATCCTCACTATTTTGAATTTTATTTTTGGATTAGGTCAATTAAATTATAGCGCATCGACGATATTTTTGATGTGCGGGCTATTTATCTTTTATTGCCGATTAGCTGGCGCAGGAGATATAAAATTAATTACTGTATTACTTATATCCATTCCATCAGATAGTGTCTTGTTTTTTTTAGTGACAATTACTTTAGTTGGACTGCCTCTCGCAATTATTGCAATAATATATAAATTTGTAAAAAGACCAAAAGGTAGAGTTACACTACCTTATGGGCTAGCAATTAGTGGAAGTTATTTTTTAACATCAACAATGTTATTTAAGACTATACTATAATAACTAAATTATAGTTACTACCGTTCTAAATATTAACATCAATGTTTCCTAGCCAAAGCCAAATTGGTTGGGGAACTGTTCTCCTTCTAAATAAAAGTGGTGTGATTACTATAAATAATAGTCAAATACACAAATTATTTGTCAGTGTTTGATTCTGCTAAATTACGCCACTTATTAAAATGAAATAACCCGAGAAAACAGCGGATTATCCGTCAAACGATGCGTAACCATGATTAGTGTTTTATTTTTGCAAGTTTGTTTGATCAATCGGATAATTTGTTGTTCTGTTTGTTGATCAAGGCTTTCTGTGGGTTCATCCATTAAAATTAACGGTGAATTATGCAGTAATGCCCTTGCTATGCCGATTCGGCGAATTTCACCGCCTGATAAAGCTCGACCACCTTGTCCAACCAGTAAATCTAAACCTTGCTCAGTGGCGAGTAATTTGTCCAGTTCAACTTGGTGCAATACGTCGATTAGCTGTTGTTCGGTCGCCTGTTGATTGCCTATTAGCAAGTTTTGTTTTAAGGTGTCACTAAAAATAGTGATCACTTGAGGCACCATGGCGATAGCTTGTCGTAGTGTTTTTTCGTCAAGTTGATTAAGTTCAATACCGTTGATATAGATATGACCTGAGTTAGGTTCCCATATGCGATTAACCAGACTTAATAAGGTCGATTTACCACAACCTGTTTTACCAACCACAGCAATATGTTCACCTTGTTCTATTGTCAACGAAAAATCTGTTAATACCGCAAAAGGTTGATTGGGATAGCTGAAATTAATTTGCTCAAATTGCAATTTTGCTGAACTTAAATCTATGGCTTTGCCTTTGGTAACAAATTGAATATCGGGTGTTTGATTAAAAATAGCTGTTGTGCGTGTGGCAGAAGTGAGTACTTGCCCTAAAAAGATAAATGCACTAGGAATTGGCATGAGTATTTCAGCACTTGCAAGACTAACAAATACAAATAAAGCCACTAGAGGAGATAGGGTGTATTGGGTAATTAGCCACAGAACCAGCAATGTTAAAAAGCCTGCAATGAGCAAGACCAATGCACTTGATAGTGCCATTAATGTCGATTGCCTCTGTTGATTATAAAGCCAATTTGATTCAAGCTCATCAAGTTTCGTGCGATAGCGTGGTTGAGCATTAAATAAGATAAGTTCAGCTTGTCCTTGTAGGTAACTAATTAATAATAACCGGTATTCACTTTGTTGTTTAGCCAGTGTTTTACCTAGCTGTTTTCCGGCTTGATAAAAGATAACAGGTATCACAAGTAAGGTGGTTGTAAGGATAATGGTAATGATTAACGCAATGGGTAAGTTTATGCTTGCTAACCCTACAAATAAAAAGCCAATGGTAACTAATGCGGTTACAATGGGCGAAAAGAGTTTTAGGTATAAGTGATCAAGTGCATCAATATCGACAATAAAGCGATTAAGCAAGTCTGCTCGTTGGTAATGAGCTAATTGCTGTGTACTTAGTGGTAAAATTTTACGAAAAGCAAGTGTTCTTAAGTAAGCTAAAATCTTAAATGTGGTATTGTGATCCACCAAACGCTCCATATAACGCGAAGCGGTTCGAGTAATGGCTGCCGCTCGCACACCTGCCGCAGGCAACATATAATTAAATGTATATAAACCAGCAACGCCAACAAAAGCGGTAGAGGCTAAAAACCAACCTGATAGGGATAATAAAAATACGCTAGCAAGCAGTGTTAGGATCGATAGCGATAAGCCAAATAAAATTTGCCAAAAATAGTGTTTATAAAGGGCTATATAGGGGCGCAATATGGCTAGCATAAATTCTCCTTAATATCACAATGTAGCTTGCCATTAGCTAATTGCCAGATCTGTGCAAAATTTTGCATATCATCTGTTTGATGAGTAATGGTGATGCTATTGGGCGCTATATGTTGCTTATCCAAATTTTGTATGGTTTGTTTATCTAAGCTCGCAGTTGGTTCATCAAGAATTAGTAATTGGCAAGGTTTAAGCATTGCTCTTGCTAAAGCGATCCGCTGTGCTTGCCCAACGGACAAACGTACTGCATCTTCACCAACTTGGGTTTCAAGACCCTGTGGTAATTTTGCAATAACATCGGTTAATTGGGTTTTTGTTATCACTTCATCAAGTTCTTTTTCAGTGGCATTTTGCTTGCCGAGTAAAATATTATCGCGAATAGAGCTATTTAACAGATAAGGATTTTGACCAATCCAGCTAACGTGTTGTTGCCAGTCATTAATATCTAATTGAGTAAATTCAATACCATTAATTTTTAGTGAGCCTTGATAAGGTAAAAAGCCAAGTAGTACTTGTATTAACGAGGTTTTACCTTCGCCACTTGTACCTATTAAAGCCAATTTAAATGGTGCTTGCAGGCTAAACGATAGCGGACCGACAATCGGTTGTTGTTCGCTAGATAAAACAATTAAATTATTGGCTTCAATAGTTTGTAATGGTTCAGTCAATTTGGTGTTTGCAATATTAGCGTTGGATTGTTCTTGCGGTATTTTTTTACTTAAAAACGTTTCGATATTATCAGCCGCTGCAATTGCTTCGGCTTTGGCATGATAGTAAGTGCCTAAATCGCGTAATGGTTGAAAATACTCAGGAGCTAAGATGAGCGCAAAAAAGCCAGCAAATAAGGTGACTGTGCCATTGTATGCGCCAAAATTAAATTCGCCTAAATACGAAAAGCCAAAATAAACCGCCACAATGGCGATTGAAATAGAAGTAAAAAACTCCAATACCGCTGAAGATAAAAACGCGACTTTTAGAACTTGCATTGTTTTAATTCGAAAATCCTCAGAGGCGCGAGCTATTTCATTGGTCTGCTTTTCGCCTTGGTTGAATAGTCGAATGGTATTGAGTCCTTTTAAACGATCTAAAAAGTGACCGCTTAAATAAGCGAGAGCTTTAAAATGACGGCGGTTGATATCAGCAGCCCCCATACCGACTAAAATCATAAAGATAGGAATCAGAGGTGCTGTGCACAGCAAAATTGCAGCAGCAGCCCAGTTAAATGGGAAAATAGCAATACAGATTAAAATCGGGGCCATGCTTGCCAAGCGCATTTGGGGTAGATAACGGGCAAAAAAGTCATGCAATTTATCAACTTGTTCAATGAGCAACGTGCTCCATGCACCGATCGTGCTTTGATTTAGATAAGCAGACCCATGTAGCTCAAGTTGATCAATTACATGCTGCCGAATTTGCTGCCGAACTTTTTTGCCTATAGCAAAGTTGATCTTTTCGCGTAGATAGATTAAACCCGCTCGACCGAGTAGTACCGCAATTAATGCACCAAAAAAGGGCAAAATATCCACAAAATGTTGTTGTTCAATAATGATTCTTTGCAAAATTATTGCAAGCAATCCCGCTTGGATAATGATTAATACCGTTAAAATAAAGCCAGTTAAAATTGAAGCTCGCAAATTAGCCTTATGCCTTTTTGCATGCTGTTTTAACCAGCCAAGTAGATAGGTCTGGCGTTTTTTATCTAATGACATAAAGATTTTTACTGCTTATTTTAAGTTATCCAAATAGTGTTCAGCATCTAAAGCTGCCATACAGCCCGTACCGGCTGACGTGATTGCTTGACGATAGATATGATCCATCACATCACCAGCAGCAAAAATTCCCTCGACACTGGTTTGAGTGGCGTTGCCTTGTGTGCCTGATTGTACTTTTATATAGCCCCCATTTAGTTCAAGTTGACCTTCAAAAATGGTGGTATTTGGTTTGTGACCAATTGCGATAAATACGCCTAAAACCGATAATTGTTCGGTCATATTGGGATCTTGTGTACTGCGGATCCTAACGCCAGTCACGCCCATATTATCGCCAAGTACTTCGTCGATAATGCGATGCGTATGTAAAATAACTTTACCTTCCTTAATTTTTTGATCCAAGCGATCCATTAATATTTTTTCAGCTCTAAAGCTATCTCGACGGTGAATTAAATGGACTTCGCTAGCAATATTGGCTAAATACAGCGTTTCTTCAACCGCGGTATTACCACCACCCACTACGGCAACTTTTTGATTGCGATAGAAAAAACCATCGCAGGTTGCACACGCAGATACGCCTTTGCTTTTGAATGCTTCTTCTGACGGTAAACCTAAGTATTGTGCTGATGCGCCAGTTGCAATAATAAGGGCATCACAACTATATTCAGTCTCACTACCAAAAAGTTTATAAGGCTTAGAACTAAAATCAACGCGATCGATCTGATCTAAAATAATTTCAGTATTAAATCTTTCGGCATGTTCTTTCATTTTGACCATTAATTCTGGTCCGGTTAAATCAGGTGCACCTGCTGGCCAGTTTTCAAGATCCATTGTTGTTGTCAGTTGTCCACCTTGTTGCATTCCAGTAATTAACACCGGCGAAAGGTTAGCGCGTGCGGCATAAACAGCTGCGGTATAACCTGCTGGACCAGAACCGAGTATTAATAAGCGTGCATGTTTGGTTTTCATTTTAAATCCTTATTTATTTTAAATTTTGGCAACTTTAGGCAAAACTAGCTCAATTTCTGGCAGTAAGTCTAACATTATCAATCTTTATCGTGCAAAAAAATTGATTATTGTAGCAATAGGTAATGGCAATAGGCTTTATTAAGGTTAAATAATCGGGTTATCTTTTCCTTTTCATTTATTTTAAAATTAGTTGTAATTTTTAAAACGATATTGGTTTTTATTTTTGCTTTGTAGCGTATAAAATACGTTCCTTTCTTATTCTTAAATTCCTTTTTCTATTATCTGATAATGTATTTTTGCTTATCGATTTATTTGACATCCTAACAAAACGGGGGAGATGCTATGAATAATCCTTCAAAAGAAAGTGTAGAAGCAGTACTTACAAAAATTAATTGGGCGCAAGAGATTTTAAATTCGGTACAACAAAATGTCAGCGATCCTCAAATTGGTAATATTTTATCTGGAATTGCTTTTATTATGGACTCAGCTTCTGCTGATGCCGAAGCGCTCTATCAATCAATTGAGTAATAACTTTGCCTGTTTTTTATTTATATCCACCTTCATTCGCCATGTGGCGATTGAAGGTAGCAAATTGTTAAATTTGTTTAGTGATTATCAGTGAGATACGTCGTTAAATCAGCAAGTGGCCAACGTATATGCGCTACTGGTTCATTGATTCGATAACCAAAAGCTAAACAAAGCCCTACCCCAAATGATTCTTCACCAATTTGTGGAATATGTTTTTCTAGTATTTTTATCACTTTATCGTGATCGAATCCACCAATAGCACATGAATCAATACCGCGAAATGCCGCTGCAGTCATCATATTGGCACAAGCAATGTAATCTTGCATTTCTGACCAGTGATTGATAGTTAAGCCATCAGCAAGCCCTTGTTCGCAAAAATTAATAAATGCTTGGCAGGCAATATCAATAGACGTTTGATTATTTGGATCGGGTAAAGTGCGCGCAATTGCTCGTCGTAAATAATCGCTCTGTAATGTAAAATTATTCGCTTTTCGATAAAGCACAATCACAAAATGTGAACAACTGGTAACTTGTTCTTGATTGTAGCAAACATTACGTAATTCTGCTTTTATTTTGTTGCTGTCAACAACCACAAAATGCCATGGCTCCATGCCAAATGATGAAGGAGATTGTCGACCTGCTTCTAAAATGTATTGAATATCATCATTATTAATTTTTTTTGTGTCATCAAATTTTTTACATGCATGTCTAAAGTTGAATGCTTGGGTTAACTTATCCATATTTTCTCCTAAGATTTGATATTCCATGGGGCAACTTTAAATAATAATAGCATACCTGGAATAGCAAGAATCGTACATAAACTAAAAAATGTTGTCCATCCCAAATATTCAACCATAATACCTGTTGTAGCATTAATTAATGTTCTTGGGACAGATGCAATACTTGTAAATAAAGCAAATTGGGTTGCGGTATAAAGGGGATTGGTTGTTTTTGCAATAAACGCAACAAAAGCGGCTGAACCAAGACCAACGCCAAGTGATTCAAAACCAATTACTATGGCTAATAACATTTTTTGAGATGTCCCAATGACTGTAAAAGGTCCTTCTATCGAAAGCCAAGCAAAACCCAAAATTGAAATAACTTGTACAATGCCAAAAGACCATAGTGCGCGGTTTATGCCTATTTTGATCATCAAAATTCCCCCCATTAATGCACCAAATACGCTTGGCCATAACGAGGCGTTTTTAGCAATCCAACCAATGTCCGATCGGCTATAACCCATTTGCAAATAAAAAGGCGTGGCTAAAGAGGTCGCCATACTATCACCTAATTTATATAAAAAGATGAATGTTAAAATCAGTATTGCCGTTTTAAGTCCATTTCGAGTAATAAATTCATTAAATGGTTTAATGATGATATCTTCAATATGGTGATTTTTGGGTGATAGGCTAATTGGTTCTTTTACTAGTAGAGTCATAATAATAGCAGGTAACATAAATAGTGCGGTCACTATAAAAACACTATTCCACGGTAGGGTATTTGATAATATCAGTGATAATGATCCCGGTACTAAACCTGCAACGCGATAGGCGTTAGTATGAATGCTATTACCTAACCCTAGCTCTTTATCAAGTAATAATTCCCGTCTAAAGGCATCTAATGCGACATCTTGTGTGGCTGAAAATAGCGCAATAATAAAGCAGATAGTTGCAATTAACCAAATATTTAACGAGGGTGAAAAAAATCCCAATATCGCAATTGAAAATATGAGTATAATCTGAGAAACCAGCATCCAACCACGTCGCCGCCCTAAATTAAAAAGCGAAATGTTATCCATAAAGGGAGACCAGACGAATTTAAAAATATAGGGCGTTTGTGTTAATGAAAAGGCACCAATTGTTTTAATATTGAGACCATCACTTTCTAACCAAGCAGGTAATAGTTGTAATAATAAATAAAAAGGCAGCCCAGAGGCGAAACCGGTAAAAATGCAGATCAGCATTTTAGTAGTAAAAATCGTTTTTAAAAGTGAATTTTGCACATTATTCATTATTTAACTTTATTGGTTAGTTTTTTAGCAAAGTGTTATCATACCATACAACATATTAAAAATAATTCTGCAAGCTAATATAAACCGTTTATCTACAGTCATATTTTCAACATAAAAAAGTTATATTGAAAGCTAAAAATTTATTATTTTAGTTAGGTTTTGTTAAAAAGTTTCAGGAAACTATGTGTTTCCGTATAAAATTAACGCCAATAACCAGTTAAAAAATTAACTAATTACCAAGAGGGGTTCAGTAAGATGAAAAGTTCAATTAAAGTTGCTGTTTTTAGCAGTAAGCATTACGACAAAGAACATTTAGAAATAGCCAACAAAAAGTTTGGTTTCGATATTGAATATTATGAACATAAACTGAGCCATAAAACGGTTGTTACTGCCCAAGGTTATCATGCGGTTTGTGCATTTGTTAATGATGAAGTAGATAAAAAAGTGCTACAAAAATTAGCAGGCTATGGCATTAAAATTTTAGCACTTCGCTGCGCTGGGTTTGATAATGTTGATTTAGCCGAAGCCGAAAAATTGGGCATTACCGTTGTTCGTGTCCCAGCTTATTCACCTGAAGCTGTTGCAGAACATGCGGTGGCTTTAATGATGACCCTAAATAGAAGAACCCATAAGGCCTATCAACGTACCCGTGATGCTAATTTTTCGTTAGATGGTTTGACAGGATTTAATATGCATAATCGTACTGCTGGTGTGATCGGTACAGGAAAAATTGGTCAAGCAGTCATCCGTATTTTAAAAGGTTTTGGTATGCATATTCTTGCTTATGACCCTTATCCTAATGATATTGCGGTTGAATTAGGCGCGCAATATGTTGAGTTAGATGAACTATATGCAAAATCCGATGTGATTACGCTACATTGCCCAATGACACCTGAAAATTATCATTTACTGAATAAAGAGTCTTTCAAAAAAATGAAAGATGGTGTGATGATTATTAACACTAGCCGAGGGGCGTTACTTGATGCAACAGCTGCTATTGATGCATTAAAACAATCAAAAATAGGCGCTTTGGGGATGGATGTTTATGAAAATGAGCGTGATCTATTCTTTGAAGACAAATCTAACGATGTTATTTTAGATGATGTGTTCCGTCGTTTATCTTCTTGCCATAATGTTATTTTTACTGGTCATCAAGCGTTTTTAACGCAGGAAGCATTATTGAATATTTCGGATACAACTTTAAATAACATTAAACAAATATCAGAAGGCAAAGCATGTCCGAATATTGTTAAATAATAATAAATATCTTATGATGTTGTCGATTCTTTAATTACTTAAGATATGGTTTTTTGTATGCAGCGTATTGCCATTTTTATTAGCATAATTTTATTGCTTACAGCTTGTAGTAATGAGAGATCTTCAACATCTCCAATGAAAGAACATCGTGGACATACCAATGTCAAAGGTGGTGTTTATCTTGAAAAAGATCACAATCCATCCCAAACTATTAGCACTCGATTAGCTATTGATAAAGAAAAGTTTATCGATAGAATGGTCAGTAAACATGATTTTAATCGGCAGCAGCTTCGCACAGTGCTTGGACAAACCAATAAACTTGATTGGGTTATTAATTTAATGGATAAACAAGCACCAAAAGCTAACTCATCAACGCTGCCGAATGGCGCTTGGATTCGATATAAAAATAAATTTATTACGCCGAGCAATCTTCCTCGTGGGGTCGATTTTTGGAACCAATACGAAAAAGAATTACAACGTGCTTATAATGAATATGGTGTACCGCCAGAAATTATTGTAGGCATTATTGGTGTTGAAACAGGCTGGGGTAGGGTAATGGGTAAAACTAAAGTGATTGATGCTCTGTCGACACTTGCCTTTGACTATCCAAGACGGGCGCAATATTTTTCTAACGAATTAGAAGATTTTTTAGTGATGTGCCGTGATGAAGGTGTGGATCCATTCGATTTATATGGATCGTTTGCAGGAGCAATGGGATACGGTCAATTCATGCCGTCAGCATTTAGGAAATATGCTATTGATTTTAATCATGATGGTCATGTTGATTTATGGGATCCTGTTGATGCTATTGGTAGTGTGGCTAACTACTTTAAGTCACATGGTTGGCAACGAGGTAAAAAAGTTGCGGTAATGGCTGATGGTCAAGCTCCATTGCTTAATACCGGCTTCAGCTCTAAATACTCAACTAAAACATTGGCAAAAGCTGGATTAAAACCACAAAGCTCATTAGATGGGCATACACAAGTGAATTTATTACGTCTTGATATGGGTGATCGTTACCAATTCTGGTATGGATTACCAAACTTTTATGTTATCACTCGTTATAACCACAGCACACATTATGCAATGGCCGTTTGGCAATTAGGATTGGCAGTTAAAGATGCAAGATAGTCATTGATACTTGGTATCAAGATTTATGAGGTCACTTTTGTGGCCTTTTTTATATCCAATAATGTTTAAGACATGATTAATTTGATTGCGAGCAATAATAAAAATAGACCAAAAAATCTGATTAATTTTTTAATTGATAATTTCTGCGCAATTTGCACGCCCACTTTGACCATGGGATGCTTGCTAGCATAATCACTAAGGCTGCAGGTAAATAAAACCTAAACAGTAGTTTGGTAATTGTGGATTATTCCAACCGGCGATGATATAGCCAATGACACCACCAATGGCAACAGGTACAGTGAAAGCGGCCGAGGATCCAATGGCTTTACGCATATCAACCCCACATCGTTGCAAAAATGGCACAACTAAAACGCCGCCACCAACACCAAACATACCGGCCAATAATCCTGCAGCTGCGCCAATACTAAGAAAGATGACAAACTCAAAAATCATATTCAATCCTTAAAATAGTGATAAAGCGAACAACTTGGCTATTTGTTTGTTAAGTGAAAGTTACGACTAGATAATTGATTCTAATTATATTTACAAAGATGTTTGTTGCAAACAATTTGGTTATTCTACCTGAGTTACTTACAATAAACCAATGGATCTATTTGCAAATAAATCAAAATTGTTATCAAGTTTAATCACAAAGTAATAGGTCAAAAGATGACAGAATGCTTAAAAACGATTATGTTATTGCGTAAATTGTAACGAATGAAAAGTTTAAAGATAAATTGAAAGGAGCGAATAATGAAAGATCGTTTAAAGTGGATTGATGATTTTGGTTTTTTAGGTGAAACTGCAAGTGGGCATTCATTAGTGATGGATGGCGGTATTGAACATGGCGGTCGCAATCGTGGCGCTCGTCCTATGGAACTTTTGTTACATGGTGCAGCAGGTTGTATGGCTTACGATATTATCGCTATTTTAAAAAATAATAAAAAAGATGTTCGCGATCTTTGGATAGAGATTGATAAAACTCAAGCCGAATCTTCTCCTAAAGTTTATACATCAATTAATTTTCATATAGTGATTACTGGTATTAATATCGATAGCGAGGCAGTTGAAAAAGCGGTGAAACTTGCTTCAGAAAAATATTGTAGTGCTTCTATCATGTTAGGTAAGACCGCAAAAATGTCGTATACCTATGAAGTGAGATAGCATCACTAAATATCTTCTTATAACAAATAATTATAACTTAATAACAAGCTGATCTTAGTGCGTTTTTTATGAATCATTTAATATTCTACTTTATTGATGATTATGATACGAAAACGATTATGCAACAGTTAAGTAAAAATATGCGGTTCCGAGATTTGGTTATACTGGGATTGCTTTTTATTGGTCCAGCAGCACCTATTGGATTATTTGGCGTTTTAGATGCGATAAGTGATGGTGCGGTTGCTTTAGTTTATATAGTAGCCACTTTGGTGATGATATTTACTGCATTTTCTTATGCTAGAATGGCAAATGCTTTACCACATGCGGGCGCCGTTTACGCTTATTGCTCTATTGGTATCCATCCTAATGCTGGATTTTTAGTCGGCTGGTTGTTACTACTTGATTATATGTTTATTCCGGCTGTTGCTTACTTATTTAGTGGCATATCGTTCAATGCCTTGGTCCAAGAAGTACCAATATGGGTATGGACTTGTGTGGCCGTTATATTAACTACCACGCTGAATTTAATGGGCGCCAAAAAGTCGGCCAAAATCACGTTGATCATACTAATAATTGAAATTATTGTCCTGCTTGCTGTGTTATCTACTGGTATGTGGATAATAATAACCAGTGAGAGTAGCAAAGATTGGTTGCAACCTTTTGTTGGAGGTAATTTATTCAGTTGGAGCAATCTATTTAATGCAGTGTCTATTGCTGTACTATCTTATTTGGGATTTGATGCTATTGCTACTTTTTCTGAAGAAAATAGCGGCCACCATAATTTAGTTAGTAAAGCGATTATGAGCTGTTTAATTTTAGCCGGTTGTTTATTTGTGGTACAAATTTATGTTGGAGCTTTACTTAATCCTTATAGCTCAGACTATTTGCGTAGTCATCCCGAACTACAAGGTAAAGCTTACTATAATATTGTTAATCAAGAAATTAACTTATGGTTAGGATGGGCACTAAGTTTAATGAAAGCCATTGGTGCATCATTTGCTGCAATGGTTGGACAAGCCGCAGCAAGTCGCCTTTTATTTAGTATGGGGCGTGATAAGCGTTTACCTCCAGTTTTTGCTAAAGTGGGTAAAAAAAGCGGTGTGCCGACAATGGCTATTTTATTTGCTGCTTTATTTAATTTATGTTTAGTAGTTATTGCTGCGAATAATGCACAAGGGTTACCAACGTTAGTGTCATTTGTTGATATTGGCGCATTAACTGCATTTATTATGTTACATTTATCTGTCATCGGTTATTTTAAGTTCAAAAAAGGCTGCAAAGGCTGGCTTTCATGGATTTTAGATATTTTTATGCCTATTATTGGTATTGTTGTGCTATTACCCGTATTATTTCATATTGATAATGATGCTAAGATGGTCGGTATTATTTGGTTAGCGATAGGTGTGATTATTCTCTATTTAAACAAAGATCGAGCGCAATTACGATGGTTAGAAAGTAATAAATTCAATTAATTTATTGAAAGCTTATGATATCATTGATTAATTATTAATGTTTTACTATTTTATTTTTGTATTATAACAAAAATGCTATCAGAAATATTACGTGGCGCTTTAATTTCAGCCAGTCTAATTATTGCTATTGGTGCTCAAGCAAGGGTTATTAAAAAATCATATCTTTTGTGTGTCGGCAATTTGTTTTATCTGTGATTTTGCTTTGATGTCTGTGGGTATTTTTGGGGTAGGTACCTTTATTGGTAGCAATCCTTTAATTACTAATATACTCGCGATATTAGGGACGGTTTTTTTAGTTTGGTATGGCTTTTGTGCGTTTAAAAATGCAATTAAAGGCACAAGTAGTATGCAAATCGAATCACAAGTTCCTAACAATAACAACTTATTAAAAGTTGTACTAGCAACTTTGGCGATCACACTGTTCAATCCTCATGTCTATTTAGATACTGTTGTTATAGTGGGGGGAATTGCTGGCACGTTAACCAGTGAACAAAAACTCGCTTTTTTGATTGGTGCGGTTTGCGTTTCATTCATCTGGTTTTTTAGTATTGGTTATGGGGCAAGATTACTCACACCGTTATTTAGACAAAAAAGAATGTGGGTTATATTGGATTGCATTGTTGGTACTGTAATGTTCTATATCGCTTACCGATTAATTATTTATGTGATTTATAAAAATTAAACAAAAATTTGTAAGTTGGCCATGTATATTACTGACAAAAAGATAGTGTATGTTTCGACTGATTTTTAATTCGCGCTGAAGTGTATTGCGATAAAAAACTATTAATTCATCATTAGTTATTAAATAACATATCAATTAAGAATGTGACTTTTCTCACAATTACATCAACAAATTAAAAGATAGGATATCTTCTTTATCTTATTAATGTTAGTTTACATGGTATAAATTTGGATTGTTACTATATCGTCAATTGACGATACAGGCAAAACCTAAACATTTTGGTTAACAAAGTGTTTAGGTTTTTTTGTTTTGTATAAAGGCAAAAAAGGCGAGGTATTAATTCGCTATAGCAGAAATTATAAGATGATTTGTTGCTATGTATTCAAATCAACTATTTTAAGAATTTAATATTAATAATAAATGTGTCATAGATCACTTAAGGATAATAAGATGAAAAGTAATATTTTAAAACCAGCGCTATTAATTAGTGCTGTTCTAACAACAAGTCCGTTATTTGCTATTGACCAAATCAAACTTGAAAGTCATCAATTAAAAAAAGTTATTGTTGATAACCTTGAATTTAAGGATATGGATAAAGATGGAAAACTAACGCCTTATGAGGATTGGCGTTTATCACCACAACAACGTGCACAGGATCTGCTTTCAAGAATGTCATTAGAAGAAAAAGCAGGGATAATGATGCATGGTAATGCGCCAAGTTTAAACAATGAAATTGGACGTGGTGATAAATACGATTTTGAAAAACTAACCGCTTTAATTTTGAATGATAAGGTTAATAGCTTTATTACCCGATTAGAGGTTAATCCTAAGGATTTTGCAGAGCAAAATAATCAATTACAACAAATAGCAGAATCCTCTCGTTTATCCATTCCATTAACGATCAGCGTTGATCCTAGAAATACGTTTTATTATGGCAATGAATTAGGCATAAAAAGTGGTTTTAGCCAGTGGCCTGGCACATTAGGAATGGCGGCTATTGGTCGTGAAAAAGATATTAATGAATATGGCAATATAATTCGACAAGAGTATAGATCATTAGGGATAACGCAAGCATTATCACCAATGGCAGATTTGGGTACTGAACCTCGTTGGGCTCGTTTTGAAGGTACATTTGGTGAAAATCCTGAATTAAGTAAAAAGATGGTTAGAGGTTATATTTCAGGAATGCAAGGTAAAGATGGTTTAAATTCACAAAGTGTCGCCGCTGTTGTTAAACATTGGGTGGGGTATGGCGCCGCCGAAAATGGTTTTGATAGTCATAGTGCTTATGGTAAATATGCACTTTTCACACAAAAAAATAGTTTGAAAGAACATATTATTCCATTTACTGGCGCTTTTGAAGCAAATGTTTCTGGTGTTATGCCGACTTATTCTATACTAAAAAATGCTCAAATAAATAATCATAAACTTGATGCAGTTGGTGGTGGATTTAATTCTTTTTTATTAAAAGATTTATTACGTGACACCTATAAATTTAAAGGCGTTATCATGAGTGATTGGAATATTACGAGTGATTGTAATGAAGTTTGTGTCAATGGTACCCCTTTAGGTGTTAAACCCAAAGTAGAAGGAATGCCATGGGGCGTTGAAAATCTGACCAAAGAGCAACGTTTTATTAAAGCCATTCAAGCAGGAGTTCAACAATTTGGAGGTGTGAGTGATAGCTCAATTATTGTCACTGCTGTTAAAAACAAAAAAATTGCTGAAAAAGACATCGATAACGCAGTGTTGGCTATTTTGATGCAAAAGTTTTCTTTAGGTCAATTTGAAACACCATATGTCGAACTAAGCAAAACAAGTTTTGTTGGCAATAAAGATTTTCAAAAAGTGGCAAATCAGGCTCAATATAATTCGCTGGTATTACTTGAAAATACACAAAAAATGTTACCATTAAATCCTAATAACAAAATCTATTTATATGGATTTTTGCCAGATACTAAAAGTCTTTTAAAGAATAAAGCTAATATTGTTGATGATTTAGATCAAGCTGATGTTGTTGTAGTTCGAATAAATGCGCCTTATGAACAAAACCATAAAGGTTACTTTTTTGGTTTAGAACATCATGAAGGATCATTGGCATTTCCATCTAATGATAAAGATATTGAATTTATCGCACAAGCAAGTAAAAGGCATCCCATCATTGTTACCGTGTATTTAGATAGACCGGCTGTTCTTACAGTTTTAAAACAATATGCTAGTGCGATTATTGCTAATTTTGGGGTCAATGATGAGGTGTTATTTGATCGATTACTTGATAACAAACCTTATTTAGCTAAAATGCCATTTTCATTACCCGATTCAATGGATAGCGTGCAACAGCAAGCGTCAGATTTACCAAACGACATGAAAGCACTCTATCCGCTTGGTTATGGTTTAATGCATTAATTATATATTTTAGCTCAAACTTAATCTGACAATCACTTATTATTCATCGGATTTCATGTTAGTAAAACGTGCGTCCGATGAGTAAAATAGACTCTCTAATTGCTTTTACATGACTGGTAATTTTTCGCCGAACTTAGTTTACCAAATATTTGTATTGTGCATATCTGTCGCAATTAATCGTTTTTGGGGGAGATATACTTTAGCAAAAGTCGCCTTGGATAATTATTTATGCACATAAGTAACTTGAGTGTTGAATCTGTATTTCATCATGAACTTTGCGCAATGAATTGTTTTTTAAACAACTTATTCAAAAAGTGGTTCTACTCGTCTTTCTTTATCGGTTTTTATGACTTGTTTGTTGCAACGTAAGTTGATCACCTTGCTGATAGTGTTGTTTGAAGTGATAACTACTATCACGGCTTATGCCTACCTCTCATTTTTCTAAGGATTATTAAACATTTACTAGCTGTAATTGTTTTATTAAAGGATGTTTTCGACATATTTACAAGTTTGTTGAAAGTAAAGCTTTTCTGTATAGGTGTTTTTTTATTTTTGATTAAAAAGATTATTTGATAATTGATCAATTGTCTTATCCAATATCAATGGAGAGTGTTAAACAGCAGGCTTCTGTTTTGCGATGGAATATATCATTACATCTATTGGATTATGATTTAACTCTTTGATGCATCGAATTATTCTATATATTGTTATTTTGTTGATGCTAATAAAGTGGCACTTTGTCATTTATTTAATATTAACCACAGCCACAATCATTATTAATAGCTTGTTTTTTCTTCGCTTGTTGTTTGGCTACAATGGCATTAACCTTTTTGGTTACAACAGTTAAGAGCTCTTTTGCATCAGAATAATTTTGTTCAGCAGCCTTAGTAAACCATTGTTTGGCTTTAAAATAGTTCTGTTTTACGCCAGTTCCATTGTAATAGAGCGTTGCTAATGTATATTGAGCAATTGCATCTCCTTTTTTAGCCGCTTTTATGTCCCACTCAATGCCTTTTGCATAGCTTTGCTTTGTTCCTTGCCCGTTATAGTACAATAAGGCTAAGCTGTGTTGAGCAGCAATATGACCTTGATTGGCCGCTTTTTCAAACCACTCTTTTGCTTTAATATAATCAGACTGTGCTTTTGGTTGTTGCTCAAAACCATCTTCAATACCTTTAAATTGACGTTTTTTAGCATATGAGCCATCAGCATACATAAGGCCCACATGATATTGCGCTTGAGGATCATTTTGTTCGGTTGCTTTTTGATATTCCTGATAAAAATCGAATAATGTTTGTTGATCAGCATTAGCAGCAATACTAAAACATAAAACTAGTGATAATTTTGCAAGAAATTTTAGCATACGATTTCCTTAAAAATAAATAATTTAATCATTTTATAGTATTTGTTTAGTATAGCGTAATTAATTGCATTGTTTATTGATTAAAAATTGGTGTTATGAAATGGAGGGGCGTGAGCTTGATTATTCGGCATATTGTGTGTCTTACTCTCTTAGTAGGGACTAACACTAAGTGTTGTTCAAATTCGTTCTAGACGAATTTTTCGAACGTTGGCATCATCATCGCTTTTTTGTTTAGATTAAGTAATGTTCAACGATTAAGTGTAGGTGCTATTAAAATGGTGGGTCGTGAGCGATTCGAACGCTCGACCAACGGATTAAAAGTCCGCTGCTCTACCGACTGAGCTAACGACCCATCTGAAGATGGTGGGTGATACCGGGTTCGAACCAGTGACCCCCTCCTTGTAAGGGAGGTGCTCTCCCAACTGAGCTAATCACCCCAAGCGTTTCATTAACGAAACTTCACGGTAAAGATTGGTGGGTGATACCGGGTTCGAACCAGTGACCCCCTCCTTGTAAGGGAGGTGCTCTCCCAACTGAGCTAATCACCCTTACCGTGTGGATGTGCATTATAAGGCACGTCTTATTTCAGTCAACCTTTTTTTTTAAAATTTCTCTAAAACCTGCTTTGTTCGGTTTAATTTTAAACATTTTTTGTGTAATAGTTCACAAAAAATAGTTTCTGTCGCTTTTATTTTGGAAACTGTGTTTATGATTACGCCATACAGTTATCAGAAACTAGATGATAATCCATCATGATTTTTAAAAGAGATCGCATTATTATTGATGTGAAACTTACAACTTTACACTATAAGATAGTCAATGCAGTTAAGCAAAATGCTATAGCAACCACTAGCAAAGATTTAATTGCATTTAATTATCAAAATGCAACTGATTTAGATGTTTTTATTGATGGGTTACGAAAAAAAATTTCTGTGCATGCTGAATTTGAGCTTAATTTTGATAGCAGCTTGATTCAAGTGCAACAACTAACTTTGCCTGATGTAAAGCTAAATGTAAATGAATTGATTTTGTATATTGAAGCAAACATTTATAAATTATTTCAATTGCCAGCTAAAAGTGTATTTTTTGATTTTGTTTATTCAGCTGAGCAAACAAAACAAATTAAGGTAATAATAATTGAACGCCATTATATTGATAATTGGATTAATCTTTTCAAAAAGTATGAACTATTATTAACATTTTTGGGTTGTCGATTTGAAAATACTAAAGTTAATTTTTTACCCTGGCGACAAGAAAAACAAACTAAGTGTCAACGGCAACTGGTAGGAGTGGTTACCGGTTTTATTGGTATAATTGGTTGTTCGCTCTGCTATTTGTGGATACAAGCACGCAATGATCTACAAATTTATGATAAAAAATTGTTACACCAGCAAGAGGTGGCTCAAAATCTAACCGAAAAATTATCCAATGATTTGCCTAATCCATCATTAAGCCAAAAACAAATTCAGCAATTGTTATTATTACTTTCAAAGCAATTGCCTTCCTTAATTTGGCTCGAGTCTTTTTATTATGAACCACAAAAATTAACAATTGAGGGAAAAAGCTTTAGTTATGTTGAGATAACTAATTTTAATCAATATTTGTTAACACTAGAAAATATCACTAAAAGCCAAATAAAGACTATCTCATCCAATAAAAGTAATCTATTTTTTGAAATGGAAATAAAACTTAATGAACAGTGAATTTTTTTATCGCCCAATTTGGCAACAATATATGTTTTGTATTTTATGTTGCTTGATGCTTTTTGTTATCGTTTATCTCCTTTTTATTAAAGATATTCAGCAACAAGCTATGCTAAAGGCAAAGTTATATCAGCAAAAAATTATTCAAACAGAGTTGCTACAGGCAAAAGTAAATCGTTATCAGACAAGTAAAAATACTTTATATAGTTTAATAACAGAAAAAGAACTGGCTCAGGCGATTGAGAAAAATAATCTTGTATTACGTTCCTTTAAACATTATCAAATGGATAATACGGTTAATTGGGATATTGAATTAGAGGGGCAATTTTGGAATTTTATCACTTTAATTTCATCATTGACGGATGATTTTTATTATCTTGATTTTCAAAATCTAAAAATTAGCAAGCAAGAACAGCAGCTACAGATCATATTTACCTTATTGTTTAAAAAGGATATGAAGTGATGCACTGTATATATAAGTACATTGGATTATTGTTTGCTATCTGTTTTGAGTTAAAGGCTTATATGCCTTTAGAACGAGATCCTTTTCAACAAAATTACTCTGTTTCCTGTAGTGAACAAATAGCATTACTGCTTGAACAAATTCAAGTTTGGCATTTTAAGGGGGTTATGAAACAACCTGATGATTATTATCAACAGATTTGGCTAATATCTGATAATCAGTGGCTAGCAATAACCAATGATGCGGTACCAAATGTTTTATTTCCTTGGTCTGTAGAATCTGTACTAAACGATAAAATTATGTGGCAGGCAGATTTACCCGATTATTGTCATAATAATGTGTCATGGACAATGTTGTTAAATGAATAATAAAAATCGTACAAATCAAACGTATCAATGGTTCAAACAATATATTAGCAAATTAATTAACGCTAAAATAAGTTTGTTAGGCTTTATAGTCTTTATATTTGTAACAATTGGCTTAAATGCTGCTTATGCAAATATAAATCAATCATCAAATGTCAAACAGCAAAAAAATATCTCAATGACATTTTACCAAACCGACATTGCAATTATTTTGCAGGCATTAGCTGATAGTCAGCAGATGAATTTAGTTATGTCAGACGATTTGCCAATGAAACAGACCATCAAGCTTAACAATGTCAATTGGCATAAAGCGCTAAAGATCATATTAGACTCTGCAAATTTACAAGCTGAAATTGACGATAATATTTTGTTTATTTCTAAAGCGATAGATCCAGAAATTTTATTGCAAAAACAACAATTAGAACAAAAAGGAAAAGAATTAAAGCAACCGCTTAATTCTGTATCTATAGCTATTAATCATGCCGATCCAACGACCTTAGTTGAAATGATTCAACAGCAAGGGGTATTATCAGAAAGGGGGAGGGTTTCACTTGATAAACGGACCAATTCACTTATTATTTCTGATTTAGCAAAACAATTTACTCATATCGAAAAGTTAGTTAAAACACTTGATAAACCTATACCTCAAGTGCATATTTCAGCACATATTGTTACCATGAGCGATGAAAGTATGTCAGAGTTGGGGATTAAATGGGGATATTCAGGAAAATCATCACAATTTTTAGATAAGTTTAATATAGGGCTAGGGGCGAGTCACCCCACTTCTACTCTGGGTTTTAATTTAGCTAAACTCTCGGGTAATTTACTTAATTTAGAGTTATCTGCGCTCGAATCTGAAAATCAACTTGAAATTATTGCTAGTCCGAATTTACTTACCGCTAATCAAAACATGGCTTCAATAAAACAAGGTACTGAAATTCCTTACGAAGTTTCTAGCGGTAGTAATGGGGTGACATCAATTGAATTTAAGCCCGCGGTATTGGGGCTAGAAGTAACGCCAAAAATACTGTCTGATGATCGCATGATTTTAGATTTACATATTACACAAAATACAGCTGGCCGCTCAATAAAACGTAGCGATGGTGGTGAAGCTCTAGCAATTGATACGCAAGAAATCAAAACACAAGTTCAAATAAAAAATGGCGAAACAGTAGTATTAGGAGGGATATTTCAACAAGTTACCACCAACGGTCAACGAAAATTTCCTAGTGTAGGCAATGTGCCAATTATTGGCAATTTATTTAAACATAACAGCAAAAAACAACAAAAACGAGAATTAGTTATTTTTATTACGCCACAATTGGTTGAGTAAATGCTAATGGAGTTGTATCATATTTTCAACTTGTTTTAGCCTTGGCTTTGATAAGTAATGATTGTTTTAAAGAATATTATATTAGTCATTATTATTACCATTTATTATAAAAGTAGAGAATATTATGCATGTTGTTGCTTCTGATTTAGACGGCACTTTATTAACTCCCGAACATAGCTTATCACCTTATACTAAACAAGTCCTTCAAGCGCTTCGTAACAAGGGCATTCATTTTGTTTTTGCAACTGGCAGGCATCACATTGATGTTGCTCAAATGCGAGAAAATATGGAAATTGATGCTTTTATGATAACGTCAAATGGTGCTAGGGTGCATGATAGTGAAGGTCATTTAGTTTTTAGTCAAAGTATTGAACCATCACTTGCAAGTGAAATAGCTAAAATGAGTATGGAAGATTCCTTAGTTTATACTCATTTATATCGTGGTGACGAGTGGTTAATTAATAAAGAAGATACCTTTTCATTAGAATTTTATCGAGACACACAGTTTACTTATCAGTTATTTAATCCACTTGACTTTGATAACAATGATATAGCCAAAATTTATTTTACTACTACAGATAATGCTCTTTATCCACATCTGGTTCAGCTAAAAAATCGACTAGATGCAAAATTTGGCAATAAAATTAGCGTCGCTTTTTCTACTTTAAATTGCCTAGAAGTGATGGCCGAAAATGTGTCTAAAGGCAGTGCATTAAAAAAAGTGGTTGAAAAATTAGGTTACAGTTTAAAAGAGAGTATTGCTTTTGGTGATGGTATGAATGACTATGAAATGCTAAAAGCTGCAGGTAAAGGTTGTATAATGCAAAACGGTAGCTCAGAGTTAAAGGCATTGTTGCCAGAATTAGAGGTGATTGGATCAAATGCTGAAGATGCAGTACCACATTATTTAAGTAAACTATTCTTATAATTAACAAATATATTGAAAAAATGAACATAACTATCGACAAAGAACTCAATACGCTTGGATTGCGTTGCCCCGAACCTATTATGTTGATCAGAAAAACGATCAGAGAACTAGCTATCGGGCAAATTCTTTATGTAATCGCTGATGATTTTGCAACTACTCGTGATGTTCCTAGCTTTTGTCGCCATATGGATCACGAATTACTGTCGTCGCAAATAGAATCCCAACCCTATCAGTATTGGATTAAAAAATCCCATTAGTCTAACAACTTTTTTACAAGCAATTTCAAGAAAGAGGGTGTGTATATTAAATTAATTCAATTTGCTTTAAGTAAAAACGTAATGTTCGCCAATCATTAGGTTGAAAACTATCAACCATTAACAAAAGCGTACAATGTTTGCCATCGTGTCGGGATTTTAAATTCAACATAACTACATAACGAAATATTAATGGCTTATGCATTAAGTACCAACGTTGTTTGTGCCAATATATTTGATTGATACAGTGAAATAACGCAAACTCGTCTTTAATGGTTTTGAAATAACACAAACTGCGCCACCATTGTATTATTAATAATAAGATAATAACAAAGGTATAACTATTTAGGGTGGTGTCAGCAAACATAATTAAACAAAGTACCATTAATATTAAATAAAAAAAGGTTGAAATTAGTAATTGCAACTTTGATATTCTAAGTTTTATGCTCCACATAATGCTTACTCTACTTAGTTAAAATGGAATTATTTCATGAATTTGTTAAAAATTGCTTAAAATAAGGATAAAGATGGGAGATAATGCACACAATTACAGTATATTTTAATGGATGAGAGATCAATCGTTAGCATTTTCCTTTTATGTCAATGTGAAGATCTTTACCTAAACACTGGTTTACTAAATGTGGCGCAGAGATAACTCTGATGCCATTATTTTTGCCTTAAAAATTTAGATAGGAAGAATTTGTGATATTAATTAGAGTGTTAAAATTTATTCTAAAATTATTCATCGGTTTATTTCTTAGTGCTTTAGCTATTGGTATTGCAGGTTATGCTTATTATTCAAAAGATCTACCCGATGTTGCTACATTAAAAGATGTTAGATTACAAACACCAATGCAAGTATTAAGTAAAGATGGTGAGTTAATTGCTATTTTTGGTGAACGGCGTAGAACACCACTAAAATATAACGAAATGCCACCAATGGTTGTTAACGCAGTTATTGCAACTGAGGATGCCCGTTTTCATGAACATTTCGGCATCGACCCAATTGGTATTGTTCGAGCGATGTATATTGGTTTAAAACAGAAAGGATTTTCTCAAGGTGGTAGTACCATCACTCAACAAGTTGCTAAGAACTTTTTTTTAACACCCGAAAAAAGCATCACACGTAAAGTCAAAGAAATGATTTTGGCTATCCGAATGGAAAAAGAGCTATCTAAAGAAGAAATTATGGCACTGTACCTTAATATGATTAACTTCGGCTCTCGAGCATATGGCGTTGCAGCAGCATCTTATACTTTTTTTGGTAAAACCCCTGAACAGTTAACGGTTGATGAAGCGGCTTTATTAGCTGGTTTACCAAATGCACCATCCGCCTTCAACCCAATTACTCATCCAGATCGCGCATTAATTAGACGTAATTGGGTATTAGGACGTATGTTAGATCAATCCTACATTACTCAAGCTGAATATAATGCTGCAATTATTAAAGCACTTGGAACAAGTTATCATGCACCACAAATTGAATTTTCAGCTCCTTATGTTGCAGAGATGGCACGTCAATTTATGTTTGATAAATTTGGAGAAAATGCCTATACAGATGGTTATAAAGTCTATACTACTATTTCGAAAACAGATCAAATAGCAGCTAAAGAAGCTGTGCAAAAGCATATTATTGATTATGATATTAGGCATGGTTATCGTGGTGCTGAAAAAGTATTATGGCAAGCGAATGAAATGCCGTGGAATTTTGAACAGATCCAGCAGACCCTTAGTAAATATATATGCTATAGCGGCATGTGCCCAGCTGTAGTTATGACATCTTCAGATAAAGAAGCTACAGCGGTATTATCTGATAAAAGTAATATTACCATTGACTATCAAAACATGAAATGGGCTCGTCCATTTATTAGTGATACAAGACAAGGTGCTTACCCAAAAAAAGTATCTGATACCCTCAAATCAGGGCAACTAATTTGGGTGAAAAAGTCAGATACAGATTGGGAATTAGCGCAAATTCCAGCGGTAAATGCTGCACTTGTATCACTTGATTCAGACAATGGGGCAATCAAAGCGATTGTGGGCGGTTATGATTTTAATTTGAGTAAGTTTAATCGAGCAACTCAGGCACTTCGACAGTTAGGATCTAACATTAAGCCATTTATTTACACCGCCACTTTAGAGCAAGGCTTAACGATGGCAACTCTGCTTAATGATGCACCTATTGTCCGTTCTGCAGGTAGTGCAACATGGCGACCAAAAAACTCACCACCTATCTATGCAGGGCCATTACGTTTAAGAATAGGGCTGGGAATGTCTAAAAATGTTATGATGGTAAGGGCTTTGCGTGCAGTTGGTATAGATTATGCGGCAGAGTATTTAGAACGTTTTGGGTTTCCTAAAGAAAATATTTCACATAACGAATCGTTAGCTTTAGGCTCCGCTTCGTTTACGCCATTGCAAGTGGCAAGAGCCTACGCAGTCATTACCAATGGTGGTTATTTAATTTCTCCATATTTGATTGAAAAAATTGAGGACAATAATGGTAAAGGGGTTATTTATCAGCATCAACCTTTGATTGCGTGTCACAATTGTGCTGATAATGACGCTATGGTTGAATCAATACCAGTATCTCTTGCTAATGTTGAAAATGAATTAAATGAAACGGGTAATGAAGAGCCTGAACAAGCAAACTTAAGAGTAGATGATAATTTAGTCTTACCTAATATCGACACTGCTAATAAAGTCACTGATGTCACACCAAAATACGCACCACATACGGTAAATAGTGGTATTGCATTTATTATGAAAGATGGTCTTCGATCTATCGTATTTGGTGGCTCAGATTGGCAGGGTACTGCATGGCGAGCAAAAGTATTGGGTAGAAAAGATGTCGGAGGTAAAACAGGGACAACTAACTCATCTAAAGATGTTTGGTTTTCTGGATTTGGTGGCAACATTGTCACGACCGTTTGGATGGGATTTGACGATCACCGCCGTGACTTAGGTCGAACTGTCCGAGCCGAAGCAGGAGCTGTAACTGCAAACCCAGTGTGGGTTGATTATATGAAAGTTGCTTTAAAAGATGTGCCGGTAGTAGAAGATGTAAAACCACAAAATGTAATTTCTGTCACTATCGATCAAAAAACAGGATTATTACCTCAACCTGGCTCTAGAACTATGTCAGAGTACTTTATAAAAGGTACCGAACCAACGACTTATGCAACCCAAGAAGTTGGCACGAGAGTAACAGATTCAGAAGGTAATACTTCTGAGCTATTCTAACAAAGGATTTAAAATGAATGGTTCAATAAGAATTATTGGCGGAAAATGGCGTGGACGTAAATTGTCTGTACTTGACAAGCAAGGATTGCGACCAACCACAGATCGTATCAAAGAAACGCTATACAACTGGTTAATGCCTGTTATACACGATAGTAGTTGTTTGGACTGTTTTTCTGGTAGCGGATCATTAGGCTTTGAAGCCGCATCACGAGGAGCAAGGAGTGTTACCTTGCTTGAAAAAGATAAACAAGTTGCGCAACTACTTAACAAAAATAAACAGCTTATTGCTAGCGACATAATCGACATTTATCATATTGATACTTTACAGTGGCTAAACAAGCCTGCTGTAAAACAGTTTGATATTGTATTTATCGATCCACCATTTCATCAAGCACTGGTGGCAAAAACGGTTAGCGAGCTTGAGAATAATAACTGGCTAAAGCCGTCAGCTTATATTTATATTGAAACAGAAATAGATCATGATCTAACTGCTTATATTCCATCTAACTGGCATTTACATCGCGAAAAAACTGCCGGACAAGTTCACAGTTATCTATTTATACGAGAAGGTAATTAATGTTCATATTTATAGGAAAAGTATTGTATGCATTGGTATGGTTGTTTTTAGTATTTAACCTTATTCATCCTTATCCGCGACCTGCCAATGTGGTGACTAATATCGGCTTAATTGCCTTTGTGGTAACTCATGGTTTACAAGCATGGATGTTACACTCAACTATGACCAAGCAAGAAAAGCAACAAGACAAATTCAAAGTACTACGCCTGTTCTTATTTGGCGTTTTTGAATCACTTAGTTGGAAAGATAAAAAATAATAATAAAAATAGTTGCGAGATACAAAAATTTTTGTATAATGCTCACCACTTCTTTCGAAGTACCTCAATAAGCGGGAATAGCTCAGTTGGTAGAGCACGACCTTGCCAAGGTCGGGGTCGCGAGTTCGAACCTCGTTTCCCGCTCCAAATTTACTTTCACAGAAGTTCATTAGAGTCCACAAATCATTTATTTTAAAGACGTTAAACCAATTATTGGTTATTATGATTTTCTTGGAAGAGAAAACAAACCCGTATGCCATTCAGCAGCTACCCTGAAATAGATTTAAAACAGGCTTGTAGCTTTTATTGAAGTGGTTCAAGCAAAATTAGCAGGAGGTTTAGAGCCTCGTTTATCAAAGCACGACACTGTAGAACCCAAGAAGGAAATAGTGGAAACATTCAACAATGTTTACGAAGTTTGCTTTAAAATGGCTTGAGTTTAAATTAAAAAAAATTGAATGCTAAATCCTCAAATGAAAAAAGAATAAGGGTCGCGACAGTACTGAAGTTCAAATTAGACGAGCCTTTGATAATGATTTTTTCCCATCTTAAAAGACAAATACCTGCGTGATGTTACAAGAGCGGGTTTATTATTGATTTAAAAGAGAATCGAAAAACGTAACGAACTATCGGTTCAGAGTGTAAATACCCCATTTTTAGTACACACAACTAACGTAGAAAATTATGCTGCCTGTTTTCATGTTTCAATCCTCTTTTACTTTTATCATGGAGAATTTTCTACTTTTTTTGCTGTACTATTTTAGGGGGATAGTTACAACTTTAGCCTTCATTCATTTCATTAATAGAAGCTAAAGATTTATTTCTTTTTTGAGAATGAAACAAAACATAATAATGTCATAAATGTCAGTATAGCTACAGCGCACCACACAGCACTCCACCCATAGCCATGGGCGATACCAGCAATGATAATAGGGGTTAGAAACGAAGTGATAAATACGGTAGTACCAACCATACCCAAGGCTGTCCCTGCGCGTTCAATACCTGCTTTTACTGCTACCTCAGTATAAGCAATACCATGCCATGCATGACCAAATAAACCAGTTAGCACAACAAATACAATCCCCATATATGTATTATTTACCATTAAACAGAGCATCAAGGAGGCTATTCCGCCAAGTATGGCGTAGTATTTTAATAAGGGGATACGATTCTTTTTTCTGTCTGTATAGTAGCCTGACCAAATTCTGAGTATTCCGCCGCCAATCTGCACACTAATGAGAATAACAGAGATTGATGTTAAACCTATATGTAGGATATCGCGCATATAGATACCGCCAAACGTAAGTACTGCCATTTGAGGTACCGTTAGAAACCCCGCGGCCATAACTACTCTCCAGACTTCAATACTTTTCAGCGGTGAGGGAGGTGAGGGAATAGTAAGCATTGATTTGGATACATATTTTGATTCGGCATGTTTAGCGTTGATAAACAACACAACCACAAGACCAACGCTCAAGCCTGCGATGGCTAACACGGTAAACATCAGTTCAAAACCATATGAATAGGTCAACCAAGGTAGTAGTCCTGTACCAATCGCTCCGCCAACCGGGATTGCAGTTTGGCGAACACTCATGGCAAATCCACGTTCACTATCATCAAACCATGACATGACTGTTCTGCCTGATGATGAGTTAATACTACCGCTGAAAGCCCCTGTTATTGCTAGGGCTGCGCCCAAGTGTATATACTTGACACCTCCAGGTGAAGCCTCTGGTGTAAGTGATATGGCGATTAAAGCATATACTATCGCTGATGACCATAAGCCGAGAATTAGAACTTTTTTGTCACCTAGTTTATCGGTGAGTAGCCCCCAAAGTATTTCTGAAGCCGCAACGCCTAATCCCATCGAACCTAAAACAAAACTAAGCTCGTATAATGAAAAATGATAGGCATCTCGCATTAAAATTCCGGTGATAGGAATGCCAGCAAAACCCATGGCAAATGTTGCTTGTGCTAGAACGCCAATTGCAAGTACAAACCAACGATAATTATTTTTTTTATCCATTTTTTTCCCCTTATTCTAATTACATACCAAGTAGTATGTTTCTGTTTTATGGTATCATGTTTTTTATATAAGTAAATTTAAATAAATTTAATTTTTATATATAGATATTAATTGTTTTGATTTCAGTTAGTAAACGGTTTACTTTTATATTAAAATACTAATTGGTATGTTTTTAAGTTTTATTAATTTTATTGGAGACAATAATGACTAATGTAGCAATTAATGGTTTTGGGCGTAGTTTTGTACGCGCATTACAGGATTGTTTACACGATATCAAAATTTTTGCGATTAATGATCTGGGTTCAATTGAGCAACTCGCTCATATTTTAAAATCTGACACAGATTTTAGCCGTTTTGCTAAAAGTATTGATGTAATAAAAGATTGCAGTCTATCAAGAATCTAATCCAGAGAATTTATTCTGGGAAAAACACCAAGTTGATGTGGTACTAGAATCAATAGGCGTGTTTAATGATGGTAAAAAAGCACAAGCTCATCTTGAAGCCAACGATAAGAAAGAACTTATTTCTACACCTGCAAAAAATGTTGATTTAACCCTTGTACAAAGCGTTAATGACTACTTGTATAACAAAGATGGACACCACATTATTTCTAATGCTTCATGTACTAAAAATTGTTTAGCGCCTTTGGTTAAAGTGTTGCATGAGAATTTTGGAATTAAATCAGGTTTTATGACTCCTGAATTAAAAGGCAAATTATTGGGGGGAATCAGTACGTGTCCTTGTAATTGCAGGTCAATGATAGACCTTACGTTAAATCTAGATAAAAAAGTGACAGTATAATTAGTAAATGATACTATCAAAGAAATCACTAGCTCGAAAAAAAATGGATAAAGCTATTTCATCTGATATGATTCACAATCCAGCCTCTTCTATTTTGATTCTAAGCTAACTAAGGTGATTGATGATAACTTACTCAAACATGTCAGTTGGTACTACGATGAATGGGGATTTTCGAACCGTTTAGTGGATACAATTATCCAAATTAGATAATTGGTTAACGAAGCATACCATCAGCTGATGATGTGTTCACTTATAATACAATGAATAACGAAAAAAACGCGAAACAAAATTCCAGAGAAAAGCTAATTCTAGCAATGGCAGATCTCTTATTAGAAAAAGGCCTAGCGAATACTAGTCCTAAGGACATTTTAGAATGCTCAGATGTTGGGCAAGGTAGCCTTTATCATCACTTCGATGGTAAAGAAGATTTAGCTTTACATGCCATAATCTATAATGTAGAACAATTAATAAGCATTAATAATGCAGTGCTAAATACCGATAAAAATGCCTATAATAAACTTGCAGATCTGCTATTAAAACCTCGTAATATAGATAGAGGTTGTTTAGTGGGGCAAATGGCGCGGGATCGTTCTATTATGGAAAAGCCCAATTTAGCCGCAGAGGTTACTCGCGGATTTGAGGCAATGAAACAAACGTTAGAAAGCCTTATCAGAATGGGTATTTCTGATGGTAGTATTGCTAATACTCTTGCGCCTTTAGAGGCGGTAACACTTATCCTATCCACTTTGCAAGGCGCTTATATTTCCGCAAAGGGTTTGCAAGATGATTCATATTTTCGTCTGACAATTAATTCCCTATTGAAAATATTTACGCCAAAATCATAGTTTATTTGTGTTAAATTTGCGTTGAACTATGTAGGTAAATTTTAGAGTACCTACGAAATATATAAGATTATGTTCAAAGCAAGCGATAGATGAGTTAAACCATCACGCATGGTGCAATAATGTAAATCATTTTATTATTTAATTATCTTACTACTATTTCAAAATAGACATAAACCATTCCACCGTTTTGGGATCTTGATGTGAGAAGAATAAGCTATGACCAGTATCTAAAGTAGCAATACGCGCCATTTCTTGCTCTGAAAGGGTAAAGTTAAATACATCAAAATTTTCTTTCATCCTAGCTTTTTGGGTGGATTTTGGAATGACAACAATACCATTTTGAATCAGAAAACGCAGTGCAACTTGTGTGACCGATTTTTGATGTTTTTTACCGATTTCAATAAGTACTGGGTTTTGAAAGAAGTTATTTTTCCCTTCGGCAAATGGTCCCCATGATATTATCTGTGTGTTTAGCTTTTGTATCACTTCACGTGCTAATTTTTGCTGTTGAAATATATGCGTTTCAATTTGATTAGCCGCTGGTTTTATACGAACAAAATGTTCTAAATCAATCAGGCGATCGGGGTAAAAATTGCTAACGCCAATGGCTTTAGCCTTGCCTTGTTCATAAGCTTCTTCCATTGCGCGATAAGTTCCATAGTAATCATTAAATGGCTGATGGATTAATAGCAAATCAATATAATCTGTCTTTAATTTGCGTAATGATTCTTCGATCGATTGTTTGGCTTTTTCATAGCCTGCGTTGGTAATCCATATTTTGGTGGTAATAAATAGTTCTTGACGGGAAATTCCACATTTTTGTATGGCATTGCCAACCTGTTTTTCATTGCCATAAGCTTGTGCAGTATCAATCGCACGATAACCAACACTAATTGCATCTAAGACACATTGTTCACACTCTTCGGAATTTATTTGATATACGCCATAACCAAGAATTGGCATTTTAATGCCATTGTTTAATGTGATATGTTGCATGCTGTCTCTCTTTTTTTAGTCAATAACCATTTATGTATCATGAATATTAATATCAGTTTAAGATGAATGATTTTTCAATCTAAATGCCATTATTTGGCTAAATTTAAAATAGTGGCAATCACTTGATGGTTATAAATGTCATGCATTTGCCAATCAATAGCATTTTGCGTGGCATTATCTATGATAAGTTCTAGATTATGTTCGTCAATATTGAGCTGCCTGAGTGTGGTTGGTGTACCTATTTTGTTAAACCATGCTCTTAATGCTTCAATACCTTGTTCAGCTGTTGATAAGTCAAAAATCTCTTTAGCAAAACGTTGGAACTGTTTTGGATTGCGATCTTGATACCATGTCATCCATGCCGGTATGACGACTGATAATCCAGCACCGTGAGGGACATCATAAATGGCACTCATGGCATGTTCAATCATATGGTTAGGATAGCTAAACCCTGCTGTACCTAAATAGGTTAACCCATTTAAAGCTAGCGTTGCCGCCCAAGCAAATTCACCGCGTGCATCTAAATTGTTGGGATTTTGTAAGAGTATTTCGGTAGTGCGGATCACGGTTTTAATATTGGCTTCGACTTGTAAATTGATCAGTTCGGGTTGTACCGACGCGGTAAAGTATCCTTCAATAGAGTGGGCAATAATATCGGCTGCCGAATACACGAGATAATCACGACTGATTGTGGTTTGAAGTTTAGGATTAATCACTGACACTTTCGGAAATAGACTAAAACCATGAATTGGGTATTTTTGTTTAGTTTCTTCGTTTGTGACAACACTGCCATTATTCATTTCACTGCCAGTTGCAGCTAAGGTCATTATATCGAATATCTTAAGTGCTTTAGTTACTGCGGTACCGGTAAAAAAGTCCCACACATCCCCTTCGTACAGACTACCAGCGGCAATCGCTTTTGCGCTATCTAAGCAGGAGCCGCCTCCAATACTAAGTACGCTGTCAGCACTAAATTTTTTAGCAATTTCAATTCCTTCTCGAACTTTACTTAAAACAGGATTACTCTTAATTTTGCCACATTCTGTAAACTCAATGCCATTTTTACTCAGGTTTGTGGTTACAAGATCAAATAAACCAGACTCTTTGATGCGGTCACTACCAAAGATAATGACCACTTTTTTAGCGCCAAATTCTTTCATATATTGACCTATGTTTTTTTCTTTATCGATACCAAATTCTATGCGAGTTGGATTTTGAAAACTAAATTCATACATAATTTATTCCTTTATATAACGTTATGTTAAATAAATATTAATCGCGATATCCGACCAAAATTTTGCTGTTGCACCGCCATAAATTAATAAATCACTACCAGTAATATAAGCTCCTTTTTCTGACATAATGAGTTCGGCAAGATTGGCAACTTCATCTGGAGAACCACCACGACTAACTGGTAATTCTTTAAGCATTTTGCGGTAAAAATCTTTACGATCTCCATTGAGTTCCTCATCGGTTAACGGTGTGTAGATTGCGAACCAATGAATAAAGCCGAACTACCTTTTGCATTATCCCACTAAATGTGTCAAATAATAGCGCATTACCGTATAAATCGACTTCAAATATTCGCGGTGCAGAAGCTTGGGAAGGGGATACGCCAGCCGTGTTGACTAAGCCCAGAACATCACCCTGAATAGTAGCCACTCTTTCATTAGCTAATGATATTAATTTGTGTGAATGGCGAACGAATAAAGCTAACTTCATTTCATGATTTTGTAACAAAACAGGAATAACGACTTTAGCTAAGCTTCCACTAGCGCCAAGTATTAATATATTTTTCATTTAATTTGCCCGTTAGATAAGTATGGCATTATTTTAACGATAGCTTTTATTGAGATAAATGGGAGATTGTTTTATAGTGTAGTGAATTAAATTCACTAATAGCATACGATTATGTATAACCTTAATGAATTGAATTACTTTATTACTGTGGCTCAGACCAGCAGTTTTGTAAAAGCAGGGCAATTGTTGGGAATTAGTTCATCGGCGATTAGCCATAGTATGCGAAATTTAGAAGCTAGATTGCATTTGCGCTTATTTAATCGTAATACCCGTAATGTGTCGCTGACCGAGGCGGGAGAGCAATTGTATCGAAAAATTTCCCCTTTGTTTGATTCAATCAATCAAGAAGTTAATGCATTAAGTCATTTTACCAATACGCCATCAGGGACAATCAGGATTAATGCACCCAGCATCGCGGTAGAACATATCATCTATCCTAAATTACGCGATTTTTTGCCTCGTTATCTTCTAATTAGAATTGAGATTCAAGCTGATAATAGCTGGGCTGATATTGTTAAACAAGGCTTTGACATGGGATGTCGGTTAGGCGACGATCTTGCTAAAGAGATGATTGCAGTAAAAATATCGCCACCGCTAAAAATGACTTTAGTTGCTAGCCTTAAATATTTAATAAGAACATCAATACCAGAACAAATTAAAGATTTAGATAAGCATCGCTTAATTGGAATGCGAATATCTACTCAACATGGTACAGAATTACCATGGGAATGTACACAAGCAGGAAAGACAATTAAATATCATCCTCATTCACAATTTATAATTAATAACCATTTACGTAAACAAGCGGCTTTAGATTGTTTAGGTATTACTTGGATTGCTCGAGCAGATGTTGAGCAGGAATTAGCATCAGGTGAATTAGTTGAATTATTGCCCGATTTGCCATTACCTATGATTCTTTTTATCTTTATTATCCAAGTCGCAAAGGTCATTCGAATGTGTTTAAATTGATCATTGATGCGTTGAGGTGTTGATACTAACAATGGAACATTTAAAACTTGATTAAGTTTCTAATGTTCACTTTTGGTGCAAATTAGCCTTGTTAAATGTTAATTATTTATTGTTAGTTGTCATAATTAATTATTTTTAATTGCTTTTTATGCATAGGTGCAGCGGTTATAAAAACTTCAATTAAGCAAAAATTTTGCACTATGGCATGATACTTGCATTACTATAAAAGATAGTGGAAATCACTAATAACGTAGTGATGTCGAGCATTGAAAAGGCACTTAAGAGGAACATTCATATGGAAAATCATCGCAGTAGTCGCGTTACTTTTGTTAAAAATCGGCGTGCCTCATTAATCAGTGCCATTTTTTTAATGGCGACTTCGGCAATTGGTCCGGGCTTTATTACCCAAACAGCCACTTTTACCGTCACTCTTGGTACTGCTTTTGGGTTTGGTATTTTAGCCTCTATTATTATTGATTATGTTGTTCAGCAAAATATTTGGCGAATTGTTGCGTTAACCAAAATGAATTCTTCAGATATTGCTAATGCGACGATTCCATTTAGTGGTTATATACTTGCGGTGCTGATCATATTTGGTGGGTTGGTATTTAATATTGGTAATATAGCCGGTGCTGGTTTAGGTTTAAACGCACTTGTTGGGCTTGATCCTAAATGGGGGGGAGCAATTAGCGCACTCTTAGCGGTTTATATATTTTCATCCCGTAAAGCCAGTCATTTTATTGATCGTTTAATGATTGTTTTTGGTTTGCTCATGATTATTTTGACCTTGTTTGTGGTATTTGCTTCTCAACCACCTGTTGGGCAAGCTTTAAAGGAAACGGTTTTTCCAAGCAGTATTGATTTTGCCTCTATTACGACTATTGTTGGTGGAACGGTTGGTGGTTATATCTCTTACGCTGGTGCTCACCGATTACTTGATAAAGGTATGGTTGGTGCTCAGCATATCGATTATGTTTCGGGCGCGGCAACCAAAGGAATAATGGTTGTGGGTTTGATGCGTTACATCTTATTTTTAGCCATTTTAGGTGTGGTTGCAAGTGGTGTGACAATTGACATTTCAAGCTATGCTGCCAATCCCGCATCACAAGCCTTTCAGGCCGCTTTAGGTGAATTGGGGTTACGTATTTTTGGTTTGATTTTATGGGCTGCTGCGATAACCAGTATTATTGGCGCTGCCTATACTTCAATGACTTTTATTACCCCTTTTAAACGGGCAATTACAGAAAAGCAACGCCAGTTTGCCACTATTGTTTTTATTGTTGTTTCGCTAGCTATTTATTTAATTATGGGAACCGCACCTGTATCATTATTAGTTTTTGCGGGTGGTTTTAATGGTTTAGTTTTACCGCTTGGTTTAACTATTTTTGTCTATATTGGTTGGCGACGTGCTGATCTTATGTCTGGGTATCATTACCCAAGATGGCTATTGTTATTAGGTATGATTGTGTGCGCTATTACTTGGTATATGGGCGCTATGTCGGTGGCGACTATTTTTAACTATTTAAAATAGAGGACATATGACAATCGCTAAATGTATTGATTTAAACAGTGACCTTGGCGAGAGCTTTGGTCAATGGCAGATGGGAAATGATGAGGCAATGCTAAAAGTTGTTAGCAGTGCCAATATAGCTTGCGGATTCCATGCAGGATCGCCAGCGGGTATTTTAAAGACATTAAAAGCGGCCAAAGCTAATCATGTCGAAGTCGGTGCTCATGTCGGTTATCCTGATTTAGTTGGTTTTGGCCGTCGTAATATGGATATAGCCGCCGATGAATTAACCGCAGATGTGATTTATCAAATTGGTGCACTCAAAGGGTTAGCCGCTTCAATTGGCGCTAAGGTGAGTTATGTTAAACCTCATGGTGCATTATATAACACAATTGCGCATGATAAGCGTCAGGCAATGGCAGTGATTGATGCACTTTGTTCGGTTGATTCAACACTGATTTTAGTTGCGCTTGCGGGCTCAAAGCTCATTGAGTGGGCTAAAGAAAATGGCTTGCGTGTGGTTGCTGAGGCTTTTGCTGATAGGGCATATCATGCCGATGGTACGTTAGTGTCTCGTAAAGAAGCCGGCGCTGTGTTGCACGATCCCGATCTAGTTGCAGACCGTATGCTACAGTTAGTGAGTGATGGTGGTGTGACTTCTATAGACGGGCAGTTTGTCGGTATTGAGGCAGGATCAATTTGTGTTCACGGCGATAGCGCTGGTGCTTTAGCAATGGCGCAAAAAGTTCGTGAAAAATTACAACAAAATGGCATTAATATTGTCTCGTTTGCTAAGGTAAATAATCATTAGATTAGTTAAGTTTTGGAAACTTAATTAAGTTAACGAAAAAATAGCACTATGATTAGATACGAATTTGTTAAGCCGGCAATAAAGTTAGTCTCTGATATGACACAATGCTATAAATAGTTATAGTTAGGAATTGGATATTTACCATATATAGAGGTGCTTAATGCGATTTTTACCCGTTAATGTTGATGCGTTTATTGTTGAATTAACAACACTTGAGCAAACAATGGCGCTTACCAATGCACTGCAAAGTGTATTTATGCATTGGCATATAGAAGAGATAATCCCCGCAGCGCGCACTATATTGATTCGTTATAATCCCATTGCGACTAATGCTAATACGCTTGTTAAGCATATCGCTAAATTAGATATTTCAGCAAGTGTTATGCAATCTGGTGAATTGGTGACAATACCTGTTCATTATAATGGCGAGGATTTAGCCCAAGTGGCTGAATATCTAGGTATAACTGTTGCTCAAGTCATTGCAAGACACACCAATAATGAATATCAAGTGGCTTTTTGTGGCTTTGCACCTGGCTTTGCTTATATGGTATCTAAAAATGCTCAGTTTAATGTACCGCGTCGCAAGTCACCACGAGTTCGTATTCCAGCGGGTTCAGTTGCTTTAGCAGGTGAGTTTAGTAGTGTTTATCCTCGAGCAAGTCCTGGCGGTTGGCAACTTATTGGTATAACCGATATCGCTGTATGGGATTTAAATCGCGATAAACCTGCATTATTAAAACCTGGTAGCCGAGTTAATTTTGTTGATGCTACCAAATCCACTAAAAAGTATCATTTGCCTAGCGTTAAAAAAGACGATAACAACAGCAATCAACAACAGGATATCAAAATATTAGCAACAGGATTACAAACACTTTTACAAGACGCAGGGCGCATTGGTCAGGCGGCATTAGGTATCTCTGAATCTGGAGCGATGGATAAGGGGGCATTACATAGCGGTAACCGCATTGTGGGCAATCCAATAAATGAAGTCGTATTAGAAATTACGCAAGGTGGTTTTAAAGCGCAGGTAAACCGTGGTATGTTGGTTGCTGTCACAGGGGCTCAGTGTGATATACACATTACAACATCAGATGGCGAAAAGTATAATGTTGCCATGTATCAACCGATTCAATTGGAAAAAGGCGATATTATTAGTTTGGGAAGCGCAAAATGTGGTGTACGCAGTTATTTGACTGTGCGTGGTGGTTTTCAAGTATCACCTGTTTTAACCAGTTGCTCTTATGATACACTTGCCCAAGTCGGACCCTCACCACTTAAAATTGGTCAAACGCTAGCTATTAAGAATATTCCAACCTTAAATGCGGTGTCGTTAATTGAAACACCAATGATACGCTATCCAACTTGTAATGATGTTATTGTACTCGATATTGTGCTTGGACCACGTACTGATTGGTTTACAAAGCAAGCAGTAGAATTACTTTCTTCTCAACTATGGCAGGTGACACCTGCATCTAATCGCATTGGTTTACGTTTATCTGGTGACATGCCTTTAAGCCGTGACAAAGAGCAAGAATTACCCAGTGAAGGCACCTGCATTGGAGCAATACAAATTCCAGCGAATGGGCAGCCGGTACTATTTTTGAATGATCATCCTTTAACAGGGGGCTATCCTGTTATCGGGGCTGTGTGTACATACCATTTAGATTTGGCCAGTCAAATTCCTGTCAATGCCAAAATAAAATTTAATCCTATAGGGATGTTTAAAGAATTTGAAGGGAGTGATATTGATCATGTCTGAAAATAATCAAAAAATAACGCACAAAGTATTGATCGCTAACCGAGGCGAGATTGCAGTACGTATTATACGTGCTTGTCGTGATATGGGCTTTTTGTCTATTGCAATTTATGCTGATGCGGATATTGATGCACTTCATGTACAAATGGCTGATGACGCTTATGGATTATCAGGCAACTTACCAAGTGAAACTTATCTTGATATTGATAAAATCATTGCTATAGCCAAAAGGTCAGGCGCTACAATGGTGCACCCAGGTTATGGGTTTTTATCAGAACGTGTTGAATTTGCTAAAGCAGTGCAAAATGCTGGTTTAATATGGATTGGACCAAATCCAGAAACGATCGAAATATTAGGCGATAAAGTCAGAGCCAGACAACTTGCATTGCAAGTTGGCGCCCCATTAGTTGCTGGAACTAAACAACCAGTGCAAGATGTTAAAGAAGTCGTTGAATTTGCGCACGCTCATGGTTTACCGATAGCGATTAAAGCGGCATTTGGTGGTGGCGGTCGGGGATTAAAGGTGGCTTGGCAAATGGAAGAAGTTGAAGAACTTTATCATTCCGCTGTACGTGAAGCGACTACCGCTTTTGGTCGTGGTGAATGTTTTTTAGAACAATTTTTACATAATCCTCGGCATATTGAAGCACAAATCATTGCAGATACATTAGGTCATGTTGTTGTGGTTGGAACTCGTGACTGTTCACTGCAACGTCGTAACCAAAAATTAATTGAAGAGTCACCCGCACCGTTTTTAACCGAACCATTAGAGCAACAAATTATTGAAGCTTCGATTGATATTTGTGCTAAAGCAAATTATGTCGGTGTGGGTACAGTTGAATTTTTGCTTAGTCAGGATGGCAAGTTATCCTTCCTTGAAGTAAACACAAGATTGCAAGTTGAACACCCAGTTACAGAAGAGACAACGGGTATGGATCTTGTTATCGAGCAACTGCTCATTGCCCAAGGTTTACCGCTTAGTATTAACCAAATGCCTAAACCACGAGGTCACGCCATTGAGTTTCGTATTAATGCCGAGGATGTAGCTAATGGCTTTTTACCCGTAGCTGGTACCATTACCCGGTTTGATGCGCCATCAGGGCCAGGAGTACGTTTAGATAGTGGGGTACTTGCTGGTTCGGCTATTCCGTCCATGTTTGATTCACTCATAGCAAAACTGATTATTGTTGGAAATAATCGTGAACAGACCATTGCAAGGGCCCGTCGTGCTTTAGCTGAGTTTTCGATTGACGGGGTGGCAAGTGTATTACCATTCGCACGTGCGGTTATTGAACATCCAGATTTTTGTGATGATTTTAAAGTGCATACGCGTTGGATCGAAACTGAATTGACTGCAACAATAATGCCTGTCAAAAGGCAAATACCACAAAAAGAAGCAACGCTGACTCACACATTTATCGAGATTGACGGTAAACGTTGTAAACTGGGGTTTCCTGCACAACTTTTTGCTGGGTTATCCTTGCAAACGGAAGCTAATTTAGATACATCTTCCAGCGTGAAAGAAGAAATCTCTGAATTGATTGTCCAGTCACCTGTTTCGGGTAGTGTTTTTAAATGGGTGATCAATGATAATCAAAGCGTAAACGCGGGCGATGTTATTGCTATTATGGAAGCCATGAAAATGGAAGTTCAAGTTATTGCACATCGAAACGGTGTTTTAAAACAAATACTCCAAGAAGGGCATTATGTTAATGCGGGCGATATTGTTGCTGAAATTGGTTAGCGATGTACATAGCATTAATTTAATGAATAAACTAAGAGAAACTAAATTTTGGATAAGTATATTGTCTAATATTTTGGCGTATACCAATAAACACGAAGTTTATTTTTAACAACTAGTATTGTATCAAAAGGATAAGACTAGTTTTTATCAAATTTATTACTAAAGTATCTCGGGTATTTGTTTATTATAAATTTGTTTGATGCTTGAAACTAGGTGTTTTATTTTTTATACAAATTATGATAACAGACATTGATGTAAAGCTTCTTTTAGTTGAAATGTCAATAGCCCCAATAAACTAATACGCGCCAAATAACGAAAGTTCGATTTGGTCATTTTACTTATGGGATTGTATGGAATGTTGACTTATATGAGCATGGGTTATCGCAATGGCTAAAGCATCAGCAGCATCAGCCTGTGGACTAGCTGGTAATTTTAATAATAGTTTTACCATGTGTTGTACTTGTTTTTTATCAGCAGCGCCAGTTCCGACTATACTTTGCTTAACTAAACGGGCAGCATATTCAAAAACAGGTAGATTATTATTGACTGCTGCCACGATTGCCGCTCCTCTTGCTTGACCTAACTTTAATGCCGAGTCGGCATTACGAGCCATAAAAACTTGCTCAATAGCAAACATATCAGGTTGGAATTGTAAAATAATCTCACTGACACCAGCATATACGCGTTTTAAACGGGTAGGCAAATCATCAACAGCAGTACGGATGCATCCACTTCCCAGATAGGTAAGCTGACGCCCCGTTTGATGGATTACGCCGTAACCCGTCAAACGAGAACCAGGATCGATACCAAGAATAATGGCCATTAGAGAGTAGCTGCAACCTCGTCAGAAACTTCACCATTATGATAAACTTCTTGAACATCATCACAATCTTCAAGCATATCAATTAAGCGTAGTAATTTTGGTGCTGATTCAATATCAAGATCGACTTTAGTCGCTGGAATCATTGATACTTCAGCCGCTTCAGCAACTAAACCGGCTGCATCAAGCGCATCTTTTACTTCGCCAAATGATTCGGGAGTAGTAAATACATCAATTGCACCATCATCATAAGTCACAACATCATCCGCTCCTGCTTCAAGCGCAGCATCCATAACTAGATCTTCATCAGTGCCAATCGGGTACGAAATAACCCCTTTTTTGGTGAATAAATATGAAACTGAACCATCAGTGCCTAAGTTACCACCCGTCTTAGTAAATGCATGGCGTACTTCAGATACAGTACGATTGCGATTATCACTTAGACATTCGACCATGACAGCAGTACCCGCAGGCCCATAGCCTTCATAAATGATCGTTTCCATATTGCTATCATCTTCACCCCCTACACCACGAGCAACAGCTCGATTCATGGTATCGCGAGTCATATTATTAGATAACGCTTTATCCATTGCTGCACGTAATCTAGGATTTGACGCTGGATCGCCACCACCTAATTTTGCTGCTGTTACTAGCTCACGAATAATTTTGGTAAAGATTTTACCGCGTTTTGCATCTTGAGCAGCTTTGCGGTGTTTCGTATTGGCCCATTTACTATGACCTGCCATAAAATTCTCCAGATAATATAATTTAAAATTCGTCGTATTTTAGCAAACTTTTAGTTGAAATTCATTATCAATATGTTTATTCATTTTCGCCGATTGATTCTATCAAATTTTTTATTTATCAGCAAAAAAGCGCCTTAAATGAAGGCGCTTTTTTGTCATATTATAAAATGTAAAATAATCGATGATTAACTCATTCCATACTGTTTTAATTTTTTGCGAAGTGTACCGCGGTTAATACCAAGCATATTGGCAGCTCGAGTTTGATTGCCTCGTGTATATTGCATAACCATATCAAGGAATGGATGTTCAACTTCAGCTAACACTAATTCATATAGATCAGTAGGATCTTCACCATTTAATTGCGATAAATAGTTTTTTAAAGCTTGCTTTACTGAATCTCGCAATGGCTTTTGTGTTATTTGGTCTTGAGAATTTACAGTTGTAAATTTAAGTGCTGCAGCTGTAACGCGTTGTTCTGACATAGTATTCTTAACTCTTTGGGTTGTTTCTAATTTGACTAAAAAATGCTTTTAGAGTGTTTACTTGCTCACTTGTATTGCTAAGTACACTAAATAAGCGCCTGAATTGATCGCTGTCAGCATAATTCTTGGTGTACCAATTTACATGCTTTCTGGCAATCCTTAATCCTTTGTATTCTCCATAAAATTGATAAAGCTCATCAAGATGTGACAATACAACTTGTTCTACCTCATCAATAGTTTTATTATTTTTTAACTGTCCATGTGTTAAATAGAATGCAATTTCTTCAAATATCCAAGGTCGCCCCTGTGCCGCTCGGCCGATCATTATAGCATCAGCTTGCGTATATTGAAAAACATCTTTTGCCTGTTCAGGTGTACAAATATCCCCATTGGCAATTACAGGAATCGTAACGTTTTCTTTAACTGCCTTAATAGAATCATATTCAGCCACACCATTGAATAAGCAAGCACGTGTTCGTCCATGAATAGTAATTGCCTTTATGCCACAGTCCTGTGCAATTTGTGCGATTTCTATGCAATTTCTATGATCTTTATTCCATCCAGTCCGCGTTTTTAATGTTACCGGAACATCAACTGCTCCGACAACTTTCTGCAAAATTTTTTTAATAAGTTCTGGATACTGCATTAAAGCAGATCCTGCCAATTTTTTATTGACCTTTTTAGCTGGGCATCCCATATTGATATCAATCAATTGAGCGCCATGTTTGACGTTAAACTCTGCAGCTCTTGCCATTTCATCGGGATCAGAACCAACAATCTGTACTGCACGAACACCAATGTCATCGCTTGCAATCATCCGCAAAGCTGATTTATCGGTATGCCAAACATCCGAATTTGCTAAAAACATTTCTGAAACTGTCATACCAGCACCAAACTGGTAGCACAAATTACGAAATGGTTTATCGCTGATTCCAGCCATTGGTGCTGCAATTAAATTATTTTTTAATTTAATTTCACCAATGCTAAGCAAATTAAGGGCGGCTATATTACGCATTTTTTCTCTAACTTAAAAGGGGGTAACGTTATTTTTTTAATTTTTTTTACCAGTGATACGACACCACTCTTCCTGTTCAACAACAGGATCTAATGTAAAATGAGGTTTATAAGCCATGCAAACACTTGGTGATTGATTTGCCAAAATACCCGATAATCCTAGCTTACCTTGCGGTTTTACTAATTTGCTTATATGCGGTTCAAGTTCTTTTAATGGACCGGCTAAAATATTGGCAACAAGGATATCTGCTTGTAAATTATCAGGGATATCTTCTGATAAATAAAGTTCTAACTTTTCGCTGACATCATTACGCTGAGCATTGTCACGACTAGCTTGAATGGCTTGAGGATCGATATCAATACCAATTACTCGTTTTGCACCTAATTTAAGTGCTGCAATTGCCAAAATACCAGACCCACAACCGTAATCAATCACTAATTTATCTTTCAGATCTAGACTATCCAGCCAAGTTAAGCATAATGCAGTAGTAGGATGAGTACCTGTGCCAAAAGCTAAACCGGGATCTAACATAACATTGACTGCGTTAGCATCCGGCACGCTACGCCAGCTTGGACATATCCAAAGTCGCTTACCAAATTGCATTGGATGAAAGTTATCCATCCATTCACGTTCCCAGTCTTTATCTTCTAATTGTTCAATCTTATAAGAATATTGAGCAAGATTTAATATTGCCTTTAATTCATCGATATCTGTTTGAGCATCATACAGACCAATTACATCGGTATTACCCCAAAGTTTAGTTTCGCCCGGTAATGGTTCAAAAACAGGATTATCATAAGTGTCTTGAAACGTGACTGATGCTGCTCCTGACTCTTCTAATTGTTCGCTAATTTTTTCGGCAAGATCGTTAGTTGTATTAATTCTGAGTTGAATCCAAGGCATAATTTTTTCCTGTGTTACCAAACATATTGGCAATAATAAACACCACCAATCCAATAATTAAGGATGGGATAATCGGATGAAAAGCATAAAGCTTTATATTGTAAGCGGCTAATAAAATATAACTCATTGCACCAGTAAGCATAGAACATAAAGCGCCTGTTGAATTGGCTTTTTTCCAATAAAGCCCAAGTACTAATGGCCATAAAAATACAGCTTCAAGCCCGCCAAATGCAAGTAAATTTAACCATATAATCATATCTGGTGGATTCCAAGCCGCCAAAATAAGTAATCCGCCAAAAATAAAGGTAATAAGAACAGATATGCGCGTTAACATTTTATCGCTATAGATTTTGTTATGTTTCATGCTTAAAAATAGGTCTTTAATAATCACTGATGAAACTTGTAATAGCTGGGCATTAATTGTTGACATAATTGCGGCAAGCGGAGCAGCTAGAAAGATACCTGCTGCTAATGGTGGCATGATGTTAATTATTAAGGTAGGAACAATTTGATCCGGAACTGTTAAATCACTAATAATTGCTCTACCAAGCGCGCCAGATAGGTGCATGGTTAACATAATAATTGTGACAACAATCGTACCAATAATAATACCTTGATGTACAGCTTTACTGTCTTTGTACGCCATGCAACGAACCGCTGTATGAGGTAAACCAACTACGGCAAAACAGACTAAAACCCAAAATGACGCCATAAACGGAAAGTCCATGAAATTGCTAGGACCTTGTGGTGTTAGTAGTGCAGGGTCGATTTCATTCAATCGGTGAATAATTGCTGTTATACCTCCACCTGCATAGATAATCGCTGTTAATAGTAAGATGGCTCCAATTATCATTACTAGACCTTGGAAGGCATCATTTAAAATACTCGCTCTAAAGCCTCCAAAAGCAGTATAGATGACGGTACCAATACCAAAAATTAATAATCCGATATCATAAGAAATACCAACCGATGATTCCAACAATCGTGCACCACCAACAAACTGTACCGTCATAGCACCAATAAAAGCAATAACTAATGCAATACTAGCAAGCCAAACTATTGCTTTACTTTTATAGTGTGCATAAAGCATATCACTTAAAGTTATTGCATCATATTTGCGCGCTAAAATAGCAAATTTTTTGCCTAAAATACCAAGTGAAAGTAATACTGTTGGTACTTGGATCATCGACAATAATACCCAACCAAGACCAAATTTATAGGCAGCACCTGGACCGCCAATAAATGAACTTGCACTAATATATGTTGCAGCTAGTGTCATGGCGAGTAAAAATCCACCCATAGTTCGATTACCAATAAAGTAATCAGTAAATTGATTTACTTTCTTGCGTTTAATATAAGCATAAATTGATAACGCAAACACGAAAATAAGATAGATGACAAGCGGTATAATAATATCCAAATGCATTGTTTTATCACTTAGTTTGTTCTAATGAAATATTTTTGAATTGAAATTTTACAACCATCCAGCAAAGTAATACAAAACCGACAGGTACCATAATGCAAGATAGTTCAAACCACAATGGAAGACCTAAAAATCCTGAATTATCGCTAACGCAGTAAGCACAAATAATCCATCCAAGAAGATAAATAAAAGTTAACAATAATGAAAGTATAGCTTCTTTATTAGCTTGCTTATATCGAGCATCCATATTGATTGATTGGTGAATTGAGGGTGGCTTAGATTAAAAGAAAGTACTTAACTTAGCAAGTATATTGCAATTTATGCAATATTGTGTTTTAAATATATCAATTTTAGCAATATAAAAAGTACTATATAGTGGTTGATAGTCGATTAAGAATAATTCAACTTTGGAGAGAATAATGTCAAACTATTTTAATACACTAAATTTACGTGAAAAATTAGAACAACTAGGTCAATGCCGTTTTATGGCGCGTGATGAATTTGCATCAGAAGCTAATTTTTTAAAAGGTAAAAAAATTGTAATTGTAGGTTGTGGAGCACAAGGTCTTAACCAAGGTCTTAATATGCGTGATTCAGGTTTAGATATATCTTATGCATTACGTAAAGAAGCGATTGCTGAAAAACGTCCATCATGGAAAAAGGCAACTGAAAATGGTTTTAAAGTAGGAAGTTATGAAGAATTAATTCCAACTGCTGATCTTGTGATTAACTTAACGCCTGACAAGCAACATTCTGCTGTTGTGCAAGCAATCCAACCACTAATGAAACAAGGCGCAGCACTTGGCTATTCACATGGTTTTAATATTGTTGAAGTAGGCGAAAAGATCCGTTCTGATATTACCGTTGTTATGGTAGCACCAAAATGCCCAGGGACTGAAGTGCGTGAAGAGTATAAACGTGGCTTTGGTGTACCGACCCTGATCGCCGTTCATCCAGAAAACGATCCGAAAGGTGAGGGTTTAGCAATCGCTAAAGCATGGGCTGCAGCAACAGGTGGACATCGTGCAGGTGTTTTACAATCTTCATTTGTTGCAGAAGTTAAGTCAGATTTAATGGGTGAACAAACAATTCTTTGTGGTATGTTACAAACTGGATCGTTACTTTGTTTTGATAAACTGGTTGCTGATGGTGTTGATCCTGCTTATGCGTGTAAATTACTCCAATTTGGTTGGGAAACAATCACTGAAGCGTTGAAACAAGGCGGAATTACCTTAATGATGGATCGATTATCAAATCCAGCTAAATTAAGAGCTAATGCTTTAGCAAAAGAATTGAAAGAGATCATGACTGATCTTTATCGTAAACATATGGATGATATTATATCCGGAGAGTTTTCATCAACCATGATGAAAGATTGGGCAAATAATGATGTTAACCTACTAAAATGGCGTAAAGAAACCGGCGAAACCGCATTTGAAAAAGCCGCAGAATATCAAGGTAAAATTGATGAACAAGCTTATTTTGAACAAGGGGTAGTGATGATTGCGATGGTTAAAGCTGGCGTAGAGCTTGCGTTCGAAACAATGCTTGAATCTGGCATTTTACCTGAATCAGCTTATTATGAATCATTACATGAATTGCCTCTTATTGCAAATACCATTGCACGTAAACGTCTATATGAAATGAATGTAGTCATTTCTGATACGGCTGAATATGGTAACTATCTATTTGCCAATGCTGCAGTCCCATTATTAAAAGAAAAATTTATGCCAATGTTACAATCAGGCGATATTGGTAAAGCGATCCCTGAAGATAGCGTGGATAATGCACAATTACGCGATGTGAATGAAGAAATTCGTAATCATCCAATAGAGATAATTGGTCGCAAACTACGTAGTTATATGACGGATATGAAACGTATTAATGTGGCAAGCTAACTATTACTTATAATGAAATAAATAGGTGCTGAAAAGCACCTTTTTTATGTTTAAAATTTTTTGTAAAAAAATTTAAGGAAAATGTCTGTTTTAGTATAAATTCGTGTCCAATTTATCTAAATCGATGTAAATTAGATTATACTTAGATAGTTCTAATCCTTTTGCTTAAACTTTAAACTATTTAAAAATTATATAATTAAACTATTTTTATTTTAACTTTATATTTATTTTTTAACTTAGTTATGTTATCTTGTTGACTAAATTTAATTTAATTGACAAGGATAACATATCAATGAAAATGGCTTTTCGACCAACTGATTGTTGGCGTTGGTATTTTGACAGAAAATACGATAGCTTAATGCTTGAAGTTTCATCTGAAATGTTATTCCGTTCTTGCTATCAAAGTAAAATGTTAATTCCTGATGTTTTTGGTGAGTTTTCATTTTCTGTTAGTGATGCGACATCTTATTATCAATTTTATAATAGTTGTCAATGGCTTAATTTGACAGAATCACAAAAAATTGAATTATCAATTAATGCTATTGTAGCGTCTAATTTTTTAAAACCTCAGATGCCCAAAAGCTGGTATTTTTCACAACAACCAATGTTATACACACCTAAAGTAGCCGATATTGTTGAAGTGATTTTGCAAAAAAATAGCCAAAAGGTTTGTTTAATGGTTGTTGAAGCGGGTAAAAATGCTTCGCTTTGTATTATTGCGCAACCTACTTTTGTTGCTATGAGCAAAACGTTTATGTTTTCTGAAGCAATTAAGGTGATGAATGATAGATTAAAGCCAGTAGAGAAAAAATTAACAGAACAAATGCCAATGTTAGATAATTTTGAATTCAAAGCTATTTCTTAATTAATTCAATTGTAATATCTCCTTTAGGAACACAGCTACAGGCTAAAATTCGATGATTATGTTTTATAGCTGACTGAGTTAACGAGCTTATTTCTCCCTTTTTCAAAACAATTGAGCAACGCCCACAAACACCTGAACGGCAAGAATAAGGTAATGCTATTTTATGCTGTTCCAATTGTTCTAAAATAGTTTGCTTATTATTGCCTTTAATGGTTTTACCTTCAAAAGTGATTGCACAATGTTGTGTTTCACTTTTTATTTTTGGTGGAAAGGTTTTAATATAGTTTTTGGCTATCTGTCTTTCCAAGATTTCTACTTTGTCGTGAATCGATATCGTTCCATGATTGCGGGCAATCATATTTATACCAAAATCGATTTGACCTTGATCATCGGTTCTAAAGTGTTGTAGCGTTTTCAGCGGTTCATTATTAGCTAATGGTTTTGTAGAATTGACATCAATGCTTGTTAGCACACAGCGAGCGCAAGGTTTAACAATATCAAAAATCACCTCGCCAATTTTGATTGTCTTCCAACCATCTTCAGCAAAAGGTAGTGCACCTTGAATGATAATATTACCGCGAAATTGCCTAATATCTAACTTTTCGGGGCAATGATGTTGTAAATAATTTAATGAAGCTTTGTTCAATAACAAATAAGGGTAACCATTAGCAAAACTGACAGGAGCTTCAGGATAGCGTTTTGTGCGACGAGTTAACTGTTTACCAACCCAGCGTAATTGCACATCTTTGTGTAAAAATTGACTAAAAAATTGATTCACTCTTATTGGTGCAATATGTGAGGTAAAATGGTTTCCCCAAACTTCGGTTGGTTCATTGGCAAATGAAAATTCATTAAAATTAAATTTTATCGTTTTTGTAGAGGAAAGGAATACATACACTTCATTATTTATTGTCAATGTTTTAAGTTTTAAAAGTTCAGGATATTGTCTTGCTGTAATAAACGTACCATCAGGTTCTGTAATCATCAAAATACGATCATACTCAAAACCGCCGTCAGAAGTTTTCGCCTTTTTAAGCGGTACGCCTTGCATCGATTTGATTGGATAGATGTATAATTGATTGACGAATATCATAATATCTTAAAAAAATCATAAATATTGTTATAATTATATACTAAATGCCAACCGGTTTATATGCAATAGACAGCAGAGTTAATTTAAAAGAATAGGTGTTTATTGAATATTAAATATACAAATTAAGACACTAATTCTGTATAACTAATCTCCACTATATAATAAAATATTTTTCCATTTGGGATAATAACGGCTATTTCATCATCAACTTTATGTCCTATTAGCGCTCTTGCTACAGGGCTGTTGATCGATATCCAATTTTTTTTAGGATCAAACTCATCAGCTCCCACAATACGATAAACGTGTAGATTTCCATTTTCATCTTCTAATTTTACCCATGCACCAAAAAATACCTTTCCCTCTTGTCTTGGGTCTGGCTCAACAATTGTCAGTGACTCTAATCGTTTAGTTAGAAAGCGAACTCGTCTATCTATTTCTCTTAATCTTCGTTTACCATAGATGTATTCGGCATTTTCACTGCGATCGCCAAGCGCAGCAGCATCTGATACCGCTTGGGTAACTTTTGGTCTTTCTTCTTTCCATAAATATTTTAATTCGCGATCGAGTGCTAAATAGCCCGATCTTGTTATATAATTAGCTTTTTGCATGTTGAAAATAAATTCTGTTAATTGACAAAATATTCAGAGATACCATGATAAATAATCAAATTAGCCATATTATAGCTGGTGAACTCAGTGTAAAACCAGAACAAATTTTAGCTGCGATTCAATTATTGGACGAAGGTAGCACTGTTCCATTCATTGCGCGATATCGAAAAGAGGTAACAGGTGGGCTTGATGATACGCAGTTACGTAATCTTGATAGCCGATTAAGCTATTTACGTGAACTTGAAGATCGCAAAAAAACGATTTTAAAGTCCATTGAAGATCAAGGTAAATTAACGCCAGAATTAAGCAAAAGTATCACACAAACACTCAGTAAAACTGAACTTGAAGATCTCTATCTACCTTATAAACCTAAACGTCGTACTCGCGGTCAAATTGCTATTGAAGCGGGTCTTCAACCATTGGCAGATGACTTATGGCAAAATCCAATGCTTTCTCCTGAGTTCGAAGCAGAAAAGTATATTAATTCAGACAAAGGCATTGCTGATACTAAATCTGCATTAGATGGCGCGCGTTATATTTTAATGGAAAGATTTGCTGAAGATGCGGCATTACTGGCAAAAGTACGTCATTATCTTTGGAATAATGCTCATTTAGTTTCACAAGTGATGAGTGGCAAAGAAGAAGATGGTGCAAAATTCCGAGACTATTTTACACAAAGTGAACTTATTTCTAAAGTTCCATCTCATCGTGCATTAGCGATGTTCCGAGGGCGAAATGAAGGCTATTTACTGCTCTCGTTAAATGCCGATCCACAATTTGAAGAGCCACCAAAAGAAAGCTATTGTGAACAAATTATCACTGAATATTTAGGTGTCCATTTTAATGATCAGCCAGGGGATAAATGGCGCAAAGCCGTTATTAATTGGACATGGCGCATTAAAATTTTAATGCACATGGAAACCGAATTAATGACAACATTACGAGAACGCTCCGAAGAAGAAGCGATTAATGTATTTGCTGCCAACTTGCATGATATGCTAATGGCAGCTCCAGCTGGTATGAAAGTGACTATGGGCATGGATCCTGGTTTAAGGACAGGCGTAAAAATAGCAGTTGTTGATGCAACAGGTAAATTAGTCGCGACAGAAACGGTTTACCCACATACAGGGCAGGCTGATAAAGCAGCTATGGTTATCGCTGCACTTTGTATTAAATATCAAGTTGAATTAGTGGCAATTGGTAATGGTACGGCTTCGCGCGAGACAGAACGTTTTTACCTTGATGTTCAAAAAAAATACCCTGAAGTTAAAGGTCAAAAAGTTATTGTGAGCGAAGCTGGTGCGTCAGTGTATTCAGCGTCAGAACTTGCAGCACAAGAGTTTCCAGATCTTGATGTATCGATCCGTGGTGCGGTATCAATTGCAAGGCGATTGCAAGATCCATTAGCAGAGCTTGTTAAAATTGATCCTAAATCAATCGGTGTTGGTCAATATCAGCATGATGTAAGTCAAACTCAGTTAGCTAAAAAACTTGATGCGGTTGTTGAAGATGGCGTAAATGCAGTTGGCGTCAATTTAAATACCGCCTCAATGATGCTACTTGCACGTATTGCTGGACTAAATAAAGTGATTGCTCAAAATATTATTGATTGGCGTAATGAAAATGGACAATTTACCGATCGTAAGCAGTTATTAAAAGTGTCACGCTTAGGTCCTAAAGCATTTGAACAGTGTGCTGGTTTTTTAAGGATTATGGATGGTAAAAATCCACTTGATGCATCAGCCGTTCACCCTGAAGCTTATCCTGTTGTAGAACGAATTTTAGAAAAAAATCATAAATCATTGAAAGATATTTTAGGTGACACTAATTACTTAAAATCACTTAATGCCGTTGATTATGTTGATGATCATTTTGGTGTTCCAACTGTAACTGATATTATTAAAGAGCTCGACAAACCAGGACGAGATCCAAGGCCAGAATTTAAAACAGCTCAATTTGCTGATGATATTGAAACGATGGAAGATCTAAAAGTTGGTATGATTATGGAAGGTGCAGTAACCAATGTAACCAACTTTGGTGCTTTTGTGGATATAGGTGTTCACCAAGATGGTTTAGTGCATATTTCGGCACTGTCGGATAAGTTTGTTGATGATCCAAGAACAGTTGTAAAAGCTGGTGATATAGTGAAAGTTAAAGTAGTGGAAGTCGATATTCCACGCAAACGAATCGCTTTAACTATGCGTCTTAATGATCCAACATCATTAACTAAGCAAGATGTTAGTCGATCGACTAAAAATAGAACTCATGCTAGCAAACCAAATAATAATAGTTCATTGTTAGGTAATAGTGCGATGGGTAATGCGTTTGCCGCAGCCTTTAAAAAAGGCAAATAGCACTAAATTTAATCAATTAGAATTAAAAAAGGGAGACAATGTTCCCTTTTTTAATTAGTTTATTTTTATACTATTTTTTCATCGTTGTCATTTGCTGACAGCAAAAATTATAAATATACAGTGGGTAAAGTAATCTGTTTTAATCCACTTTGTTTTAATTGCTCGGCAAAAAGCTCGACTTGTTGTTTAGTAGCTAATTGCCATGTTCTAGCGATGCCATGTGTGCCATGATTATGAAAAGCATTTATTCTTATTCGAATATTGGGATCTAAATCAATTAAGAATTTGGCAATATTTTTAGCATTATTTTGTAGATCGGTTTGTTTAGGAATAATTAAAAATCTTATTTCATATAATTTGTTAACTTTCACAAGATATTTAATTGTATCTTTTACTCGGAAATTATCGCGTCCTGTCAGCTGTTTATGTACATCATTATCCCAAGCTTTCAGATCAATCATTGCGCCGTCCATCACGTTTGCTATTTTTTGCCATCCTGTTTGGTGTAAGTAACCATTACTATCAATAAAACAAGTAAGATGTTTTAAATCGTTTGCCTCTTTAATGGCATTAAATAACTTTCCAATGAAGGGTAATTGCATTGTGGCTTCTCCACCGCTTAGGGTAATGCCGTTTAAAAATGGTAGGTATTTTCGAATAGTCGTTAAAATATCATCGACACTATATTTGTAAGTCATTGGGGTAGAATGATAAATACAAGTATTAATACAAGTATCGCATTGTTGACAATATGAAGTCTGCCATATAACTTTCTGGTTGCTAAAGCTTAATGCTTGATATGGACAAGTCTGAACACAGCTGCCACAATCTCTACATAGTGAAATTGTATAAGGATTATGGCAATTTAAGCAACGAAAATTGCATCCTTGCAAAAATATAACCAGCCGATTGCCAGGTCCATCCACACAAGAAAAGGGTAAAATCTTATTAACGATTGCCCATGATTTGCTCATGACTAATAACTCGTGATTTTCGGCACAAATAGCTGTTATTTTCTGTGTCATCAGCCGCTTCTGCCCCTAAAAATGTTGTATTAATTCGGGAACCCTCCTTTTTATACTTAGCAATATCAGACAGTCTTACCATATATCCTGTTACCCGAATAAGATCATTTCCGCTTATATTGGCAGTGAATTCGCGGAACCCCAATTTGAAGGCGGCTTTACAAATTTGTAGTAAAGCTGATGGATTACTTTTGATGGTCTCATCAATAGTTAAAATATCGCTAATACCAGAGGTGAAATATTGATGATGTTTAAATAGTGCCATAATATGGGTAACAGGATCGGGTTCGTGACCATAAGGGATGCGTAATCCTGGGGTTGCCCCTCTATCGGAGCTAATGCCAGATTGTGCGTGTAACATGGCCTTTCCTTTCCAGGCATGTTTGATTTCATAATTATCAATAAATTCAGCTAGTTGCTTTGATATTGTTAAAGCCAGTTCATTGGCATCTTCATCTTTACCATAACGCCCAGTTAGATTTGATTTTTCTTGCAAGATATTGACCGCTTCGGCCATTGCAAAGATACCAAACATTGGTGCAAATCGATCAGAATCGATTAATCCCTCTGTAACTAAAAAACTGCTATTAAAAAAGTTGGATTGTTCGTAAAGAAAAGCAGATCTTGCCTTAATAAGATTTAACTGTAATTGGCAATAATAGGGTAGGATATTTGTCAGAAAATCTTCAATATTTTGACTATGCAATGCCACTTCTTTTAAGTTGATTCTTGATAATGTACTTCCACCTCCCGCAACTGGTAGTGAATTATAACAACTTACTACGCCGTATCCTTTTTCATCAAAATCTTTTTGGATCATGTTATTGTTTGCAATATGAGGTTTGCTTGTTTCACAAATATTTTCTATTGCCACTAATAATAGTGACTCAGATGTAATCATTTCGTCATAGATAAAGGTTAAATTAGGTGCAACTTGTTTAAGTTCTCTATCTATACGTAAGATTACACGACCGATAATATTATCGGTAGGTCCAATATTGGCATGCATAAATGCATCAGGGAAATTACGATCTAGCATTATCCAAAAATGTTTCAATTGCTCATAAATTTCATCTTCTGTAAGATTGCCAACATAAGGAAGTAAAATTTGATCTAAGCAGCCTAAATAAACAGGCATACCAGTGACAGAAGGAACATGATGATAGATGATGGTAAGCATATTTAGTGCATCAGCAAAAGTTTTGGCAGGTTCAAGTTCAAGCCATTTTGAACCTTGTTTTAAAAATTTAGGATAATCCGGAAGCACATAACGTGGTTTGTACGGAGCGTGACCTTCGTACATATCGCAAATAACACGCTCACTTAAGGCTTGTTGGGTTTCATTATCTAGATCTACATAAGGTAGATTATTTTCCGCAGCAAGTGCAAGCAAACTAGATTTTTGTTTTGGTGACAAGTTAGAATCTGTCACAATGTTATAACAATTTTGTTGAAATTCGGTCATGCTCATAATTGCCTCAATACTTATTTCTCAATAATAAATTGTGCTGGTTCATAATCAGATGCATTAATTGGCGAATGTTCCTCAAAATATTGTTTTACTACATCAGCGTCTCGATAACCAGTATCCACATAAGTTGGTGAAGTATTAGTTACTGGATAACCATCGCCGCCTGCAGCTAAAAAATCTAGTGTAGCAATACGATATGATTTTTGTAAATCAATGGGTTCATTTTTAATTTTTACATCTTTAATATTATCGCCAGATCGTGTTAGAGTGATATTTTTCAGGTGTGGATACCCGCCCGAACCTTGTTTTTTATTGAGTGCTACTTTAAGGTAATTAATTAATTCGTTACCAGGCAATTCAAAATAAACAACACTATTACCAAAAGGCTCAACTTTTAGGATATCGCGATAAGTAATATTGCCCTCAATTAATGAATCGCGAATCATGCCACCAGACATAATACCAATGTCAGCCTTGGTTTTTTCAACAAAAGCACTGAGTAGCAACTGTCCCATATTACTTTGTTGATATCTTACAACATTGCGATCACCTTCAAGGCGACCGATTAATTCACCACTTTTAACCAGTAATTGTTGTTTACCTTGTTCTTGATAAGGTTTTAAATTTTCGAGTAATGTTTTATCTTGTAAGATCTCTTTAGTGTAATATTCAAGGTGTTTTGTCCCGTCACCATTATCTATTTCTTTTTTTAGATTGATTGGAATTAACTGGTAATTTTGCAACGTTATTTTGCCATTTAAAAAGACAAAATCAGCACGCCCAACATATTTACCCCATTCATGGGCTTGTACAATCCATGTACCATTTTGTTGATCAGGCGCGCATGGGGTACCTGGTACATATTCGGCAATGCGTTTATTCGGGCTTGCCATACAAACGGGATTTTGCGAATGACCACCGACAATCATATCTAATTCGCCACTTTGCAAGCCTCGGGCTAATTCAACATCACCCGGTGCCATCGAGCCATGTTCACCATTTTCGTAATGTCCCATATGTGTAACGGCAATAATCATATCTGGACTTTCTGTCTTTTTTATTTGGGCAATAACTTTTTGTGCTTCGGGTAATGTTTTTCGAAATTCAACGCCATCAGTATTTTTAGGTGAAGCCAAAAAAATTGTATCATCTGTGGTTAATCCAAATACCGCTACTTTAATGCCATTTAAATCAAACATTTTGTAAGCATCAAAAACACGATTATCAGTACCTTTAAAGTAAGTATTGGCAGATAAAAATGGGAAATGGGCCCATTTTTGTTGTTCACGGATAACAGTTAAAGGATGATCAAATTCATGATTACCTACCGCCATCGCATCGTACCCAACTTCATTCATACCCAAAAAATCTGGTTTGGCTTGAAGTACATCGGATTCAGGAACACCAGTATTAATATCACCACCAGATAGAAGCAACAACTTTCCACCTTTCGTGGCTACTTCCTTTCTTATTTCATCAACAACTGTTTTTTGTGCAGCAAGACCATATTCACCAATATCATTTTGCCAAAAACGACCATGGTGGTCGTTAGTGTGTAAAATAGTAAATTGATAAGTTTTGTTTTTTTCCCAACTTGTTGTCGTTGATTGTATCGTTGAAGTTGCTATAGAGTTACCTGAAAATAGTCCCAAAACAACAAGCAGTAATATTTTTTTATTCAAATTTGAGTTATACATGGTGCATCCTAAATCCTTATTGCCAATGATTACTCAGTAATCACTTTATAAATCAATTGTGGTTCATTGGCACAATCACTAATAATAATATTGTCATACAATTTTTGCTTAATCGCATCAAGCTTATCTGTACTAGCATGAATGGTTAACAATGCTTCGCCTTCGGCAACTTGATCGCCCACTTTTTTATGTAACACGATTCCAACCGCTGGATCAATAATGTCCTCTTTGGTTGCGCGCCCAGCGCCTAGTTGCATTGCCGCAATACCAATTTGATCTGCAATAATTTTTGATACATAACCTGATTTAAGAGCCGGTAGGGCAATTTGGTAAGGTGCACTAGCTAGTTTTTCAGGATGATCAACAATAGAACTATCACCACCTTGTGCTTCAATTAAAGTTTTGAACTTCTCGATAGCTTTGCCATTTTTAATGACTTCTTGAAGTTTTGCTCTAGCTTCTTCCAATGTTTTGGCTTTATTGGCAAGCACAACCATTTGGCTACCTAATGTTAAAACTAATTCAGTTAAATCAGCGGGGCCATGGCCTTGTAAAGTATCAATGGCTTCTTTTATTTCAAGCGCATTACCAATTGCAAAACCAAGTGGTTGTGACATATCTGAAATGATAGCCATGGTTCTACGACCAATTTGGTTACCGATATTCACCATTTCATGGGCTAATTTTTCGGAGTCGGCCATCTCTTTCATTAGTGCGCCATCGCCAGTTTTGACATCCAGAACAATGGCATCAGCGCCAGCGGCTAATTTTTTGCTCATAATTGAGCTTGCAATAAGCGGAATAGAATTAACTGTCCCTGTTACATCCCGTAACGAGTATAGCTTTTTATCTGCTGGTGTTAGATTGCCAGATTGGCCAATCACGGCAAGGCCTTTATGATTAACTTGATTAATAAAATCTTGTTTACTTAATTCAATTTTAAATCCTGGAATAGACTCAAATTTATCGGTGGTACCACCGGTGTGCCCAAGTCCTCGACCTGACATTTTAGCCACAGGTACATCTAAGGCTGCAACTAAAGGGGCAAGCACTAATGTTGTTGTATCGCCCACACCACCAGTAGAATGTTTATCAACTTTAATACCTTTGATGGATGATAGATCAACCGTATCGCCTGAATACATCATTGCGCTAGTTAAATCTGCACACTCTTTTGATGTCATACCTTGATAATAAATTGCCATCAATAAAGCACTAACTTGATAATCAGGAATTTTGCCGTTAGTGTAGTTTGTAATAAAAAATTGTATTTCTTCCGTTGATAGTGCTTTTCCGTCGCGTTTTTTTTCAATAATATCAACAAATCTCATAACGATACTCTCTTATATTGATAATAGGGTGAATCTTTAATTATTAAATCACCCTAAGTTTAATGGGTTAATAGGAAAATGCTTGAGACTAAATTAGTCCAAATCACTTGGTGAAAATGACCAAGGTAATAATTCACCCACTGTTGTTTCTTGGATTTTTCCCTGCATATTGGTCAAAATCACGGGCATATCTTTAGCACAAAACTCGCTAATAACTTGACGACAAGCACCACAAGGTGAAATTGGACCCTCGGTATCACCAATGACCACCAATTTTTTAAATTTTGTTTTACCTTCAGATACCGCTTTAAAAATTGCAGTTCGCTCTGCACAATTAGCTAGTCCGTACGATGCATTTTCGATATTACAGCCTAAAATTGCTTCGTTATTTTCAGTAATGAGTACAGCACCAACCTTAAATTTAGAATAAGGTACATAAGCTTTAGAACGGGCTGTTTTAGCGAGTTCAATGAGTTTGTCAATTTTCATATTGATAATCCTTGGGTCATAATAATACTAATTAAATTTTAGGTTGAGTGTTAACTGGTGACTGCAAATCTATTTGATAAACGCCAAAACCAGATGTATCTGTATCGATAAAGCGAATAGGGTATAGCGAATGTTTTTCAATATAAGATTTAGCTTCATCCGTTGGTGATGATTCAAAGCGAATATCCAATTTTGTGTGGCTAGTAATTGGAGCAATTTGCCAATTATTATCAACGGTAACATTTACTATCCCATATTTTTGGGTGGTATTAGTGATATAAGCCGAAAGAAGCAATCTTAAATCATCAGGCGAATTAAATTTGATATTTTTTTCACCTGTACCTGGAAATATGCCACTATATGCACGATAATTATTGGTGGCAATCAAAAATTCTTCATTAAAATCAATAGATTCTTGCTGAAAAGTTAGATTGCTAATTCTTTCAGATGTTGGATTAATTAATTGACAATTTGCATCATAACGTGGTGGTTTGGTTACATCTATTTGATAATTCACGCCATCAATAGTATCAAAATTATAGGTTCTGAATTTGTCCCAATTAATTAAATATTGCGGTTGTGATGAATTTGTGTCAATTTGATTATACATACCAGCTGAACATTCCAACCACTCTTTCACCTCTTTACCTGTAATTTTTAAAACCGATAAAATGTTAGGATAAAGATAAATATCTGCGGCATTTCTAAACGATAAATCGCCTTTTAAGATATCAACAAAAGCACTGGGATCGTTTTTTCTGCCACCAGCTTTAAATGGAGCAATGGCTGATAAAACAGGTAGGTCATCAAGATCAGGATCCCCTTGAATAAACTGCTTAACGTAATCGATTTGTGCATCGCTAATAATTTGTAAGGCAGAAGTATCTTCGACCAGTGCTAAATAGCTCGTAATATGGGTTGACACTTTACCTATTGGCTTACCAGCAAATTCACGTGTACCTTGGTGGTCTTTTTTTAGAATATTGACAATCTGTTTGTCGGCCTCTACCAGCGCTTTCTTATTTTTTACATCATAAATAGGTCTAGCTTCGGACTTACCCGAAGCAACTTGCCAATCGGATTTATTACCATTTAGTACTAAATCTACCACACCCAAGTGACTACCCCATTGTCCAGGCATTACCGCTGGAACATGATTGATATTGCCAGTTTGGATATCTGTGTTTGGCAGTGAATGAAACTCTTCACTAGGAAATACGCCGTGAGAGTGACCAAACATAATTGCATTAATACCTTCTACTTGGCTCAAGTAGTAAACTGAATTTTCAGCTAATGCTTTATAAGGTTCACTCGACACGCCAGAGTGAGGAATGGCAATAATGACATTGGCACCTTGTTTTTTCATTTCAGGCACTAATAATTTGGCAGTTTCAGTAATATCTTTAACGATAACTTTGCCATCAAGATTAATTTTGTCCCATTGCATAATTTGTGGTGGTACAAAACCAATATAGCCAATCTTAATTGTGTGTTTATCGCCATTTCTATCAACAACAGGGGTATCGACAATAATATATTGTTTAAAAAATGGTTTATTGGTTTGAGCATCATAAACATTAGCGTTAACGTAAGGAAATTTAGCGCCAGAAAGACTTTTTTGCAGAAATTCTAATCCAAAATTAAATTCGTGGTTACCAATATTACCAACAGTATAATTAAGTGTATTGAGTGCTTTATAAACAGGATGAATATCTCCATCATTAAGACCTTTATTTACTGCATAATCGGCCATTGGGCTACCTTGAATCAGATCGCCATTATCGACAAGAACACTATTTTTTACTTCACTTCTTGCTTGATGAATTAAATTGGCAGTTTTTACTAATCCAAACGAATCAACAGGCTGATCTTTAAAATAATCATAATTCATCATGTTACCGTGCAAGTCAGTCGTTTCAATAATCCTTAAATCAACTGTCGCAGCATTAACAGCGCCAGAAATAAATAGGGTTAAAAAGATTAGGGTTAACTTATTTTTTTTCATACAAATCTCCTATTGTTCTGACAAATTAATTAGTTAATGGGTATAGCAAGTAGCAATTTTTGATATTCTAGAAATCGTTCAATGATTGCTGGATGATATTTTTTGTCATTAATGCATTTTTTCATCACCAGCCTATCATTAGCTGTAAAACATGAAAGGACCTGCTCTATCAAACGATTTTTAACCGATTCTTCGGCAAACGCGGCTTGAACCCCACACAGCGTTATATCAAGCAATTCTAATCGGGAAAATGCAAATATGGATTGGGCGATGTTATATTCTTTTTCAATATCGGTACCAAAAATCCCTGCATCATCCGTATTAAGGGTAATACGAACACCTTGATCATAAAGCTGCCTTATTGGGTGCTGATAGATATCACCGTGCAGTTCATTAACTAAAATTCGATTGCTCGTTAAAGCAATTTCAAGTGTGATTTTTTTATCGACTAGTTCATAAATAAGGGCTTTATTTTCAATGGCACGAATACCGTGTCCAATTCTGTTTGCACCGTGTTTAAGCGCTTGAATAATACTTTCGGCCGAATCAATTTCGCCAGCGTGATACGATTTTTTTAAATTAAGCTTAGTTGCCAACTCATGGGCATCTTGAAAATCATCAAAATGTCCAGCCATTTCGTTGCCAGCAATATTAAATCCGGTAATAAAGTGATGATGATTATGCTGAATAAAATGCAACGTATCGTAAACCACTTTCGCACCCAAGTGCCTAACACCAATAACATGATATCTAACTGTAATATCATAATCGTTTTGTACCTGCATAATTGCTTTATCCATTTGGAAAAGTGTTTGATGAAATCTTTCTTTATCCCAAATAATTTCACCATTAACTTCGGTTGTGCAAATATGATAGGGCGAAAGGAACAGCTCACAATAAATTAATCCTTGCTTGGCATTTCTATAAAGAAAATCGTAAGTAATGGAATAATAATCTTCAGGGTCTTTTAGAAAATTAGAAACGGTATCATACGTTTTGATAAACTCTTCAAATTTGGACTCATCATACAAATATCTACCATTTTTATATTCTTTAGTATTGTATTGACCAGGTTGATAACACAACGTATTGGGAAAAGGAACATTATTTTTTTGAGCTAGCTGATGAGCCATCATAGGAGTAATGCTTCCTTCAATATGCTCATGCAATATAACTTTGGGTATTATTTGATTGTTCATTAGGTATTTAATCTATTTTAAATGAGTTAAATTGGCTTTAGTAATAATGCCATTAATATACTTATCAAAAGCTCAAAATAGCATACACAATATTGATAATGATAAATTAGGTTATTTTACCTTGATAAGACATCTGTCTGCCATACCTTTTGCATTACTTATTTCTATTTTTGTGCGGTAAATCATATTTTTACGCTAATGTATTACCAGTAAAAAGGCAACAATTTATATTGTTGCCTGCATATTGATTAAGTGGTAGAGATGAGTAACCACTCAATGAATTATTCATTGACGATTTGATTTGCTTTTGAATTAGGATTCTCGTTTTTAAAAATCAACATAAACACAATAGCTAGAACCAAAGCATAACTTGCAAAAACAAGCCAGACCGTTTGCCAATCAATGCCACTTGTAGTTGTGTAATGATCAACTACAAAGCCACTAATTACTGAACCTAAATAAGCACCAAGCCCATTAGTCATGGTCATAAATAATCCTTGAGCACTGTTACGAATAGTTGGCGATACCGATTTTTCCACGTACATTGAACCGGATATATTGTAAAAGTCGAAAGCACAACCATAAACAATCATTGAAAGAAGCAGCAACACAAAACCAATAGGAGACGGATCACCATATGCAAATAAACCAAAACGTGCTACCCAAGCAAACATACTAATTAGCATGACATATTTGATACCTAAACGTTTCATAAAAAAAGGGACAAATAAGATAAATGCTACTTCTGAAATTTGAGAAATAGACAACAATACAGAAGGATACTTAACTACTAAACTATCAGCATATTCTGGGAATTTTTCAAAATCATGCAAAAATGGATTACCAAAAGTATTGGTGATTTGTAAAATGCCGCCTAATAAAACCGCAAATAAAAAGAAAATAGCCATTCTAGGTTGTTTGAATAAAACAAAAGCATCTAATCCTAATGAACTAATGATGCTTTTTTCTTCAGTAGTATTTTTTGCTGTTGGAATTAATGGTAATGAGAAAGAATAAAGGCTGAGTAATAAAGAAGATGCAGCTGCAATATACAGTTGTATGTTACTAAGTTCTAACTGTAAAAAGCTAACAAGCCACATGGCAACAATAAAGCCGATTGTTCCAAAAATTCTGATACAAGGAAACTGAGTAATAACATCAAGTCCTTGTGATTCTAAGCAAGAATAGGAGATTGAATTTGAAATAGCGATAGTAGGCATGAAAGCTAAGCAGTGAATAAGTATCACAATCATCATCATAAAAGGTGAAGTTACAGAAGCAGCAATAAAGAGCGTTACCGCACCAATGAAATGACAAAGCATATACAAGCGATTAGCGGGTATCCATCTATCAGCTACAATACCAAGTAAGCTTGGCATAAATAATGAAGCGATCCCCATTGTTCCATATATCGATCCAACTTCAATACCAGTAAATTCTAATTTACGCATCATGTAAGAACCTAGGGTTATTAACCAACTTCCCCAGATAAAAAATTGTAAGAAAAATATAACTTTAAGTTGAAACTTAATATTCATTTATGATTCCTTAATAAACGAGATCTTGTATAACCTATTACCTAAATATCAATAAATAATTATTTGATCAAAATAAAAAATGGCAGATTTACCTGCCATTTTTTTAGTTTTGATTTAATAAAACAGACTCTAGTGCAACGGTGATCATTTCTTTAAAGCCTAGCTGTCTTTGCTCTGCCGACATTGCTTCACCTTTTCGAATGTGATCCGAAACCGTACAAATAGTTAGTGCTTTAGCACCATATTCAGCCGCAACGCCATAAATACCAGCAGCTTCCATTTCCACACCTAAAATATTATATTTTTCCATCACATCAAACATATCAGGCTCAACACTATAAAACAGGTCAGCAGAAAACAGATTACCAACTTTAACATTGACACCTAATTTTTTAGCGGCATTAACGGCATTACAGGTTAAATCAAAATCAGCGATAGCAGCAAAATCATGATCTTTAAAACGTAAGCGATTAACTTTTGAATCGGTACAAGCACCTAACCCAACAATCACATCACCCACGTTAACATTAGGGCTAATTGCACCACACGAACCTATACGTATAATGTTTTCAACACCATAAAATTTAATCAGTTCGGTTGCATAAATAGAACAAGATGGAATGCCCATTCCATGCCCCATAATCGAAACTTTTTGACCTTTGTAATAACCGGTAAAACCTAACATTGCTCTTACATTGGTAACTTCTTGTGCGTTTTCTAAAAAGGTTTCTGCAATGAACTTTGCTCGTAGCGGATCGCCAGGCATTAAAACGGTTTTTGCAAAAGCATTATCAACGGCATTAATATGCGGGGTAGACATTAACTTCTCCTGATATTTGTTTCTAAATCAATATTACTTAAACTTAAATTACTTATTTTTTATAAAGGATTTACCATAATCCATTGGCGATAAGTCAAAATAGTCGGCAACACTTTGTCCAATATCGGCAAATGTTTCGCGATGACCTAAAGATCCAACTGGCACACTATCGCCATAAACAATGACAGGAATATGTTCGCGAGTATGATCGGTGCCGGTCCAAGTTGGATCACAACCATGATCGGCACTAATAATAAGTAGATCGCCGGGCTTAATAAGTGCTAACATTTCAGGTAAGCGACGATCAAAATATTCTAACGCAGCAGCATAACCCGATACATCTCGACGATGACCATAAGATGAGTCAAAATCGACAAAATTAGTAAATACGATAGTGTTATTTTTAGCTTGTTTGATTTCTTCTAGTGATGCATCAAATAAAGCTTCAATACCGGTTGCTTTCACTTTTTTGGTAATTCCAACTTGGGCATAGATATCGGCGATTTTACCGATGGACACCACAGTGCCTTGTTTTTCATCAACCAGCTTTTTAATCATTGTTGGTGCAGGGGGCTCAACAGCAAGATCGTGACGATTTCCAGTCCGCACAAATTCGCCCGCTTTTTTACCAACAAATGGTCTAGCAATAACACGGCCAATATTGTAATTACCTTTATTTAGCTCGTCACGTGCAATTTCACAAACCTCATAAAGTCTATCTAAACCAAAAGTCTCTTCATGACAGGCAATTTGGAATACTGAATCAGCAGAAGTATAAAAAATAGGTTTACCAGACGTCATATGTTCTTCACCAAGCTCATCAAGAATAATCGTGCCTGAAGAATGACAATTACCTAAATAGCCGGGAAGTTTTGCGCGAGAAACAATTTTGTCTAAAAGATCTTGAGGAAAGCTATTAGTGGTATTAGTAAAATAACCCCAATCAAAGAGTACTGGTACACCTGCAATTTCCCAGTGCCCTGAAGGAGTATCTTTACCAGATGAAAGTTCACTAGCATAACCATATGAACCAATAATGTCTCCTTCTGTCACCATTCCTTTAGGATATATTCCTGTCGATTCATATGCGGCTTCTATTAAACCTAATTTACCTAGATTAGGTAGTTTTAATGGCCCACTTCGACCTTGTTCCGCTTTACCTAATGCACAAAACTCAGCAATATGACCCAATGTATCTGCACCTTCATCCCCAAATTTTTTGGCATCTTCAGCCCCACCGATTCCAAACGAATCTAGGATCATAATAAAAACTCTTTTCATAATTTCCTCTAACTCATTGAAGCAAAACTTAACTCGCGCACAATCAATAACCGTTAATTAAATAACAGCGTTTGTTTTTTGTACTATTAATAAGTGATTTAGACTATAGCTTATAAAAAACATTGCTTGACTAGTTATAATACACGATAACAAAAAACAAAAAAGATTTAAGCATTACTTTAGCCGAATATTTGTATAAATAATGCGATTAATTTGATTATAGTTATACTTTTGTCGCCAAAAAGTGAATATACCGCTTCTATAAAGAGCACAATTAATGGCAAATTTATAGAAAAATTCACAATCATTCACGATTAAATAATTAATCAAATAAGCTTAACCATTGTGGTAATATAGACAGCAAATGTGATAGAGTCCAAACTATAAAAATAACATATAAAATCGATTGACTTTGGGATATCTATTTTCACAAAAAATAAAGGTAGTTATCAATGAAACAAAAAATTCCTAATACATTTGGCCTAACTGTTTTTGCCCAAAATGTTGTTACGATCACGACAGTTGAACAATTACAACAAGTTTGGCAAGATAACTCCCAAAATTTACCTATTATAATTATTGGTGAAGGCAGTAATACCCTCTTTACCTGTGATTTTGATGGTATTGTTATTGTCAATCGCATCAAAGGTATTACCATAACTGAAACCGAACAAGCATGGCATTTAAAAGTGGGTGCTGGCGAAATTTGGCATGATTTAGTGTCAACAACCATTGCGCAAAATATATCAGGACTTGAAAACCTAGCATTAATTCCAGGTTGTGTTGGTTCGGCGCCCATTCAAAATATTGGTGCTTATGGAGTTGAATTTCAAAACATTGCTGACTATGTGGAGTTGCTTGAGCTTGCTACAGGAAAAATTATCACAGTAACCGATGGTCAATATGGTTACCGTGAAAGCATCTTCAAAAAAGCATATTTGCAAGGTTATGCGGTTATCAATGTTGGAATTAAATTATCCAAACAGTGGCAACCAGTATTAAATTACGGTGAATTACGAAACTTTGATCCAAAAAGTGTCACCCCAAAAATGGTCTTTAATAAAGTATGTGAAATTCGCCGTAGTAAATTGCCTGATCCAAAAGTGCTTGGTAATGGGGGAAGTTTTTTTAAAAATCCCGTGGTCGATAAAATTGTGGCGGACAAGCTACTTGAAATTTATCCAAACATGCCCATATATCCACAAGTTAACGGACAAATAAAATTAGCCGCAGGTTGGCTTATCGATCAGTGTGGTCTAAAAGGCTATCAAATAGGCGGAGCTGCTGTGCATCAACAACAAGCGCTCGTATTAGTCAACAAAAATCAAGCAACAGCACAAGATGTGGTTGAATTAGCTCGTTATATAAAAAAATGTGTATTTCAAAAATTCTTGGTGAGTTTATCGCCAGAAATCCGATTTATCGGCAACTCGAGCGAAATTGATGCAGACAGTTATTTATAATTAACACCAAATTATACTTGTCCGCAAATTATAACCCCTAAATTATATGCGATAATATTATGAAACATTCGTATTCATTTCCTATTTTATTAACGAGTTTACTCTTTGTGACTATCTCGTTGTCAGCACTCAATACGCAAGTGCCATTGTGGCTAGTGCGTAATGAGTTTTCGCTTGGGCAAATTGGTCTTGTGGGATCAAGCTATTTTACTGGTAACTTGATTGGTACTATTTTTGCCAATTGGTTTATTAGCAAATTTAATGCTCGACACACTTATACCTATAGTTGCATTATTTTTGCTATTGCAACTATTGGTTTAAGTTTTTCGATGGATTTTTATAGCTGGATCATGTGGCGCTTTTTTATTGGTATTGCTTGCGCTGTCACTTGGGTGGTTATTGAAAGTTGCATATTACTCACTGGCCCTGTGCATACACGCGGAAAAATGCTTGCAGTTTATTTAACCACTTATTATTTAGGCACGGTTTTGGGGCAAGCTTTGTTACAGTATTTTCCACAAGATGTCTTGTATTTTGGATTGGTTATTATGTTACTAATGGGGCTTGCGATTTTATTTATTTTGCGCACACATTATAAATTACCCAAAAGAAAAAAAAGCAGCTTTGACATTATGCCAATGATATTAAATAAACCCTCTCGGCTTGGGTTAACCGGTTGCGTTATTGCTGGTATGTTAATTGGATCGTTATATTCACTATTACCAGTTTATTATTCACACTTGGGCTATAGCGATACTCAAGTTGCTAATTGGATGATTTTACTTATTTTATCAGGAGTGGCAGCACAAATGCCTGCCAACTGGTGTGCCGACAAATTTGGACGGCAAATGGTATTGCTAATTGAATCGCTGCTCATGTTGGTTGCATGTATCATGCTTATATTTAATTGGTTTGGTGTGTTGGCAATTATCTTATTAGGTGCAACCATTTACACCATTTATCCTATATCCATGGCTTGGGCTTGCTCATGTGTTAAAAAGCAAAATATTGTGGCTATGAACCAAGCAATGCTATTAACTAACACCTTAGGTAGCCTAGTTGCTCCTGCGGTGATAGCATTCATCATGGATAAAACGAGTAATACCTATTTATTTGTTAGTTTTGCTATAATTTCGTTATACTTCGTTATCTTATTAGTTAAAAAAAGAGGAACGGATGCGCAGCCACAAAAAGCCACTTAAATTAATTAAAATATTGGCCGATGGACAGTTCCACTCAGGCGAAGAATTGGCAACCATTTTCGGTATAACACGTGCTGGTATTAATAAATATATCAAACAGCTGCGTGAGTGGGGGATAGCATTAACGTCAGTGCAAGGTAAAGGCTATTGCTTGGCATCTCCTCTTAATTTGCTTAATAAAGCCAAAATTGACGAGTATTACCAGTCGAATAGCCAGTGTGAAGTATTACCGATTATTGATTCAACCAATCAATATCTGCTTGATCGAATAGGGCAATTAACATCAGGTGATTGCTGTGTGGCTGAATTTCAATCAAAAGCGAGAGGAAGACGTGGGCGAAAATGGTTTTCCCCTTTTGGTAGCAATTTATACTTCTCGATGTATTGGCGATTAGACCAAGGCGTGGCCGCGGCAATGGGGTTAAGTTTGGTGGTCGGGATAGTACTTGCTGATACATTACGCACATTATCAGGCCAAGAGATCAAAGTTAAATGGCCAAATGATCTTTATCTTAACGACCAAAAGTTAGCAGGTATTTTAGTTGAGCTCGCCGGTAAAACTGGCGACTGTGCCCATGTAGTGATTGGTGTAGGTGTCAATCTAACCATGACAAACCCCGATATCAACATAGTTAACCAAAAATGGGCGAATTTAGGTAATGTTGATCGTAATTTACTTGTGGCACAAGTTGCCAAAGTCTTAAAAAGTAAATTAATCGAATTTGAAAAACATGGTTTAGCACCATTTATTCATGATTGGAATAGACTAGATAACTTTGCCAATCGACCAGTAAAACTATTAATTGGTGATAATATCATTCGCGGCATTGCAAAAGGTATTAATGAGCAAGGTGCTTTATTGTTAGAACAAAACGGTAAAATTAATGCCCATATTGGTGGCGAAATATCATTAAGAATGGATGAATAATAAACCCAAAATGATTTAACAAAACTATTCCGCTTGTAACAAGCGGAATAGATTAAGCAAACATATTCTTAACTTTTATTTTTAAATTTCAAAACCCGAAGGGCATTAGCGGTCACAATCGCAGTCGTGCCTGAATCAGCCAACACAGCTAGCCACAGTCCAGTAACACCAAACAAACTGGTAATCAAAAAGATCAGCTTAATGCCTAATGCAATGGTAATATTTTGTTTAATATTACGACTCGCAAAGCGAGTTAAGCGAATTAACTTAGGCAAACTGAGTAAGCTATTTTTAGTTAATGCGGCATCGGCAGCTTCTAGCGCAACATCTGTGCCACTTCCCATGGCAATACTCACAGTTGCAGCCTTCATGGCTGGCGAATCATTAATACCGTCACCTACCATAGCAATTGACGTTGTGTTGCGGATCTTTTCAATGGCAATCAACTTATCGGCAGGCAACAGTTCAGCGCGGTAATCCATACCTAACTGATCGGCAATAGCTTTAGCTGCTCGCGCATTATCGCCTGTTAGCATCAAAGATTTAATACCAAGCTGATTAAGTTCATTCATTGTAGTAATTGCATCTGACCGCAACATATCTTGCAGAGCAATAATGCCCATCAGTTGTTGATTTGTTACCGCAACCACCACGGTTTTACCTGCACTTTCAAGTTCCGCAATGAGTTTATTGTGTTCATCATTTAAAGGCGTTGAAACGGTCGCAACTTTGCTTGGCGAAACAATATAAAAAGTCTGATTATCAATCTCGCCTTGAATACCAATTCCCGCGATTGCTTTACGATTGTCAGCCTGATTAATGCTTAACTGATTTTGTAATGCGTAATCAACAATAGCTTTACCAATAGGATGATGCGAACCACTTTCAACCGAGGCAACCATTGCTAATAATTGTTCTTTGGAAATATCTTGAGCAATCACATCGGTTACTTGTGGTTTACCTTCAGTTAAGGTACCAGTCTTATCAAACGCAACCAGTTTAACCGAACCAATATGCTCTAATGCTGCTCCACCTTTAATTAACACCCCTTGCTTTGCCGCATTCGACAAGGCCGATGTTATCACCGCAGGGGTTGAAATCACCAGCGCACAAGGGCAACCAATTAATAACAACGTCAAGCCACGATAAAACCAAGTATACCAATCAGCATTAAGCAACAAAGGTGGCACAACAATCACCAATAGTGCAAATAAAGCAATTGTAGGCGTATAGTAACGGCTAAATTTATCAATAAAACGTTCAATAGGCGCTTTGCTCTCTTCGGCATCTTCAATCATCTGTAAAATACGATCAACCGCATTTTGCCCGACTTCTGATACCACTTTAAGTTGAATTGTATTATCAACCACCAACGAACCAGCCATAATTTTGTCGCCTGAAAGATAATTAACAGGAATGGACTCGCCAGTTAATGCGCTTTCATCAATATTGGCTTGCTCACTAATTAAAATGACATCAGCAGGCAACCGCCCTCCAGATGAAATTTCAATAATATCCTCGGGTTTTAAACTATGACTGGCAACGGTTTTTCGTACACCGTCAATGATTATCACGGTCTCTTCTGGCATGAGCTGAGCAAGCGAGGAAATGCCTTTTTTTGCTTTACTTGTAGCAACACCTTCTAACATTTCACCAATCATAAATAAAAATATCACCATGGTGGCTTCTTCGGCAGCACCAATAAATAAAGCACCAATAGCCGACACGCTCATTAACGACTCTATCGCAAATGGTGTACCACTGCGCGTTAAAACCAATGCTTCTTTCAAAATAGGAATGAGCCCAACAATTGCCGTCACCATAAAGGCATATTCGCCAACGGTTTGATTACATAACAAAAGGATATAACTCATAACAATTAAAGCGCCTAACACCGCTAAAGGGATTAATGCTTTATTATCAAAACGATGGGAATGCTCATGATGATGTGAATGTTCGGGGGATGATTCAAAAATAGGCTTATAGCCTAACTCGACGATTTTATCTTCGATCAATTTAATCGTTTTTTCATTCTTTTGTGGAACAAAAACAACTAATTTTTCGGTAGAAAAGATAATCTTGGTTTGGCAAATATTGGGTAATGTCTTTAAACTATTTTCAATTTTTTGCGCACAGTTTGCACAATCCATGCCTTTTATTTTCCATGTTAATTTAGTTTGATTGATTTGCCTGTCGGGGTCATCAGGGGGATCGCCAAACTCATTTTTGGGGTTAGTCTTATGGGTACTACCGCCACAACTCTGGGTTGATTCTTGATGACAATTTAACTCATGAGAGAAATTTGCATGATTATGCGCCAGATTTTGACAATTATCATGACAACATTCATGGCGGTGATGTTTGTGGCACATTGATTTGTTATTATATAACATAACGTTACCTCGTTTTGGGGGATGATTTTGATTGTACGCTAAAAAATAAAAAAGAAAATAGGAGTTATTAAACTTTTGTATTAATCATAAATTTCCTTTACATTTTTAGCCACATTATTCAACGTGCTAATGCAACTATACCGATATAATCTTTTGCTAATTTATCTATATCTCGATAATCTTTCATTCTAGCAACTGTATTTTCAACCAAATGGCGATATTTATATAAACACCAATCAATATCACTATTTCCTTTTCGTGAGTTTCTTTTTCTTGAGATAACCGGATGACTTTGCTTCTTTATAATCACTTCTTGTATCTTTTCACTATTATAACTTCTATCGTCAATCATATATTCACTGTAGGTAAGTTTTCAATTTGAAGCTTTTTGACAAGATTATTAATACTTTTGCTCTAAATTTTATTGGGTATTTTTATTTTCCCTATTTAAGTTCGGCAGAATAAGGTAAGTAGTCTACATTATCTAGACTGAGTTAATTGTAGTTGCTGCACTTGACATTAAATTATCGATCCATTGAATATAAAACAGTTGGTTACTTTATTTTTGGATATTAAAATTGTAGGCATTCCATATTACTTTCATATTGATATTCGGTATATAATCATTGAAAACACCTTAATGGAGAGTTTTCATGGCTAATGCATCTTCGTTTCGCCAAAAACAAAGCATTATCTTTGTTGCCTTTTTATTCACCACTTTTATTGTCGGTATTGCAGGGGCTTTACAATCCCCCACATTAAGTCGATTTTTAACTTTTGAAGTCAATGTAAATTCACGTTTAGTTGGGCTTTTTTTTTCAATTAATGCTTTAGCCAGCATTGTTGGTAGTTTTATACTAGCTAAATATTCGGACAAAAAGGGCGACAGGCGTTATATTGTCATTTTCTGCTGTTTAATGGGTATTGCTAACAGCGTCATCTTCGCCTTTTCACGTCACTATTTGGTGTTAATCACACTTGGAGTTCTGTTTGCTGCGTTATCGTCTGCTGCTATGCCACAAATTTTTGCCTTAGCGCGTGAATATGCTGTCAAAACTGGGCGTAATGTTGTGGCCTTTAACTCACTTATTCGTGCTCAACTTTCACTAGCGTGGGTGTTTGGTCCACCAATTTCATTTGGTTTAGCCATTAAGTTTGGCTTTACGGTCATGTATTTAACCGCTATGGGCATGTTTATTGTCGCGATGCTGTTTGTTGCCGTTTTTTTACCTTCAGTTGAAAAAAATCCTACTTCACAACTAAATAACGCAACTGAGCTACAAGCGGCAAATCAACCGCTTTGGAAAAACAGAAATGTACTTTGCTTATTGTTATCCACTGTATTTATGTGGACAGCAAACATGATGTATATCATCGATATGCCACTTTATGTTGATGTTGTATTACATTTGTCTGATTCATTACCTGGCTTATTAATGGGGCTTGCTGCCGGTATCGAAATCCCCGTTATGATTATTGCCGGATATTTAGTGCCTTATTTAGGTAAGCGAAATCTATTTTTTATCGCAATTATCTGTGGCTTAATTTTTTATATTGGTATGATTTTTTTTACCAATGAATACGCTTTATTAATATTACAACTCTTTAATGCGCTATTTATCGGAATTGTGGCTAATATTGGTATTATCTATTTTCAGGATCTATTACCAACTAAAATGGGAGTGGCTTCAACTTTATTTAATAACGGCGTTATCTTTAGCATAATTGTTGCCGGAATGCTACAAGGGTTTGTATCAGAAGCCTATGGGCATCAGGTCATCTATTGGATTGCGTTAATTATGGTCGCAATATCATTATTATTTTGTGCATTGGTGAAAGACACAAATCGTTAACTGGATTAACAGCGAATTAATAGGGGATAATTAAAAATAGATTCGTCTTCCCAAAAGCAATGAAGACGAATAACTAAAATGATTTTAAATATCAAACATCTATAATAAATTTTTATAAAAAGTATAATTTGTTCTTTCATAACCCAACGGCGTTATGGCAATAAAGTTTGCGTTAACAGCATCAAACTCTTTATTATCATCAAGTATTTGCAAATTGCGTTTAGCTCTAAACCACAAATAGTCATTGCCTTGGGGATCTTGGGTTGGCATTACCACAAAACGACTCACATCGCTATCGCCTTGCTTGGTTATTTTCAAACCTTTAACTTGATGTGCCGAACAGGCTGGAAACTTAACATTACAGCAGATATTTTGCGGAGTCGATAACGAAAGTAATTTAGTAATAATTGATTGAGCATGATGCTTAACACAATCCCAGTTAGTTGGCTGATTATCTTCATTGGTTACTTGACTTAGCGCTATCGCAGGAATTTCCAAAGTCATTGCCATCATTGTTGCATCAACTGTGCCAGATAAGATTGTTTCAAACCCGACATTCGAACTATTATTGATCTCAGATAGCACGAGATCAGGTAAGCTATTAAATATTTAATTGCAAATAATGACAATCGACAGACGTGCCATACACGGCAAATTCTTGTTTACCACGCTGATCCACTCTAAATGGCGAGGTTAGACTAACCGAACACGATACACCACTTTGATCTATCGCTGGCGCAACAATCCAAACCTCGAGCGCTATTTTTTGCTACTTCTTGCAATAGCTTAATGCCTGGTGCGTCAAACCCATCATCATTTACTAACAAAATGCGGTTAACTAATTTAGTTAACATAGTCTTTTTTATTGGGTAAATGTATTACATTCATTAATTGAACCACTATCAAATCCACGTTTAAACCATGTATAACGTTGTTTAGATGTGCCGTGTGTAAAACTATCGGGCACGACGTATCCTTCACTTTGCTGTTGTAAGCGGTCATCGCCAATGGCGTTTGCGGTGTTTAAGGCTTGTTCAATATCACCTACATCTAGTCGGTTTTGCTGTTGCATTGCATTGCCCCACATACCAGCAAAACAATCGGCTTGTAATTCTAACTTAACCGATAATTGATTACTTGTGAGTGCTGATTGTGTCTGTTTTAAATGCTCTACATAGCTAAATGTCCCCAGCAAATTTTGTACATGATGACCAATTTCATGCGCAATCACATAACCTTGAGCAAAATCACCTCCACCACCAAATCGCTGTTTCATCTCTTGATAGAAAGACATATCTAGATAAACGGATTTATCAATACTGCAATAGAACGGCCCCATAAAGGTTTGCCCTGTACCGCACGATGTTCTTGTCGTGCCCTTGTAAAGTACCAACTTAGGGGGGATATAAGTTTTACCTAAACGTTGAAATTCCTGATGCCAATAATCTTCAGTACTGGCTAAAATGATTGATGTAAATTTAGCAGCATCTGCATCGTCAATCGAAGATTGATTAGTGTTTTGCTCAGTATTGCTGGCATCAATTAAGGTTGAATTTAGCAAGCCAGTCAAATCAACGCCATAATAGCCTGCTACTAACACCACAATAAATAATACAATTTTGCCTTTACCTCCAATTGGGATTCGCGTTCCCATTTCACTTCCTGATTGTGAGCGACGATCTTCGATGTTATCACTCTCTCTTTGGTCTCTCCAGCGCATAAGGGCCACCTTATCAATTTTGTTTTAATTATTTTAAAGGATAACAAATAAGGATTCTAGGTTAAGTTAATATTAACGTCACAATTAAAATACATTGGCATAATGTGAGCGAATATAAATTAAGTAGGAGTATTTTCCAAATTCATTATTTTTTTACTATCTATAGGTATATAATAACCCGATCAATCATTATATCTTTACTCTGATGTTAGGGTATTATCATGCCATATTTATTACTTACATTAGCGGCTTGCTTTTGGGGCGGAAATTATGTTATTGGGCGAGTATTGGTTACACAAGCCGATCCTATGGTAATATCTGAAGGTCGATGGATTATCACTGCGCTGTTATTATTGTGTTTATATCACCAACAACTCCGTAATGATCTGCCAAAAATTAAAAAATCGATTTGGTCTATATGTTTGCTTGCTATTTTTGGGCAAATTTTGTTCCCGTTAACACTTTATATTGGATTGCAATATACCTCATCGCTTAATGCGTCAATTTACCTTTCGGCAACGCCATGCATGGTATTGGTTATGAATAAATTATTATTTAATGATACGATTTCAAAAAATAATATTTTAGGGGTTTTATTTAGTACTATCGGTGTGATTTATTTAATTTTACAAGGAAACCTAACCAATTTAACTGAACTTAGCAATATCAATAAAGGTGACCTGTGGGCAATGGCATCGGCACTAAGCTGGGCTTGTTATAGCGCATTTTTGCGGTTAAAAGATAAATCGATATCGGGTAATACCTTTGTAACTATCAGTGCAGTGTTAGGTTCAGCAATGCTATTGCCCATTGCTTTAGTCTATTTTTATTGTTATCCAGTTTCTAACCTAGCACATTATACTACCCCTGACTTTTTGCTTGGTTTACTATATATCGCTATTTTTGCATCTTGGCTATCTTATTTATTTTGGAATAAAGGCATAGTTGAAATTGGTGCAACCAGAGGGCAAATTTATACCCATATCATCCCCTTATCAGCCGGCATTTTCAGTATTGTGTTTTTACATACACCAGTTGCCTATTTTCATCTTGTTTCGATAGTATTCATTGTGATTGGGATCTATTTTTGTTCAAAAAAATAAACCGCTAATTATGTTTACACCGCTACATCATTAGCAGTTTATTTGCTGGATTTTACAAAATAGGGGGATTTTGCTATAATTGGTACTCAATCTTCACGAAAAGGAATTGTTTTGTTGTGATTTGGTAAAAACAAAATAGACAATAAAACTTCAGTTTTTGCTTTTTTATTATCCTCTTTTTTTATCTTTGCTGTCTTTTGCTTCGATTTTAATTAACTGATAAACACATTTTGATGTGTAGTCCAAAAAGTATTGTTCTTTATGTATTCAAAGGTAACCGTTTACCTTGTTGCATCATTCCTTTTTATTATTTGTATGTAAACAGGCGGTATTTTATGAAAAAAATAAGAAAGTCCAAAAACAAACCATTAAACATCAATGATATTCTAATAATTGATGATAGTAAGTTAAAAAAAGCCATTACCGCAGCGGCGTTAGGTAATGCAATGGAGTGGTTTGATTTTGGCGTATATGGTTTTTTAGCTTATGTATTGGGGCAAGTTTTTTTCCCTGATGCATCACCAAGTGTTCAAATGGTGGCAGCGCTTGCCACATTTTCGGTACCGTTTTTAGTTCGCCCGTTAGGTGGCTTAGTTTTTGGTGTTCTTGGCGATAAATTTGGAAGGCAAAAAGTATTATCAATCACTATTATCATAATGTCGTTAAGTACTTTTTGTATCGGTTTAATTCCTTCTTACGCATCAATTGGTATTGCTGCGCCCGTATTATTACTGTTAGCTAAATTTGCTCAAGGCTTTTCAATTGGAGGAGAATATTCTGGCGCAGCCATATTTGTTGCCGAATACTCGCCAGATCGTAAACGAGGTTTTATGGGAAGTTGGTTAGATTTTGGTTCTATTGCTGGGTTTTTAGTTGGCGCAGGTTTAGTTGTGTTATTATCAAGCATTCTTGGCAAAAATGCATTTCATGATTGGGGCTGGCGAATTCCATTCTTATTTGCTTTGCCGCTTGGATTAATTGGGCTGTATTTACGTCATGCATTAGATGAAACACCAGCATTTCAACAGCACACCGATTTAATGGACCAAAATGATCGTGATCATATTACCAATCAACCTAAAATGACATTTAAAGAGATCATAACCAAATATTGGCAGAGCCTACTGGTTTGTGTAGGACTCGTGATTGTCACTAATGTAACTTATTACATGTTGCTTACCTATATGCCTAGCTACTTATCTCACAACTTAAATTATCATACGGAACATGGGGTGCTAATTATTATTGCCATTATGATAGGCATGCTATTTGTGCAACCATTGATTGGATTTATTAGTGATAAAATAGGTCGCCGACCATTTATTATTGGCGGTAGCTTAGGTTTATTAATTCTTTCTTATCCCGCATTTATTATGATCAATAGTGACATTATTGGTCTTATTTTCTTAGGATTACTGATTTTAGCTGTATTACTTAACTGTTTTACTGGCGTTATGGCTTCCATTTTACCGGCTATCTTTCCAACTAGTATTCGTTATAGTGCCTTGGCGATATCTTTTAATATCTCGGTATTAGTTGCCGGTGCGACACCTACCGTTATCGCTTGGCTGGTTGAAGAAAGTCATAATCTATATATGCCAGCATATTATTTAATGGTTGTAGCATTAATTGGTTTAGTTACTGGCATAAAGATGAGAGAAACCGCAAATCAACCATTGCGTGGCGCAACGCCAGCGGCATCAGATCGTTCAGAAGCCAAAGAAATCTTATCGGATCACTTTGACACAATTGAGCACAAAGTCGAAGATATTGAACAGAAGATCGAAACCCTGCAGGCTCAGCGACAGAATTTAGTGGATCAGCATCCTAAGTTAGATTGATTTTTTATTTTTGGAATTTGTATGTTTTACTTTAAAAACATACAAAAATAAAAATTAATAAAATCAATGTTCTACCTGAATGATTTTTTAATGGTAAAATTAACTCATCATAGAAATAACCAAATCGCTGCCAACCCTTTTTTTTATTAATAAATTAAAGTACATAAAAACAACACATTAGGCAGGCGCTACAAAAAAGGGTTTTTGAAAACAGAAATCCTATTTGCCTTTTGCTAAACAAGGTTTATAGTATATCGGTTTCTAGTTTACCGCCGCATAGGCGGTTTAGAAATCCCCTTTTAACTCCGTTAATTCAACTTCATGGTTTACCGCCGCATAGGCGGTTTAGAAATCATTGGTTATGCTATCCAGTGATTATTTCGCCCGGATAGGTTTTGTTATAGTGTTTAGTTAGCTTGTTGTCTTAGTTTATCTTCAATGGACTTTTTAACTTTAACCAGATATTTAGATTGATAACTAATTGTTTTATAACGTTTACCTTTACTCGTTAGAGGCACAAACAGCTTCAATCTGGCTTTCTTTAGTACGTTATAAATAGTCAGACGACTAACCATAAAGCGTTTAGCTAAATCAGTGACAGTTATTCTTTCTTTATGATTTATGTGACAAGTCTCTTGTCTTTGATAAAGTGTTAATTTTGTTTTTTATTTATACTCATTACAAAGCCTTATCAAATTACTATAAACAACTAAGCAAATAAACTGGCTGATGAATTAGCAGATCGTCCATATTCTAGCGGTAAAAAAGAATCTAAATCTAAAGTTATGAGAAAAATTTCGTTTGAAATTGATGAAAGCTAATATGAAGAATTAGAAGATATTGCAATAAAAAATAAACGAGCAAAGTTGCCTTTAAAAACAATATCTGATTTGCTAAGATTAGCAGTAAATGATTACTTAACGAAACACAATAGATCTTAATTTAATATTAACCCACAATTATAAGGAATTTATATGAAAAAAATACTAGTAATGATTACTGCCATGTTTTTATTCGGATGTAATGAAAAGACCTATACTGTAGAAGATTTTAAAAATAACAAAGAACTACTAGATGAATACCGTAAAAAATGTAAAAATGGTGAGATTGATGGTGATAGCTTGAATTGTCAAAACTCTCACAAAGCAATGGTTTCAAAAAATAGAGTTGGTAATGCAAGTTGGAATTAGTATGCAAGTTTTAAAAGCCCTTTAAAGCGGCTTTTAAATTTCTATCTGTGATAAGTTTATAGACTTGCTAATCTGATTCTTATTCATTATAAACTTATCACCTTTTATTATAATCTTATCTCCTTTTTCTGCTTTATTGTCATTTAAAAATCGATTAATCTGTTTCGAACAAATAGTCTTTTCATTGCCGTTGTTATCAACTAATTTTGCAAATGCTGATTGCTTATCGTTTATTGGAAATTGATAATTAGCCTGACCAAAATCATTAATAATAAATTCTTGAGCTTCCAATGGTTCAACTTTTTCTATAGGTCATTGTGAAAAACAAAAGTGTTTGAACGTTAACTGTGAAAAAACTATTTGCACATTAACTTACTATGATATTGTCGACGATATTCGGTTGGTGTTCGCTCTGTCTTTTTTTTAAAAATCCGACAAAAATAATTACTATCTTTAAACCCCGATACTAGAGCAATTTCTTTTATATTTAGATCATAATCCTTTAATAGCGATTTGGCATATTCTAAACGAATATGATTTAGGTATTCATTTAACCCTATTTTTCCCTCGCTTTGAAATAGATGTGATAAATAATTGGGCGAAATGTAAAACATGTTAGCTAAAAAGTCGCGTGTAATATTTTCACGAAAGTGGGTATCAATGTATTGGCGAATAGCTTCAAATAAGCTGGTGGTTTTGGATGATGTTTCGATCTCAACATTAAGTAAATCTAGTGTATTGCTGAGCAAGCTTTGAATCAGAAAGTATGCTGTTTGGTTTTGCTCCAGTGGTTGATTTTGCCAATTTAGTTCTGTAAGTGCTTGAATGATAAATGTTCCCACTCTTGGCCCCCGCCTAGGTTTGTTTACTTGTCCATGGGGGATTAATTGAGTGCCATCCCAGTGCAATAAGCTCATTCCAATTTGTTGTTTTCCAAACAAAATACTTAATAATGTAACAGGGGTTGTCCAAATGGGGTTGTTCCAACTTTGAGCGGAAATATATAAAAGATCATTAGTCGATAATATTTTTTCAATAATTTTTCCATTGTTATCCGCCCATTGCATTTGTTGTTTGCCTTCTAATATGATTTCAATTCTAGGAAAGTTGACTTGGTAGGCATGCAAAGGGGCGCAATTGCTGCTGTTTGCAAAATAAATACGATTGATTTTTAGTTCATCAGTTACAAACTTGGTTAATGCGTTGTGAATGGATTTTGTCATAAGCATAAATTAAGTAGTGTACGTTTATTTAGATTATATACAGTTAAAAAAGATAAAAATTGTTATAACCCGTTTTTATTTAATAAGTATTTTAAATTTTCGATTATGTGATCTCTATCTCATTTTTTTGAAGAGCGTACAAAAATCCAGTAAATAACAAGATTATCTTCTATGCGGTTGGATTATTTCTGCATACGATGTCTGTCATGCAAATGTTGTTATATGTTAACAAATGATTGTTCATTCTAAATTAGGAGTTAACCATGGATTTATACTTAGATACCGCCGATATTGCCGCGATCAAACGTTTAGCTAAAGTTTTGCCCATTTGTGGGGTGACCACTAATCCGAGCATTGTGGCAAAATCAGGCAAGCCTATCTTTTCGTTATTGGCTCAATTACAAGAGGTGCTAGGCACAGATAAATTGCTGTTTGCCCAAGTACTTTCAAGTAATGCCAACGAAATGATAAAAGAGGCTCATCAACTTAGAAAGGCAGTGCCGTCAATTGTGACTAAGATTCCTGTTAATGAGCAGGGATTGATTGCGATAAAAGAATTAACCCAACAAGGTATTCCTACGTTAGGCACGGCTGTTTATGGTGCAGGACAGGGGTTTTTAGCAGCATTAGCTGGGGCTCAATATATCGCGCCTTATGTCAACCGCATCGATGCTCAAGGTGGAAATAGCAAAGATACAGTACTTGAGTTACAAAAACTATTAGATTTGCACAGCCCACAGTCGATGGTGTTAGCCGCAAGCTTTAGAACCCCAAGGCAAGCACTAGATTGTATGCTTGCAGGTTGTAAATCTATTACGTTGCCAGTGGAGGTAGCTGAACTATTTATTTCTGATCCTGCTGTGGAGGCAGCAATAACTAAGTTTGAACAAGACTGGTGTGGTACTTTTGGTGCGTTAACATTTTAAGTTTTTTATCAATTCGATGCTGTTTACGCTTATTCTACTATTTTTAGATTAATCAAATTTACCTGTTTTTTCAATTGTAAAAATAGCATTACTCGAACATTTTTTGTTGTATGATGATATCAACTAACAATAAATAAAGGATCGGCATGATGGATGAAAAAAAACAGAAAATTAAAATAAATAAAAAAGTCATTGTTAATGCATTATTAACGGTATTGAATGTTGAAAAAATCTCACCCAGCTTTATTCGTATTCAGTTTAGTAGTAATAAACCGGTTAATATTGATCCACTATGGATATGTCCTTATTTAAAATTATTGTTCCCAGATCCTTTAACTGGCTTAATTGAGTTTCCCCAACTTGATGAAAATAATAAAATCCTTGTTAACGATAGGTTGCGTCAGCTTGTTCGTAGCTATAGCGTGCGCGAATTTGATCGTGATGCCAATCAGTTTTTTGTTGATTTTGCCATTCATGAAACTGGTTTGGCTTCAGTTTGGTCGCAAAAAGCCAAGATTGGCGATCAAATTGGTTTGATTGGCGCTGCCAGTAAGTTGAAGTTTAATAATGATTGTTTGATATTGATGGGCGATGTTTCAGCTATTCCAGCTATTTGTTATACACTTGAGCATCTTCCTAAAAAACAAAAGGCTTTTGCCTTTATGCAAGTTAATTGTAAAAGCGATATGGTGTCGTTACCTGTTAATAAAAGTATTAAAGTACATTGGTTTGTACAAAATGGGGATAATCCCAATCAATTTGTTGATGCAATAATTAGTACCGATTTATCAGGACAAGATAAATTGTTGTTTTGGGGGGGAATGGAATGTTCATTGGCACAAGCTGTTCGCCATGCTGTTAAGGATAAATATACATATTTACCGTCGGATGCCTTTCATATTACTAGCTATTGGCGCGAAGGTTTTGCCGAAGGTGAATTTAAACATCGTGAATAATTATTTATTTTTATGAATATCCTTGCTCATTTGCATTTGGCTATGTTAGCGGGTAGTTCATTAATTGGCAATACAGTGGCAGATTTTGTTAAAGGTGATCCTTATGTAATGTATGACCGCGATATTGCTGATGGCATTATGCTACACCGTAAAGTTGATAGCTTGACCGATAGCCTATTTGAAGTTAAGCAAGCCAAGTTGCTGTTTCGAAAATTACATCAACGTGTTGCGCCTATTACGTTAGATATTGTGTGGGATCATTTTTTGTCTAAGCATTGGCCTGACTATGGATTACTACCAAGTGTGGCTCAATTCAATCAAGTAACAAAAGTATATATCCAACCTTATATTAGCGCGTATCCTGCCGATTATCAGAATTTTATGAATGCAATGTGGCAAGGGTCGTGGCTAGAAAATTATGCTTCTATCGATTTTGTCGGTGATGTACTTGGTGGCATGGCAAATCGACGACCAAAATTGTATTTGTTAAGAGAAACTATTGTTGATATTAAGCAACACTATGCGCAACTCGAGTCGTTGTTTTTTGTGTTATACCCCAAAATTTGTTTAGCGATAAAAGATGGCATTGGCTAAAGTTGTTTTGGGATATTTGTCGTTAATTTGGCAATATCAATTTGCCATCATTTTTTTGAATGACATCATTGCGATTTGGGGATTGCATTATCGGTTTTAAATTTTTGTTGGTTATTTGTGGCGCATAACCACTTTTGCCCCCCCGGGGTTTTGTATGCACCACTTGGCTTACAGGTAGTGTCGCTTGGGTTGTTAAGTTAGCCCATAACCATTCAATAGCATCTTCACCATAATAATCAATCGGTAATAAAGTGTTGTCAAATGGTGGTCTGCCATCTAAATAACTGGCATTTTCAACTTCAATATATCGCAGTTGCGATTGTGTACCTTCAACTAAACTATTTAAAGCGACATAAGCGCGCGATGTATAGTTGGGTAGTTGTTTAACATTGTTACGACCATGAACAATAAAGGTTTTTATGCCATGCAAATTGCCCGATGCCATAACTTGTTTTATACCTTCTTCAACACGCGGTTCTTGTGATTTTTGATAAACACAAATTGATCCTTCCGTGCCATAGTCAATTATATCTTTTGTTTGCGAGCTAGAATAAAATTCACGTCTTGGTGTGTTGAGATCTTCGTTTTCAACTAGATCCAAGACAGTTGCATCATGGCTGTTCCAAAGTGGTAAATGCCCGTTTGCCATTCCCCATATTTGTTCAAAAGAAATTTCTTCTAATGGCGCCACTTTACCACTGTAATAGATTGGATTTTGCTGGGTACTTGCTACCGAAAAATTACACATGTTTTCGGTGACATCGTATTTGCCATAAGCACTAATATATTGATACGGTAGACCAATCGATTCAGTGTAATAAAAATAGGGTAGTTGGATGTCCATCTCTAGCGTCCACCCATATTTGTGCAATTTTTCTAGTGCCTCTTTTGGGGTGCCATTGGTAAGTAATTTGGCATTTTTTAGGGCATTACAGCGTTCTTGTGAATAAAGGAAATAATTCGCATAAGGTACATAAGAATTGTCTTTATAGGCTTTTATTGCTGGGATTGCACAAGGTATATATAACGCGCCATAAGCACTGTAATTTGCAATGGATTTAGCATCTAACTGCTGTGGGGCGCTGCTACCTATTTTTAGTGTAACAGGGAATGTATCAAGATTTGGTTGAATTTGTGGATTAACTGCCACAATGCCATCAATCATATTTTGGTCATCTAATTCGCCTGCTTTTAATGCGGCACCGCCACCATCACTTGCGCCATAAACTAGAACAAGGGTGTTGTCTTTATTAAAGATAATTTGGTCATTGGGTGAAAACATACTATTAATTTCATAAAAGGCAAACTCTAGGGATTTTAATACATGTTCACCCCAGCGAGCTTCGGTATTGAGTTTTGAGTGTAGCTGTTTTATGGCATAACGATGAGGGTATTTTTGGATGTATTGCTCTCTATTATTAATAGATGGATAAAATAACATACTCCCGCTTTGTACTTCACCCCATAAGGTAAAGCCAAGATTGTGATCAATATCATAAATGCCATTACCTAATCCTTTGTCGTTATAAACCACAGCGCAGTTGTGGCGAAGTCCCCATAAACCACGAATTTGTACATCTTTGGCATTGAGTACTCCGTCCGAATCAGTAGCAGGAACGGCAACGATGCAGGGTTTGTTTTTGTCAAAATCAATTGGAATTTGTAGTAACATGCCCACGCCGTCTTGTTTTTGTATGGCTAATATTTCAGTGCCTGCAATTTTGCCATCAAACAATGGTGTTAGCTCTTGTTTTCTAAAACCAAATAGTGTTCCTTCGCCATTTTTGGTGTCAATATAGCGATTTAGCTTAGCTTGACGACGCTCTTGAAAATTTGGTTTTGTCGGGTTTTCAACTTCTGGTGAGATAGTTGCGGTTGATAATGGTGTAAATCCCAGTCCAGCAGTGACAAGGTCGTTACTATCGCCGTCATAATAAGTTAAAGTATCACGAACTAGCCACTTAGGTTTTTGAATGGTTGTATTGCCAATTTGAGGATTGCTGTTAACTTCAACACTTGTATTGGTGTCACCAGTCATTGTGTTTTTTTTAGATGTGCTCACCTCAGTACTATCGACTAGTTGGGTTGCTTTTGTCGTGTTAGTCTGTGCCGCTAGTGGCAAAGCAATAGTGGAAAAAAGTATCAATGAAGCTAATATTTTTATTTGTATCATTTTGAATTCCATTACAATCATGTTTTATCTGATTTAATCGTTATATCTTGCCAAAAATTTAGCTACTTATCAGTAAATTATACGCACATTATAATAGTGTTAGTTTTTCACACTCTAATTATACACTATATTTTTATTATTCGTTATTGACTAAATTTAGATTGCAAATTGCCCAAAAGGCGGCAATAATTTTTTCAGATAATCGTCTTTTTTGTACACAAATGCCAACGTCAAAGGGTTCCATTAAGTTAGTAGACCATTCGGTTATACGTTCTCTTATCCGCTCAGGGCTATTGTCCATTACAACTTTTGGTAATAAGGCGACACCACATCCTAGAGCAACCATTGATACAATCGCTTCGTGGCCTGCAACCGTTGCGTAGATTTTGGGGTTAGTGATTTTTTTTTGTTTAAACCATAAATCAATGCGATGTCGGCTTGGACCGTGCTCAGGCAATATAAATGGAATATTATGCCAATCAGGTTGTTTTTGGTGTAATTTGTCGCTAAATGAACTATTAAGTTTTGGGATCAGCAAGACCATTTCAATTTCGCCAAATTTTAAAAATTCAATACCGGTCGGAAGATGTTTTGGCTTGCCGGCAATGGCTAAATCGGCAGTATTTGTTTGTATCTTTTCTACTGCGTCGGCAGCATCACCAGTTGATAGTTTGATTTCAACTAGTGGATAGTGGATCCTAAAACTATCGAGTATTTCCGGTAAGTGGCTATATGCGGCGGTGACTGAACAAAAAAGCGTGAGTTCGCCAACAAGCTGTTGGTTGGATTGATCTAAATCGTGTTTTAGCTGTTGGTGCATATTTATTACTTGTTGAGCAAAATGTTTGACTTTTTCGCCCACTTGGGTGATTTGTACCTGCCTGTTATCGCGAATAAATAGTAGATGACCAAAATGTTCTTCAAGTCGCTGAATCTGTCTTGATAAGGTTGATGGGCTAACATGCATGGCATTTGCTGTTATACCAAAGTGACAGGTTTCGCATAAATGTAGGTACAATTTTAAATCACGAATATTCATAGCAATTTCCGGTTGTATACTAAAACGCATAGTTTCCTGAAACTTTTTGTCAAGAAGCAGTAAATTATGCATGACTTATTAGGGGAAATATTATGCATAAATAAATAAATAAGGCAAATGACCTTGTGCATAACACCAATGGCAAAATAGATAGATACCTGCTAAAATATGTCATTATTTTTGTGTGGATTAAAACAGTTTTATGACAGAACAAGCTTATTTAGACGAGGTTAGTGCACGTCGCACTTTTGCGATTATTTCTCACCCTGATGCCGGTAAAACCACCATTACCGAAAAGGTACTTTTATTTGGTCATGCAATCCAAACAGCAGGTACGGTTAAAGGCCGTGGTGCTAATGCCCAGCATGCAAAGTCAGACTGGATGGAGATGGAAAAGCAGCGTGGTATTTCTATTACGACATCTGTGATGCAGTTTCCTTATAATGATTGCTTAGTTAATTTATTAGATACCCCAGGGCACGAGGATTTTTCTGAAGATACTTACCGTACGTTAACTGCGGTTGATAGTTGTTTGATGGTGATTGACGCAGCAAAAGGGGTTGAAGATCGTACCCGTAAATTAATGGAGGTTACGCGTTTACGCAATACACCAATTTTAACGTTCATGAATAAGCTAGATCGTGATATTCGCGATCCGATGGAATTGCTTGATGAAGTTGAAAACGAGCTAAATATAATGTGCGCACCAATTACTTGGCCGATTGGTTGTGGCAAGTTATTTAAAGGTGTCTATCATTTAGCGAAAGACGAAACATATCTTTACCAATCAGGCCAAGGTCATACAATACAAGAAGTCCGAATTATTAAAGGGTTAACTAATCCTGATTTGGATGTAGCTGTTGGTGATGATTTAGCACAGCAACTGCGTGAAGAGCTTGAATTAGTGCAAGGTGCTTCCAATGAATTTGATCTAGATGCTTTCTTGTCGGGTGATTTAACGCCAGTCTTTTTTGGTACAGCATTGGGTAATTTTGGCGTTGATCATATGCTTGATGGTTTAACTTCTTGGGCTCCAACACCACAGCCACGTCAAACTGATAAGCGTGAAGTTGAATCATCAGAAGAAAAATTCAGTGGTTTTGTTTTTAAAATTCAGGCCAATATGGATCCTAAACATCGTGACCGCGTGGCGTTTATGCGCATTGTATCGGGTAAATATGAAAAAGGCATGAAGTTGCGTCATGTTCGTTTGGCTAAAGATATCAATATTTCTGACGCCTTAACATTTATGGCGGGTGATCGTGAACATGTTGAAGAAGCCTATGCTGGCGATATTATTGGATTACATAATCATGGTACTATACAGATTGGTGATACTTTTACTCAAGGGGAAAATTTAAAATTTACCGGTATTCCTAACTTTGCGCCGGAACTATTTCGCCGAATTCGTCTTAAAGATCCACTGAAACAAAAGCAGCTATTAAAAGGATTGGTGCAATTGTCTGAAGAAGGCGCCGTACAGGTATTTCGTCCATTAACTAATAATGACTTAATTGTAGGTGCTGTAGGGGTGCTACAATTTGATGTGGTGGTTGCGCGTTTAAAATCTGAATATAACGTTGAAGCAATTTATGAGTCCGTTAACGTCACAACAGCGCGCTGGGTTGAATGCTCTGATGTGAAAAAACTGGAAGAGTTTAAGCGCAAATGCGAGCAAAACTTGGCTTTAGATGGAGGAGATAACCTTTCTTATATTGCGCCAAGTATGGTTAATTTGAATTTGACTGAAGAACGATATCCTGATGTTGAGTTTAGAAAAACTCGAGAACATTAATTTTATTCATCACAAAATAGCGGAATTTATTATCATGCTTAGGAATTTTGATAAATCCGCTTTTTGCTTTTTAATAGCCGGTTTTTGATGACAAAGTCAAGCGAGTGAATCTTATGGATTTGAAAAATAAAAAAATAGTTAATTTAATAATTGGTAGTTTTTTTGGATTATTAACCTTGACTATTTCACCTGTATCGTTTGCGATTGAAAATAAGTCTGTAACACCAGTCTTGTTAGAAAAAGTACAACAAAGCGAACGCGATAAACGACAATATGAAGTTATTGAGTTGGCAAATAAAATGCGGGTATTACTCGTGTCAGATTCTAAAGCCGTAAAATCTCTGGCATCATTAGCATTGCCAGTGGGTTCACTGCAAGATCCTAAAGATCAGCAAGGTTTGGCGCATTATACTGAACATATGGTGCTAATGGGATCGACTAAGTATCCAGAACCAGCTAGTTTTTCTCAGTTTTTAAGCCTTCATTCTGGTAGCTATAATGCCAGTACTGCCACACATCGAACTGCGTTTTATTTTGAGGTCGAAAATAGCGCATTTGATAAAGCGCTAGATCATTTAGCCGATGCTATTGCCGAGCCGAATTTAGATCCTAAATTTGCCGATAAAGAACGCAATGCTGTTAATGCCGAAATGACGATGGCTAGATCGAACGATGGTTTTCGTATTGAACAAGTTAATTCCGAAACTATTAATCCTAATCACCCATCGGCACAATTTTCGGGTGGCAATTTAGAAACATTAAGTGATAAACCAAGTAGTAAATTACAAGATGCTTTAGTGACTTTTCATAAAAATTATTATTCGTCTAATATCATGGTGGGGGTAATTTATAGTAATCAGTCAATCAATAAATTAGCAAAATTAGCTGAAAACACCTTTGGGAAAATCCCTAATAAAAACATTAATGCTCCAATAGTTGATAAGCCAGCGATCACTCCAAATGTGCTAAGCAAACAGATTGCAATGGTGCCAGCGCAACCTAAGAAATTGCTATTTTTACAATTTCCAATGGAAAACAATTTAGATAAATTTGCTGATAAAAGCGATGAATATATCACTTATTTAATTGATAATAGTAGCCCCAACACGTTGTCTGATCAGTTACAAAAGCAGGGTCTTATTGAAGGTATTAGTTCGTCTATCAACCCTATCCGTTATGGTAATAGTGGTATGTTGAGTATTAATGTGAGCTTAACCGACGATGGTCTCGCTCAAAAAGATAAAGTTATTGGGGCTATTTTTAATTATTTGCAGTTAATTCAAAAGCAAGGAATTTCTGATGCTTATTATGAAGAACTTAAGAAAGTTTTAGCACTAGAATTTAAGTATCAGGATGTTGAGCGTGATATGTCTTATGTGGAATGGCTATCTGATCAAATGTTGTTGTACCCCGTTAAAAATATATTAAACTCTGATTTTATTGCTAATAATTTTGATAAAACAGCGATCGCCGCTCGCTTAAAAAGCCTAACGCCGGATAACGTTAGAGCTTGGATTATTTCACCAAATCAAACGACTAATAAGACGGCTTATTTTGTAGACGCACCTTATAAAATCGATAATATTACTAGTGAGCAAAAAGCGAATTGGTTGGCTTTAGGCAAAAATTTCACATTTAGTTTACCTGAATTAAATCCTTATATTCCTGACGATTTTTCAATTGTGAAGCAAAACCGCGCTCAAGCTCAACCAGCTGGGTTTAGTAAACGTGGTAATCATCTTCATTTTGTTAGTCAATATTTCAAAACTGAACCTAAAGCGGCGATTGTGGTTTCGTTACGGAATAACGAGGCTTTTAGTGATGCTAAAGCAGAGGTCGCTTTTAATTTAATTGATTACATTGCAAGTCGTAATTTAGAACAATTACGATTTCAGGCTAGGGTTGCGGGTATTTCGTTATCAACAAATAATGATAATGGCCTGATGATTTCAGCTAGTGGCTTTAGTCAGCATTTACCTAAAATGGTGACAGCAATTCTTAATAGTTATCGCAATGTGACAATTGATGAGCAAAGCTTAGTGTTAGCTAAATCTTGGTATTTGCAAGAATTGGATAAATCTGAGCATGCTAAAAGTTATTGGTTGGCGGTTAATCCTGTTAATGAATTGTCAGATTTACCATATTTTGAACGGGATGAAAGACGTCAAATTACAGAAACAATGACTATCAATGACGTGTTAACTTATCGCGATAATTTATTAACCCACTCAGTACCTTATATGCTTAGCTTGGGTAATTTGTCTAACGAGGATTCTTTAGATCTTTATCATTCCATCCAAAAAACACTAGTGCGTGATGTTGAATTTACTCCTGTTGATAATATTCAGATTAAAAAATCATTGGAGGCCAAAATGACTCAACATGCGAAAAGCACTGATAATGCTTTGATGATGAGTTATATTCCAACCGGTTATGATCGGATTAGCAGTTGTATGCTAAGTTATACGCTGTCTAAAATCATATCACCATGGTTTTTTGATCAATTGCGTACTAACGAGCAACTCGGCTACGCTGTATTTGCAGGCCCTGTTACAGTTGGAGATTCAGTTGGAATGAGTTTTATCATTCAAAGTAACCAATACGATCCAGCTTATTTATTTAAGCGTTATCAAGAATTTTATCCTGTTATATCAAATAAGCTTAAAGCATTATCTAAAGAAGATATTGAGCAATATAAAAAAGCGGTACTTGATGAGTTGAAAATGCCTCCGCAAACATTGGATGAAGAGTTTAGTCGTTATATAGCTGACTATTGGAATTCGCGTTTTACGTTTGATTCACGGCACAAAAAAATTGAACAATTGAAAAAAATCACTCAACAAGATTTAGTTGATTTTTATAACCGTTCAGTTATGGATAAAAAAGGTTTTGTATTTGCATCGCAAGTTCTTGGTAAGCGTGAAGATAATGCTAAACAACCAGAGGCAATTTCTGAGTTTACTGAATTTGAAAATGTATCAGCATTGCAAAATGAGTTATTAAAATAGGTGTTATTTAAGTTGTTGTGAAAATATAGGCTACACCGGAAACATTTTGCCAAAAATTGGCATTGTTATCACCTTGTGATACACTGCCAAAATCCCAATAGTTTGAGTATATTATGATTACTGGATCGATTGATTATTGTGCTATAGGTCAACGTTTACGTGCGTATAGGATTGCCGCTTCACTGAAGGCTGAAGATGTTGCTGACAGCCTTAAAATTTCAAGAGCAGCAGTCTATCGGTTAGAAAAAGGCGAAATCGTTAAAATTGAAACTTTAGAACGATTGGCCTTGTTACTCGATACTTCTTTTTCGAGTTTACTTGGTATTGATACCGAGTATTATTCGAGTGGTGACGGTTTTTTTGAGCGTATGCGTCAGTTAGAAGAACAATCAACCCATATCTATTCTCACTTCGACCCTTTTTCGTTTTTATTAACGTCACCTGATTATTTGACTCATTTAGCTATGATGCTAAATGAATCAAATGAGTCGATTGATCACCCCAAATATTCAGTCATTTTGTCGATTTTAAAAGAGCGTAAAAAGCAGTTTTATCAATCAGTACCAAAGGTGATTAATTTAATTAGCTTGCGTAATGTAGAGCGGTTTTTGCATATTGGTTTAGTGGGAAATTTGACAATTTCGCCAGGCAAAAAGTCAGAAAGAATGTTATTAGCACGTAAAGAAGTTTATCATTTAATTGAGCTAATAGAACAACAATCCTTTGCCCCCACTATTGCTATTACCCAAGAAGCAATTCCATCAATTGCTTTTCAGATTTTTTATCAAGATGAAAATCCTATCTCATTAGCAATGAGTCCGTTTCGATTAGGTGAGTTACCTAATGTTACTACCGGTATTGCGTCGATCACTTCGTCTTATCATGCAATTAAACGATATCGCCATTTATTTGATAAGTTATGGCAAAATAGTGCTAAAGATAATGAAGCAATTAATTTATTAAAAAAGACGTTAGAAAAATTTTAAAGAATATTAAAGAGAGTCATTATGTTATCCTTAACATTACAACCAATAAAAAAATTTAATGGTACGATTAATTTGCCAGGTTCAAAAAGTGTTTCTAATCGTGCGTTATTACTATCAGCATTGAGTAAAGGTAATACGCGTTTAACTAATTTACTTGATAGTGATGATGTGCGTTATATGCTTGATGCACTTGCGGCATTAGGAGTGAAGTATCAGCTATCACAAGATCGCACCATTTGTGATGTTCAAGGTGTGGGAGGTATGTTGCAATCTGATCATGCATTAGAGCTTTTTTTAGGTAATGCTGGTACGGCAATGCGTCCTTTAGCTGCTGCATTATGCCTTGGTCATAATAATATTGTGTTAACTGGCGAGCCCCGAATGAAAGAGCGTCCAATTGGTCATTTAGTCGATGCATTGCGTCAAGGCGGAGCTAATATTGATTATCTAGAAAATGAGGGTTATCCACCACTACATATTCAAGGTGGTTTTACCGGAGGTGACATTAAAGTCGATGGTTCTGTCTCTAGCCAATTTTTAACAGCGTTGTTAATGGCTTCGCCGCTAGCAAAAAATGATACTCAAATTACTATAATTGGCGATTTGGTCTCTAAACCTTATATTGATATCACGATCAAAATGATGGCTATTTTTGGTGTGTCAGTTACCAATCATAACTATCAAAAATTTACAATTAAAGCACATCAATGTTATCAATCACCAGGTTATTATTTAGTTGAAGGCGATGCCTCGTCGGCTTCTTATTTTTTAGCTGCCGCAGCAATTAAAGGCGGTACAGTGAGAGTAACAGGCATTGGTAAAAAAAGCTTACAAGGTGATACCCAATTTGCTCATGTGCTTGAAAAAATGGGCGCTAAAGTGACTTGGGCTGATGATTATATTGAATGTTCACGTGGGCAATTACACGGTATTGATATGGACATGAACCATATCCCTGATGCTGCCATGACTATCGCCACAACTGCTTTATTTGCTAAAGGACCAACTACAATTCGTAACATTTATAATTGGCGAGTTAAAGAAACCGATCGTTTATATGCAATGGCAACTGAATTGCGTAAAGTAGGGGCAACGATCGATGAAGGCAAAGATTATATTACTATTTTGCCACCTGCAAAATTAACCCATGCAGAAATCGAGACTTATAATGATCACCGTATTGCTATGTGCTTTTCTCTCGTGGCACTTTCTGATACACCTGTGACAATATTAGATCCCAAATGCACAATGAAGACTTTTCCTAATTATTTTGAACAATTTAAACGATTAAGCGAAGAATAAAATGAGTAAATCCGTTCCGGTTATTGCTGTTGATGGACCAAGTGGCGTTGGAAAGGGCACATTATGTCAAGCGTTAGCCAATCATTTTAAATGGCATCTTTTAGATTCTGGCGCTATCTATCGTGTGCTGGCGCTTAGTGCGCTTCAGCAAAATATCGCTCTTAATGATGTTACACAACTTGCACAATTAGCCCTTAATTTACCACTAGCTTTTGATTCTCATGGTTGTGATGTTAAAGTGTTATTAAATCATGTTGATGTTACAAAAGAAATTCGTACAGAACAAACGGGGGGCGCGGCATCAAAAATAGCGGCAATTAATTCGGTTAGAACAGCTTTATTACAGCGCCAACGTGATTTTAGGCAAGCGCCGGGGCTGATTGCAGATGGTCGCGATATGGGTAGTGTGGTTTTTAGTGATGCGCCAGTTAAAATTTTTCTTGATGCAAGTGCGCACTCTCGTGCAGAAAGAAGAATGAAACAGTTGCAAGATAAGCAAAATCATGTTAAATTCGCCAAAATTTTGCAGGAGATAACTGCGCGTGATGAGCGGGATCGTAATCGAACTGTTGCGCCACTAAAACCTGCAATTGATGCGCTAATAATTGATACCACATCACTGTCTATTCAAGATGTTTTTAATCAATCTATTAAGTATATCAACGAAAAGCTTGCGTTGTAAATTCGCTTGTAGCGTGAATCGAGCTCCAATATAGGGATATTTGGAGTATTTTAAACAACCCCACAAGACAAGACGTAATGTGGACGTTAATATTAAATTAAGTATATAAATATGACTGAATCTTTTGCTCAACTCTTTGAAGAGTCTTTAAATCAATTAGACACTCGTTCTGGTAATGTGATCCGTGGTACTGTCGTTGCAATCGACAAAGATGTTGTTTTAGTTGATGCTGGTTTAAAATCTGAATCAGCAATTCCAGTAGAGCAGTTTAAAAATGCCCAAGGCGAATTAGAAGTTCAAGTTGGTGACGTTGTTGACGTTGTGCTTGACTCAATTGAAGATGGTTTTGGTGAAACAATCTTATCTCGTGAAAAAGCTAAACGCCATGAAGCGTGGCTAACACTAGAAAAAGCAGTTGATGATGCTGCAACAGTTTTAGGTGTTATCAATGGTAAAGTTAAAGGTGGCTTTACGGTTGATCTTAATGGCGTTCGTGCATTTCTTCCTGGTTCGCTTGTTGATGTTCGTCCATTACGCGATACTTCTCATATTGAAAATAGAGAAATCGAATTAAAAGTTATTAAATTAGATCAAAAACGCAATAACGTTGTTGTTTCACGTCGTGCAGTTATCGAATCAGAAAATAGCGCTGAAAGAGAACAACTTCTTGAAAATCTACAAGAAGGTTCTGAAGTTAAAGGTATTATCAAAAATCTTACCGATTACGGTGCATTTGTTGATCTTGGTGGCGTTGATGGTTTACTTCATATCACTGATATGGCTTGGAAACGTGTTAAACACCCAAGCGAAGTGGTTGAAGTTGGTCAAGAGTTACTTGTTAAAGTACTTAAATTTGACAAAGACCGTTCACGTGTATCACTTGGCTTAAAACAATTAGGCGAAGATCCATGGGTTTCAATTGCTAAACGTTATCCAGAGGGTACTAAAGTAACAGGTAAAGTAACTAACTTAACTGACTATGGTTGTTTCGTCGAAATCGAAACAGGTGTTGAAGGTTTAGTTCACGTTTCAGAAATGGATTGGACAAACAAAAATATTCATCCATCTAAAGTTGTTAGCCTTGGTGACGAAGTTGAAGTGGTTGTACTTGAAATTGATGAGGAACGTCGTCGAATTTCTCTTGGTCTTAAACAATGTAAACCAAATCCATGGTTGCAATTTGCTGAATCACACAATAAAGGTGATAAAGTGAGTGGTAAGATCAAATCAATCACTGATTTTGGTATCTTTATTGGTTTAGATGGTGGTATTGATGGCTTAGTTCATCTTTCAGACATTTCTTGGAATATGCCAGGTGAAGAAGCAGTTAAAGCTTATAAGAAAGGTGATGATATTGAAGCGGTTGTTCTACAAGTTGATGCTGAACGTGAGCGTATCTCTCTAGGTATTAAGCAACTAGAAGACGATCCATTCAGTAGTTTTGCTTCTAACTACAAAAAAGGTACGATCGTTAAAGGTACTGTAACTGCGGTTGATGCTAAAGGTGCAACTATCGAAATTGCTGAAGGTATTGAAGGCTACTTAAAAGCACAAGATATCGCTCGTGAGCGTATTGAAGATGCAACGACAGTATTAAAAGTTGGTGACGAAGTTGAAGCTAAAATTGTCAATATCGATCGTAAAACTCGTGCAATTTCTTTATCAGTACGCGCAAAAGATGAAGCTGACGAAAAAGAAGCACTTGCTGCTGTAAATAATACTACAACTCAAGAAGATGCTTCATTTACTAGTGCAATGGCTGAAGCATTTAAAGCTGCATCAAAAACTGAGTAAAAAATATTTATGCAAAGAGTAAAGAGGGCTTGCCCTCTTTTTCTTTTATGGGATAAAATGAATAAGTTACATGCCACATAAATAAATTAGGAGTGACCATGAACAGATCAGATTTAGTAGAACGGATTGTTAATTGGCGGACACATCTTCCTGTGCAACTAGTTGATGATTCAGTTAGAGATATCATTGAACAGATCGCGTTAGCCATGGAAAGTAACGATCGGGTAGAAATTCGAGGTTTTGGTAGTTTTAGTTTAAACTATCGTGCCCCACGCAAAGCAAGGAATCCAAGAACGGGTGGTAATGTTGAAGTAAAACATAAATATATCCCTCACTTTAAACCAGGTAAAGAATTGCGTGAAAGAGTAAATAAAGCAGCAAACGATAGTCTTTAAATTTTACACTTTAGATAAAAGCCTTTGAGTAAAATCACTGGCTTTTTTATTTGAGCAACTTAAATTTCCATTTGGTAATTCATATCAATTAAACCAACCTTGTATTTATGATTATTGCGTTAAAATCCGTCGACGTTTTATTAGTCATCACTATCAACTTTCTACCATTTTTAAGTTTGAAATATTGCAAATAATTTTTGTAAAGCTCATCTAAATTAATAATCAAATTGGAAGTCTGATCAAAAAATTTATACTTATTTATTTTTTTATAATATCAACTGATAGGGTAGCTAAGTGTTATAAAATAAATATGGTAGGTGCAAATGCGACAATTTTGTTCCCTTGATTTATTGGCAATCATGTTTTCATTAGGTTGTATGCCATTACTATTTTTACCTCATTTATTATCTGATTGGCATTGGTATTGTATTGCTGCTATTTTGGTTATTTTGATATTAGTTGTTCCGGTTAGGTTACATTATTTTTTGTCTATTTTTGTTATATTTGGTTTAGGTTTTTTGTGGTCAACTGCTTATTCTAAGCAATATTTATCAAGTATTTCGCCGTATATCGATAAAACGATTGTTGTTAAAGGCAAGGTCAAAAATATCAATACACGACAAGCAGTAACAGCTATTGAACCCTACTATATCTCATTTTCTGTTTTTTCGATTTCAAATGTCATGCTTTCTAATAATATTCCGATCTCGGTTTATTGGGATAAGCCAGAACTCCCTAAATCTGGTCAAATTTGGCAATTAACACTAAAAACAAAAGTTGCGCATGGTTATTTAAATGAAGGAGTATTTGATAGTCAGCGCTTTTCGATAGCAAACCACCGTTTACTCTCAGCTAAATTAGTTGATGGTAAACTGTTAGATAGTAAGTCTGATCTAAGACAATTTATTACTGATTCAGCACTACCTTATATTGATTTGTATCATTATCGAGGTATTTTACATGCTCTTGCTTTCGGTGATCGCTCTCAATTAGATGATTCACATCGTATGGTGATGATGCGAACAGGTGTAGCTCACTTAATGGCTATATCGGGTATGCATATATTAGTGGTTTTTGGACTTAGTTGCTTTATAGTTAAAGTTTTACTGTTTTTTATTTCAAAGCGCTTTATCTATTTCTTTGTACCAATTATGCTAGGATGGTTATGTGCACTGTTTTATGCATGGTTAACTGGCTTTAATCCCCCTACATTGCGTGCTATATTGGCTTTATCAATTTGGATTTATTTATGTTATAAAAAACAGCAAATAAGTGCATGGCAAAAAGTTAATCGAATTATTGCGTTGTTGTTGCTGTTTGATCCGTTGATGATTTTATCTGAGAGTTTTTGGTTATCTTGCTATGCTGTAATTAGCTTAATTTTTTTGTGTGATTGGTTCCCGCTTCCCAAAGCAGTAAAGTATAAAAAACGTTGGTATGTGGTAAGGTTATTACACTTGCAGTTTGGGTTAACTTTATTGTTGCTTCCAATTCAATTTTTTGTTTTTCAGGGCATTAGTGCAGTTTCTATTTTAACGAATTTAATTGCGATTCCTATTATTTCGTTATTTACTTTTCCAGCTATTTTGTTAGCGTTGATATTCGGTGTTGTGAATAGTCTTTACATCGCACCATGGCTTTGGTTGATTGCGGATAAATCATTGGAATGGTTATTTTTTAGTTTAAATTGGCTTAATTTATTGTGGCTTAACATTCCTTCAGACTTTTATTGGTTAAGTTTTTTAGGTTGGCTAGTTGTCATTATAATACGTACTGGAACATGGCGTTGTTTTGGAATTACTTTATTAGTCATTTTTATGTTATTAGTCACGCCACTTTTTAAACATCAGAATTATCGTTGGCGATTGGATATGCTTGATGTTGGTCATGGATTGGCTATTGTCATTCATGATGGAACGTCAGCTATTTTATACGATACAGGAGCTAACTGGGGAAAAAGTTCTGCTATGGAAAGGGTGATTATACCTTTTTTGCAATGGCATAATTTGAATGTACAAGGAATTATTATTAGTCATCAACATAATGATCATGTTGGAGGTTTGAAATTGCTTCAACAAACTTATCCTAATGCATGGTTAATGAGTTCCTCTTTTGATTTAAATAATGATTATCCATGTTTAGCTGGTAATCGTGTTAATTGGAACGAGCTAACATTTGATATATTGTGGCCTAATAAACTGGTTAAATATGCACAAAATGAGGACTCTTGTGTAATACAAGTAAATGATGGGCACTTTTCTGTATTATTAACAGGAGATTTAGAGCGCAATCAGGAATATCAGTTAATCACAAAATATCGAAATCAGTTAGCTTCTACTATTTTACAAATTCCGCATCATGGTAGTACTACTTCATCAAGTTATACTTTTTTAAATCACGTTAAAGCAGTAAAATCGTTAGCGTCTACATCTCGTTATAATCCTTGGAAACTGCCATCCCATAAGGTAATAACAAGGTATCAAGATTTACACTTAGATTATTATGTTACTGCTAGAACTGGTCAAATAAGCCTATTTTTTGATAAACATACTTGGAAGTTAAAAACCATGCGAGGAGAAATTAAACCAAGATGGTATCATGATTGGTTTGGTAGTTTACCAATTTATGAGTAAAATAGACTACCGTTTGCTATAGGCAACCATTTTAATAATTGTTATATCGACAGTAAAAGATATAACAATTTTACTGAATGTAATTAAGTGATGTTAAAGTTATGATTGAAAAACTGTGGTATGGTAAAAATCGATTATTTTGGTTATTCATACCATTTTCTTTATTATATGGTTTGATTGCTTTTATTCGCCGCTCTTTGTATCGATTAGGTATTTTAAAATCTTGGCGTTCCCCTGTACCTATTATTGTTATTGGCAACTTATCAGTTGGTGGTAATGGCAAAACTCCACTGGTTGTGGGTTTAATTGAATCGTTAAAACAAAAAGGATTACAAGTTGGAGTTGTTTCAAGAGGGTATGGTGGCAAGGCTGATAGTTATCCGCTTATTTTAGATAATACAACCACAACCGCACAAGCTGGTGACGAGCCGGTACTTATTTTTCAGCGTACTAATGTGCCTGTCGCCGTATCACCTTATCGCTCAGAAGCTGTTCAAGCGTTACTAAAGCAATATGAATTAGATGTTATTTTGACCGATGATGGTTTACAACATTATGCTTTAGCGCGCGACATTGAGTTGGTAGTGATTGATGGAAAACGTTTATTTGGTAATGGATGGTGGATGCCAGCAGGACCAATGAGAGAGCGAGAAAGTCGATTAAAATCAGTTGATCTGATTATTATAAACGGTGATAGCGTAAATAATTTGACCCAGCAGTATCCAAATAAAACCTATACCATGCAATTAACGCCACTATATGCAGTCAATTTGCTAACTAAAGAAAAAAAAACATTATCTTCATTGCAAAATATTTATGCTATTGCAGGTATTAGTAATCCAAAACGTTTTTTTGATATGTTGATCAACATGCAAGCGGATGTGGTTGAAACTATTTCTTTTGCTGATCATCAAAAATTTACTTTATCGTTGTTAAATAATGTTGCAAGTAGTGAACAAACACTTTTAATGACAGAAAAAGATGCCGTTAAATGTAGGCAATTTGCCCAGAAAAATTGGTGGTATCTACCCATTGATGCGGTAATACCTCTAGAAGCAATTGATCAGATCTGTTTGTTATTAGCTAAGACAAAATCTCAAAGAGAATAAAACATGAAAGAAATCCTATTAAGCGCACTCGCTTGTCCTAAATGCCATGAGCAACTACAATATGATGCAAATAATCAGCAGTTGATTTGCCAAGTAGATAATCTAGTTTATGCAATTAAAGATAACATTCCTGTATTGCTAGAAAGTGAAGCAACACAATTTAATCAATCACAGCCTGTTCAAGAATAAAAGTTAGGATATTAATTATGAATTTTTCGGTTATTATTCCTGCTAGGTATGCTTCAAGTCGTTTACCAGCTAAGCCGCTCGCGGATATTCATGGTAAACCTATGATTGTTCGGGTGATGGAGCAAGCAAAAAAATCGTCAGCTACTCGAGTGATTATTGCAACAGATCATCAGCAAGTTTTTGAGATAGTCAAAGAGTATGGTGGCGAAGTCATTCTTACTAGTGACAAGCATAATTCTGGTACTGAAAGGTTAGCAGAGGTCATTAATACTTTTCAATTTGCTGATGATGAAATCATTGTTAATGTGCAGGGTGATGAACCTTTAATTCCACCTGTTATTATTGACCAAGTAGCTGAAAACTTGGTGCAATATAAAACGGGAATGGCAACATTAGCAGTACCAATTAATTCTGTTGAAGAGGCATTTAATACCGGTGCGGTTAAAGTTGTGACCGACAAAGAGGGGTATGCGCTTTATTTTTCTCGTGCTACGATTCCTTGGGAGCGCGATCGTTTTGCTAAATCGGTTGATCTATTAAAACAATCCAGTATTGGTAATTTTTATCTTCGTCATATTGGTATTTATGCTTATCGTGCTGGCTTCATCCGTCAGTATATCAACTGGGTGCCATCTTCACTTGAACAAATTGAGATGTTAGAGCAACTTAGAGTGCTTTGGTATGGTGAGAAAATTCATGTTGCAGTGGCAAAACAGCCCCCAGCAATAGGGGTCGATACGCTAGAAGATTTAGAAAAAGTAAGAGCGTTATTTAAGGAGTAAGCAATGGCAAACTTCACTGGTTTTACACAAGCAGGGCTTAATTTTTTGCAAGATGCTTGGATAAATAACAGCAAACCATGGTTTGAACAACATCGCGCTATTTATGATAACGATTTAGTTAAGCCTTTTAGGCTATTAGTTGATCAACTAGCTCCCGAGATGCTTAAAATTGATGAATGGTTTGAGACTCGCCCAGCCATTGGTAAAACAATTTCGCGTATTCACCGCGATACTCGTTTTTCAAATGATAAATCACTTTATCGTAGTCGCTTATGGTTGACCTTTAAACGACCTAATCGAGATTGGAAAGAAGCTCCTGCCTACTTTTTTGAAATTAGCCCAAGTAGCTATCAATATGGTCTTGGTTATTATTGTTCATCAAAACAAACGATGGATATTTTTCGAGAAGAAATCCTTAATGATACTAAGAAATTTTTAGCGATGACGCATTGTGTTAAAAAACCATTTGAACTTGTTGGTGAAAGTTATAAACGACCGTTAATCAAAGAGCAAGATGCAAAAATAGCTACATGGTATAACCGCAAAAATCTTGCGGTTATGGTGACAAGCAATCATATTGATGACGTATTAAATAGTGATTTACCCCAAACATTGGCTAAAGGGTTTAAACAGCTAGTCCCACTTTATGATTATTTAATGCGGGTGGAAATGATTAAAAATATACCAAAGCTTTAGTTTGTTTACTTTGTTTTTAATATTAGATATTGGGAGAATTTAGCACTAATTCTTTGCCAGCATGGATTATCAATAGAGTCTCAACACAAAATAATAAAAATCTCATCATTTTCGAAGTGGCTTCAATGCCACTTTTCCTCATAAAACCTATTATATTGCCGGCATTGTTTATACAATAATAAAATCAGTGTAAAAAAGAGATGCCTTATGTTGTGAGGCATCTTTTCGTATTCTATGGTTTATTTTTACAAAGTGATTTTATATGGTATTTAGAATGGAATATCATCATCAAAATCCATTGGTGGTTCTGGTGCGACTGTAGGTTGTGCTGGTGCGACAGATGCGCTTTGTGTTGTAGGTCGAGATTGAGTAGCAGGAGCAGATGAAAAATTATTTGCACTTTGTCCCCAATTTTGTGAACCGCCATCCATGCTTTCACCGCTATTGCGTGATCCTAAAATTTGTAAAGTACCGCCAATTGGATTGATCACAACTTCCGTCGTGTAACGATCTTGCCCTGACTGATCTTGCCATTTTCGCGTTTGTAATTGCCCCTCAAGATAGACTTGAGTACCTTTTTTTATATACTCACCAGTAATTTCAGCCAGTTTACCAAATACGACAACGCGATGCCATTCAGTACGATCACGGTTTTCACCTGTTTGCTTATCTTTCCATGATTCTGATGTTGCGACACTAAAATTAGCAACTGCATTACCATTAGGCATGTAACGAACTTCGGGATCTTGACCTAAATTACCAACTAAAATGACTTTATTTATTCCTCTATTGGCCATTATTAACTCCTAAACATTGCATAAATATTTAAGTTGCATATTGTAACATGAGACAATAGTAATATCAGCGAATTTAATTCAATAATGGAATTTTGCTCTCATATTGTAAAGATATAGAAAGATTGGCTTAAACATAGGAATTTGTTGCCATAACGAGTATAATGCCCAACATTTGTTAATGTAATGTTCTAAAAAATTTTCTATATAGGAGGCCTTATGATTAATGCGTTTGGATTAAAAAACAAACAATTAGTAAAGGTTAATGAAGGCGATATAAATAATGCGATCTGGATTGATTTAATTGAACCAGAAGAAGCCGATCGCGATTTTGTTTTAACACATTTAGGACAAAACTTAGCAACGAGTATTGAGTTAGATGATATTGAGGCGTCAGCCCGTTTTTTTGAGGACAACGAAGGATTACATGTTCACTCTTTCTTTTTTTATGAGGACGCAGTAGATCGAGCGGGCAATTCAACTGTTGCATTTACTGTGCATAATGGGCGTTTGTTTACATTGCGTGAGCGTGATCTTCCTGCATTTCGTTTGTATCGTATGCGCTCTCGTTATCAGAGTATGAGTGATGGTAATCCTTATGAGGTATTACTTGATTTATTTGAAGTTAAAGTGGAACAATTAGCTGATCAAATTGAAAATATTTATAGTGAATTAGAAGAATTAAGTTTAATTATTATGGATCGCTCTGCGCAAGAACATTATGATGAGGCGATCACCTCATTGGCTGAGCTTGAAGATACCGCATGGAAAGTACGACTTTGTTTAATGGATAGTCAGCGGGCGGTTAACTATTTAGTGCGTCGTGCAAAAATGCCTGTAGAACAGTTGGAACAGGCTCGCGAAGTGATTCGTGATATTGAATCACTTGTTCCACATAATGAGTCATTATTTCAAAAAGTAAACTTCTTAATGCAAGCAGCAACCAGCTTTATTAATATTGAACAGAGTCGAATTATTAAGATTTTCTCGGTTGTGTCGGTTGTATTTTTACCGCCAACTGTGGTTGCTTCTGCTTATGGTATGAACTTTGAATTTATGCCTGAATTAAAATGGGAATATGGTTATCCGTTTTCGTTACTATTGATGTTACTAGCGGGTGTTGCGCCTTATATTTATTTCAAACTTAAAAAGTGGTTGTAGGCCTATTTACTTAATCCTGTTATATTTATCCGCTAATACTTTGATAGTTTAGCGGAAGTCATCTTCGTAGTAATCATTTAGGGTAATTAAGCGAATTTAATGTCATTATATTAATAATATTAACAATTATGCTTTCTTCGACTGACGGTTGAAGCTTGTTATTTGAATAAAAAGTTAATTCATCACAAAGGAAATAACATGAATCAATATGCACTAGTCACCGATATTGGTGGAACCAATGCCAGATTTGCGCTTTATAATTTAGCAATAAATGAATTATCTGCCATTACTAAAGTTCTTATTGCAAAAGATGATGTATTATTAACATTAATTAAAGATTACTTACAAGCGCAATCTGTTACCGTTAAAATGGCTTGTATTGCCATTGCTTGCCCGATTGATGACGACGATGTAATTACTATGACAAACAATAATTTGTCGTTTTCACGCTCTGAATTGATTAAGGTTCTTGGTCTTGAAAAACTAGAAGTGATTAATGATTTCACTGCTGTATCAACATCAATTCCTAAATTATCAAAACAAGATCTTGTAAAAATTGGCGGAGATGAACCTGATTTAAATTATCCAATTGCCATTTATGGCGCTGGCACAGGGCTTGGTGTGTCACATTTGATTAAAGTTAATGAACGTTTTATTAGTTTATCTGGAGAAGGAGGACATACAGAGCTACCAATGACAAGTGATGATGAAGACCGTATTTTAGTGCAACTGCGCAAAAAATTTGGACGTGTTTCTACCGAGCGGTTTTTATCAGGTAGCGGAATAGTTAATATTTACCAAGCCCTGTTGCAAATTAATAATCAACCAGTAGAAGAAATTCCGCCAGAAATTATTGTTAGGAAAGCTTTATCACAAAGTTGTCCACTTTGCTTGCAAACTTTAACTTATTTTTGTACTTTTATGGGACGTTTTGGTGGTAATTTGGCATTAACACTTAATACACAAGGTGGTATTTATATTGCAGGTGGCATTGTGCCTCGTTTTATTGAATTTTTTAAAGCATCGCCGTTTAGACAAGCTTTTGAAAACAAAGGTCGTATGTCATTTTTAGTTAAAAAAATTCCAGTTTATGTAATAACACATGAAGATCCTGGTCTGTTTGGTGCCGGTGTTTATTTGCAAAATTGTCTCAAAGAATATTGATGTGTAAAGGTGTTATTCTATGATGTGGTGTTATATTTACAGAAGTACCAGAAAAGAAAACTGCTATTTGTATATGGAAAATGAAAATGATTTTTCAATGATTCCAGAAAAAATAATGTCTATTTTTGGTTCTCCTGTTTTTGTCATGAAAGTGCTGCTTGATGGTAAAAGAAAATTTGTTGTTGGTAGCGCTAATGAAATAGAAGAAAAAATTAAGGTCGATGGATTTTTCTTACAAATGTTAAAAGAAGATGATTTCAAAGTATGATTGAACCATTTTGGGAATCTAAAACATTAGATCAAATGAGTGATGATGAGTGGGAGCAACTTTGTGATGGTTGTGGTCAGTGTTGCTTAAATAAATTGATGGATGAAGACACAGACGAAATATTATACACCAATGTGGCTTGTAATTTGCTTGATTCTAATACTTGTCAGTGTAAACATTATTATAATCGCTTTGATTATGAACCTGATTGTATCAAGTTGAATCGTGATAATCTTCTTACCATTAAATGGTTACCTTTAACTTGTACTTACCGTTATTTTTCTGAAACAGGACAATTACCTCATTGGCACCCGCTTATTACTGGTAATAAGAAGCTGATGCATAAGTTGAAAATTTCGGTTAAAAATCGTATTGTCTATGAAAAAGATGTGATTTGTTGGGAAGACCATATTATTTAAAACAGGGGGCTATAGCTCCCTGTTTATTTTGTTTTAAAGTAAAAGCCACAAATAGCCGAAAATATCGATAGCAAACATATTTAAAAACATTAGAATAAATACAAAAATCATAAATGAAATATCTATCATACCAATTGGCGGCACGATACGGCGTATGGGTGCAATGAGAGGTTCAGTTAACTGAGAGAGTAATTCATCTGCATTTGACTGACCACGGCTTACCCAACTTAAAATTGCTCGAAACAGTAATAACCAGAATAATAAATGACCAAATGCATGAGCCATGGCCGCTATAGCTAACAAAAAATATTCAGCAAACCCAACTGGGGTATTAGCTGTTTTATAATATAAAATGAAAATAATTTTAATTAATGCAAATAGGTATAAAAGCAACCAAGTTGCGGTATCAATACGCCCAATTGAAGGAATAACTTTACGCAACGGAACAATAAGTGGTTGGGTAATACGGACAATAAATTGGGTAAATGGATTATAGAAATTTACGCGTACTTTTTGCATCCATAACCGCAAAATCAATACGTATAGACATATTGTTAAGACGGTATTACCTAGAAAATAAAGCGATGTCATTTAAGACTCCTTAAAATAAACATATTTAGGCAATATATCACAAATACTGCCTCGATCCAAAGATTGCTGTACCTATGCGAACCATCGTACTACCTGCAACGATCGCTGCTTGCATATCACCACTCATCCCCATGGATAATGTGTCCATACATGGATAATCAGCTTGTAAAGAGCGTAAAAGTTCGTGCATTTTAGTAAAAGCTTTTAGTTGTTTGTCAAAATCATTTTCTATTTCTGGAATAGCCATTAAACCACGTAAATTTAGATTGGGAAGTGCAATAATTTGTTTTGCTAAATCTGCAACTTCTTCAGCAGCAATACCTGATTTACTGGTTTCTTGGCTAATATTAACTTGAATAAGTACATTCAAGTTTGCCATATCAGTAGGGCGTTGGTCATTTAAGCGCTGGGCTATTTTCAAACGGTCTATTGTGTGCATCCAGTCAAAGTGTTCTGCGACAAATTTGCTTTTGTTGGATTGTAATGGACCAATAAAATGCCATATCAGTGCACTGTTTGGCATAGCTTGTTTAAAATATTTAATCTTTTCTATGCCTTCTTGTACATAATTTTCACCAAAAGCCAATTGACCTGCGTCTATTGCTTCGGTGATTTGCTGTACAGATTTTGTTTTACTGACAGCAATAAGTTCTATTGTATTGGGATCTCGTTCGCACTTTGATGCAATTTTTTCAATTTCATTTTTTATAGCAAATAAATTGTCATGTATCGTATTCATGTTAATTCCCAATTGGTAATTAGTAGGCAAAGTTTAATGTTAAACTCAATTTTGACCCTTAGTGTAACGCAAAATGCGTCGGATGTGCACCTTTCAAGTGGTGAAGCGCCATGCATTCGAGTTAATGGACAATTACAGTTTTTATCTGAAAACAAATTATCACAATTAGAACTTGAAATTGAATTATTCAATTTATTGGAGCGGTCACAAATTGATACCTTAAAACAAAGTGGCCAAATAGATTTCGCTCATCATTTTGCTGAATTAGGACGATTTAGGGTAAATATTTTTTTTCAACAGCGTGGTATTTCAGCAGTGTTTCGTGTTATTAATCATCGCATTCCAACCCTGTCACAAATTAATGCCCCTGCTATTTTTAGAGAGCTTGCCGTAAATGAGTCAGGGCTTATTCTTGTCACCGGTGCGACAGGAAGTGGTAAATCAACAACTTTAGCATCATTAATTCAATATATAAATTCAACAGTCGCTAAGCATATAATTACCTTAGAAGATCCGATTGAATATATTTACCAAAATGATAAATCGTTAATTCATCAAAGAGAATTAGTAAATTTGGAATGTGCAATTGATGGCCTCTTACGGCAAGATCCTGATATTATATTATTGGGTGAATTACGTAACAAACATTCAATCCAAGCTGCATTAACTGCTGCTGAAACAGGTCATTTAGTTTTTGCAACTCTACATACTAGTTCAGCTATTCAAACAATTAATCGTATCATCGATGTATTTGAAGATAATTCACGAGATTTTATTCGCTCGCAACTCTCTAATAGTTTAAAAGCCATTATAAACCAAAAACTAGTACCTACTGAAAATGGTCGTAAAGCTCTATTTGAAATACTGATTAATACTCCAGCAGTTAGCAACTTGATTAACGAAGGTAAAATGAAGCAAATCTTTACTCTTATGCAGACTGGACAACAATATGGTATGCAAGTGATGCCAGAAAATTAAGACAATCAGTTATTTTTATAAAAGCATGAGTAAATTTTTAGAATATAAAATTGGGGGATTTATATCTAAAATCATTTATAATCTTTTAAGTGGTCTTTTGCAATAGAGGATGAAAATGGAACAACGCATAGGGTTAATTGGTTTAGGTAATATGGGTAATGCAATATTGCAAGGTATTTTGGGTAGTAATATTGTATTGGGAACACAAATTTATATTTATGATTCTCATCGGGAAAAGGGGCAAGCTCTTCATCAAACTTATTCAATTAATAATCTTGATTCAGCAAAAGATGTTGCTCGTGCTGCAGATATAGTTTTTATTGCAGTTAAGCCTAATGTGATTATTGATGTTCTTACTGATATTCAAAAAGAACTAAAGAAAAATACTATCATTATTTCAATTGCTGCAGGAGTTACTATTAAAACAATTGAAAAATTTGTGGGTTATGAGCAAAAAATTGTTCGAGTTATGCCAAATACCCCTGCGCTTGTTAATGCGGCGATGTGTTCAATTACGCCAAATTCTGAAATTACTCAGGAGGAGTTGTTAGTAGTACAAACACTATTAAATTGCATTGGCGAAACTGAAATTGTTCCTGAGTATTTAATTGATGCGGTTGTAGGCGCTAGTGGCTCTTCGCCAGCTTTTGTGTTTATGTTTATTGAGGCTCTTGCTGATGGTGCAGTAAAAGGTGGATTATCCAGAAAACAAGCCTATAAGTTTGCTGCGCAAGCTGTTTTAGGATCGGCAAAATTGTTATTAGAAACGGGCAAACATCCTGGGGATTTAAAAGATATGGTTTGTTCGCCAGCAGGCACAACGATTGAAGGGGTGCAAATGCTTGAAGCTAAAGGATTTAGATCGGCTGTTATGGATGCAGTAGAAGCAACGATAAAAAAATCTCAAGCAATGATAAAAGATTAACATGATAAAATATATAATGTTATACATGTAAAATAGCATTATGAACTATTCTATTAATAATGGGATGAACAATTTTTAAAAAAGATTACTTGCATTGGTAAACTAATTATGAGTAAATAGTACTAAGCATATGACATGCGGATTTATTTTGTAACATTTCGATATATGTAGTTTGTGGTTTACTATGTTTTAGGGCTTAGTTTTCTTCAGTATCTTCTTCTTAGTGTTAATAAGTAATCTAGGTTTTATGTTTTTGAATATAGCCCTTAGTGGCTGAGATTAATTTATTTATAGGAAGATTATTATGTCTAAGAAAACTGGTCAAGTTAAATGGTTTAACGAAAGTAAAGGTTTTGGTTTTATTTCTCCTGCTGATGGTAGCAAAGATGTATTTGTACATTTCTCTGCAATTTCAGGTGACGGATTCAAAACTTTAGGTGAAGGTCAACAAGTAGAGTTCTCTATCCAAGATAGTCCTCGTGGTCCTTCAGCTGCGGATGTTACAATTATCTAAGATTTGTACTCTGTCTTTTGATTTTATTATCTTATCGGTAAGTAGTTACTGATAAGATATATGGAACTTACCCTCCCGCCTTTAAATTCTTTGTCATTAATAGATCTTTTACTATATAGATTATCTTCTTTGCGAAGTTAAAAATAACTAATTCAGCATATAAATAAGTTACGAATTAATAGCATACTCAAGACTATTTGCCTAAATAATAAACATTTAAATGTTATTTATCGTATATTGTGATGATGAAAATCCCAAGGAGCTATTGGGTATTTATCTTTCCATAATCCTTTTTTGTTTTTTTTGACTTTAGCTTACCATATCGTATACAATTTTTTATAACATAATGATTTTATTTGCGATAATCAGTCTAACTTGTACTTTGTCTAATATATTTAATCAATTCGTGTTTAATTATTAGGAATCTTCTTGAATAAGTCTTTAAAATTTGATAGTTTACAGGAAAGATTTTTAACATTAAAAACTAAAAAGAAGGTAATTGTTATGACTATCAAAGTAGGTATTAATGGGTTTGGTCGTATCGGTCGAATTGTTTTCCGTGCTGCACAAAAACGTTCTGATATTGAAATTGTTGCGATCAACGATTTATTAGATGTTGAATATATGGCGTATATGCTTAAATATGATTCAACTCATGGGCGTTTTGACGGTACCGTTGAAGTTAAAGACGGCAAATTAGTTGTTAACGGTAAAACAATTCGAGTTACTGCTGAACGCGATCCTGCAAACTTAAAATGGAGTGAAGTAGGCGTGGATGTTGTTGCTGAAGCAACTGGTTTATTCTTAACTGACGAAACAGCTCGTAAACATATCCAAGCTGGTGCTAAAAAAGTTGTTTTAACCGGTCCTTCTAAAGATAGCACACCAATGTTTGTAATGGGTGTTAACGATAAAGAATATGCAGGTCAAGATATCGTTTCTAACGCTTCTTGTACAACTAACTGTTTAGCGCCTTTAGCTAAAGTTATCAATGACAACTTTGGTATTGTTGAAGCATTAATGACTACTGTTCACGCAACTACTGCAACTCAAAAAACTGTTGATGGTCCATCTCATAAAGATTGGCGTGGCGGTCGTGGTGCGGCTCAAAACATCATCCCTTCTTCAACAGGTGCAGCTAAAGCTGTAGGTAAAGTTATTCCTGAATTAAATGGTAAATTAACAGGTATGGCTTTCCGTGTTCCAACTCCAGATGTTTCTGTTGTTGACTTAACAGCGCGTTTAGCAAAACCTGCTAAATACGAAGATATTTGTAAAGCAATCAAAGCAGCAGCTGAAGGTCCAATGAAAGGGGTGCTTGGCTATACAGAAGATGATGTTGTTTCTACTGATTTCTTGGGTGAGGTTTGTACTTCAGTATTTGATGCTAAAGCCGGTATCCAATTAAGTGATAACTTCGTGAAACTTGTTTCTTGGTATGATAATGAGGCAGGCTATTCTAACAAAGTATTAGATTTAATTGCTGTAGTTGCTAAATAAATAATTATTTTTTAACTAGTCAATTTAAAAGAGCGGCCTTGAGTCGCTTTTTTTATCGCCTAAAAAAACGCTCATTTATAAAAATGAGCGTTTTCGTAATCAGGTTTATTAAATAACAACAACTTCGGCTGCTGCTGGTCCACGAGGGCTATCTTGGATAGCAAATTCGACTTGTTGTCCTTCAGCTAAGGTTTTAAAGCCATCACCTGAAATAGCAGAAAAATGAACAAATACATCTTTACTTCCATCCGCAGGGGTAATAAAACCAAAACCTTTACTTTCATTAAACCACTTTACTTGACCTGTTTTCTTATTCATTTACTAGACATCCTAACAATAATTAATAATTAGCCTTTTCGGCTCGTGTGGGCTTTAACATTATATTAATTATGCAATTAAAATCATGGTAATGCATCCAAAGCTACATTATTTAATGTTAATTGTGTTCATAATTTTTATATTTTATTGTTTACCCAGTGCTATTACCGCATAAATTATAATCAAAAGCAAGAAGTTAATGATAAAATTTTAAGCTAGAATAAAGTTTTTTATCAAATTTTTTAAAAAATAACCCATTAATTGATAAAAAGCAAATTTTGAATAGTTACAAATTTTACTAATTTTTGATGTCAGTAAATTTACAAAATAAAAAAAGCCATAAAATAGTATTATGGCTTAGAGTAATGCTTAATTTTTTATTCAATTTTATTTGTTTTTTGCTCGTTCAAACGATTCAACAATTTCTTTACGGGCGGCATCAGCATTGTCCCAACCATCCACTTTAACCCATTTACCTTTTTCTAATGCTTTGTATTGTTCAAAAAAGTGTTTGATTTGAGATTTAAGTAATTCAGGTAAATCATCAACATCTTTAATGTGATCATATTCTTTTGATAGTTTGCTGTGAGGCACTGCAACTAGTTTTGCATCTTGTCCGGCTTCGTCAGTCATTTTTAATACACCAACAGGGCGGCAACGAATAACAGAACCCGGTTGTAGTGGGTAAGGTGTTGGGACTAATACATCAACTGGATCGCCATCTAATGATAACGTGTGATTAATATAACCATAGTTGCATGGATAAAACATAGCTGTTGCCATAAAACGGTCAACAAATACAGCGCCGGTGTCTTTATCGACTTCATATTTTATTGGATCTGCATTAGCTGGAATTTCAATAACAACATAAATATCATCTGGTAATTCTTTACCTACTGGTACATTTAAAAGTCCCATTTTTGTATCCTCTATCTAAGTTTATATAGTATTTGTTAATAACAATAAGCGAACATTATAAAAAGATTATTCTGTATCGCTCAATTCTTTTAAATATTGAAAAATTTGCCTTGCCGATTTGGCTGGTTTATTGGCATCTTGCTCTTTTTTAGCTAAACGAGCTAAAGTGCGCAGTTGCTGGCGATCGGCTGTTGGGTATAAATCCATAATGGTTTCGGCATCGCCAGTTGTGATCAGGTCATCGCGTAGCTTTTCGAGTTTGTGAAATAGGGCAATTTGCTGATTGTGGCGATTTTTTAGTTTATCAAGCGCTTGGCTGATAGGTTCAATGTCTCGGCTACGTAGTAGTTTGCCAATGTACTGAATTTGTCTGCGATATCCTTCTTTTTTTATTTTCTGCGCAAGTTCAATAGCATAGATAAGATCTTCATCTAGAGGGATTTTTTCTAGTTCGTTTTTACTTAAATTGACAAGTTCGATACCTAATTTTTTAAGGGTCTCGGCATCGCGTTTGATTTCACTTTTGCTAACGTAAATGATTTCTTCGTCTTCATTGTCAATAGCGAAGTTGGGTTCTAGGTTTGTCTCTTGATTGTGATTCATATTATTTCTTTTGTTAACTAATATTTAATTCTGGCTTATTATAACGTATCACTAGCAGAATTGTAGAAAATAATAAAATGAGTATTGAACAGATTAAAAAAGAAGCCATAAACCAAAAAGAACATTTATCAGCTATTGTCGCTAATGCTATTAATCACGCAAAATCACGAGTTGATGCTGTTGAGGTATCGATTAATCAATCAACGGGTATTAGTGTAAGCACGCGTCTTGGCGAAACTGAGAATGTTGAGTTTAATAGTGATGGTGCGCTATCTATAACTGTTTATCAAAATCAAAGTAAAGGCAGTGCGTCAACTAATGACTTATCCGAACAGGCTATTTTGCAAACGGTGGATATGGCAATTAATATTATGCAATATACCTCGCCCGATCCTTGTTCTGGTTTGGGGGATGCAAGCCAAATGGCATTTAATCCACCTGATTTAGATTTATTTTACCCAAGTGATTTGAATGTCGATAACGCTATTGAGCAGGCCAAACAAGCCGAATTAACCGCGCTCAATCATTCAAAATTAATTAATACTGATGGCGGTTATTTTAGTAGTCGCTATGGTGTTTATGTATACGGTAATAGTTTAGGGATGCTACAAGGTTATTGCGCAAGTTCACATTCACTTTCATGTTCTGTCATTGCTGAACAAGCAGGGCAGATGGAAAGTAATTATGCTTATACTTCATCACGCGATTTTAGTGAATTAAAATCAGCAAATTGGGTTGGTAAGCAGGCGGCCGATAGAGCGATTTCACATTTAGGCGCTAAACAACTCCCAACCATGCAAGCGCCAGTGCTATTTAGTGCGGAAGTTGCCGTTGGGCTGATTAGGCATTTAGTGGGCGCCATAAGTGGTGGGGCAATTTATCGTAAATCCTCGTTTTTATTAAACAGTGTTGGGCAAACGGTCTTTCCTACTTGGCTAACAATTTATGAAGATCCTCATATTCTAAAAGGCGTTGGGTCATCACCTTTTGATAGCGAAGGTACTAAAACAGTTCAACGTAATATTGTTGAGCAAGGTGTGCTGCAGACTTATTTGTTAGGTAACTATTCGGCGCGTAAATTGGGTTTAACATCGACTGGGCATGCAGGTGGAATTCATAATTGGTTTGTATCACCAAGCCAAACTAATGCGGGTTTTGATGATATGCTTAAAAAATTGGATAAAGGTGTTGTAATAACTTCGTTAATGGGGCAAGGTGTTAATAGCGTTACTGGCGATTATTCTCGTGGAGCCACTGGTTTTTGGGTTGAAAATGGAAAAATTCAATATCCAGTTAACGAAATTACCATTGCAGGTAACCTTAAAGATATCTATAAGAACATTGTGGCAATTGGTAATGATATTGAAACAAGAACGAATATCCAATGTGGCTCAATTTTGATTGATAATATGAGCATAGCCGGAAAATAAGGATCAGTATGGGCAGGTTTTTTCACAGTACTTTTTTTCAAAAAATAACTTTATTGATGCCCGGGTTATGCTGTTTATTACAGTATAAGCGAGAATATCTTAATTTTGACATTAAGTCTGGTTTATCGGTTGCTGCTGTTTCGTTACCAGTGTCAATTGCTTATGCTGAATTGACAGGCGTTGGAGCTATTGCTGGGCTATATTCGACCATTTTGCCTTTAATTGTGTATGCACTTTTTGGCTCGTCAAAACAGCTGATTGTGGGGCCTGATACGGCTACTTGTGCTGTGGTTGCGGCTGTTGTATTACCGTTAGCGGCAAATGATCCAATATTGCGTTGGCAATTAGTTGTGATATTAACAATCATGATCGGTATTTGGTGTATCATCGCAGGAAAGTTGCATCTAGGAGCCTTGGCCGACTTGCTTAGTCAGCCTATTTTAATTGGTTTACTAAATGGTATTTCAATCACCATTATGGTTGATCAGTTAGCCAAAACATTGGGCTTTAGTTATGATTACTCTTATTTGATTGAGAGAATTGTGTATTTTCCTTTTAAAATATTACAAATTCATATAGGTACTGCACTGGTTTCGTTTTTTACGTTGTTAATTTTAATTATTTTAAAGCGTTTAAAACCTCAATATCCAGCGCCGCTATTTGCCATCATTGTGATGACATTTTTTTCATGGTTATTTAATTTTGAGCATTTTAATATTCGTATTATTGGTAATGTTGGCAGTGATTTTATTCCTATTGAATCATGGCTTGATTTTGATAAAGGTTTAATGCGTGATTTAGTTGTCCCTTCGCTTAATATTGCCATCATCTGTTTTGTGAGTATGATGATAACCGTACGCAGTTTTGCCTCTAAAAATAATTACGAAACCAATGCTGATGTCGAATTTAAAGCGTTAGGCATAGCCAATATTGTAGCAGGGTTATCACAAGGTTTTGTTGTTAGTGGTACTTCATCAAGAACCGCTGTGAATGATGCCAATGGGGGAAAAACTCAGCTCGTTTCGATTATTGCCGCAATGTTAATCGGTCTAGTTGTGTTGTTTTTTCTTTCACCTTTACAATTTATTCCAACTTGCGTGTTAGGGGTGATTTTAATTTATTCTTCAATTTCTTTAATCAATTTTCAAACAATCATCCGCTTTTTTAAATTTGATAGAGATGCGTTTTATTTAAGTTTGACAACACTCGTTTCAGTGCTTGTAATTGGCATTATTCCTGGTATGGCGTTGGCAGTACTACTTGGGTTGTTTTTATTTTTGCGCCGTGTATTTAGACCAAAAGATCAATTGCTAGGGATTGATGAAAGTGGTCGAATTCATTCAATAGGTCAGGATGTGCGACCAGTTAATAATACAATGATTTATCGATTTAATTCTCCGCTAACTTATTTCAATATTGCTTATTTTAAACGAAGAATTATTAGTTATATTGACGAAGCAAAAGATCCTGTAAATTATGTGATTGTTGATGCGATTCCTTGCTTTACCTATAAAGACGTTAGTGTTTTATCGGGAATTGAGGAATTAGTAAAGTCTTTAAAAGTAAGAAACGTGACGTTAATCTTATCTGGTCGACGCAAAACGCTAAAAAACTGGTTCAAACAAATGAATATTAAGCTTGATGATGAGTATATTGATTTTGCTTATGATCTCTATTTTGCGGTTAAATTAGTCCAAAGTAAGGAGCATATAAATAATAAAATTAATGATGAATCTGGTCTATTATTATGACCAGTATTAAAATCTTAAAAATTGTTTTTTATTTATCTCAGAACCCTTGATTTCTATAGATTAAGCAATATTAATCTAGACAATCACCTACAAATTTAAGTACAATGCTGGATCTTTCAAATAAAGCATTTTAGTAAACAACATTAGATAGAGGTAAAAATGGCACGTGTAACTGTTCAAGATGCAGTAGAAAAAATTGGTAATCGCTTTGACCTAGTTATTGTAGCTGCAAGACGCGCTCGCCAACTACAAGTTGAAAATAAATCACCGCTTGTTCCGGAAGAAAACGACAAAGAAACTGTTATAGCTTTACGTGAAATTGAAGATGGCCTTGTCAACAAGCAGATTCTTGATATTGCTGACTTTCAAACGCGTCAAGACGAAGAAGCAGAAGTGCGTGCAACACTTCATGAATCTATTCTTCTCGAAAACACGCCATCGTACGAATAAGCTTCACAGGAATTGCTTATGCAATATTTTGATAGCTTAAAAGAGGTTGTAGCATCTTATCTTCCACCTAAACAAGTCGAATTGATTCAAGATGCTTATCTTTTTGCTGAAAATGCACACGAAGGGCAATTCCGATGTAGTGGTGAACCTTATATCACTCACCCTGTTGCAGTGGCAATGAATTTGGCAGAGATGCGGCTTGATTATGAAACAATTATTGCCGCACTTTTGCATGATACTATTGAAGATACACCTGTTACCTTTCAAGATATTACAAAAAAGTTTGGTAAACATGTTGCTATTTTAGTTGAAGGTGTGTCTAAACTTGATAAATTAAAATTCCGTAACAGACAAGAGGCTCAAGCGGAAAATTTTCGGAAAATGGTGCTTGCCATGACCGAAGATGTGCGCGTTATTTTAATTAAACTAGCTGATCGCACTCATAATATGCGTACACTCTGTGCTTTAAGACCTGACAAGCGCCGTCGCATTGCTAAAGAAACCCTCGAAATTTATGCGCCTTTGGCTCATCGTTTAGGTATTCATCATATTAAAACTGAACTTGAGATTTTGGGCTTTACAGCAATGCATCCTAATCGCGCTAAAGTGATTGAAAAAGTGATCAAAACAGCGCGTAATACCCGTAAAGAGCTCATTCAACAGATTTTGTCTGAAATAAAGCAGCGATTACATGACGCATATATTGATGCCAAAGTGACAGGTATTGAAAAAAATATTTATGTGATTTATCAAAAGATGAAACTGCGTGAGCAGCAGTTTCATTCCATTATGGACATTTATACTTTTAGGATTGTGGTTAAAGATGTCGATGCTTGTTACCGTGCGCTTGGATTGGTACATAATTTATATAAACCTCGACTTAATCGCTTTAAAGACTACATAGCAATTCCTAAAGCGAATGGGTATCAGTCATTACATTCATCGTTAATTGGACCACACGGAACACCGGTTGAAGTACAAATCCGTACCGAAGATATGGATCAAATGGCCGAAATGGGTGTTGCTGCACATTGGGCATATAACGAAAGGGATGAGTTAAATACAACTACGCAAATTAAAGCGCAACGCTGGATGCAAAGCTTGCTAGAACTACAACAAAGTGTAGGGAATTCTTTTGAATTTATCGAAAACGTAAAATCAGACTTATTTCCTAAAGAGATTTACGTTTTTACCCCTAAAGGACGTATTGTTCAATTACCTGAAGGGGCGACAGCGGTTGATCTTGCCTATGCTGTCCATTCGGATATTGGTTATCAATGTGTTGGTGCGATTGTTGATCGTAAACCTTACCCTCTATCACAACCACTAAGCAGCGGGCAAACTGTTGAAATTATTACCTCACCAGAAGGAAGACCTAACGCAAGTTGGTTAAATTTTGTAGTGAGTGCTAAGGCAAAGTCACGTATTCGCCATGCGCTTAAAACGCTTAAACGTGAAGATGCAATTGAATTAGGAAGGCGTTTACTTAACCTTTCGTTAGTTAAATCTGGTGGTATTAGTGGGCTATCATCGAGTCAAAAACATAGAGTGGTTGAATTAACGAAATTGTCCAGTTTTGATGATGTTTTGGCCGAAATTGGGCTAGGCAATATTATGAGCCATTTCATTGCCAAAGGTTTAGAGGATAAATCCTTATTACAAAATAAGGCAGAGTCAAACAAAACCCTTGTTATCACTGGTAGTGAAGGTGTTTTGGTTACGTTTTCTAAATGTTGTCATCCTATTCCCAATGACCCTATTATTGGGCACGTCAGCCCTGAAAAGGGACTGACAGTACATCATGAATCTTGCCGAAATATCACAGGGTATCAACATAACCCAGAAAAATACATCTCGCTCAAATGGGCGCCAGATATTTCTCAGCGCTTTGTTGCTGAAATTTGGGTCGACATTTTAAATACTCAAGGTTCTTTGGCACATGTTCTTTCAATTATTAATGATGAAAATACCCACTTGCAATGGTTAAATACCGAAGAAAAAGATAGACAAATTTATACGATTATTTTGCAAATTGAAGTAAAAGATACTCTGCAACTTAATGAATTAATTCGTAAAATGTCACTGCAACCGGATGTGGTGAGTGTTACGCGAAATATAAATTAATCATTATGATAAATCGTTTTTTGGACCATGTACCGTTGATAAAATTAACAGGAATTGGTGCAAGTTTAGAAAAAAAATTCAATACATTAGGTATCTATACGGTCAAAGATCTATTATTGCACTTTCCATTACGTTATGAAGATCGCACGTCGACTTGTGCTATTGGTGATGTGGCTATCGGTGAGTATACCACTATTGAAGGGTGCATCGTAAAAACTGAAGTGGTCTTTAGGCGTAAACAAATGTTAGTTTGCTATGTTCAAGATGAATCAGGTATAGCAATATTAAGATTTATGAATTTTAATGCTGGAATGAAAGCCAGTTTAACGCAAGGTCAGTGGGTCAGTGCTTATGGTGAGGTTAAAAGTGGAAAAAACTATCCTGAAATAATTCATCCACAATATAAAGTTAAAAACAGTCGTGAAGATAACTTGCTATCTTCTGATCTCAATCAAGAAAGATATACACCTATTTATCCAACAACTTACGGACTTACTCAAAATATTATTCGTAAACTAATTCAAGCTGCACTACTATTATTAAAACGTAATCCGCCAAAAGAAATTTTACCGGCATCGCTAGCGAGTTGCTATTTAACTGTTTTCGATTCGTTAAATATTATTCATAACCCACCAATAGATACTGATATAAATCAATTATCAAATGGGGAACACCCTGCAATTAAACGGTTTATTTTTGAAGAACTACTTGCTTATCATTTAAGCATGTTGATGTTGAAAACAGATAATCAAAAGTTGCAAGCTTATGCAATGCATGTTAATCAACAGTTTATAAAACCGTTTTTATTTTCATTACCTTTTAAACCTACTCATGCTCAGCAACGGGTGGTTCAAGATATTTATCTGGATATGGCAAAACCAACGCCAATGATGCGATTAATTCAGGGAGATGTAGGTTCTGGCAAAACGTTAGTTGCAGCACTAGCAGCACTTAATGCAATAGAAAATAATCAACAAGTAGTATTAATGGCGCCGACTGAGATATTAGCAGAACAGCATTATCACAATTTTAAACAATGGTTTGATCCACTAGGTATTTCTGTGGATTGGTTATCAGGGACATTAACCGCTAAAAATAAGCATCAGCGTTATGAGCGTATTTTAAATGGTGAACTTACCATGTTAATTGGAACGCATGCGGTATTTGTTGATAAAGTGCAATTTAATTCATTAGGTTTGGTAATTATTGATGAGCAGCATCGTTTTGGTGTTAATCAGCGCTTAAGCCTTTGGGAAAAAGGCATTAAAGATCATCTTTATCCACATCAATTAATTATGACCGCAACGCCTATTCCCAGAACATTAGCCATGACAGTTTATGCCGATCTCGATGTTTCAGTTATTGATGAATTGCCACCGGGACGAACACCCATTACCACAGTTGTTATACCTAATACTCGCCGTGATGAGATCATTGAACGTGTAAATCAAGCTTGTTTAGATAATCGCCAAGTATATTGGGTGTGTACTTTGGTTGAAGAGTCTGAAATGCTTGATGCTCAAGCAGCTGAAATGTTGGTTACTGAGTTACAAGCGCGTTTGCCTCATTTAAGTATTGCGTTAGTGCATGGCAAAATGAAATCTGATTTAAAGCAATCGGTCATGCAAGATTTTAAAGCCGGAAAAATTCAATTGCTTGTTGCCACAACGGTCATTGAGGTCGGTGTTGATGTACCTAATGCTAGCTTAATGATTATCGAAAATGCAGAACGGTTAGGTTTAGCACAATTGCATCAGTTGCGTGGACGAGTCGGACGTGGTTCGGCAGTGTCTCATTGTGTGCTGATGTATCAAGCGCCTTTAAGTAAAATTGCCCAAGCACGCATGAAGGTAATGCGCGATAGTAATGATGGTTTTATTATTGCCCAAAAAGATCTCGAACTTCGTGGCAGTGGCGAAATTTTAGGAACTAGGCAAATGGGTATGGCTAATTTTAAAGTGGTTGATTTGATTCGCGATCAGCATTTGATTAGTGAAGTGCAGCAAGCATCTTATGACATCCAAAACAACTATCCACAAAGCGCTGTACAATTAGTTGATTGTTGGCTGCCAAATCGTCAAAAATACATTAATGTATAATTGTGCTTTATTTTTTACATATATTTAATGCTGTACTTATTTATGGGTAATAAATTTATGTGTGGACTTGAGTATTGCTGTTTTCAGTCCACACATTGAAGTTAATATCTAACAGTTACATAAAATTATTGCATTATAAGAATGAACGATAAGGTAATTCTGGCTCATCAATAAAAATATCTCTAAAACCACGATAATGTTGATAATGCATTTTATGTTTATCGGTTGGATAAGTATATCTTCCACCAACTTGCCAAAAAAATGGCATAAATTGGTAATTCAAGCGATCTTTTTTCATTTGCCATAATACTTCGATTTCACGTGGATCGCTTTGGAAGTTTGCCCAAATATCATGATGGAATGGAATAACAACTTGAGTATTGAGTGATTCAGCCGCACGCAAAATATCGGCTGACGTCATTTTATCTGTCACACCGCGAGGATTTTCACCATAAGATAGTAGTGCAACATCGATTTTATAATCATTACCATGTTTTGCATAATAATTAGAATAGTGTGAATCACCAGAGTGATAAAGCGAGCCGCCTGATGTTTCAAATAGATAGTTAACAGCTCTGTCATTCATACCATCTAAAATTGATTTATCTGTTGATGATACGCCTTTGGGGAGGGTAACTAGTGATGTTCTATCAAAAGAGTCCAAGACACGAATGGTGATGTCTCCCACTTGGATTGTTTCGCCTACTTTAGCAATAATGCAGCGATCTTCTGGTACACCCCAACTTTTCCATAATTCTACACAGGCTTTAGGTCCAATAAATTTAACACTCGATGAACAGTTTTGAATAACTGCAGCAGCCACATTGACATCAATATGATCGGCATGATCGTGGGTTGCCATTACAGCATCAATTTGTTTAATTGCAAAAGGATCAAGAACAAATGGACTCGTTCTCAAATTTGGTTGTAATTCACGTACTCCACCCATACGCATCATTTGATGTTGTTTGTTCATCAATGGATTTGCATGTGTTTTTTTCCCAGTGCCACACCAAAAATCAACTGATATATTTGTATTACCTGCTGATTTTAACCAGATACCTGTACAAGCAAGCCACCACATTGTAAATGTGTTGGGTTTAACTTCTGTTGTTTCTATTTCTTCATTGAGCCATGTGCCCCATTCAGGAAATGTATTTAATATCCATGATTCACGGGTAATTTCGTTCACTTTACTCATACTTTGTTCCTTTTACAATTAATAGTTAAACTAAAATAACTTCAACGCCTTGCTCCTTAATGCATTCAATCACATCCTTATTTGCTTGTTTTCCTGTAATTAAGATATCTATTTTATTAACAGGACAAAAAAGCATGCCTGAATTGGCTTTTTTATCAATTTTTGAACTATCGACAACAACAACTAAATTTTCGACTTTTTCCAATATTTGCTGTTCAGCAACAGCACCTAATATTTCGCTTTTATAAAGGCCGGTTGGCGTTAATGTTTTGCCGCTGGTAAACATCCATTTGCCGGCATAGGAATCAGTAATGCTGACAATAGGGTTAATAATGATATTTTGTGTTTTGTTGTATAATCCCCCCATAATAATGACGTTTTCATGGTCATGTTCAATTAAGTAACACGCTAATGGAAAATAGTTAGTAATAATTGATACATTTTTACCGCATAGTTCGCGACCGAGTAAAAATGCCGTCGATCCACAGTTTATAACAATGTTTTCTTCATTATTGCATAGCTTGGCTGCACGAATTGCAATGCGCGCTTTTTCGTGATAATGGTCGGTATTATGATTATCAATTGGCGCCCAAATAGGTTTTACTTCTTCTAATCGCATAATTCCATTGCGAACTTTTTTTACTCGCCCTTCTTGATCCAGTTTTGTGATATCTCGCCGAGCTGTTGCAGGTGAAATAGCAAAGTACGAAATTAACTCAGTGACTTTAACCATACCTTTTTCATTAACTAATGCCACTATTTCGTTATGCCGAGATAGCTCACTCATTACAACCTCTTTATTTTTAGTGATTAAATTTGATTAAATTTGATGATAATTTTCATTGGTATAAAAGTCAATTATTTTAAATTTAAATTTATTGAATTTATTGTTTAATTAATTGATAAAATTAAATTTAATTTTTATTCTCTTTCTTTTTTTATCAAAATGTGATGTGTATCACAGGCATAAATATTAATTATTAGAAAAGGTGATCCTTGTCAAATTAATCATAAATAATCATTGAATGATTTATTTTGATTGTTGAATATATCACTAGTATTTAATTTTGATAAAAATTGATCTTCGAGATGTATTGTTAAAGCAATGAAAAATGTCGATAACTGATGAGAGGAACATATGGAAGTAATCTATAACGTATTTTATATTTTTTATAGTCAAGTTATGACAAAGGCGCCTTTGTTACTTGGCTTAGTGACAATGCTCGGTTATTGTCTATTACGTAAAGATATATCAACAGTTTTAAAAGGCACTATTAAAACCATTGTTGGTTTTATGCTATTACAAGTTGGATCTGGCGTGTTAGTTTTAACTTTCAAACCTGTTATCGCCAAACTGGCAGAGTATCATGGCATTAAAGGATCTATTATTGATACTTATGCATCAATGGTAGCAGTTGAAAATGGCATGCATGAAAACTATTCATGGGTCGGTTATGCGGTATTGTTAGCGTTAGCTATTAATATAGTGTTGGTCATTTTTCGCCGTGTAACAGGTATTAGAACCATCATGTTAACTGGCCATATTATGTTTCAGCAGGTCGGATTAATTGCGTTATTTTACTTCCTTTTTGGCTACAGTATGTGGGAAACCATTATCTATTCGGCTGTTATTATCGCGCTTTATTGGGGCATCTTTTCAAATATGATGTTCAAACCCACTGAGGCTGTTACCGGTGGTGCTGGATTCTCAATTGGTCACCAACAACAACTTGGGTCATGGATTGCCGTTAAACTAGCACCTAAACTGGGGGATAAAGACGATTCTGTTGATAATTTAAAATTGCCTAAATGGTTACACATTTTTCATGATAGTATCGCTGCAACCACCATTGTTATGACGTTCTTTTTCGGAATTATTTTACTTTCTTTTGGTTTAGATAATTTACAAACCATGGCTGGATCAACTCATTGGACAATCTATATTTTTGAAACTGGTCTTAAATTTGCTGTGGCCATTCAAGTGATTGTAAGCGGTGTGCGAATGTTTGTTGCCGAGCTATCTGAAGCCTTTAAAGGCATTTCAGAAAAATTAATTCCTAATGCAGTATTAGCTATTGATTGTGCTGCCATTTATGCGTTTTCGCCTAATGCCATGGTATTTGGTTTTATTTGGGGGGCGTTAGGGCAATTTTTGGCTATTGCTTTATTACTTGTCTTTAAATCTCCTATTATGATTATTCCAGGTTTTATTCCTATGTTTTTTTCGAATGCTACTATTGGTGTTTTTGCTAACCACTTTGGTGGTTGGAAAGCCGTTATGAAAATTTGTTTTGTGATGGGTATGGTAGAAGTATTTGGCTCGGCTTGGGTCATTTATATTTTTGCACAAAATGGTACACCGATTGATTCTTGGATGGGAATGGCGGATTGGGCAATATTATTCCCACCAATTTTACAAGGCCTATCTATTTCGCATTTATTCATCTACGTGCTTATAGCATTGGCAATGCTTTATATGTACTTTGCTGCCAAACAGTTACGCTTGGATGAATCCATGCAAACAAAACAATCAGGAATAAATGATGAACATCAAGATATGAATATAGCTGTAGTTGAAAAAATGAATGAAATCGCAACTTGTGATGGTCGCGCAGTTCGAATTTTAGCAGTATGTGGTAGTGGTCAAGGTTCGTCAATGATGATGAAAATGAAAATTGCCAGCTACTTAAATAAAAAAGGTATTGCTAATGAAATGGATTCTTGTGCAGTGACTGATTACAAATCGCGACTGTCTAATGTTGATATCATCGTCGCATCAAAGCATCTTATTCACGAAATTGAAGTAAATGAAGGTCAGTATGCGTTAGGTGTTCAAAATATGCTTAATCCACAAACTTTTGGTGACGAGCTTATTAAGCTGATTAATCAAGTAGTTTCTAAATAGATTTTCTAATAAAACAGGAGTACAACATGGCCTTAAAAGAATCACTGATTGAGAACAACTCCATTTTACTCAAAGCAGATGTTGCAACTTGGCAAGAAGCTATCAAGCTAGGCACGGATATGTTAGTTGCATCAAAAGCGATAGAGCCTTCCTATTACGATGCCATTATTAGCTGTGTTAAAAGTATGGGACCATACATTATTATTGCACCAAACTTTGCCATGCCACATGCCAGACCTGAAGACGGAGTAAATCGAACTGCGTTTGCTTTAGTTACTTTAAAAAATCCAATTTATTTTGAGGGTGAAGATGAGCCAGTTGATGTGTTAGTTACGCTTGCTGGCAGTACGTCTGATCAGCATATGGAAGGATTAATGGAAGTAACCCAAATCTTAGATGATGAAAATAGTGAAACAGGTATTGATCTTGACAAACTACGGCGATGTAACTCAAAAGAAGATGTTTATGCCGTTATTGAACAGGCTTTAAATGGGGGATGAGTATGTATCAAGCTTTAAAAGAAAGTGTCTTACAAGCCAATTTATTGCTACCAAAATATAATTTGGTCACTTTTACATGGGGTAATGTCTCTGAAATTGATCGCACGAAAGATGTTATTGCTATTAAACCTTCTGGTGTTGAGTATAGCAATATGACCGTTGATGATATCGTGGTGGTTTCATTAACAGGCGAGGTTGTTGAAGGTAGATTGAATCCTTCAAGTGATACTGCAACGCATATCGAACTGTATAAAGCGTTTCCTGCTATTGGTGGTATTGTGCATACACATTCACGTTATGCAACCATTTGGGCTCAGGCTGAATTAGATATTCCTGCTTTAGGCACTACACATGCTGATTACTTTTATGGTGATGTGCCCTGCACGCGTGAATTGAGCGATAGCGAAATTGCGACTGACTACGAAAAAAACACTGGTTTAGTTATCGTTGAAGAATTTAAATGCCGTGGGCTTGATCCTGTCGCAATGCCGGGTGCGATAATTTCGGGGCATGCGCCATTTTGCTGGGGTAAAAGTGCCTTTGATGCAGTACATAATGCCGTTGTACTTGAAGAGATCGCCATGATGGCATTGGCAACTCGCCAACTGAACCAAACAATTAAAATCCAACAAACTTTATCAGATAAGCACTACTTTCGCAAACATGGTGCGAATGCTTACTACGGTCAAAAATAAAAGAGATAAGGAGAAAAACATGGTAGCACCTAAATTACAAATCGCATTAGATCAAACCGATTTAGCTCCTGCATTAGAGGTTGCACAAAATGTAGCTGGGTTTGTCGATATCATCGAGGTTGGTACTATTTTGGCATTTGGCGCGGGAATGCAAAGTGTTAAACGTTTAAGACAACTCTATCCAAATCATATTTTGGTGTGTGATTTAAAAACGACCGATGGTGGCGCTATTTTGGCTAAAATGGCTTTTTCTGCTGGAGCCAATTGGTTAACAGTATCAGCAGCAGCTCATATTGCAACTGTTGAGGCATGTAAAAAAGTAGCTGATGAATTTCAAGGTGAAATTCAAATTGAATTATATGGTCATTGGACTTTAGATGATGCAAAAGCGTGGCGAAAATTAGGCATCAAGCAAGCGATATATCATCGGTCACGCGATGCTGAACTTGCTGGTATCGGCTGGGGTGAAGATGATCTAACTAAAATGCGGCAACTTTCAGATTTAGGGCTAGAATTGTCAATTACTGGAGGTATTGTACCTGAAGATATACATCTATTCGCCGGTATTAAAACTAAAGCATTTATTGCTGGTCGTGCTTTAGCTAATGAAAACGGCAAAAAAACGGCTCAAGCATTAAAAGAACAAATAGCTCAATATTGGTAATCACCACCATCATGTGGCCGTTTATTTGGCCATTTTTCTTTTTTGTTTAATTATTATCAGGTTCTCATTATGTTGCAAAGTACAGATATATCAAAAACAATGTATCAATCAAAAACGACTTCTCGTATAGGTATTTATGAAAAGGCATTGCCCAACAAACTATCATGGCAAGATAAATTAAATGAAACTAAAGTATTAGGATTTGATTTTGTCGAAATTTCAGTAGATGAGTCGCATGAACGTCGCGCAAGGTTAGATTGGTCTGATGATGAGATATATTCGCTTAGACATCTATGCGAAAAGACCGGTATACCACTTCATTCCATGTGTCTTAGTGCGCATCGTAAATTTCCGTTTGGATCAGCAAATAGCGATATTAGAAAAGAAGCCAAAATCATAATGAATAAAGCAATTATACTTGCTTATAAACTGGGTATAAGAGTGATTCAGCTTGCCGGATATGATGTTTATTATGAACAAGCTGATTTGCAAACTCATCAACGTTTTATTGAAGCAATGAAATGGGCAGCAAAACAGGCCGAGCGATTTGGCGTAATGTTGGCGGTTGAAATTATGGACACGCAATATCTTAACTGCTTAAGCAAATTTGAAATTCTAAAAAAAGAAATTAACTCTCCTTATTTTATGGCTTACCCTGATGTTGGTAATATTACTGGATGGAATTACGATACTTGCACTGAACTTATGTTAAGTTGTGATCATATTGTACAGATTCACTTAAAAGACACCTATAAAGTTAAATCTAATTATCCCGGTCAGTTTAGGGATCTTGTTATTGGTGAAGGAGAAGTTGATTTTACAGCTATATTCAAAACGCTTAGTGCCATGAATTATGTAGCTCCCCTGGTTATTGAAATGTGGGCAAATGATGATAACTGGAAAACTAATATTATTACCGCTCAAAAAAGATTAAAGGCAATAGGTGAGAAAACGAATTTTCCGCTTTTTTGCTAACACCCTAATCATTTTTCAATCCATAAAGGATTAATGCTATTGCTGTTATTGTGTTGTTAAGCTCCCCCCCGAAAGCAATTTAATGGTGGAGCCTAACATAAAACGGTTTAACGTGTTTCAATTTTTGTGGTTTTTGACGACAATCAAGCTTTCAATCGATGTATATACTTTTTATTTATCATTTTATGTGCTGTCTTACCAATTTTATATATGTGTTTGCTTAGACATGATTATTTACTCTTTGCACTACTATGGCTATCGTGTAATATAGGCAGTATTATAAAAAATGGAATGAATTGCGGATATTGTATGAAATCAACGATAAAATCACTCTCTGTCTTTTTCTTTACTTTGGCTTTGGTGGGATGTGGATTAAAAGGTCCGCTTTATTATCCAGTTGAAAAAGCTGAAATGCAACAAACTAAACAAACAACAACTGCCTCAATTCAATCTGATATATTAATTAAAACTGCATAATGGAATAGGGTGATGGATTTTTTAAATTATCAACATGATCATTTATTTGCAAACCAAATAGCGATAGCCGATCTTGCAAAGCACTATGGTACCCCATTATATGTTTATTCGGCCGATCACATAAGTAAACAGTTTTTAGCTTATGAACAGGCTTTGACCAATAATAAGCATTTAGTTTGTTATGCGGTTAAAGCTAATAGTAATTTAGCTGTTTTAAGTTTACTGGCAAAACTGGGGGCTGGTTTTGATATTGTTTCACAAGGCGAGTTAGAGCGAGTATTAAAAGCGGGAGCTGATCCTAAAAAAATCGTCTTTTCTGGCGTAGCTAAATCAATCATTGAAATTCAACGTGCGCTTGAAGTTGGCATTAAATGCTTTAATGTTGAGTCTGAAGCCGAATTGTATCGAATTGATGAAGTTGCCAAACGATTAAATAAAACTGCACCGATTTCATTAAGAATCAATCCCGATGTAGATGCTAAAACACATCCTTATATCTCAACAGGTCTACGCGAAAATAAATTTGGAATTAGCTATGAGTTAGCTTTAGATGTTTACCGAAAGGCACGATCATTAGCCAATATCAATATTGTTGGTATTGATTGTCATATTGGTTCACAGTTAACTCAATTATCGCCATTTCTTGATGCTGCCGATCGTATTCTTGCCTTAGTGGATAAATTGCAATCTGATAACATTATTATTGAACATATCGATTTAGGCGGCGGTTTAGGTGTTTGTTATGATAATGAACAACCTCCGACAGCATCGCAACTTGTGACTGAGTTGAAAAATAAATTAATTAATTATCCCGATATCGAAATTTTATTTGAACCAGGGCGCTCTATTGTTGCTAATTCAGGTGTGTTAATCACTAAAGTAGAATATACCAAACATCAAGATGATAACCATTTTGCGATTGTTGATGCGGGGATGAATGACTTGATCCGTCCAGCACTTTACGATGCTTGGATGAATATATTGCCCGAAAAACAACCACAAGCTGGCGATGAATCTTTTGTATACAATGTCGTTGGGCCAATATGTGAATCAAGCGATGTACTGGCTTATCAGCGCAAGCTTTCGGTTAAGCAGGATGATTTATTGGTCATTTGTAGTGCTGGAGCTTATGGCTTTAGTATGGCATCAAATTACAATAGCCATCCAAGACCTGCTGAAGTGATGCTTATTGATGAACAACAACATAAATTAATCCGTGAGCGTGAATCTTTCGAAGATTTATGGCGCGGTGAAGTGGTTTTATAATATTTATACATTGTATCGAAATGCTCAATCACATTAGCATTTCCTTTTTAAGTTTAGGCTGGTTAACAGCCTAAACTTAAAAAAACAAGCTAACACGTTTTACAATAGAAGGTAAACTAACGATGAACTTTTCAAAAATGCATGGACTCGGAAATGATTTTATGGTTATTGATGCAGTGACGCAGAATGTTCATCTCTCGACAGAAATGATTAAACGCATGGCAGATAGGTATACCGGCGTTGGGTTTGATCAGCTTCTTATTGTTGAGCCACCTTATGCACCTGATAGTGATTTTCATTATCGTATTTTTAATTCCGATGGTTCTGAAGTTGAGCAGTGTGGCAATGGGGCACGTTGTTTTGCGCGTTTTGTTCGTTTAAAAGGATTGAGTAGAAAACGAGTTTTAAAAGTCAGTACGATGAAAGGTAATATTGTTTTAACCGTCAATGACGACGATACTATACGAGTTAATATGGGGCAGCCTATTTTTGAGCCCAATAAAATTCCTTTCAAGGCTATTAAAGAAGAAAAAACCTATATCATTCGAGCTCAAGAACAGACCATATTATGTGGTGTTGCATCTATGGGCAATCCTCACTGTGTGATTCAAGTTGATAATATTGTAACAGCAGAAGTGACAACGCTAGGAGCACTATTAGAGCAACATGAGCGCTTTCCTGAACGTGCCAATATTGGATTTATGCATATTATTGATCGCAATAACATTAATTTGCGTGTATTTGAACGTGGAGTTGGCGAAACACAAGCTTGTGGTACGGGAGCTTGTGCAGCAGTCGCGATAGGTATTAATCAAGGATTATTGAACCAACGTGTTAATGTTAATTTACCTGGTGGTAAATTATTGATTGAATGGAAAGGCGGTAATCAACCACTTTACATGACAGGACCTGCTACGCATGTGTATGATGGCTTTATTGCCATTTAATTTTGATATTCTTACTGTATGACGCTAGCATTTGTTGGTAGAAAAGGTTACAAAAGAAAATAATTCAGGAAAATAATTGATTTTATTTAATTTTTTGTATTTTTCGTAATTTAATCAAAATCAACAAGCATTTGAAAAATAAGATAACACAATAATACGATAGACGTTAATTATGGTTGCTAAAAATACACGAAAATTGAAAGCCCAAAAAACACAACAAGATCCCTCATCGGAAAAATTAAATGATGAGATTGTTAGCCAATATCTGATCGATAACCCAGATTTTTTTATGCGAAATGCGCGATATGTTGAGTACATGCGAGTACCTCATCCTGTTCGGGGGCTTATTTCGTTACCTGAATGGAATATGGCTCGTCAGCGTAACAAAATTAAGCAATTAGAGTGTGAAATCTCATTATTAATGGAACATGCTAGTGCTAACGAATTGTTGTTTAGACAACTGATGGATCTGCAAATCGAATTGATTAAAGCTCAGGATCTAAACGAATTAATTGTATTATTAAACACGTGGGCAAAGTCGTTAGGGCTTAGCGGTGCTTATTTATATCTTTTTGACGATAAATGGCTGCTTAAGGCACCGTCAAATTATCTTCACTTAGCTTTAAATTCATCACAATTTGATTTTATTCGCGTTAGACATTTACAGTATAGTCAACAATATTTAGGTACTCTAAATTCAACCGAGCTCGATTTTTTATTACCTGAGCATGGCTATGTTGGATCGGTAGCTTTATCTTTATTAGGGAAATTTGGTGATTTGGGACTGTTAATGTTTACTAGCGCTAATCCAGAACATTATCAAGCCGGACAAGGAACATTGTTACTTGAAAAAATGAGTGAAATTTTACCTATTTTAATTAGCCAATGGATTATGCGAAAAAAATAAGGAAATGTCATGGTCCAACCTAACGAAAATAGTAATGCTACATTAACTTTGCCTGTTGATCAGTTTTTAAATTATCTAAAGTCAGAAAAGCAGCTGAGTTTAAATACTCAAATTAATTATCGACGGCAGCTTTATGCACTTATTTCATTAGCAAAAGAGATTGAAATTTCAACGTGGCAAGATCTAGATTCATCAGCAGTAAGATTGTTAATTAGTCGCAGTAAACAAACAGGATTACAAGCAAGAAGCTTATCATTAAGGCTATCGGCTTTGCGTAGTTTTTGTGATTGGATGGTAAAAAATGAGCGCCTGACAGCTAATCCAGCTCGGGGAGTGTTAAATCCAAAATTAGGTCAGCATCTGCCTAAAAATATTGATATTGACGAGATTAATCAGTTGCTTGATATCAATTATAACGATCCGCTTTCAGTTCGTGATAGAGCAATGCTTGAAGTCATGTATGGATCGGGATTGCGCCTTTCTGAATTAGTTAGCCTTGATTGTCGGGAATTAAATCTCACCGATGGCGAAATTCGCGTAATGGGTAAGGGCAATAAAGAACGAAAACTGCCATTAGGTCGAGAATCTATCAAATGGATTAAACATTGGTTGTCAATGCGAAATTGTTTTGTTCCGCAAGACGACGCCTTGTTTATTTCAAAGTTAGGCAGACGAATTTCACCACGTAATGTTGAAAAACGATTCGCACAGTGGGGCGTTAAACAAGGTTTAAGCAGTCATGTTCATCCTCATAAACTACGCCATTCATTTGCCACACATATGCTTGAATCAAGCCGAGATTTGCGTGCAGTCCAAGAGTTGCTAGGTCATGCTGATTTATCAACTACCCAAGTCTATACTCATTTGGATTTTTCACACCTATCAGAAGTTTATGACTCAGCGCATCCACGAGCAAAAAGGGGAAAATAACGATGCATGTTTATCGCTCTATTCATCGTATTGAAGCATTCACATTCGATCTTGATGACACGTTATATGATAACAGTATGATTGTTGAAAAAGCGGAAGAAGAAATGATCAAAACGCTACAATGTTATGATCAATTGCGCATGCTGACGATATCTGAATATTCTGCAGAAAAGCACGCAGTACTTGTTTCCAATCCCGATATTTATCATGATGTTAATGTTTGGAGAGTTCAAACCATTAAATCTCTATTAAGTAGAACTAACATGCCAGTGACCAAATTCGCCGATGTAATTGATGAAGCAGTCACCTGTTTTAATTTTTGGCGTCACAAAATGGATGTTCCGGAATCAACTCATATGTTATTAACCAAATTGGCCGCTAAATATCCTTTAGCGGTGATAACTAATGGTAACGTTGATATCAATCAAATTGGTTTAGGTGATTATTTTCAATTTTCTTTGCGTGGTGGTGAACACGGTCGTTCAAAACCATTTCCTGAGATTTTTGAATTAGCTTGTGACAAATTAGCTATTCCATCACATCATATTTTACATGTAGGCGATAATTTATTAACGGATGTTAATGGCGCAATTAATAATGGATTTTTAGCTTGCTTTATCAATATTTATAATCGTGATATTTTACACCTTGATGATGCAAGATGTTTGCCCCATATAGAAATAACCCAATTGTCAGAATTAGAGAATCTGCTATAATCTTTCGTTGTCTGTATAAATAAACAGTAAAGTTAGGTGGAGATAAATTATTTTATGCACAACGATATGTGTGCTTAATAAACTTTCTATTTTACCTAATTACTATCAACAAGAATATCTTGGATATGATAAAAATATTAATAACACACTCAACATTAATACTGGTTAATGTTTTCTATTATCAAAATAGGTTATAAACATAATGCAAAGTTGTAAATCATTATTAGATGACCTAAATACACAACAGCAAAATGCAGTTACTACCGATAGTCAATATACCATTGTTCTTGCCGGCGCAGGGAGTGGTAAAACGCGAGTATTAGTTCATCGTATTGCTTGGCTTTGTGTTGAAAAGCATTATTCGTCAGGTTCTATTTTTGCCGTGACATTTACTAATAAAGCTGCTGCCGAAATGCAAGAGCGAATTCAAGCATTAGTGGGAGAAAGTTATTTTAATGGTATGTGGGTGGGCACATTTCATGGATTGACTCATCGTTTGTTACGTATGTTTTCTGAGCAAGCTAAGTTGCCTTCTAATTTTCAGCTTATTGATTCAGAAGATCAAATTCGGCTTATCAAACGAATTTTTCGTGAGTTAAAAATCGATGAAAAGCAGTGGTCAGCCAAAGAGTGTGCTGCTTTTATTTCGACTCAAAAAGAAAAGGGACTTCGTGCAGACGATATTATTTCGGCAGACCCTAAACAAGTGATGTGGCAAACCATTTATCGAGACTATCAAGCTATTTGTGATAGAGTTGGTTATGTCGATTTTTCGGAATTACTGCTAAGAACTTATGAATTGCTTTGCCGCGATAACGACGTTTTAGCTTACTGTCATCATCGTTTTTGCAATATCTTAATTGATGAATTTCAAGATACCAATAAGATCCAATATCGCTTAGTAAAAAAACTAGCTGGTGATACAGCTAATGTGATGATTGTAGGGGATGACGATCAATCTATCTATAGTTGGCGTGGCGCTAATGCAGATAATCTTCAGTTATTTATCAATGATTATCCCGAAACAGAAATTATTCGATTAGAGCAAAATTATCGTTCAACTAGCAATATTTTGGATGTTGCGAATAAATTGATAGCAAAAAACCAAAATCGGTTGGGTAAAAACTTATGGACAGATAGAGGCGATGGTGAACTGATTTCACTTTATGTTGGTTTTAACGATATTGATGAAGCAAGATTTGTTGTAGGTCAAATAAAAAAGCACCATCAAAAGGGTGAAAAGTACGCAAGTTGTGCTATTTTGTACCGCAATAATGTGCAATCGCGCCTATTTGAAGACACGTTATTACAAGCAGGATTACCTTACCAGATTTATGGATCTATTCGTTTTTATGAACGACAAGAAGTTAAATTAGCGCTTGCCTATTTACGCCTATTACATGACCACAATAATGACATGGCGTTTGAAGCTACAATCAATACCCCAACACGAGGTATTGGCAATGTCACGCTAGATAAAGTTAGGTTGACAGCAAAACAGCATGATATTTCATTGTGGAATGCGTGTTTAATGTTAATTCAAACTAATGCTTTGACTGAAAGACAGCGTTCAGGTATTAGTCGCTTTCTGGAATTGATGGAATCTATCTTTAATGAAGTCGGTGAACAACCCTTTTATCAACAACTTGATGTGATTATTAAACTATCTGGTATATTGCAAATGTATGAGCAAGAACCTGGTATAAAAGGGCAATCAAGGCTAGAAAATCTTGAAGAACTAGTATCAGCTGCTGAGCAGTTTTATCGAGCCAATGAAAACACCGTTATTGAAGATAGAGAAACAGGTAAAACATTAACTGTTTTAGAATCGTTTTTAGCTTATACTTCGTTAGAAAGTCGGGATGCAATGAATGAACAAGATTCAGTGCAATTAATGACACTACATTCAGCCAAAGGTCTTGAATTTGATAATGTGTTTATAGTTGGATTAGAAGAGGGGATATTTCCAACTCAGCGGGCTTCTCAAGAAATCGACAAAATGGAAGAAGAAAGACGTCTTGCTTATGTTGGTATTACTCGAGCGCGTAAATGTCTAACTTTGTCATTAGCAGAGTTACGGCGTCTATATGGTCGTGAAGAACGCAACTTACCTTCACGCTTTTTAGCTGAAATACCGGTTGATAAAGTCCATGAAATCAGTTATCGAGGGGGAGTTACATCATCTGAGCCCAAAAAATCTTATTCTGAGCAAATTGGTCAAAGCGATGGCTATACATTAGGCCGTAAAGTGTTACATAACCGTTTTGGTGAGGGAACCATTGTCAACATTGATGGCGAAGGTGACCACAAGCGTGCACAAATTGCTTTTGTTAATGAAGGCATTAAATGGCTGGTAGTTAAATTGGCAAACCTAACTTTATTGTAGGTTTTACTTTTGAATAAGTTTGGTTAATTATCTGATTAAAAGGGAATTAAGTGTTAAATTAATTCCCTTTTTTATATTATTGATCTGCTTGTTCTTTTACAGACTCAGAAAAAATCTGGTCGAACGACTTATTGGTTCGATTGCAAATCCAATTATTATTGGCATAATCAAAATGATAACCTTGATTGCGTGTAGCTAACCAAACCTGAAAAAGCGGCTCTTGGGTATTGACGATGATTTTACTGCCATTGGGAAAGCTAATAGTGATAACATTGCCGTTTGTTTCATAATCTAAATCGATGTCATGCTCACTTGCATAATCATCCAAAAAAAGTTCGATTTTATTAAATAACTGCTCGGTAAGAGTATGGAATTGTGTGATATTCATAAAGATATAATCATTCTGATAAATAATGGTGTGATATTAGCATAAATAGGCATACTCTGCCACAGCAGGGCGGCAAGAGTAAATATAGGCCTGATTTTATTATTCATTTGCAAGTGGTAAAGAACAGGCAATAACAAGCAACTTATATTGTTTGTTACCTGGAGTTATCGCTACCCAGCGATTTGGTATTTCAATGGTGTTGACTAATTTACCGTCACCGAAGTTATTTTCGATTGTTCTGAGTTTACCTTTTGCTAACTCCATTTTGTCACAATTGGCATAATAATCCATTTTGATGGAATAATAGGGTGTTTCAGTACCATCATTATTTTTTTGCAATAATGCAGGGCTGTAATTTGTCACTTCACTAAACACACGAATTTTAGCATTGAAAGGATGAGGTTTAATCGAATTTCTATCTAAAAAAGAATAACCTACGGTATTATCTTCGTTTGACTTAGATGTAGGGATAAATTGCTCACCTACTCGAGGATCTTTTAAGCTCTCTGCAGCTGTATTTGCATGTGCTTTAGCGTCAATATTATTTTTTTCTTCAACTGCATGACTGAATGCTGAAAAAGAAAAGAGAATTAAGAATAAACTAAGTTTTTTCATTAAATATTATCTCCATCTTTTGAAGTCGGTTCTGTAGGGGTTGCTTGTGGTTGAGATTGTCGTTTTTGTTTTAGCTTCTTCTCTTTGTAGTTTTTAATTCGTTCTTGACGTTCAGCTTCTTGTTTTTCAATAATTGGTTTTAGATCAGGACGAGTTGTAAGAAGAGTTTCTTTATCTAAATCACCTTGAATAGAACAAAAAACACTACTTTGATTATTGGTAATAAGCTCTAAATAAATTCCTTTATTAATTGTGCCATATCTTGAAATAACACCATCAATAGCATAAGGATCGTCTTGCCATACTGTAGGTTTTAGTTGGCGATCATAAATTTTGGCATTTGCGATATAAACATTAGTATTGTATGGCAACCAATTAATATTATTTAAAGTGTTTTTAACTTCATCGTCAGTGTTATCAAAGATAAAACCCCAGTACAAAAAACGACCAGACAAAGGGGTCGTAATATAGATATTCTGATAACCTATAATTTTTAAGCCACGATACTCAAGTGTTTTTTTAAACATCACTTTATTTTTATCAGTTTTTTGAATAGACTCCACAGGAATATAAGTTATATTATCGGAAGTTGTGGCTAAATCGACGTATTGACTTATTATGTTTTGATGTTTAGCGAGTTGTTCGAAAAAATGATTATCGCATTGAAGAAATGTATCGATTACTTTATCTGCTTCACTTTGCGTATTATTAATTTGTGCAAAAGATACACAAGAAAAAAATGAGACATAGATAAACACAGAAAGTTTTTTAAAAAACATGGGGAGTTTCCTTGACTAATAATTATACTTGCTTTTTGTAAATTTATTGTAAATTAACATAAAAGCTTATGTCAATTAACATTCTTTGAATCTTCAATAAAAACCATTAAATCACCGTCTTTAAAAGATATTGTAACTACATCGCTAATCGCTTTATTTCTTAAACTAATGCTGCTACCTAGGGATAGAGTCTGGTCAATCAAAGGGTACTGAAAGCCGGTAATGGTTAATCCTGTTACTTTGGAAAGTGGAATTAATGAAATAATATGATCTTTTACATTCGTCATTTTTTGATAATGTTTGATAAAAAAGAAATGACAATAGTTATCATAAAATGTGATTTGATATTGATGATAATATTGCATTGCAACAGAAATATTTCCCAAAAAGTGATCGCTTGCTCGACCTGTAGCTCCAAATACATCAAATGAAGTTATCCCTTTACTTATTAAAAATAAAAGTGCTTTTTCAAAATCTGTTTTATTTTGATCGGGTGTGTGAATAATTTCAGTTTTTGGTGGAATTTTACCATTGGGATTATAACTGTCTAAATCACCAATAAGAAAGTCAGGTTGGATTGATGATGTGGACAAATAATTATGGTAAGCACCATCAGTGCAAGCGATATAGGTATACTTTTCTAAATTGCAAAAGACATGTAATGGTGGTGGATCACCATTAACAAAGAGTAAGGCTTTATTTTGTGACATCTGCTTTCCTTTTTTAGTACCTGATTCGTTAATTATAAAGCTAACGTGTAAGCCATGATAATTGCGTCTTCTTGTTTACCATCGGTTGTTGGATAATAATTTTTTCGAACCGTTATTTGGTTAAACCCTAGAGCATGGTATAGCGCAATTGCTGGTGTATTTGATTGTCTCACTTCAAGCCAAAGCGTTGAAATCGGACAAGGCGATTTTATGGTTATTAACGTGTCTATCAAATGATTGAGCAAAGCCTTTGCTAGTCCCTGTTTTCTAAAATCGGGATGTATTGCAATATTAAATAAATTGGCTTCATCAGCGACTTGTTGGCAGATACAAAATCCTGCTATTTGGTTATCAATCGTTATTTTAAAATTTAAGTAACGATCACCTTGGTTTGAAAAGAATGTCTGTTTTGACCAGGGGATTGTATGACAGATCAGTTCTAGTTCAAAGGCTTTTGTTAAATCATGTTCGTTCAGGGTGGAAATAGTTTTCATATTGACATAATTGTTGCCAAAGTAGGCGTTTTTGTTGTGGTGCTTTTGCAAGCTGATCTAAGCTAGCGGTTTGAATGGTTAATGGGTTTTGCCAAGATTCTTCGGGCTTAACATCAATAAACCAAACCACAGTCTTGATATCATTTGCTGGTATAATGAGTTGGGATGGTGTTAATACTAACACCTGATCTTGAGTAAGGCTAATCGCATTTAATATATCTAAATAGATTTTTTGGGTAGGTTGCTGCTTGGCAACGACAATTAAACGGATCTTATCACTAATATGGGGTGCGATTTCGCCTTTAAAGACATTCGTGTTACGCAAAACATATTGCGTTATATTGCACTGTTTTAGGTACCAATCTTGTTGTGTCATTATTGACTTGCTGTTTTTTTATTAGAGATTAAGGATAGTTAATTGTATAATCAACGCATCAAATTATAAAGGTTTTTCATTGAGGAAATATGGCAATATCTGCTTTTACTCCAGCAAGTCAAGTGCTTGAACGTCATCAAACATTTTTTAACGATAAAAATGTGATTATAGCTGGCGATATTCAAGATAGCTATCCGGCTATTATGTCGGCAAATCAAGTTAAGATTCATTGCACACAATTTCATACTTATTTGCGTTTAAAAAATAGTGCCCGTGGCAAGAATACTCATTTTTCATTATTGCCAGAAGCAGAACTTTATGTTGGTATGGATACACTAATTTACTATTGGCCAAAAACGAAAAGCGAAGCGCAATTTCAACTTTCTTATTTATTGCATAATATGCCAAAAGGTAGCGATATTTTTATCATTGGTGAAAATAGAACAGGTGTAAAAAGCGTGGAAGCATTATTGAGTGATTTTGGTACAATTCAAAAAATCGATAGTGCAAGGCGTTGTGGTTTATACCACTTTCAGGCGGATAGCCGTTTAGCCTTTAATCTTGATGAGTGGTGGTTAAGTTATCATTTAACTATTGAAAAACAGAATATTGAAATCAAAAGTTTACCCGGCGTGTTTAGCCAAAAAGGGTTAGATGCTGGCAGTGAATTACTCTTAAATGCATTAATGGATCGTACTGATATTATTAAAGGTAATGTATTAGATGTGGGATGTGGTTCGGGCATCTTATCCACGGTACTAGGTAAATTATACCCCGATATTGTACTAACGTTATCCGATGTAAGTAGTGCAGCAATTGAATCAAGTAAAGTAACATTAAACAGTAACAACGTGAATGCAACCGTTGTGGCGAGTGATGTTTTTTCTAATCTGAATGATAAATATCATTTAATTGTTTCTAATCCACCTTTTCATGATGGCAAAGAGACAAATTACACAGCCGTTAATGCGCTAATTAAAGAGGCGAAAAAACACCTAAAATTAAATGGTTATTTGTGCATTGTGGCAAATTCATTTTTACCGTATCAAACCATTTTAGATGAAACATTTAAAAGCGTTGAAGTGATTGCCCAAACGACAAAATTTAAGGTTTATCTAGCAAGCCATTAATAAGTGCAGTTTGTTTATTTTGTCTTAAAAGAAAAATAAGTTGCAATACATATCATAAGCCCTAAAAAATAGGGCGATGCTATCGCTCTATTTATAACATGTGAATATTTAGACTTAACCTGAATTCACTACTATTGATAAGAACTGTTTTTAATGCTTGAATTTCATTATCAGTAAAATCACAACGCGTAAAGTTTTGATCAAGAAGAATAGGAACCGGATTCTTTTTTCCCATTACGGCCAAGACATTACATTTATTTTTAGTCATATCACCTATAATAATTGGTCCACCGTTTAAGTTTTTATTAAAAGGGGTTACACATTTAACATCTACACCTTGAGCATTTTTTGCATGATATATAGCAATTATCATTTTACCATAAGATGTTAATTTAATCGGAACAATAGCAGGTGTTAATCTTTGTCCATTGATTTCATTGATAACTTTTCTCATTTTATGTATTCTTAAGATAGTTACTAAACTCATCCATACAGGCAACATAAAAAAAAGAGTAAGAACAGTCGTAATTACAAATACCCTCAGCATATTATCAATAGCTAAATTGATTGTTACTAGTGAAGGATCATCGGCAGAAGCCACAGTTACAACTTGATTATTTTTGTTTATTCCACCAAGGATAGCACGCCTAATAACTTGTCCTGTATTAGTGGTAATTTTCACTGAACAATGCTCAATAATACGTCTTGTATTACATTTTACTTCTGCATGATAGTCAACCACAACTGGATTCCGTGATATTTTATAATCTTCAATTAATCCGGGATAATAATTCAGGGCCATAAACATAGCTAACACAAAGAAAAATATTATCGCAAATATTCTTTTTATTTGGTGTAATATGCCTTCTTGCTTTAGTTTCATAACTTTTAAAGGGCGAGTTGGAAATACTTCTACTACTTTATTCATCAATCCCATTTCATCGATTCCTTATTAAAAATAAAAATTTTATGTCTAAAGGCTGAAATTGTGAATTTAAAAGCTAACCTTTAATCACAATAAAATAAATAAGTTATTACTTTCTTTTTATTATAATAGGCTAAATCTTATCATAATATTTTCTTTGTAGAAATTACTCGCGTTGTTTATAGTCATTTGAAAAATGACTTCAAATTAAATAACCCTAGAAAACTGCTGTTGCCTCGCCATTTTTCGCATATAAATATCAAAGCACATACAAATATTGCGTATCAGTAAATGCCCTTTAGGTTGAACTTTAATTATCTTGTCATTTACTGTAACTAACCCATCTTGTTGCAATGGAGCGAGTAGTTTTAAGTCCTCAGCAAAATAGTTATCGAACTGGATATGAAATTGTTCTTCTATTGCTTTTTTATCTAAATAAAAGTGGCAAATGAGTTGCTTGATTACATCACGACGAATAATATCATCACGATTTAAGGTGAATCCTTTCCATAATCCATGACCTTTTTGTTCAACTTGCGTTTGATAAGATCTAAGATCTTTTTGGTTTTGCGCATAACTATCACCTAACATACTAATGGCTGACACACCCAGCCCAAGTAAATCTGCCTCCCCTTGCGTTGTGTAACCCTGAAAATTACGGTGCAATTGATTTTTTTGTTGGGCAATTGCTAGTTCATCGGTGGGTTTGGCAAAATGATCCATACCGATAAATTGATATCCTGCTTCGGTTAGTTTTTGAATACTTGTGTATAAAATCTGTAATTTTTGATTAGCATTAGGTAAATCATCATCTTTAATTTTACGCTGCGCTGCAAAACGGCTCGGCAAGTGGGCGTAATTAAATACACTTAAACGATCGGGGGAGATATCAATCACTTTATTGAGCGTTTCGGTAAAACTAGTAACTGTTTGTTTGGGTAAGCCATAAATGAGATCTAAACTAATGGAGTCAAAATTATTTTTTCGAGCTTGATTAATAAGAGCACGTATTAATGTTTCATCTTGTTCGCGATTAATCAGATTTTGTATTTCATGATTAAAATCTTGAATTCCCATGCTTAATCGATTAAATCCCACGTGAGCTAAATGATCAATAGTTTGTAGGGTAATTTCTCGCGGATCGATTTCGATCGAAAGTTCAGCGTGATCTGTAAAATTGAAATGCTTTTTTAGCGAAGTTATTAGTCGAGTGATTTCATCATTGCTTAAAAAAGTTGGTGTACCGCCACCCCAGTGCATTTGGGTTACTGTTCGATTTTTAAATAATTTGGCGCGTTCGGCAATTTCAATATCTAAAACATCTAAGTATTTGGTAACTTTTTGCGTTTGGCGGGTAATAAGTTTATTACAACCACAAAAATAACAAAGTTTATGGCAAAACGGAATATGCACATAAAGCGATAATGGCTTTGTCGGGTAACGTGCTGCTGCCGATAAAAAATCCTGCTCATTAAAGTTTTCATTAAATTCAAGTGCAGTAGGGTAAGAGGTATATCGTGGACCCGAGTAATTATATTTTTCAATTAATGCTTGATCCCATAATTGCATATTAGTCATGCTTTTTACTTCCGTTTAAGTCTATTTTTAGTCTGGTTATTTTTATGAATTTTTAATATTGATTTTTGTTGGTTCTTGATTTTTGTTTTAATTTTGATTCGATTGGTTTTATTTAAATATAACAATGTGCTAATTAATAACCCAAAATATAAACTTAACATAATTAATATTAGCACGATGATTCGCTCGCTTTTAAATTGTCAATTAACTATATAAATATAATGGATTTCGCGTTTAAATCACGAGCAGAAATTTAACCATTGGGATGATATTTCTGCTCGTATCGGAAAATATACTCTCACAAATATTAATTATATTTACTCTCATTAGTTTCGTTTTAATAAACTAACAATATCCTCTTTCTTTTCGTCTTGCTCTTCAAAATCATCATCACTATAACCCAGCGCTTGCATCAACTCATCAATACGATTTAATTTGCTATCAAGATAAGTTTGTTGCTCTTTAGTGAGTTTGCTATTTTGTTCGACTAAATCAAGTAGCATATCTAATTTTGGATCGTTCTCTAATTGTTCTAATTCTTGTTGTGGCGATAAAACTGTTTTAGCCGGTTTCGGTTGTTTAACGGGTTTTATTACATTATTAGAGCCTTCAATAATTAGTGAAATCGGCTTTTTGCTACCAACACGTGGATCTTTGCTTTTGTTTGTCAAATTTTTATTTTTGTTATTATCTTGATTATTAAAGCGAGAGCCACTTGGCAAGCCTTTGTGCTTACGTTTACGTTTTAGTTCACGAGACTCTTCGTTGATTTCTTGACGGCTTTTTTTAGTTTTTTGTTTCGATTTATTTTTTAACATATAATCTCTGTTTAATATTAGGGTTAATCATTTAACGCACGTATTTTATCAGTAAGTCTAAAATATAGCTATGATGAAGCATTCATACTAATTTAAGATTGTAAAAAAAGAGATTTATGTATAATCTGAGCCCAATAATTTTGTTAGATCGAATTAGAGACAAGATAAAATGAAAAATCATTTGAGCCCTTATATGCAATTTAACCGTCAAGAATGGGCAAGTTTACGTAATGCGATACCGATGACGCTAACCCCTGATGAGTTAACTTCTTTACAAGGCATTAATGAAGACTTATCTATGGGTGAGGTTAGTGACATCTATTTACCTTTATCAAGATTGCTTAATTATTATATTAGTAATAGTTTTAGTCGGCAGGCGGTATTGTCTAAGTTTTTAGGTAAAAGTCAAAAAATTCCTTATATCATCGGTATTGCTGGGAGCGTTGCAGTAGGTAAGAGTACAACAGCACGGGTATTACAGGCGTTGCTAACGCGTTGGCCAGAACATCGTAAAGTAGCTTTAGTGACAACCGATGGATTTTTATATCCAAATAAATACCTTGAAGAACGTGGAATAATGAATAAAAAAGGCTTTCCACAATCATACGATATTAAAAAACTGATCAATTTTGTTGCAGATATAAAATCAGGACAAGCAAACGTTAAAGCACCTGTGTATTCTCATCTAGTTTATGATATTGTCGAAGATGAAGAAATCGTTATTGATAGCCCAGATATTTTGATTCTCGAAGGATTAAATGTACTACAAAGTACCTTGAATTATCCGCAAGCGAATAATCGTGTTTTTGTCTCTGATTATGTCGATTTCTCCATTTATGTGGATGCCGATGTTTCGTTACTACATGATTGGTATGTGAACCGCTTTTTAAAATTTAGAGCTGGTGCATTTAGTGACCCCAACTCTTACTTTAACCACTACTCAAAGCTGCCAGAACAAGAGGCCGTCAACATTGCTAATCGCCTTTGGCGTGAAATTAATGAGTTAAATTTGGTTGAAAACATCTTACCTACAAAGGAAAGGGCTAGTTTAATCCTGACTAAAGGTAAAGATCACAAAGTTGATTTGGTTCAATTAAGAAAATAGGGTAAAGGGGGGGAATTGATATGAAATCAGTAATTCGAGTCATGACTAAAGTAACCATTATTACTTTGGCAAGTTTATTTTCGCTTGGTGCTTATGCTTCAGAACATTCTGAAGGATTAACGTGTGAAAGCAAAAAACAAACTATTGAAACACAGATTGATTATGCCAAAAAAAATAATAATTCTCACCAAGTTCAAGGGCTTGAAAAGGCATTACATGATATCAATAATTATTGTTCAAATGACAAGTTAGAAGAAAAATATAATAAAAAAATCCAAGAAAAGACAGATAAAGTTGTCAAAAGAACTCAAAAATTGAATCAGGCAAAAACAAAAGGTAATGAGCACAAAATTGCCAAACAACAAGCCAAATTAGCCGATGCGGAAAAAGAACTCAATGAAGCTAAAGCTGAATTAGCTAAATTTTATCAAGAATTAAAATTAAGATAAGCAGTAACAGATAGATTATTTACCCACTTTGCTTGCTTTTCCACCGTGTTTTTATCATTAACACTATCAATGGTTATTGTTGATGGTGTTAGTTTGATATTTTGTATTCTTTACCACACTAGACTTTTTTATTTAAAAAGAGTATGGTGTGCGGCTTGTTACGTGGTTCGTAAACCTCCCACGCTAAAAAACTAAGGAAACATCATGAATAAAATTACACTACTAGGCGATCAGTCTGTTCGCTATCCTACAACCTATTGTCCTGAAATACTCGAAACGTTCGATAATAAACATCCGAACAACGACTATTTTGTTAAATTTAATTGCCCAGAATTTACTAGCCTTTGCCCTATCACTGGTCAGCCTGATTTTGCGACGATTTATATTTCGTATGTACCCAATATTAAAATGGTCGAAAGTAAATCGCTAAAACTCTACCTATTTAGCTTTCGTAATCATGGTGATTATCACGAAGATTGCATTAATATCATCATGAAAGATCTAATCAAATTAATGGATCCTAAATATATTGAAGTTTGGGGCAAATTTACACCACGCGGTGGCATTTCGATTGATCCTTACGCCAACTATGGCAAATCAGGTACTCATTGGCAGCAAGTTGCGGCTAATCGATTAGCTAATCACGATATGTATCCAGAAAAAGTGGATAATCGCTAATTTATAATCCATCCAAACAGGAACTTTTAATGCAGACTCGTAAAGCACTCGTTATATTTTCCGGCGGGCAAGACTCAACTACCTGCTTACTGCAAGCCATTGCCGATTATGGACGTGAAAACGTTCAGGCAATCAGCTTTCATTATGGTCAACGTCATGCCATTGAGCTTGAAAAAGCCAAATGGATCGCTAAAGATTTAGGTATTAAGCAAACTGTCATTGATACATCAGTTATCAAACAAACCACAAATAATGCGCTCATCGACGACTCACAAGAAATTAAAGCAGCTCAAGATGGCGATTATCCTAATACCTTTGTGGATGGGCGTAATATGCTCTTTTTACTTTTAGCTGGCTGCCATGCCAAACAGCAGGGCATTGCTGACATTATTATTGGTGTTTGTGAAACCGATTTTAGTGGCTATCCAGATTGTCGTGATATCTTTATTAAATCAATGAATGTATCGATGAATTTAGCCATGGATTATGCGTTTAATCTTATTACACCACTGATGTATTTAACCAAAGCACAAACATGGGAAATGGCCGATAAACTGGGTTATCTTGATTATGTCCAACAACATACCCACACCTGTTATTACGGGGTTGATGGAGGATGTAGCAAGTGTCCTAGTTGTTTGCTGCGCGATAAGGGCTTGCAAGAATATATGGCTGGGTCGGCTAGATAGATTTATTAATAATTGGGTTCTCTCACCCCATTAAAAAGGAAAAAAGATGTACTTACAGAATCATTTCGAATCGATTGAAAAAAACTTTACCCGTGGGCAACAGCAAAAAGCGCTTTACTGGTTGGCTTTTTTTCATATTTTAGTTATTGCTTCAAGCAATTATTTAGTCCAAATCCCATTTGATATTTTTGGTTTTCACACCACATGGGGGGCTTTCACTTTTCCATTTATCTTTTTAACCACCGATTTAACCATTCGAATTTATGGTGCAAGTTTGGCAAGAAAGATCATTTTTGTGGTGATGATCCCCGCATTGCTATTTTCATACCTTATTTCGGTGTTATTTTTTGAGACACATTGGGTTGGCTTTTCGGCATTGACCGAATTTAATAGTTTTGTATTTCGAATAGCGCTAGCCAGTTTTGCAGCTTATCTAGTTGGGCAATTGATGGATATCACTGTTTTTAACTATTTAAGAAAAAATAAATCATGGTGGGTTGCACCAACTGCATCAGCAATCTTTGGTAATGGTATTGATACTATTGTCTTTTTTGCTATCGCATTTTATCAAAGTAGCGATGAATTTATGGCAAATCATTGGACCGAAATTTCGTTAATGGACTATAGTTTTAAAATTCTAATTTGTGGGTTATTCTTTTTGCCACTTTACGGAATGATTTTAAATTTTATCCTAAAAAAATTAGTCTCAGTGCCCAAAAACAATTGATCATTAAACTCTAAAATTTATTATTTAACCTTAACAAACATAAAGCTCATTATTATTTTTGGTGAGTTTTATGTTTCATACTTAAATAGTCCTTCATCAAAATATATCATAAAAAATATTGATTTTAATTGTTTTTTTGTTTTGGTTTTTTGTGAAAATTCCTTATTAGGCTTATTAAACACGCTTTGCCAAAAAGTAAAGAGTCATGCATAATATGTGGTCAAAATATAATAAAGATGATTAGCAATAATGACTCTAAACGAGGTAGTAATGGGATTAGTAAAACACTTAGCTGTATTAAGCCTGTTGTTAGCATTAGTCGGTTGTGATAATAATGAAACTAAGCAAAATGCAAGCACTGAACAAATAACCCCACAACCGGTAACGGGAATTATTGATAATAATAAAACTACTGATGTTAGCGATTCTATTAACGACCATAAGATAGCGCAAGATGAACCAGCCCACCCTGTTTTTAATCCAACTTCAGAATTAATCGAAAAATATCATGGTAAGACACTAACAGTCATTGATAGTTCAGAAGTTATTATTGATGGTTCAAGCACACTAGTTATTACTTTCTCAGTGCCTTTAAATCCTAATCTTAATTTTTCTAATTTGCTTCGTTTAGTTGATCGTCAAAAAGGTAATGTTGATGGTGCTTGGGAACTGTCAGATAACGGGCTAGAATTAAGGCATCGATACCTTGAACCAAATCGTGAATTAGAACTGACTATCGATAAAATGTTAGCGGCAATTAATGGCAACAGTTTAAAAGAAGTCTATCAAGCGGAAATCAAAACGCAAGATCGCAAACCGATGGTTGGATTTGCGAGCAGTGGTTTTTTGCTACCAAGTAAATCAATGAGTGGTTTACCGGTTGTTACTCTTAATGTTGAGAAAATTGATGTTAATTTCTTTAAAATTAAACCTGAACAGTTATCTGATTTTATTGCTGATTATGGTCTTATTAACCAAGTGACAAGTTGGAACGCAAAGAATATTAATAAATTTGCTGATTTAGTTTATACGTCTCGATTCGATTTGAATCCAAAACGTAATTCACAAGAAACAGTATTACTTAACCTTGCTTCCATTCCACAGCTTCAGCAAGAAGGTGTTTATTTTGCTGTTATGAATCAAGCCGGAAGCTATGATTATTCAAATCCTGCATCGCTATTTACAATCAGTAATATTGGTGTTGCTGTTCATGTTTATCAAAACGGTAAATTGTCAGTCATGACCCATAGGCTGGACAATGGTAAACCGCTTACTGATATTAATTTATCGGTGCTATGTACCAGAAGTATTCGAGATAGCAATAAAAACTGTACAACCATTTCAGCCCAAACCGATTCTACAGGTTATGCTGAGGTGGCTTTATCAAAAGGTATGGATTATGCATTACTAACCGCCAATGATGGCAAACAGATTTCGTTGGTAAATTTGGATCACGGTGCATTAAATTTAAGTGAATATAATTTAACTGGTTCTGCTTTTTATCAAAAACAACTATTTGCTTTTGGTCCTCGTGACTTGTATCGTCCTGAAGAAACGGTCTATTTTAATGCGCTTTTGCGTAATGCCGATGGTAAGCCATTGCCAGTGCAACCTATTGTGGTTGATGTTATGTCTCCGGATAATAAAGTTGTTGAAACTTTCACTATCGATGCCCAAGTTGACTCAAATGGTTTATATCAATGGCAATATGTTATTCCGACTCATGCAGCAACGGGCAAGTGGGCATTTCGTTTTAATTTAGGCGATGATAATTACCGTTACGCGTGGTTTCGAGTGGAAGAATTCTTGCCAGAGCGCATGGCGATGGAAATTACTACTGCATCAAATAAACCTATTATGCTTGATAAACGTGTCACTTTTGATGTTAAAGGTTGGTACCTTTATGGTGCCCCAGCAGCAGGTAATAATTTAGAAAGCAATATTTATCTTAGAAAAATTGATTTAATTCCAGAAATTGCCGACTATAAAATTGGAGATGTGACTGATAGTAATCTTGATCGTCAAATAGATAATATTGAGGTGGCTTTAGATAAAAACGGGATCGCACAAGTTGGAATTGATACTAGCGATTGGAGTAAATTGAGCTCTCCGATTAAAGTTATTTTACAAGCAAGTTTGCTTGATTCCGGTGGTCGTTCTGTTACACGTTATGCAAGCCAAACTATTTGGCCAAATGAGCAAATACCAGCAGTAAGGGCACTATTTTCTACATCGCCTTATTATGATTGGTCATCGGATCGTTACGAAAATAGCCCGACAGTCGACAAAGGTGCTAATGCAGAATTTGAGGTGGCTTATGTCAACATTGACGGCAAAAAACTGCCTACCAGTCATTTAAAGGCAAGAATTATTCGTGAACGTCGTAATTATTATTGGAGCTGGTCTGACGATGCTGGATGGCATCAACAATACAATTCAAGTGAATTTGTTGTGCAAGAACAACCGCTTTCTATTGATGAAAGTGGTACAACCAAAATAAGCTACCAAACAGATGATTACGGCTCTTACCGTATTGAAATTGTCGATACAAAAAATAATATCACCAGTAGCCTACGCTTTAGAAGTGGTTACAATTGGGAAGATAACACCAACGGTACCAATTCTGTTCGCCCAGATCAGGTTAAATTAAGCCTTGATAAAACTGTCTACTCAGTTGGCGATACTGCTAAAATACATGTACAAGCACCGGTTGCAGGATCGGGTTATATCTCACTTGAAACCAATAGTGGTATGTTATGGAAACAAGATATTACCGTTGATGAAAACGGTCTTGATGTCGAAATTCCAATTCAAGATTGGGGACGTCATGATATTTATATTAATGCGATGATTATTCGCCCATCAACTGATGCTGCTGTTCAAACGGTTAAACGAGCAATTGGATTGCTTTATTTACCAATTGATACTTCTAATCGACAATTAAATATGAGTATCGAAGCGCCGAAGAAGACCGAGCCTGAAAAAATCATTCCAATAAAAGTTAAAATGGATAAAAGTGCAATTCAACCAGATCATCAGGTCACAGTATTGGTTTCGGCTGTTGATTCAGGTGTATTGAACATTACTAATTTTGCCACACCCGATCCTTACAGTGCATTTTTAGGTCGTAAACGTTATGATGTCGATCTTTACGATGTATACGGTAAATTAATCGAAGGTAAAGGACGTAATGTGAATATGAGCTTTGGTGGTGACGCTATGCTTGGCGCAGCGGGCACAGGGAGTAAAAAACCATTAACCGAAGTCAATATTGTTGCTCAGCAGTTACAAATGATTGCTCTTAATGATGAAGGTGAAGGCGTTGTTGATCTTACTTTGCCTAATTTTGATGGTGAATTACGCATAATGGTTCAAGCATGGGATGATAGTCGCTATGGTAAGGCTGAACAAACAATGATTGTTGCATCGCCAGTGATTGCTGAGCTATCGACTCCGCGCTTTTTATCGGGTGGTGATCAGGCAATTTTGGCGCTAGATCTAAATAATCTAACCGAAAAAATGCAAACAATGCAGGTTGATGTTTCAACCTCTGGGTTGATTCATCAAAATGCAACTAAGCCTACTACAGTCACGCTCGATAGTAAGCAAAGACAAATTATTAAAGTGCCAATTGTTGCTGATTATGGCTATGGTCAGGGTATTGTGACAATTAATGTCAAAGGCATTTTGTTAGATGATGGTTCTGATTACCAAATTAAACGATCATGGAAGGTTGGTGTTAGACCAGCTTATGCTGCAACAACAAAATATTATGCGGCAGCAATAAACGGTGGCGAAAGTTGGCAGTTACCTAAAGATAGTATTGCTGAGATGATTGAAAATACGGTTGATGGCAAATTGATCATATCAGATCAATCGCCACTTAATATTGCTCAATATATTAAAGAATTATTTGCCTATCCATATGGCTGCTTGGAACAGACCATTAGTGGTTTAATGCCATCATTATATGCAAATCAACAGCAGCTTGCTGCTTTGGGAATTAAAACCGAATCGGATGAGAAGCGACGCGAACACGTGCAATTAGGTATTTCGCGAATTTTATCAATGCAACGCAATAATGGTAGCTTTGGGTTATGGAATAAAGAGAGTGCAGAAGAACATTGGTTAACCGTGTATGCGACTGACTTTTTATTACAAGCTAAAGAACGTGGTTATAATGTTAATAATGACGCGCTTAATGCGGCTATTTCACGTATTAGCCAATATATTTATGATGCTAATTCATTTAATAGTTTACAAAACTATTATGACAATTCACAAGCAAGTAATTACATACAATTTGCTACTAAAGCGTATGCTTTAGCGGTGCTAGCAAAACAAAATAAAATTACAGTACCAATGCGTAATGAAATCAATCGAATGGCTCAACAAATCACAGAAAATGATGTTAAGGTGTTGTCTCCATTACCTGTTGCTCAGCTAGCGCTATCTGCCAAACTAGCTGGTTTTGATAATATCTATAACAGTTTAGTGCCACAAGTATTTACAATAAGTTATAATAATCAATATGCTTGGCTGGGTGACTATGGTAGTGCGATTCGTGATAATGCATTAGTTTTATCTTTATTGATTGAAAACGATTTAAGTATTGATAAACAAGCTGATTATTTAATTCATTTATCTGATCTACTTAATGATACCCGTTATTTTTCAACACAGGAACTTAACGCATTATTTGTAGCGGGCTGGTCTTTAGAACAACATAAATCATCACACAAATTTAATGTAGTTATCAATCAACATTCAAATGATGTAGATACAACTTTATTACGATCTTTTAATTTTGCTGATTTAGCAAGTGGTTTAACTATTTCGAATCCAAAAGATGCTCAGCCACTTTATATTAAATTCACTGTTTCAGGTTATGATAAAAAAGCCCCCGCACCAACGAGTGATGAAAATAGATTAACAGTTAAACGTGCCTACTACGATTTGAAGGGTAATAAAATTCAGCCTGACAATATGAAAGTGGGTGATTTAATGGTCGTTGTATTAGACGTTAATGCACATAAAGAGACTGTTCATGATGCGTTAATTGTTGACTTTTTACCTGCTGGTCTTGAATTAGAAAACCAAAATCTAACCAACAGCAGTGTTAGCTTACAGGCGATTCCTGAATTAGCTAGTTTATTGAAAGATGAAGATAGCAATGATATTAAATATCAAGAATTTCGTGATGATAGATATGTTGCGGCCGTTGATATTAACCATTATGTGAGCGAAGATACTTATGGTATTCGTGTCGCTTACTTGACCAGAGCTGTGACAGCGGGTAATTATATGATTCCATACCCCTATGTTGAATCAATGTATCGCCCTGATCGGTTTGCTATTGGTCAATCCGTTGAAGTCATGTCGATTGTTGAGCGCAATGTAGAATCTAATGAGCCAAAGCAACACTAATATTTATGTAACAATTAAGATTGATGATATAAAAATATAAACAAAGTGATTATCCGCTAACAAAAGTTAGCGGTATCTATTTATACTAAAACGTAGGGTTTCCTGAAACTTTTTGACAAAATGAAAAAGTGCCTGCTTAACATTCTAGTTTGTCTGTTTTCTTTCATCCTATTATTACTAGGTAGCTTTTTTGTTGCTGATCACTTATTTCCATTGTCGATTGCAAAAAATAAAACCACTCAAACAATTCTTGCGCAAGATGGTACACCACTTTGGCGATTTGCTGATGAAAATGGTATTTGGAGGTATCCCATTGAATTAGATCAAGTACCCAATGATTACCTTGATGTGCTATTAAATTATGAAGATCGCTACTTTTATGATCACTTTGGAGTTAATCCCGCATCGTTACTGCGAGCAGCTTGGCAAAATATCAGCAATAAGAAAATTATTTCAGGTGGTAGTACTATTTCGATGCAGGTTGCAAGATTGCTTCATCCTCATGATCGCTCTATGGCAGGAAAGTTTCAACAAATATTTCGAGCGCTGCAACTTGAACGCCATTTTACAAAAGATCAAATTTTAACTTTATATATAAACCGTGCACCATTTGGAGGAGCAATTGAAGGCTTAGGGGCTGCTAGCTGGTCATATTTTGGTAAAGCCCCAAAATCGTTAACACGTGGCGAAGCGGTTTTATTAGCGGTATTGCCGCAAGCTCCTAGTCGCTTGCGTCCTGATAGGTATCCTCAGCGCGCCAAGCAAGCTCGAGATAAAGTTTTATTAAGATTAGCTCAATACCATGTATGGTCACCAGATATTATAGAGCAAGTTCGAAAAGAAGAAGTATGGGTTTATCCACGTAAAAAACCACAACTAGCCCCTTTATTAGCACGAAGACTAAGTCAGCAATATCCTGATGTTGACATTATTCATTCAAATATTGATCACTCTCTTCAATATAGTCTTGAAGATATTGCAATTAATCGCAAAAATCAGCTTCCCCCCAAAACTTCACTGGCTATTTTAGTTGTCGATCATACCGATATGTCAGTAAAAGGCTATGTTGGTTCAGCTGATTTTAATGATAAAGAAAGATTTGGTCAGGTTGATATGATTAGTGCACTTCGCTCACCTGGATCGACATTAAAGCCTTTTATGTATGCACTCGCGATTGATGATGGTATGATTCATTCTGAATCGTTGTTGCAAGATACGCCTCGAATCAGTTCTGACTACCGTCCTACCAATTTTGATGAAGATTTTTATGGACCAATCAGTGCCACAGAGGCATTAAAAAACTCATTGAACTTACCTGCTGTTCAATTAATTGAACTTTATGGTCCTAAACGGTTTGCCGGTAAACTTGCCAGTGTTGGTCTACTACTGGTATCTACTGGTAATAATCCTAATATTTCGTATATATTAGGGGGTGCATCGTTAAGAATGGATAATTTGGTCAGCGCCTATAGTGCTTTTGCTCGCCATGGGCGAGTAAGTTCGTTACGCTTTATACAAGACGAACCGTTGTTAAGTAAGCCATTTATTAGCGATGGAAGTGCGTGGATCACAAGGCAGATGCTAGGTAATAATCGTCTACTTGTCTATAAAACAGGTACTAGCTATGGTTATCGCGATGCCTGGGCGATTGGTATTAATCCCCGTTATTTGATTGGCATTTGGGTTGGACGTCCAGATGGCACGCCAGTCGTTGGCCAGTATGGCGCCATTACAGCAGTTCCAATTTTGCAACAAGTTAATACGTTATTATTAAATAAAGAGCGACGACTAAATCGACCATTACCTTTAGTAACACAACCAGCAACGGTGACATCAGAAAAAATTTGTTGGCCAACAGGGCAAATATTGCCCGCAACCGATGAAAACTGCCATCGCCAAAAAAAAGCTTGGATATTAAATAACATGCTACCCCCAACGCTTGATACTCTGACCGCGCTTAATAACAATCTCTACCGTTCAGGGTGGGTGACAATTTGGGTCAATGATGAAGGTAAACGGGTGTCAGCAGATTGTAGCAATGCGCATAAAAAACAGATTGCGCTTTGGCCAATTGCTTTAGAAAATTGGCTGTTACCCAAAGAACGTCGACAATCGTTATTTCCTGAGATTGATAAAAATTGTCCTGTTTTTGGTAAAGATACTTTTTTGCCGTTAAATATCATTGGATTGCGAGATAAACAATTGGTAAAACGTTTGCCAGGACAACACCGTGTCACCATTGATGTAACCCCACAAGGGGGAATAGGTGATAAATGGTGGTTTTTAGATGGCGAACTTATTGCACACACGTATGATGATCAAAAAGTTCCTTTAACGGTCATGCAAAAAGGCTTGCATCATCTATTATTATTAGATCAAAGTGGGCAAATTTCGCGAATGATGTTTACTCTAGATTAAATTAATAGAGAGCAAGTCTATGGGCTATTTGCTGGGCTTACTATCATTTATTTAAGAATTTTTAGCAACCCAAAAAAAGCTTTAAGCGTAAAATGATCTCTTTTAGGACCCTGTAAATGAATTAGCATTTACAGGGGGAATTTCTAAGGAATTATGTTCATGTACGCATTAACATGTATCTATTCATTTTTCACTTTTCTAAGAAATTTTTATGACAATAAATTGCAATACTAATTGTATAAGAACATTGCTTAAAGTGCTTCTTATTTTGATGTTATCTCATTATTCAACAGTATAGCAAAAAATTAGTTCTTATTTAGAATATCTAAAAAAGACATAGTACTGCCGTTTGGCATAAGAACTCGGTCATTATTTTTTTCTTTATCAATAATGGTTTGATCAATGTCATACCCTAAAAGATTCGATAGAATATATTTATTCATCAGTCCACTTAAATAGCCTGTAGATCCTCTAAACGATTCTATATATTGACAGTTATATTTAGGATTTTTTGATATAAATAGAAAAGGTATTAAAAACTGGTCAACGCTTCCGTTACTAAAACCATGCCCGACGTTAACGATTTCGCCATGATCTGAGGTATAAATCAAGGTATAATTATCACTATATTTGTTTATAGTATCATATAATGCTTTAACTGCGCGATCAGTATGGTGGACAGTAAGGTCATATTCTTCTGCATCCGGTAAAGCTTGTTTATCAATTTGGTCATAACCTGTATAAGGTTGATGACTTCCACGTAAATGCACAAAAATAAATTTTTTCTGTGAATTGTCTTCCTGAAGCGTTTTTTCTAATAATTGACTTAAACTAATATCATCACCACTTTCACTAAAAGAGACAACATCACTTTTACGAGCAATAAATCCAAATTTAGTATTAAATGAACCTTGAATTGCCTGTGCAGCTGATGCTAACCAATAGGTTTTATAATCATTGAATTTAGCCATTTCAATAATCGATTTATTAGTAAATAAATTATCGTAACTTTCAGGTAAAGTGAATGAAAGTGTCATCGGCAAAGAATCCCTTGTAAAAGCTGCAGTTGAGTGGCTATTTTGGATAATACATGCACCATTTTGACTAAAAATATCGGTTATGAAAGGAGTGGTTTGTTTATAATAACCGTAAGTACTATACCGAGTAACTAAAGAAGCCTCGCCCATGATGAATACAACTAAGTCGTTATCAGACTTATTAGGCGGTAGAAGAACAGACTCATTAAATTTTTCAATTTGATTAGCATCAGAATAGATGTCATTTGATGCATAACTCATTAAAATATATGAAAAATTACCAAATGCGGCAGGATAAACTTGACGAACTATTTCAGCAATACTTTTATAATTTCCTTGCTTAATTTCATACTTTTCTGATGAGTGGGTTATTTGGAAAACAATAATAGTAAATAATAAAAGTATATAACAGGCTAGAGGTATAATTGGTCTAAAGTTAACAGTAACAGTCTTTCTAAAAATAAATAAAATAATAAAAGTCGCAATAAATGCAGGAATTGTTATGATTAAAACTTGCTTAGACATTGATACCGCTTCGTAAGAATTAGTCTCAATAATAGAGTCAAGCACACCTGCTGATATTACTTGCTCATAATAGATGAAATAACTTATTTCGGAAAAAAATAGAAATAGAAATAGTGTGCTAAGAGCAACAAGAAAATAATGACGGCTACGAATACATATATGTAAAAGTATACAAAAACATAATGTTGTAACCAAGTTTAGATAAAAGAAAGGATCCTCAAAAACTTGGGGCTCATGAATTTTATGGGATTTAGGTAAATAGGTATAAACTAAAACAGTACTAAAAACAAGATAAACCAGTAGTAAAATTAGAGATGATTTTTTTTTAACTACATGTAATTTCATGATATTTTCCTATTTTTTTGAATTAAGTAACGACATTATCGCAAAAAAAAGCAGTATAGGAAACAGCTGGATTCTTTATATTTCATAATTAATTCATAAGGGTTTTACTCGGAACCTCTGCATGCTGTTTAATCGTATTATATACAGTTATTAAACAGTTTACGCATTGGTTTCTTTTTTATCGATAAAGATTTGCTGATTTGGAACATCACTATATAGTTATTGCTACAGTTCAAATAATACTCAACATGAAAAAATATCATTACCAGTGTATAGATGGAAGTCCGTAAAATTGAAAAATTAATCCAAGCCTTATCTTGAAAGGATTATAAGTATAATAGTAGTGTACTTGATTGATGTTTCATCAATGGTATTGCTAAATTATATCAAGATCTATTTATTTGTAAAAATAGATCCGATAACGTAAAAGGCGCTATTGTACAATGTTGAATTACTGATTCACTTCATCAACTAAACGAGCAATTAATTTATTGTGGCTATTTTCTTTAATAATTGATGTTAAAAAACGCTGCCAAGTTCTTTCAATTTTAGCTTTAGCGAACATCGGAATGTAGTTAGCAATGGGAATAAAAGTTGAATTACCGATATTATCGATAACAATCAAGCGGCTTTTATCAGTATTTAAGTGCTGAAATAAGATATTCTTGCTTTTTATTGTCATTGTAATAATTCTGTCTTTTAATAAAGCTGATTTTAAATTCTTTAAAGAAGTAACTAAATCAGCATAATATTGTTGTGTTAGTTTTTCATCAGCAAGATACTTTTCAAGTGGAGTTGATGTTTTTCCATCATAGTCACGTATAAGTTCAAAGACTTGTCCTTTGCCATAATTAGTTGGCACCGTACCATAATATTGTGCCAATGCATCAAAGGATATATTTCGTTTGATAAGGTGTTTATAATAGCTGACTTCACGATTTGTTTCTTGTTCAGCGCCATCATTATAATTAACTTTAATACATTTATTAGTATCATCAGGATAATGATAGCATTTTCGGTGTAAACCTTTACTTATATAATCTTTTTCAGAAAGTAGAATCAAATTGTCCATTGATATAGATATCAGTTATTTAAAATTGGCGTAGAGTTTAGCAGTAACTGTTTATTATCGCCATGATTTTTTATTTTTACTCTAGCGCTTTTATATTATTTCTGTATAATATCGCCACCCACGTTACGACAACGTTCTTCCCAACGTTGTTTTCGGTTGTCAACATTAATATAACCATTCGAAGGGGTGAGTTAATTAATGGTTGCAGTCAAAAAGTGTAAATAAATCGAGTGATTTATTAACGTGAGATTAATTAAAAATTGGATAATTACGAATGAGTACTTTTTCAGCTAAACCAGAAACAGTTAAACGCGACTGGTATGTTGTTGATGCAGCAGGTAAAACGTTAGGTCGTTTAGCTACTGAAATCGCAAGCCGTTTGCGTGGTAAACACAAAGCAGAATATACACCACATGTTGATACAGGTGATTATATTATCGTTATCAATGCAGAAAAAGTTGCTGTAACAGGCAAAAAACGCACTGATAAGATCTATTATCGTCATACTGGTTACATCGGTGGACTTAAAGAAGCGACTTTTAAAGAGATGATTGAACGTCATCCTGAACAAGTCATCGAAATTGCTGTAAAAGGCATGTTACCGAAAGGTCCTCTTGGTCGTGCAATGTACCGTAAACTAAAAGTTTATGCTGGTAATGAGCACAATCATGCGGCACAACAACCGCAAGTATTAGATATTTAAGGGGATAAAAGATGGCTGATAATCAATATTACGGTACAGGTCGCCGCAAAAGTTCTGCTGCTCGTGTATTTATCAAACCAGGTAGTGGTAACATCGTTATTAACAAACGTTCATTAGAGCAATATTTTGGACGTGATACTGCTCGTATGGTTGTTATGCAACCGTTAGAGTTAGTTGAAATGACTGATAAACTTGATCTTTACATTACAGTTAAAGGTGGTGGTATTTCAGGTCAAGCTGGTGCAATTCGTCACGGTATTACTCGTGCATTAATGGAATATGACGAAACTTTACGTTCTGCATTACGCCAAGCAGGCTTTGTTACTCGTGATGCACGTCAAGTTGAACGTAAAAAAGTGGGTCTACGCAAAGCTCGTCGTCGTCCACAATTCAGCAAACGTTAATTACAATGTTACAAAACATTACAAGTTTGTTTCAAAAACCCAGCATCGCTGGGTTTTTTTATGCAGATTTTGAATGTCTAAAAACAATTCGTCAGCTAGTTAAATAACGTTTAATGGTAAAAATTGATTGCTTTGGATGTCATTTACCCTTGATAAAGAGATAAAGGTAAATTATTTGACAAATTTTTATACTCAGGCATAAATTTTATCGATACTTTTTGTCAAAATTATGTTCTTTGTGAAAAGAACACAATAAAATTTATTTTTTTTAACAAATTTGTAATCCAATTTGTTAGAATAGTTACCAACTAGACTTATTTTAATTTTTGCATATTTGGAGTGAATATGGTTGTTGCTGTTAATAAACGTTCTGTGATGACATTATTTTGTGATACAACAGATATTTACGGACATCAGATTCGTTTTGTTCTGGCAGAAAAAGGGGTAGCTGCGGAAATAGAGTTTGTAACGGCAGATAATTTACCACAGGAATTATTGGATCTTAATCCCTATGGTTCAATTCCAACTTTAATTGATCGCGATCTTACGCTATATGAGCCACATATTGCATTAGAATATCTTGATGAACGCTTCCCTCATCCGCCATTAATGCCAGTTTATCCAATTGTTCGCGCTAATTCTCGATTAACAATGTATCGCATTAAAAAAGAGTGGTACAGTGCTTATGAAACAATCGTTGCCGATCCTAATAGTGATGCAGCTAAAATAGCACGAAAAAATCTTCTTGATGATCTTGTTTCCATCTCGGTTATGTTTAAAGAGGCAGATTATTTTATGAGCGATGAGTTTACCTTAAGTGATTGTTACTTTGCTCCATTACTTTGGCGATTACCACTGCTTGACATCGAATTACCTAAAGTGGCTGAAAAGAATTATTTAGGTTATATGGCACGAATTTTTGAACGTCCAGCTTTTGTTAATTCATTAACCGAAGAAGAAAAAAAGATAAGATCTTAATCAATTAAATTTATTTTTATTTACGTAAATTTTAGACAAGGTAGCTTTGATGGAACTTGAGCAAATGACCCCACGTCGCCCTTATATATTTAGGGCTTTTTATGATTGGATTTTAGATAACGACTTAACGCCTTATATTGTAGTGAATACTTCGGTATATGGTGTATTAGTGCCACAGGAATTTATCCAAAACAATCAAATCGTATTAAATATTGCCCCGCAATCAGTAGGTCAATATTTATCCACTAATGAACAGATTGAATTCAATGCCCGTTTTGCTGGTGTACCCCAACACATAGTGGTACCAATGGCTGCAATTGAGGCTATTTACGCTCGTGAAAATGGCGTTGGTATGGGATTTGAGGATGAACCACAATATCATGCTCAGCGTGAAGTTTCATCCCAACAATCAGAACAACCTAAACCAACTAATCCGTTTCGTGTTGTAAAGTAATTTGCAATATCGTTCACTAAATTAATAGGCGATGATGTATGAAAGCTATTCATTATTAATTACTTTAAAATATATTGAATAAAAATAGATTAATGAGTAACGAAATAGAATTAAAATTTGAAATAAATAATGCGGACATTACAGCATTGCAACATTATTTAAATCAATGGGCGCACTCTGATGAGCTGGAATTTGCAGCAATATCACAGCAAAAACGGACATTTTCGCAATTAACACTTTGTAATACCTATTATGACACAGCGGATTATTATTTACGTCATCATGGATGTGGTTTACGTGTTAGAGCAAGCAATGATAGCACGACAACTCATTTTGAAATCACCTTGAAACGTGATAAAAAAACAATTGCGGGTTTGCATGAGCGTGCTGAGTTTAATGTTGATTTGCTTAACTCGGAGCCTGATTTAGCAGTATTACCTTATTCAGCATTGCCTGATAATTGCGATATTGAGCGGTTACAACAAGATTTATTACCATTATTTTCTACTGACTTTAAACGCCAAGTTTGGTTAATTTCGTTTGCAAGTAGCGAAATTGAAGTGGCATTAGATCAGGGAAAAATAAACTCAAATGGGAAAAATAAAATTATTCAAGAAGTTGAGTTAGAACTCAAACAAGGTAATAAACAAGACTTGCTCAATTTTGCGCTCGAATTAAGTCGATTTCACTTGCACCTTTTTTCACAGAGTAAAGCTGCTAGGGGCTATTTTTTACTTGAAAATTCACTACATAAAATCTGCCAATTCGATCTTCAAATCCACCAAGATTTAGCTCAATTATTAAAGTTTTGGCAACAAAACGAAGAGTATGCATTAGAAGTTAATAATTTAGATTTATACCAACAGACACTAAATCAGATAAATTATATATTAATTGATAAAAATCTTTCTCTTGAACCTGAGTTTACTCAATGGCAAATGGCAATAATGACTATTAACTCTGTAGAACAGTTTGCTTTCAGTGAAATTAATACAAGGCTAAAGCTGATGTTGATTGCAAATCTAACGGTTAATTAATTGAATAAAAAGTTGAATTGATAAAGCTTATTGCATAGATCGCTGCCTGAAATTTTTATTTTTCTCGGTATAGTGTGCTTTTGTAAAAAATATAATAGCTGTTTTTTTATTAGGATTAAAGTAATATGTAGGCTTGCAAACTATGCTCGCTCGAAAAAAGAGTGTTACTGCTATGGCAAAGATAAAACAAAATCTAGTTAAGACATCATACCATTATTTTATACAAGTTTTTATTTTGTATATAAAATACTATATCAATAGCAAAAGTTATTTATAATATGGCTCTATTTTTGGTGATTTTACTTTTAGTAAAAATATTTCTAAGAGAGCTTGCCCATGGCGGAACTTAACCATTTGCTTTCCACTTTGCAACAACAAAAACAAAAAATTACCCTTCAACTTAAGCAATGCCAATCAAACGCAGTGGATGCTAATCTTGATATTTTAGTGTGTAGTGATTTTTTGGTGGAGGCTTTTTATCGATTTCCACAGTGGCTTTCTGACATCGTAAAAAATCCTCCACAAGCAGACGAAAGAAAATATTACCAAACTTGGTTGAGTGAAAAATTAACAGCAGTTTCAGATGAAACTAAATTACTGAAGATATTAAGACAATTTCGTCGTTATATTTTAGTCCGGCTAGCGTGGTCTCAATTAACACATATCAGCAATGATGAGCAGATTTTATTACAATTAAGTGAACTGGCTGAGGTGATCATTGTTACAGCTCGTGATTGGCTTTATGAACTTAGTTGTAAAGAGTGGGGAACACCTTGTAATGCCCAAGGTGAGCCGCAGCCATTACTGATTTTAGGTATGGGTAAACTAGGCGGGGGAGAACTTAATTTTTCGTCTGATATTGATTTGATTTTTACTTATCCGGAACATGGGCAAACACAAGGAGGGCGGAGAGAGCTAGATAATGCGGTATTTTTCACTCGATTAGGTCAACGTTTAATTAAAGCACTTGATCAAATTACTGAAGATGGTTTTGTCTACCGTGTGGATATGCGTTTGCGCCCGCTTGGTGATGGAGGACCTTTAGTATTGAGTTTTGCGGCTATGGAAGATTATTACCAAGAACAAGGACGAGACTGGGAACGCTATGCGATGGTTAAAGCAAAAGTATTGGGTAATGAGCAAGCGCCTTATACTAAAGAGCTTTACCAAATGCTAAAACCCTTTGTATATCGCCGTTATATTGACTTTAGCGTCTTACAATCATTGCGTAATATGAAAAGCATGATTGAACGTGAAGTACGTCGCCGTGGTTTAAAAAACAATATTAAACTTGGGGCAGGTGGCATTCGAGAGATAGAGTTTATTGTACAAGTCTTTCAACTTATTCGAGGGGGGCGAGTGGTAGGTTTACAAACTCGTTCATTGCTAGCAGCATTAGATGTGATAAAACAAGAATCGTTACTGGGTATTGATGAAGTTGTGGCATTACGTGAAAATTACTTGTTCCTACGCCGTTGTGAAAACGTACTACAAGCGATTGGTGATGAACAAACTCAAACACTCCCAGAGGACGATCTTGATCAGTTTCGTTTAGCAATAAGCATGGGTTTTAATAATTGGTTTGATTTTCAAACTGCATTATCAGCACGAATGCAAATTAATCGTTTAATTTTCAATGAACTTATAGGTGAAGTAGAGCCTGAATTGTCCTTTAATCATAAACAATATAATGATCAATTTTCTGATCTTTGGGGACCAGATCTACAATTAAACGATGTGAGGGCAATACTACCTGATTATTCTGATGATGAGGCAAATCAGCTTTGTCAGATGCTTGTGCAATTTAGAGATGATATAGGTAAACGGACAATTGGCATTCGTGGACGAGAAATACTTGATCAATTAATGCCAAGACTCTTAGAAGCTTGTTGTACTGACAAACATGCATTAATAGTACTACCAAGAATTTTACCACTGCTGGTTAATATTGTCAGTCGCACAACCTATTTAGAGCTATTACTTGAATATCCAATCGCTTTAAAACAATTAATTCGTTTATGTAGTGCATCGCCAATGATCAGCAATCAACTAGCTCATTATCCTTTATTGCTAGATGAGCTTATTGATATCAATTCACTTTATCAAACCGTTGAAGCTAATGAATATAAAAGTCAGCTTTACCAGTATTTACTTCGTATCCAAGTGGATGATGAAGAACAACAACTTGAAGCTTTACGCCAATTTAAACAGATGCAATTATTGCATATTGCTGCAGCAGATGTTGAACAAGTTTTATCAACCATGAAAGTCAGCGATCACTTAACCTATGTGGCAGAGGCATTACTTGATTTTGTTCTACAAATGGCGTGGAATCAAATGGTTGCTCGTTATGGCAAGCCAGAGCATTTGAGCGATAATGATAAAGGCTTAGTTGTGGTCGCTTACGGAAAATTAGGTGGCTGGGAGCTAGGTTATAGTTCTGATTTAGATCTAGTTTTTTTACATGATTGCCCAGTCAATAGCATGACTAATGGCAATAAACAGATCGATAGTCGCCAATTTTATTTGCGTTTAGTTCAGCGAATTATTCACTTATTTAACGTGCGCACTAGCTTTGGTATCTTATATGAAGTCGATGTAAGGCTTCGCCCTCAGGGCGACGCTGGGCTACTTGCATGTAGTTTAGATTCGTTTGCGGATTACCAAATGAATGAAGCATGGACATGGGAACATCAAGCATTAGTGCGAGCCAGAGCAATTTATGGTGAAGGGGAACTAATAAAACGCTTTAATCAAATTCGTCATAATGTACTTTGTAAAAAGCGTGATGAAAATACCCTAAAAACTGAAGTTCGGCAGATGCGGGAAAAAATGAGAAGCCATCTTGGCACGATGCAAGCTAATTTATTTAATTTAAAGATTGATAAAGGGGGAATTGGGGATATTGAATTTTTATCGCAGTATCTTGTGCTTAATTATGCTAATCAATATCCTAAAATGACTGCGTGGAGCGACAATGTTCGAATTTTAGAACTCGCAACAAATTATCAAATAATAGACAGCTATGAAGCACAGCTGCTAACACAAGCTTACATTGATATGCGCAATAAAATTCATCAACTTGCATTGCAATTACAACCTAGCACGGTTGAAACTTCGCTTTTTATACAAGAAAGACAAATAATCAACCAATGTTGGCAAAAATGGTTAACGTAGCGAGTTAAATATTAATTTTTTTAAAATACCAGCTTGTTAATTTTGTTGTGTAATATAAATAAAAGTTAATGCCACACTAGTGGCATTAATTGAAAAATAACTATCACCGGTGGGATATTAACCAGTTATTTTGCTTCTTTCCATAAAATCATATCTTGATCTTTAAGTTCTGAAGCATCAAAGCCTCCGATTGGTGCGATATCTTCGCGGTCAAAAGCAATATCGCCACCATTAACAGCAAGATCACCTTTTTTAATCCCTTTGAAATCAAATAAATTGGTATCACACAGATGGGATAGGGTGATGTTTTGTGTTGCTCGGAACATGGTTTCAATGCGTCCTGGGAATTTTTTATCCCATTCATTGAGCATTTCTTTAATTACCTGCCTTTGTAAGTTGGGTTGTGAACCACAAAGATTACAAGGAATAATCGGAAATTGTTTAATTTCAGCGTATTTGGCGATGTCTTTTTCTTTACAATATGCCAGCGGTCGGATAATGATATGTTCGCCTGAGTCATTCATTAGCTTCGGTGGCATTGCTTTGAGTTTACCGCCATAGAACATATTTAAAAACAGTGTTTCTAAAATATCATCACGATGATGTCCAAGGGCAATTTTTGTTGCACCAAGCTCGGTGGCTGTGCGATATAATATTCCACGGCGTAAGCGAGAGCAAAGCGAACAGGTTGTTTTACCTTCAGGTATTTTTTCTTTAACAATACCGTAAGTGTTTTCTTGAACAATTTTATACTCAATGCCTAATGATTGCAGATACTGTGGCAATACATGTTCAGGAAACCCCGGTTGTTTTTGATCTAAATTAACGGCTATTAAATCGAAGTTTATTGGTGCACTGATTTTCAGGTTAATAAGAATATCAAGCAAAGTATAACTATCTTTACCGCCTGATAAGCAGACCATAATACGATCACCTGCTTCGATCATATTAAAGTCAGCAATTGCCTCGCCAGTTAAGCGACGCAATCGTTTGTGTAGTTTATTTTGATTATATATATTCATTACAGTTTTATTGGTTACTCGGCACGGCTCATATAACGGCGTTCAGCAATATGAATTTTAACTTTTTCGTGGTTATCAATATATTCAGGTACTTGGATAACAAGTCCGGTTGATAAGGTAGCTGGTTTAGTTCGCGCACTGGCTGAAGCACCTTTAATACTTGGCGATGTTTCAACAATTTCGAGATCAACTGTTTGTGGTAATTCCAAAGCAAGCACTTCGCCATCCGCCATTAGCACCTGAATACCATTCATGCCACCTTCTGGAATAAACAGTAATTCATCTTCAATTTGCTCTTTTTTGAAGATATACGGAGTGTAATCTTCGTTATCCATAAACACATATTCATCGCCATCAATATACGAAAAACTAACTGGACGGCGTGATAGTTCAATCGTTTCGAGGATATCATCACCTTTAAAACGCTCTTCAACCTTACCGCCATTTTTGACATCGGTAAAACGCATTTTATAAAGTGTACTTGCACCACGAGCACTTGGACTTTGAACATCAATATCTTTAACCAGTAATAATTTACCATTATAGGTGACAGCATCACCACGTTTTATTTCATTTGCTTTAGCCATAGTATTTATTCTTCACAATTAATAAAAGAGTTAAAAATTAGCTCGCTATTTTACCGCTAACTTGCTATTGTCACCATCAAAATTTATTCAAGCGCCTTAAATTAAAGAAAAACTATGGTAGATTTATTCAAATGCAGGCAAAACTGTGGTGCTTGTTGTATTGCACCATCGATTTCATCAACTATTCCTGGTATGCCTAAAGGGAAACCAGCTGGCGTTGCTTGCATTCATTTAGATAATAATTATCAATGTAAATTATTTTTGCACCCATCAAGACCTGCAGTTTGTGGTCGATTGAAGCCCTGCTTAGAAATGTGTGGTTGTAATCGAACACAAGCATTGAATTATTTAACTCAATTAGAACAGCTAACTAAAGGTTAAGTATTGCTTAAATTTAATAAAACAGTTCGATTATTAGAATTATTTATCTCGCATAGTATTTTTTTTTGATAAACTTCCCGCACTTTATTATTTAATGGTAAACATCAATAATTTTTAAGAACAATTTTTAGTCACACATAGCGTTATACATTAGATAAGTGACTAATTTTCGATTAAATTTAATCTTTTTAGACAGAAGAAAACGATTATGAAAAATAAATTAAAACGAGATTTAAAAGCACGCCATTTAACCATGATAGCTATTGGTGGCTCGATCGGAACGGGGCTCTTTGTCGCATCAGGTGCAACCGTTGCTCAGGCAGGTCCTGGTGGTGCATTGCTTTCGTATGCTATTATCGGTGTAATGGTGTACTTCTTAATGACCAGTTTAGGGGAACTTGCCGCATATTTACCGGTTTCTGGTACCTTTGCGACTTATGGTTCTCGTTATGTGGATGAAGCGTTTGGTTTTGCCATTGGTTGGAACTATTGGTACAACTGGGCAATTACTGTTGCGGTTGACTTGGTAGCAGCTCAATTAGTCATCTCTTATTGGTTTGATGCAGGACCTTATAGCTGGTTATGGAGTTTATTGTTTTTAAGTATTATCTTTTGCTTAAACTATATTTCAGTTAAAGGTTTTGGTGAAGCAGAATTTTGGTTTTCATTAATTAAAGTTTCCACAGTAATTGTTTTTATTATCGTTGGTTTATTAATGATTATTGGGATCTTTCAGGGAGCAGAAGGTGCAGGTTGGCAAAATTGGACTATCAAAGAAGCGCCTTTTGCTGGCGGGTTTTCGTCAATGATTGGTGTGGCAATGGTGGTTGGATTTTCATTTCAAGGCACCGAATTAATAGGTATTGCTGCGGGTGAATCAAAAGATCCAGAAAAAAACATACCTAAAGCTATGCGCCAAGTGTTTTGGCGAATACTGCTATTTTATATCTTTGCGATTTTAGTCATCAGCTTGATTATTCCTTATACCGATCCTAACTTACTACGTAACGAAGAAACTGATATCAGTGTTAGTCCATTTACCCTTGTATTTGAGCATGCAGGATTGTTATCTGCTGCGGCATTAATGAATGCAGTGATATTGACTTCAGTATTATCTGCGGGTAATTCTGGGCTGTATGCTTCAACCCGTATGCTATATGCACTTGCTAAAGAAGGTAAAGCACCTAAAATCTTTGCAAAATTATCATCGTCAGGTGTGCCTAGGGCTGCTTTGTTAGCAACAACGTTTGTGGCTATGCTTTGTTTCTTAACGTCGATGTACAAAGATCAAGCTGTTTATTTGTGGTTACTTAATATGTCAGGTATGACAGGCTTTATTGCTTGGCTAGGCATTGCAATTAGCCATTATCGTTTTAGAAAGGGTTACACTATGCAAGGTAATGATATTAATCAATTACCGTATCAATCAAGTTGTTTCCCATTTGGTCCTATCTTTGCTTTTGTATTATGCTTAATTATTACACTTGGTCAAAATTACGAAGCTTTTTTACAAGATACTATTGACTGGAATGGTGTTATTGCGACCTATATTGGTATTCCACTATTTTTAATGATTTACTTTAGCTACAAAATTGTGAAAAAGACAAAATGGGTGAAATACGAACAGATGGACTTTACTAAAGAAGACTAATTCGCTAGTTTGCTTTAACTTCCTCCCTTTTCCGTCGACGATGGTCGACGGGTTTTTTTATTAAAAAAGAGAGAAATAAACAGCTATTTAATAATAGCTTTAAATAGTTTATTTTGATAACGATATTAGCGACTACGGAATATGATACGTGCTTTAGATAGATCGTATGGTGTCATTTCAACAGTAACTTTATCGCCAGTTAAAATACGAATATAGTTTTTTCGCATCTTACCAGAAATATGTGCAGTAACGACATGACCGTTTTCAAGTTCAACACGAAACATCGTGTTTGGAAGTGTATCAAGTATAGTACCTTGCATTTCAATGTTATCTTCTTTTGCCATTGGGGCCTCTTAATAATAAATACAAATTAAATATACTCAACTGACTATCTATTTTGCTGGTTAAGTGCTTAACGGCAAAACGATAACAAGCTTTTACCATCTAGTTGATGCTTTTATTAGATGACTAAGCAAAGTTAAGTATAAACATAAAAAAACTGAATTTAGAATATATAAACACAGCGGCGAAATAATGCCGAAAAAACTGTCAGATGTAAAGTCCTTTCTACTATTTCTTTGCACGATAAAGTCCTTGCTGTTGAATATAATGCCATACTTTGGGCGGCAACAAATTTTTACAACTGGCTTGATTGTTAATATTTAGCCTGATTTCAGTCGCTGAAATATCTTCAAGTGGGGTGTGCGCAAAAAAGATATGTCCTTGCGGTAAATCATGTAAATCTTGAACGTTTTGGGTTTGATGTTCATCAATCCATTGTTTTAGTTCAATATTATCAGTATTCTCAGCATAACCGGGCCTACGGCAAATTAGCAAGTGGCAGTAATTAAGTAATGTTTTCCATTTATGCCACGTTGGTAAACTCAATAATGAATCTTGACCCATAATAAATGCTAATCCTTCACTATTCCCATTTTCTTGTCGCCATGCTTGAAGAGTTTCGATGGTATATGAAGGGCGGGTTGATACTTTAGATAAAAGCTCTCTTACATCTAATGCAAATAACGGCAAATCTTCAATAGCTAATTTAATCATCGCCAAACGTTGCTTAGTACTTGCTTCGGGTTGTGGTTTATGGGGTGGAATATGATTAGGCAATAAACTAATTTGCTTTAACCCAACTTCGTTAGCTAATGAAATAGCAGGGCGAAGGTGTCCATAATGGATCGGATCAAACGTTCCCCCTAATAATGCAGTTAACATTTATCTAATCCCATAAACTGCATCGATAAACTAAACATAGCATCCCATATTTGTGCTTGATTATCATGCTTTAAACTAATTTCGATTTCAGTAAGCTTGGCTAATAAATTAAACAGGCTTTTGAGCTCGCAACAGTTTAGATAATTAGAATAAATTGACCTTTTATTTTGCCAAATATTATATTCATCAAAAACTTGTTTTAATGATTTTTGTTGCAACCTTTTTTTTAAATTGATGAGTAATATTAACTCACGTTGAATGATCCGCAATAAAATTAACGGTTCAAATTCATTTATTTTCAACTGTTGTAAAATGTGAATTGCTCGCTTGGTTTTGTTGGCAATCATTGCATCAGTCCAATGATAGGGCGTAAATATTGCTGAATCATTAATATTAGTTTCGACTTCATCATACGAAATGCTCTGATTGGGATACAACAATTTTAGCTGCGCAATAATTTGTGTTAACGCCAATAAATTACCTTCATAATAATAGCAAAGTAGTTCAATCGCTTTTGCATCAATGGTTATTTGTTGTTGCAGCAAATGATTTTTAATCCATTGCGGTAACTGTAATGTATCAGGTGTAACACAGTTAACAACCACAAGCTTATCTGATAGTGCCTTATACCAAGCGGCATTTTCTTGTGATTTTGTGATTTTATTAAGGCTAATTATCAGCGCAATATCGGGCGTTAAAACTTCGCTTAACGTATTGAGTTTGGCGGTGATAGCTGTATTTAATGCACCTTCTCCAAAATCAAGTAAAATCAAAGTATTGCTAGAAAATAGATTCATCGCTTGACAGCTATCAAAAATGGCGATCCAATCGGTTTGATTATCAATGACAAACGTAAGTTGCTCATCAAATCCCGCATGAGTGAAGGCCTTTCGTAACTCAGTTTGGACATAATGTTGTAAATAAGGATCACTTCCTAAAATCAAATAATAGGGTGATCCTAATTTATGGCTAATTTGATCGGCACTAATTTTAATCATGACAACGTTAATTTTCCGTATCAATTGATTTTAATTTACGGATGACTTGTTTAGCGGCTTGTTTGATCATCTCATTTTCAATTAAGTCTTGCTCAACCGTTTTGGCTAATGCTTCAGATGGATTATCAAAAAATGTTCTAAATACACGTACACTAATTGGATAGGTCTGTTCACCAGCAATAACAACTTGTGCTTCAACGGTTAACACCAATTGATATTCGGCCGCTTTACCATCTTGATAAATCGAAATAGTATTGCGGCTTAGATTTTCACTTAGCATTCTTAACGATGGCACCGAGCTTGTAGCATTATTAGCGGTTAAGGTCACTTTATTATCATGCAATAACTCTTTAATATTGCGAGATAATCTGCCATAAGGATCATAACTTATATAAGACATCGTTTTAAATCGCTTAGGCACCTCTGTTTCATGCTGCAAGTGAAAACCGCATCCTGTTAAGGATATTGTTAGTAACATGATTAATGCTAAATATTTTTTCATATCTATAACCGCCTAAATTTAGTAATTAAACAATATTAACCAACAACAAGGTTTAGCAATTTACCTGGAACGTAAATTACTTTACGGATAGTAACATCGTTCAAATATTTTTGGATATTAGGCTCTTGTTTAGCTTGCGATACAACAAAATCTTGATCAGCATTAGCTGGCACTGTAAATTTACCGCGGACTTTACCATTGATTTGCACAACAATAAGTTTTTCGTCCTCAATCATTGCTGATTGGTCAGCAACAGGCCAAGTTGTGTTATCAATCGATTCGCTATGGCCTAAAGCTTGCCACATAACAAAACAAGCGTGTGGCATCATAGGGTAAAGCAAACGCACAATCGCATTTAATGCTTCACTCATGAGAGCACGATCTTGCTCGGTTTCTTGTGGCGCTTTTTGTAAGCGATTCATAAACTCCATCACAGCGGCAATAGCGGTGTTAAACGTTTGGCGACGTCCAATATCATCACTCACTTTTGCAATGGTTTTATGTAGCTCACGGCGTAATGATTTTTGTTCACTATCTAAGGCTGTAACATCAAGCTGAGTGGTTTGACCTTTTTGAGCATGTTCATAAACTAAACGCCACACACGTTTAATAAATCGGTTAGCGCCTTCAACACCAGACTCTTGCCATTCCAATGTCATATCCGCTGGCGAAGCAAACATCATAAACAATCGAACAGTATCGGCACCATATTTTTCAACCATTTCTTGCGGGTCGATACCATTATTCTTCGATTTTGACATTTTAGTCATACCAGCATGAACAAGCTCATTGCCATGACTGTCAATAGCCTTAGCAATGCGACCTTTTTCGTCCCGTTCAATGGTCACTTCAGTTGGTGATACCCAAATCCGTTCATTGGTTGGGCTGGTATAATAAAATGCGTCTGCTAGCACCATGCCTTGGCATAGTAAGCGTTTTGCTGGTTCATCTGATGATACTAAACCAAAATCACGCATTAATTTATGGAAAAATCTAAAATAAAGTAAATGCATAATCGCATGTTCAATACCACCGACATATTGATCGACAGGCAACCAATAATTAGCAGCTTTTTCGTCTAACATCCCTTTGTCATAGTGTGGACAAGTATAACGAGCATAATACCAAGATGACTCCATAAAGGTATCAAATGTATCGGTTTCACGCAGAGCAGGCTGGTCGTTCACCGTGGTTTTTGCCCAGTTAGGATCGGCCTTAATTGGACTAGTGATACCGTTCATTTCGACGTTTTCTGGCAAAATAACCGGCAACTGATCTTCAGGTGTCGGTATGGTAGTACCATCTTCAAGTGTCACCATTGGGATCGGCGCACCCCAGTAACGTTGGCGTGATACACCCCAATCACGTAAACGGTAATTGACTTTGCGTTTACCAATACCTAAGGCAATTAACTTATCGGCAACGGCATTAAAGGCTTGATTAAAATCAAGACCATCAAACTCGCCAGAATTAAATAATTTACCATGCTCAGTATACGCTTTTTCAGACAAGTCTGGTGCATTGCCGTCTTGAGTTAAAATAACAGGATTAATTGGTAAATTGTATTTTGAGGCAAACTCATAATCGCGCTCATCGTGCCCTGGCACGGCCATGACTGCGCCAGTGCCATATTCAATTAAGACAAAGTTAGCAATCCAAACAGGGACTTTCTTGCCTGTTAACGGATGGATAGCATAAAAACCAGTTGCAATGCCTTTCTTTTCCATGGTTGCCATATCGGCTTCGGCAGTTTTGGTGTTTTTACATTCGGCAACAAACTCGGCAATTTTTGCATCATTTTTTGCAGCTAATTGTGCAAGTGGATGTTCTGCGGCAACTGAGACAAAGCTCACTCCCATTAAAGTATCAGGGCGCGTTGTATAAACGCGTAATTTATTGGCATAATTTTCAACAGCAAAATCAAACTCAACCCCTTCAGAACGACCGATCCAGTTACGTTGCATAGTTTTAACTTGCTCTGGCCAGTCTTCTAAGATATCTAAATCATTAAGTAGCTCTTCGGCATATTCGGTGATTTTAATAAACCACTGTGGGATCTCTTTGCGCTCAACGGGTGTACTACAACGCCAACAGCAACCTTCAACCACTTGTTCATTAGCAAGTACGGTTTGGTCATTTGGACACCAGTTAACTGCAGATGTTTTTTTATAAACTAGGCCTTTTTCGTATAACTTGGTAAAAAACCATTGTTCCCATTTATAATATTCTGGACGGCAAGTTGTTACTTCGCGATCCCAATCATAACCGAATCCTAAAAGCTGCAATTGCTTTTTCATATAGGCAATATTTTCGTATGTCCATTTTGCAGGTGCAGTATTATTTTTAACAGCAGCCCCTTCAGCAGGTAAGCCAAACGCATCCCAACCAATTGGTTGCAATACATTTTTACCATTTAAGCGTTGGTAACGTGAAATGGTATCGCCAATGGTGTAGTTGCGAACATGACCAAGATGCAAACGCCCAGACGGGTAAGGTAGCATCGATAAGCAGTAATATTTTTCTTTTGATGGATCTTCGGTAACGTGAAAGGTTTTATTTTCTTGCCAGTGTTTTTGCACAGTGGCTTCAATTTCATCTGGGCGGTATTGTTCTTGCATGACGAGTTAATGTCCTATCTATTATTGCTAATAAAAATATGTTGCTAATTGTATTGGTTATTGACACGTTTTACAAACGATATGTGAATCAAGAGTTAGTTTAAAATATGACTATAGAGTATTAGATAATAATTTTTGTATTTCACATATTGTTTTCTCTAATACCTACAACAATGGAATCAACATTTTCTAAAACTTTAGCTAACAGTGTTCCATTTGAATTCCAAATAGCACTCTTCCCTATACGATTATTGGCGCAAAACAGTACGATGTTTTTCGCCACAATAACATTATTCAAGAATCATTGGAACAATGGCGAAGTAGGGTAATAACTGAAAGAAAAAAATGAGTGCTAGCACAATTGTTAAAAATGCTTGTCTGCCTTATTATTGGTGGTACAAGAGTGTTATGGGACTATAGTATTATGTTTATAGATCTACTTAAAAAAAACAACCATTATGCTTGGGTTATTTTATATGACTCTTTTTCAAAAATTTTATCCACTATATTGCCATTTAATCAAACTTAAATGGCAATTAATATTATGCAGAATTATTAATAATTGAAATTCAAATCTAAAACAACCTAACCACCATTAAAAATGCTAGTAAAAGATGATAAGAACGAACGTTGCTCTTCTTTGGGCATGTTTTGGAGGTTTGCTTGAATTAGCTGATCGACTTTTTGGGTCTCATTGACTAAGCCTAATTCGTTATAGGCATTACGCATTAAAAGTAATGCTTCTTTAGTTGAATCGGTATCAGGGAATGCAACTAGCATATCTGTCACACGATTAATTACTGCCACATAAGCCCCACGTTTTGTATAGAACTGCGCGACTTTTAACTGATAGCGAGCCAATCTATTTTTCAAAAAAACAAGGCGTTTTTGCGCATCAGCTGCATAGTGACTGGTTGGAAAACTGGATACTAAATAAGTAAAGTCTTTGAACGCGGCTGCCGCATAGTCAGCATCACGATCTGAACGATCAACATTAAACCAACCTTGGATCATATTGTCATCTTGCGCCATATTCGAAATACCACGCATATAGATAACCCAATCAATATTTGGATGTGTTGGATTCAATTTTAAAAACCGATCAATTGATGCAATTGCTAACGGTAAATCGGCTGATTTGTAGTAAGCATAAATCAAATCAAGTTGTACTTGTTGAGAATAAGGACCAAAAGGATAATTTTTGTCTATAGTCTCCAATACAGAAATACTGGATTTAATATTACCTTTTTCAAGCTCTGTTTTCGCTTTGTTATAGAGTTCAATTTCGGGCACATTTTCAACATTGGGCTTAGAAGATGTACAGCCAATTAGCATGCCACTTAAAGCGATAGCTAACAAAGAGTGTAAGCGTAATTTCATTCAGTTTTCAATCCAAATATAATTAAACATAAAAAGCGATGATTGGTATATAATACTCTAAAACAAAACAGCTTAAAATAGATAAATGACACATGCACACGTTAAAATTAACAACTGAAATTGAACAAAGCCAATTAGGGATGCGTTTGGATCAAGCACTATCAGTGCTTTTTCCTGATTATTCACGATCAAGAATAAAGGATTGGATAGTGAATAATAAAGTTACTGTCAACAACGTCATCATCAACAAGCCCAAAGAAAGAGTGCTTGGTGGCGAAAAAATAACTATTAATGCCGAAATTGAAGAGGAAACCTATCACCAACCCGAAGATATAAATCTCGATATTGTTTATGAAGATGACGATATTTTAGTGATCAACAAACCTCGCAATTTAGTCGTGCATCCCGGTGCCGGTAATCCTAATGGTACGGTATTAAATGCCTTATTACACTACTATCCTGACATAGCGCGCGTACCTCGCGCAGGTATTGTGCATCGTCTAGATAAAGATACAACGGGTTTAATGGTTGTCGCAAAAACGATTACAGCCCAAACCCATTTGGTTGAATCACTCCAACTGCGTGAAATTACGCGTGAATATGAAGCGGTTGTGATGGGTATTATTACTGCAGGTGGCACGGTTGATCAGCCTATTACACGCCATCCAACTAAACGCACCCATATGGCCGTATTCCCAACGGGAAAACCAGCAGTCACTCATTATCGAGTAATGGAAAAGTACCGTCTACATACTCGCTTGCGCTTACGTCTAGAAACAGGGAGAACTCACCAAATTCGCGTACATATGGCACATATTGCCCACCCATTAATTGGTGATCCACTCTATGGTGGGCGACCAAGACCGCCGAAAGGAGCTAGCGAATCTTTTATTCAAATCTTACGCGACTTTGATCGGCAAGCATTACACGCTACCATGTTACGCTTGTATCACCCTATTACAGGTGAACTAATGCAATGGAATGCGCCTATTCCTGAAGATATGCAAAATTTAATCCAAGCTTTACAAGAAGATACTCAACAGCATAAAGATGAATTAGATTGGTGATAAATATGATTAAATCGATTTACCCATATTGGACAGCACCCAAAAGCATACATGCGTTTACCTCAACACGAACAGGTGGCGTCAGTTTAGCGCCATTTGCGAGTTTAAATATGGGTGATCGAACCGGTGATAATCTAGAGCATATTGCTGAAAATCGTCGTCGAATCACTCAAGTCGAACAAATACCAAGCGAACCGTATTGGTTAGTGCAAACCCATAGCACTATAGCATTAGATATATCACAAATTGCCTTACAAGCACCCAGCAGCAATACCAATTCCTATCAAACTTTTGAAGCTGATGCTTCATATACCAATCAACCAAAGCAAGTCTGCGTGGTACTAACCGCAGATTGCATGCCAATACTCTTTTGCACAAAAACAGGCGATGAAGTTGCCGCTGCTCATGCCGGTTGGCGAGGATTATGTAACGGCATATTAGAAGAAACTATCAAAAAATTTTCAAGCTCACCATCAAATATCATCGCTTGGATGGGGCCGGCAATCAGTGCCAAAAAATTCGAAGTTGGTCTTGAAGTTAAACAGCAATTTGAAAAAGTCGATCGAAAAGCACAAGAAGCATTTAAATTAATCAATCCAACTGAACAAAAATATCTAGCCAACCTCTATTTAATTGCTAAACAACGCTTACAAGCGATGGGAATAACACAGATTTTTGGTGGTGATTATTGTACTTATACTGAACAAGATAAGTTCTTTTCTTATCGGCACGAAAAGAGAACCGGCAGAATGGCATCAATGATCTGGTTTGAGTGAGTGTAAAAATAAATCAATATATTATCTAAGTATTTTTACACAGAAATATACCGGTTTTTATCATTCTTAAAGGTTAATATTGTCATTTATTCAAGGTCGAACTGTGCCACCCACCGAGTAAGGTTAGCATGGCAAACATAAAAATTTATCTATACTTTTTTCGTAGAGGTGATTTTTTTTTGCATCAAAAAGTAAATTGTCAGAAACTACCTCACCCAAAAGCAACAACAAAACATTACTCAATATCCGCAAATTTATGGCTTTGTATACTCAACAACCACTTATTATCCCATCGATTTTTATTGATTTTTCCTAATAGTTTAATCGTATCAAATATATTAAACTCACCATCTTTTTCGCATGGCGAAAGATAATAGCGTTTTGCTTGAATATGGGTTTCGATGTATTGGCAAAAATCAAGAAAATCAGCATGATTTTCGGCAACAATCCGCACTTCATTGGCAGTCGGTTGTACTATTTTTTGATAGCGTGACTGATAACAAAACTTAGGGCTAAGAGCTATATAATCTATAAGCGGATCAACTTTGCCAAGTCCATTACTTTCAATGGCAATAAAATAACCCGCATTTTTTAATGGTACAAGCAATTGAGGTAATGTTTTAACCATAGTGGGTTCGCCGCCAGTAATAATAATGTTTTTGCTGTTATATTCACTCACTTTAGCAAGCAGCGTATCTAACGTAAACCGGGTAAATTGGCGGAAATTAGTATCACACCAAGCACAATTTAAATTGCACCCAGCAAAACGGATAAAAACAGCAGGCATGCCAGTATTATAACCTTCGCCCTGTAAAGATTCGAAGATTTCAACGATGCGAAATTCGATCATTTTTAGCTCCGATGATATTCACAATACGAAGTTGGCGTTTCCCATAATTTGATCATCGAAATAGGCAAATATTGCGACAGGCGATCAAATATAAATTTGCTCATTGCTTCGGCAGTAGTTCGGCATGGAAAGGCGAAGATTTTGCGATCCATTTCTTGCAGTAATGTGGCTATACGGCACTCATTTGGGTTATTTTGGTTGTAAAGATAAGCGTGATCCAGTGGATCGATAATATGCTGTTTAACTATCATTTTTAGATCAGCATAATCCATGACCATGTCTTGACTCGAACCAGTATCGATAAGATCACCGCTAATTTCGACTAATAAGCGATAAGTATGACCATGCAGATTGTGACACTTTTTATTGTGCCCATCTAACATATGACAAGCATCAAATTGAAACTCTTTGGCTATTTTGAACATGTTGTATTCCTAGTTTTTTTACGTGGGATGGGTTACGAACCACGGTTAGCAAACCTAACAAAATAAAGACGCTAATATAATAGATAAAAGCTGATTTGTCATCTTGCAAGTTTTATTAAAACAACATTGAGTAGTAATTAATTGAATTGCGATCATCTTTATTTTTAACGCTAGTTAAGCTTTAAATACTTGCTGATCTTGCTGTATAAATTTTATAAAAAATATTCTAAATTTGCTCTTGAAATTTAGATTGCAACACACATTTAGATCACATGCAAATGGGTTGAATGTGTTAAGCATTGAATCCAAATCTATTGCTCAGGAGATAAATACTATGAGGTTAGATAAATTAACAAACAAGTTTCAACAAGCTTTAGCTGATGCGCAGTCAATGGCATTAGGTAAAGACAATCAATATATAGAGCCTGTGCATGTTCTATCAGCCATGCTTAATCAAGAAGGTAGCAGTGTAACGCCATTATTGACTGCTGCTGGTGCAAATGTCGCTGTTTTGCAACAAGAATTAACACAAGCCGTTGATCGATTACCCCAAGTTCAAGGTGTGGGTGGCGATGTTATGCCATCACAAGAGTTTGTTCGTGTATTAAATCTATGCGACAAATTATCCCAAAAAAATGGCGATAGTTATATATCATCAGAACTCTTTATATTAGCCGCTTTAGAAGACAAAGGTAGCTTAAGTGATATTCTTAAAAGATCAGGCGTCAATAAAGACAAATTTAGCCAAGCAGTCAATCAAGTAAGAGGTAGCGATAAAGTGAACGATCCTAATGCAGAAGATCAACGTGGTGCACTTAAAAAATATACTATTGATTTAACTCAACGAGCAGAACAAGGTAAGCTTGATCCTGTTATTGGTCGTGATGAGGAAATTCGCCGAACAATTCAGGTATTACAGCGCCGTACTAAAAATAATCCGGTATTAATTGGTGAACCAGGCGTGGGTAAAACCGCTATTGTAGAAGGTTTAGCTCAACGTATTGTTAACCGCGAAGTGCCTGAAGGATTGCGGAATAAACGTGTGTTATCATTAGATATGGGCGCATTAATTGCAGGTGCTAAATATCGTGGTGAATTTGAAGAACGGTTAAAAGCCGTGCTTAAAGACTTAGCAAAAGAAGAAGGTCGCATTATATTGTTCATCGACGAAATCCATACCATGGTTGGTGCAGGTAAAAGCGATGGTGCAATGGATGCCGGTAATATGCTAAAACCTGCATTAGCGCGTGGAGAATTGCACTGCGTGGGCGCAACAACACTAGATGAATATCGTCAATATATCGAAAAAGATCCGGCATTAGAACGTCGTTTCCAAAAAGTCTATGTTGCCGAGCCAACAGTTGAAGATACTATTGCCATTTTGCGTGGCTTAAAAGAACGTTATGAACTGCATCATCATGTACAAATTACCGATCCGGCAATTGTGGCTGCGGCAACGTTATCGCATCGTTATATTTCAGAACGCATGTTACCTGACAAAGCAATTGACTTAATTGACGAAGCTGCATCGAGCATTCGTATGCAAATGGATTCCAAACCAGAATCTTTAGATCGACTTGAAAGGCGCATAATTCAACTTAAACTTGAACAACAAGCGCTTAAAAAAGAGTCTGACGATGCCAGTAAAAAACGACTTGAGATGTTAAACGATGAACTTTCTGAAAAAGAAAAGGAATATGCATCACTTGAAGAAGAATGGAAATCAGAAAAGGCAGCTGTTTCAGGCACGCAAAGCATCAAAGCTGAGCTAGAAAAAGCGCGGACTGAAATAGAGCAAGCACGCCGAGCCGGCGACTTGAGCAAAATGTCTGAATTACAATACGGCAAAATACCAGAGCTCGAAAAGAAACTGGCTTCAGCAACTCAGTTAGAAGGCAAAACCATGAAGTTATTGCGTAACAAAGTGACCGATAACGAAATTGCCGAAGTGCTATCTAAAGCGACAGGTATTCCGGTTTCTAGAATGCTTGAGAGTGAAAAAGACAAACTATTACATATGGAAGATGCTTTACATAAACGTGTCATTGGCCAAAATGAAGCGGTATTAGCGGTTGCTAATGCGATTCGTCGTAGCCGAGCAGGGCTTTCAGATCCAAACAGACCAATTGGATCGTTCCTATTCTTAGGACCAACAGGGGTAGGTAAAACCGAGCTTTGCAAATCACTGGCTAACTTTATGTTTGATAGCGAAGATGCCATGGTGCGTATAGATATGTCAGAGTTTATGGAAAAACACTCTGTTGCTCGCTTAATTGGTGCACCTCCGGGTTATGTTGGTTATGAAGAAGGCGGATACTTAACAGAAGCAGTTAGACGTCGACCTTATTCAGTTATTTTACTTGACGAAGTCGAAAAAGCGCATCCAGATGTCTTTAATATCTTACTGCAAGTTCTGGATGATGGACGCTTAACCGATGGCCAAGGTCGCACGGTTGATTTTCGTAATACTGTCATAATTATGACATCAAACTTAGGCTCTGATCTAATTCAAGGTCAAGTTGAGTTAAGTTATGACGAAATGAAAGCGCTAGTGATGACAGTTGTTGCTAAACACTTTAGACCAGAATTTATCAATCGTATTGACGAAACAGTGGTCTTTCACCCACTCGGTCAAGAAAACATCAAAGCGATTGCAAAAATTCAATTAGCACATGTTGAAAAACGGTTAGATGAACGTGGTTACCAATTGGATATCTCGGATGCAGCGTTGGAACAACTTGCTAAAGTCGGCTTTGACCCAATTTATGGGGCAAGACCACTAAAACGAGCAATCCAACAAGAGATCGAAAACCCATTGGCACAGCAAATACTGTCTGGCAAATTAGTTCCGGGTAAAACTATTCATCTAGATTTAGTTGGCGATAACATCGAAGCTAAACAGTAATTAACCATCAAACAACAAACCGACCTTTATGGTCGGTTTTTTTATGCCACTAAATAAACACCATGACAACCGCCTGAAAATTATTATAATTTATAATTTTAAAAAACAATCAGGATAGGATATATAGGAGGTTTAATTAGCCATAACTACAAATTTACCGTGCACGCTGCAGATAAAAGCTTTTCCATTTTTATCCAAATGTTATTTTTTGTATTTGGCTTATTATACTTTCAGCGATTAATCAGCATTGATGAACACAACCTAATCTAACCCTATCTTCTGAAATACGACCAATGATAGTAATCCCACTGCAACGAATTCAAATCTTGTTAAACCATACTCTTGTCACTATTAAACTGGATTATATCGTATCAAATTAAATATCGAAAATGCTGGCGATAAAGACACAATACCGAATTTTTCTATTCAAAAAAACGATCATCAAACGTCGAAAGCAAAAATAACTTTCTAGCTTTTATGTTATTTGTTAAAAACAACAATCCACACCAATTTGTCTAGCGTGTTTCTTATTAAGTAATTCTAATTTTTTACACAATCATAATAACTTTTTTTTATTATAAAATTGTATCAGAACGCGCTATATTATTTGCTTAAATAAAAACAAGGAAAGATAACACATGAAGAATGTATTGAAAGCGTTAGCCATTTTAGGTTGTTTAAGCTTACCTATAACAAGTTATGCCACGTTGCCTGAATCGATTAAAGTTGGGTCTGATACATCTTATGCGCCTTTTGATTTTATTGATGCTAACGGTAATATTACAGGATTTAACATTGAAATTACTAAAGCTTTATGTGAAAAGGCTAACATTAAATGCACTTTCCAATCGACCGACTTTGATGCATTGATCCCTTCGTTATTATCAAGAAAGATTGATATGATTTCCTCTTCGCTGATGATGACCGAAAAGCGTAAAAAGCAGATTGCATTTTCTGACGAGATTTTTATGACTTATTCACGTTTGATTATTAAAGAAGGTGCTAATTTAATGCCTAATGCTGAATCGTTAAAAGGTAAGCGCGTTGGGGTTGAGCAAGGTACCTCACAAGAACATTTTGCCAACGAGATGTGGCGTCCTCATGGCGTGGTGATTGTCCCTTACCTAAATCAGTTGCAAGTGTTTTCGGATTTAGTGGCAGGTCGCTTAGATGCGGCATTGCAAGACGAAGTTACTGGTAGTTATGCCTTTTTAAAACAACCACAAGGCAAAGGTTTTGTTTTTGCTGGCGATGAATTGAAAGATGCTAACTATTTTGATGTGGGGGTGGGTCTTGGCTTTCGTAAAAACGATAATGAATTACGCGAAGCCTTTAATCAAGCGTTAAAAGCGATTTTAGCTGATGGTACTTACCAAAAAATCAACAATAAGTACTTTGATTTTAATGTTTATGGTAATGAAAAATAAATCATGCAGGGTTATATTTCGTTAATTTGCCAAGGAGCATTGCTAACCATTATTTTAGCGCTAGCATCGCTACTGTTAGCTATGATGCTTGGTATTGTTTGTGCACTGGGCAAGTTGGCTGATTCTAAAGTGTGTAATGTGCTTTGTCAGGTTTATACGTCGTTAATTCGAGGCGTACCTGATTTAGTGTTAATGATGCTAATATTTTTTGGTTTGCAGTTTTTGGTTAATAATATTACCGATTATTTTAATGCCTCTTTTATTGAAGTGAATCCATTAATGGCTGGTATTTTTACATTAGGCTTTATTTACGGCGCCTATTTTACCGAGACCTTTCGAGGGGCTTATCTTGCTGTATCTAAAAATACGTTAGCGGCGGCAACGGCACTTGGACTTAGTAAAGTCCAAGTGTTTCTTTATGTGATGTTTCCTTTAATGATGCGCTTTGCTTTGCCGGGCATTGCAAATAATTGGTTAGTGGTGTTAAAGGCCACGGCATTGGTGTCGTTACTTGGGTTGTCGGACTTAGTTAAAGCCACTAAAAACGCAGGTGAAGCCTTGTACCAACCTTTATTGTTTGCCTTAATCGCAGGGGCATTTTATCTGTTTTTTACGTCAATATCGAATATCGTGTTATGGTGGCTGGAACGGCGTTATTCCATTGGCACAATCAAAACTAAGTTATAAGAACTCATGCTAGAAATTATTCAACAATATTGGCAAGCACTATTATGGACTGATGGTTATAATGTCACTGGTCTGGCGATGACGCTTTGGATTTTGATTTTATCAGTTTTAATAGGTGGCATTTTGTCGCTAGGGTTAGCAGTAGGGCGAAATTCGCAAAATAAGCTGATTAAATTACCCATTTGGCTGTTTACTTATATTTTTCGTGGTACGCCTTTATATGTACAGTTGCTGATTATTTATACTGGCATTTATACATTGAGTGTGGTTAAAAATAATACTTGGCTGAGTGATTTTTTTCAAAGTGGTTTAAATTGCACGGTGTTCGCCTTTACTTTAAATACCTGCGCTTACACCACTGAAGTTTTTGCTGGTGCCATGCGCAATGTACCTAGTGGCGAAATGCAAGCTGCAACTGCTCTTGGGTTTAGCCGTTTTCAGTTATACCGTTATATTATCTTGCCAAGAGCGTTTCGTATTGCCTTGCCAGCTTATAGTAACGAGGTGATTTTTATGCTGCATTCAACGGCGCTTGCCTTTACGGTCACAGTGCCAGATGTAATGAAAATTGCACGTGATATTTATGCTGAAACATATCAACCTTTTCATGCCTTTGGTATTGCGGCGGTGATTTATCTTTGTGTCAGCTTTACACTAATTTTGGGTTTTAAAAAGTTAGAACAGCATTGCTTAGCTTTTCAGAAAGTTAATGGGCTGTAATAGATAACTTTACAAATAATCGATCAAAGTAAAAAATCCGACAATTGTGATAACAATTGTCGGATTTTTTGTTGTTCTATTGATTTATAAATATACTAATTGATAGGATAAAAGTCGATATTGTCGCCATCATCGTGATCATGGTTACTTGAGCCCGGTAATGCTCTAGCTCGTTCAATAGGAACATAACTGCCACTAGGCGTTTCAACTTGGCACTCACCCAAAAAGATAGAATATTTGGTGTTTGCATGCATACTTTCACCTCTAAAATAGCAATGAGTAGCATTGTATAAATCAGTTCGACAAAGTATTGCAATGACTAACCAAACAGTAAGTACCGCTAAAGTGATCCATTTTAAATATTCCCAAATTAAAGACCAAAAACCGATTCCTCTAAAACGGCAATATCCAAAGACGAGTAATATAACAGCAATAAACCCTAAAAATTCGTATAACCAAAATAGCCACATAGTAATCCCCCACACTTTATTTTGTAACTATTTTATACTAACTTTGCTTATGCATCTATACGATTACATCCATGAGCCGTTACGAATAATACCAACAGCTAATCCTTCAATGGCAAAATTTTGTTGTTCTAAATCAACTTCGATCGGCGAGAAATCTTTGTTTTCAGCTATTAGGAGAATATGTTTTCCTTTGCGTGACAAGCGTTTCACGGTAACTTCTTCGTCAATGCGGGCAACCACAACTTGACCGTTTTTAACATCTTGGGTTTTATGTACGGCTAATAAGTCACCGTCTAATATACCGATATCTTTCATTGACATGCCGTGTACTCTTAATAAAAAGTCGGCGTGGGGTTTAAACAGTGATGGATCAATTTGGTAATGGCTTTCGATATGTTCATTAGCTAATATTGGCGATCCAGCTGCGACCTGACCAATAAGCGGTAAACCTTCAAACTCGCTTTGCTCAATTTGGCTTTCAAGTAAAAGTCGAATCCCACGCGATGAGCCGGCTATCATTTCGATCGCGCCTTTTTTAGCGAGAGCTTTAAGATGTTCTTCAGCTGCGTTGGCGGAACGAAATCCTAACTTTTTGGCAATTTCGGCTCGTGTTGGCGGCATGCCGGTGGTTTGAATGTTGTCTTTAATTAAGTCATAAATTTGTTGCTGACGTTCTGTTAACGGTCTCATTACTCATTCCTGTTTTTATATACAGATACATGTGATTATATACAGTAAATGATATAAAACAACTGTTTTATTTAATTTATTTTATAATTGACAATAAAATTTTCTAATTGCAGGTATTATGCACCGTCTTGCTGAGCAATTTTGCCAATTTGATGGCTAAGTTACTAACTATATTTTGCGTTACATAATCAACCTACTTATATGCTATAATATTTCAATATTTTGTTGGATTGGAATTTGTCTTATGCCTTATGTTGTTGCACTCAGTGGCGGGATTGCCAGCGGTAAAAGCACCATTGCCGATTTGTTTGCCCAATTAGGTGTGCCAGTTATTGATGCCGACCTTATTGCGCGGCAAGTTGTGCAAGCCGGTAGTGATGCGTTTAACCAAATTGTTAAGCACTTTAGCCAAGAGATTTTGCTTGCTAATGGCGAACTTGATCGCAGTCAGCTGCGCGAAATCATTTTTAATAATGATCATGAACGACTGTGGCTTAATCATTTGTTGCATCCTATTATCCAACAAGAAACTCAAAAACAAATTGCTATGCAAAGTACAATCTATGTGATTTGGGTTGTACCATTATTGGTTGAAAACAATTTGCATACTTTGGCTGATCGGGTGCTGATCATCGATGCTCCAGAGTCGCTACAATTGGCACGATTAGTAAAACGGGATAATATTAGCGAATCATTGGCGAAAAAGATGATATTGTCGCAAGTATCTTTAAAAAAACGTTTATCTTATGCGGATGATATTATTGTCAATGATGACAATTTGGTATCGCTAACGGCACAAGTTAACTTATTGCATCAACAATATTTAGATAACTTTAATTGTAAGATTTAGATAGATGAGTAATATTATTTTTGAACATCCATTAAATGAAAAAATGCGTACTTGGCTTCGTATTGAATTTTTATTAAATCAATTACATACGCATTGCCACTTAGATCAAAATAATGCGTTAATTTTTTTTCACGCACTGTCTGAGTTATTAGAAATTATTGAACGTAACGATGTAAAAGGTGATTTGATTAAAGAGCTGGAATCGCAAAAACAAAAGTTAATCTTGTGGTTAACTTTTGATGGCGTAGATTATGATTTGCTTAATGAATTGATCCATCAATTTGATCATTTTTTAGCTCAATTTAATGTAATACCGCGCTTAGGACAACCATTGAAAGACGACCGTTTTATTACTGCTATTCGCCAACGTTTAACGATCCCTGGCGGCTGTTGTAGTTTTGATTTGCCTTCGTTCCATTTATGGTTAAAAATCCCGCAAGAAAGACGCAATATTCAAGTCAGAAATTGGTTACAACACTTGTCAATTCTTGATAAATCTCTAACATGTTACATGCAGTTAATTAGACAAATGGGGGAATTTAAGCCATTTATTTGTTCTAATAACTTTTTTCAAGAAACGAGTGGTGATATTAATTTGATTCGTATTCGGGTTTCGTTAGATAAAAATGTCTATCCCCAAGTTTCTGGTCATATGTCGCGTTATAGCATTCGGTTCTTACCGCTTGATGCCTGTGATAATGTTAATACCGATGGTATTGAATTTGAATTAGCTTGTTGTTAATGACGTTAAATGCCGATTATTGAAAAAGAAAGAGTTAAAATGAATAAAAATACAGCCATATTTGTTAATTGTCCAACTTGTCAAAAAAAAGTTGAATGGCGCAAAGAGAGTGCTTATCGTCCATTTTGTAGTAAACGTTGCCAGCTTATTGATTTAGGCGATTGGGCAACTGAGGAACATCGCATTGCCGATAAAGACATCACCGAACAAGATCTTTGGAGTGAAGAAAACCTTACCGATTTTGCAGGTAAACATTAATGAAGATTCTAGGTATTGAAACCTCGTGCGACGAAACAGGTGTTGCTATTTATGATGATCTCAATGGTTTAATTGCCAATCAACTTTATTCGCAAATTAAATTGCATGCTGATTATGGGGGTGTGGTGCCTGAATTAGCATCGCGCGATCATATTCGTAAAACCGTACCCTTAATTCAAGCAGCATTAAAAGAAGCAAATGTGGTGCCAGCAGATATTGATGGTGTGGCTTATACTGCAGGTCCTGGCTTAATTGGTGCTTTGATGGTTGGTGCATCAATTGGTCGTTCGCTGGCTTATGCGTGGAATGTACCTGCTATTGCCGTACATCATATGGAAGGGCACTTATTGGCGCCAATGTTAGAATCTAATCCACCTGAATTTCCCTTTGTTGCATTATTAGTTTCGGGTGGGCATACACAGCTTATTAGCGTAACAGGTATTGGTCAATATGAACTTATTGGCGAATCCATTGATGATGCAGCAGGCGAAGCTTTTGATAAAACTGCTAAATTACTTGGTTTAGATTATCCAGGCGGGGCAAAATTGTCGAAATTAGCTGAGCAGGGTAATGGAGCTAGGTTCCGTTTTCCTCGACCGATGACCGATCGTCCTGGGCTGGATTTTAGTTTTTCAGGTCTTAAAACAGCCGCTGCCAATATCATTCATCAACATAGTGATAATCATATTATTGATGCGCAAACTAAAGCTGATATTGCTAGAGCTTTTGAAGATGCCCTGGTTGATACATTAGTAATTAAATCACGGCGAGCGCTTGATCAAACTGGATTTAAAAATTTAGTGATAGCCGGTGGAGTAAGCGCTAATCAAACACTGCGTAATAGGTTAACTGAGTTGATGCATCAACGTAAAGGACAGGTTTATTATCCACGACTCGAATTTTGTACCGATAATGGTGCCATGATTGCTTACGCGGGGATGATTCATTTAAAAGCAAGGCAGTATTCAGATTTAGCAATCAATGTTAGACCAAGGTGGCCTCTTAGCGAGCTTAATGCTAGTTAACCGATTATTTTGATTTAAAAACATGTAGATTAAAAAACAAAAAAATGCGGGGATCAGTTCCCGCTTTTTTGCCTATATAGTTGAATCAATAATATTAATTAATAGTATTGGTGTTAGACAATTCTTCCGTTTTTTCGGAATCTGTTTTTTCGTTAGCTAATTTTTGAATATTGTGATTAATATTAAATAGCACAAAAATCAATACGAGTTGAAATAAAGTCTTTATAAAAAGTGGTGTTAATCACTGGTAAACAGGGATCTAAATCCATAGTAAAACTATGAGTCAATACAGCAAAACTACCAAGTAGCATGGTCAATGTGCTAATTCCAATAAAAACTAATGCAATCCTATACACGATAGTGATAAGTATAAAGTGCCTTTTTTTATCAAAGAAAAATTATTTAAAAATAATAACGTTAATATTTACTATTGTGTATATTTTATTTTCTTAACTAAGGCGGCTAATTTTATTACTTCTATTTTTTTATATTTGCGTATAAAGTTATCAATTTTGAAAGCTATAAAGAGCAACAATTATAAAATTATTTTGAGATCAGTTTAACTATGAAAACTTATATCCCGGGCAAAGATGCTGCCCTTGAAGATTCAATCAATTATTTTCAGCAACAATTAGCAAAATATGATTTAGAAGTGCAAGAAGCTTCTTGGCTCAACCCTGTGCCTAATGTGTGGTCAGTGCATATTCAAAATACAAAGTGCCCACTGTGTTTTGCTAATGGTAAAGGTGCAAGCAAAAAAGCGGCGTTGGCATCAGCATTAGGAGAGTATTTTGAACGATTATCAACCAATTACTTTTTTTCCGATTTTTATTTAGGCAAAAAAGCTGCAAATGCTGATTTTGTGCATTACCCGACCGAAAAATGGTTCTCTATTCCTGAAGATAATTCCCTCCCTAAAGGGTTATTATCTCAAAAACTACTTAAATTTTACGATCCCGATCATGAGTTAAGTGCAACTGATTTAATTGATTTACAATCAAGTAATGGCGAGCGAGGTATTTGCGCATTACCGTTTGAGCAGCAGTCTGATAAGCAAACGGTCTATGTGCCCGTTAATTTAATTGCTAATTTATATGCATCTAATGGTATGTCAGCAGGAAATACTCGTAATGAAGCGCGAGTGCAAGGGTTATCGGAAATTTTTGAACGTTATACGAAAAACAAAATTATTGCCGAGGCCATTAGCTTACCGATTATTCCAACCGAAGTTATTAATCGCTATCCCGCTGTTTTAGCTGCCATTGAGGCGCTTGAAAGCGAGAGCTTTCCACTTTATTGTTTTGATGCTTCATTAGGCGGTGAGTTTCCGGTTATTTGTGTGGTGTTATTTAATCCGCAAAATGGAACATGTTATGCGTCTTTTGGTGCTCATCCAAATTTTGGCGTTGCACTTGAACGCACTGTGACTGAACTATTACAAGGGCGTAGTTTAAAAGATCTTGATGTATTTTCACCACCAAGTTTTGATAATGATGATATTGCTGATCTTAGCAATTTAGAAACCCATTTTATTGATTCAAGCGGTTTGATTTCATGGGATCTATTTAATGAGCAAGCTGATTATGAATTTGTCGATTGGGACTTTTCAGGCACGACCGAGCAAGAATTTGCTAATTTAATGGCTATTTTTACCCGTCATAACACCGAAGTGTTAATTATGGACTATGAGCATCTTGGCGTTTATGCTTGTCGAATTTTAGCCGTTGGTATGTCGGAAATCTATCCCCCTGAAGATCTTTTAATTGCTAATAGCAATATGGCAATTGGTCTGCGTGATCTTATTTTGTCGTTACCTTATCAAAAACGCACTGCTAAACAGTACCTAGCCATTATTGAACAGCTTGATGATGAAGGTCTTGATGATTATGCACGTGTTCGCGAACTACTTGGCATTGCAACCGGTAACGATAATGCTTGGCTTACACTGCGCGTTGGTGAATTAAAAGCAATGTTGGCATTGGCAGGTAAAGACCTAGTGCAAGCACAACAATGGATTGATTGGACAGTTGAAATGAATGAGTCTATATTTACTCCAGAGCGCAATCATGATTATCGTTGCTTGCAAACGCTGGTTAACTTTATTTTGCAACGTGACAAAAAACAGTTTAACAACTATCGAACTGCATTTAATAAAATGTATGGTAAAGCTTGTGTTGACGATATGTGGCAATACGCTAATGGCGAAAAAACATTTTTTGGCTTGGCTGACTCTGCTACAGCCGATAAAGCGACTAATGATAATTTAGCGCAATTTGCTATGCATCAAAAATTATTAGCTGTGTATAACAAATTACATCAGGTGATGTGATAACCTATTTGTTATTCATTCCACCGATATACTCAGTGGAATGAATAACACTATTTAGCCTTGTCTTGCAAACTCACCTGCTTTTTTCACCAACTCTTCGCTAGGTGTTACGCCCGTATATAACACAAATTGTTCAAGAGCTTGAATCACCGCGACGTCGGCACCTGAAATAATGGTTTTGTTTAGCTTTTGGGCATATTTTATCATTGGTGTTTCAACGGGTAATGCAACCACATCAAACACAATATCGGCATTTTCTATCATGACCGAGGAGAATGCGAGCTCTTCAGATTCAACACCTCCAAGCATACCAATTGGAGTCACATTAATAATCAGTTTGGCTTGTTTTGGCAATATGTCTTGTTCATTTTTGACCCATTTATAACCGTAGCGTTTGGCCAACGCTTCGCCTTTTGCTTGGTTACGCGCTGCAATAATGCCATTTTTAAATCCTGCATCATAAAAAGCACCAATCACCGCATTAGCCATACCGCCACTGCCTTTTAACACAAATGGTGTAGTATTATCGATTTTATTTTCGGTAATGAGCTTGGCAACCGCAATATAATCGGTGTTATATGCTTTTAAATGATGGTTTGTGTTAACAATCGTATTGACCGATTGAATAGATTTTACCGAGTCATCTAATTCATCAATAAATTCTATGCAAGCTTCTTTATAAGGCATTGAAATGGCGCAACCTCGAATTGCTAAGGCTTTAATGCCATAAATTGCATCTTTTAAATTATTGGTAGTAAAGGCTTTATATAAGTAATTAAGATCGAGTTTTTCATACAAATAATTATGAAAGCGAGTACCGAAATTGCTTGGTCTGGCTGAAAGGGACATGCAAACAGTCGTGTCTTTATTGATAATTCTTGCCATTACAATAAATCCTTGTAATCATAGTTTGGTGATTTTATTTTACCACTTTCTTCATTAATGTGTATGTCTTATGGTTGCAAACAATACTGGTCCTAAAATACAGCAAGAAAAAGCAACAGTGAGTGCAATGATTTATTTATATTGCAACCAAAATCATCACACCTCACGTTACCAGTTATGTAATGAATGCAATGATCTATTGCAATATGCTATGCAACGTTTAACAATGTGTCGTTTTGGTGAAGCCAAAACAACCTGTGAGCATTGCCCAAAACATTGTTATCGTAAGGATTATAAACAAAAAATAAAACAAGTTATGCGCTATGCCGGTCCAAGGATGATCATCTATCATCCAGTAATGGCTTTTAGGCATCTGTATAAAAATTTGTTGAGTAAATAGTAAGCTACTGATTTTCGGTGATACTACCCGTTAACTACAAAAAAGTAACGGGTAATTGATGATATAGGTTTGATTGTTATCTTAAATTATATCTTTGAGGTGTTAAAATTTCATACTTGCGCTAAGTAGTGCATGGAATTTTGCTGCAGGTATGGTTTCGTAAGCGGTTGTATAGCTTTTATTTAATATATTATTTATATCTAAACCAATCCGGTATTGGCGATTGGTGCCAAATGAAGTGGTGGTTGATAAATTTAGGGTTGACCAACCACTATAATGGTAAACCGATGAATCACTGCGGCGAGTTGCTTTTGTTGAAAATCGCATAAATAGATCAGAATCAATATCAAACCAATCTAAATAAGCTGTATGTTTGATACCAGCATTCCCCATAAAACGCGGATTGCCAGAATCATAAGTGGTGTACCGTCCAGTTTTTATCTGACGTCGCAAATAATTGCCTTTAACATAAGGGATAAAAGCTAAATCAAGATATTCTATGCTAAATTCTAAGCCATGAGTGTTGGCTTTGTTGGCATTATTATAATAATTAAAATTAGCCCCTGATGCACCATCACAAATAGCCGAACCATTACAACTCATTTCAGTAATATAATTTTTAGCGGCAGAATAATAAATGGCGCTATCAACTAACCAAATATTGTTGTTGTAGCGCAAGCCTATTTCATAGTTATTTGATTTTTCAGGTTTTAAATTTGAATTACCATAAAGTGTTTGGGTTGAAGCCGAGGTAACTGCATAAAGATGTGAAAGTGTTGGGTGAACATAGCCCTGTGCAAACGAGGCTCTTAATTGTGTATTTTCAATGCCAGAATAGGTTAATCCAGACGACACAACAAAATTGTTATCGCGATCTTTCTTTTTTCCATCAATAGTATAAGTTACAGATGGGCGACCTATAATGGGTATTTTATTTAGGGACGTTGATCCATTTTTGAGTTTTGATTCAACCCAATATTGACGAGCGCCTATGTTCCAAGATATATCATCAGTTATTGCCCAATCGTTCTGTCCAAATAAAGAAATGCTAGTTTGTTGCCATTTATTAGCTAAATATTTATGCTGAGTATAGCTTGCTCTTGGTGATGGCATTTTGGATACCAACGAGTTATGTGAATTTTGAACAACATTATCTTGTTGATATTGTGCTCCGGTAATTAGTTTCATGCTTTTATGTGGTATAAAATCGGATTGAAATGTCATGCCATAAGTTTTTTGTTCATCGTTTGTGGCTGTATTGGTGTTAACATTGATCATAGGTCTTGGTGATACAACAACGTGATTTCTAAATTCACGATTCATTTTTTGTACATAGGCATCATAATGTAGCTTTTTAAGGACATCACTATCAATATTATAGTCATAAAATAGACCAATTTTTTCACGTTGCAATTTGGGTAATTTGACCCAAAATTCTTTAATTGAAGGAGCGTTATTATCCTTATCAAAATAAGTTTTAGTATTAAGTCTATAACGATCGAGTGAAAGTCCAAATTTATGCTTATCTAAATTAACTCCAAACCATGAACTTAAACTATCATTACCAAAATCGGTATTGTGAAGTTTGCCTTGATAAGCTTTACGATCGTTATTTTGGGCATGAGTGCCACTGATTCGATAATCAAAAATCTGATCCATTGTGCCGTTAACCGTGCCCATTTCGGTAAAGCCATTAGTTGATTGGTTATAAATAACTTTAACATCACCATTAAGGGAGGCTCTGTTTTTGCTACCTTTTCGGGTAATAAAATTAACCACACCACCGATGGCTTGTGAACCATAAAGGACAGAATGAGGACCTTTAATAACTTCTATCCGCTCAACTGATTCCATATCAATTAATACACCTGCTCCAGAACCGTGTCCTGAGCGGTGATAGGTCACCTCTTGCCCATCAATTAACATTAAAATGCGCGATGGTGCTTCGCCACGAATCATAATTTGCTTACGACCCGCTAGCGAATTGTCGGTAATTTCAACGCCGGGAATATCGCGTAATGCCTCGGCAACAGAATCACCATTTTGCTTTTCAATATCATCACGGTTAATCGCATTAACCGATACTGCGCTGTCCCATATGCTTTTTTCATTACGATCAGCTGTCACGATAATGGTGTCATGAGAAGTTGTTCGGTTTTCTTCGGCAAAAGTATCAGCACTAAAACAAAGGGTTAACATTGCAATATATGACGTCGGTTTATAAAGCTTGATTACGTTTAATTTCATTGTTTATCATTTCCTATATCAGTGAAAATTTGATATTTTTAGTTATAATGAAAATGATAACCATTATCATTAATAATGTAAATAAAAAGCACTCCATTTGCAAATAATGTTAAGTCACTAATAGATATATATAAAAATAAAAATTTGTTATTATTAGAAACAAAATTTAAAATAATCACTTAATCAAAATCTAGGTAATAAGATGTCTATCGCCGTTATTGAAGTCAGTCGTCAATCCGTTATTCATAATGTTGAATATCTAAAAAAAATAGCACCCAATAGTCAGCTAGTTGCGGTTATTAAAGCCAATGCTTATTCCCATGGTATTGAGGAAATTGCGCAGCTATTAGCCGATAAGGTAGATTATTTTGGCGTTTCGCGGCTTGCCGAGGCAATACAATTGCGAAATACAGGTATTAATACGCCTATTGTGGCTTTGGAGGGATTTTTTCCACATGATGATATGTGGGATTTGATTAATTTTAATGTTCAACCAGCTATTCATAGCAAATGGCAAATCGATGTATTGCAATCATCACCGCTTGAAAAGCAAATTATTACATGGTTTAAAATCGATACTGGTATGCATAGGTTAGGTTTTTGTCTTGATGAAGCTAAAGAAGAGTTTTATCGTTTAGCTAACTGTTCTGTCGTTTGTAAACCGATTAATATTATGAGTCATTTTAGTTCGGCTGACGATCTCACTTCAAAGCAAACGTTAAAGCAAATTGAATGCTTTGATCAGTTTATTGCTTCAATTGACGATAAATCACTAATAGGTAAATGTTCGATTGCCGCATCGGGTGGCACTTTGGCTTGGCCAATGGCTCAGCGTGATGTTGTGCGTCCAGGCATTGCTTTGTATGGTGTTTCGCCCTTTGATGCACCAATTGCCGATTTAAAACCAGCGATGACATTTAAATCAGAATTAATCGCAGTGCGAAAGCACAAACAAGGCGAATCGGTTGGCTATGGTCAGACTTGGTGTTGTGAACAAGATACTCAACTCGGCGTAGTTGCGATGGGCTATGGTGATGGCTACCCACGTAGTATTCCACAAAATACGCCTGTTTTGATTAATGGTCGTAAAGTGCCTATTGTTGGTCGAGTTTCAATGGATATGATTGTGGTTGATTTGGGCATCGACAGCCTTGAAAAACCCGGTGATGAAGTCATATTTTGGGGACCAGATCTCCCCGTTGAAGAAATCGCTAAGTATACCGGTATTAGTGCTTACGAATTAATAACGCGCTTAACTTCACGCGCAAAAATCCACTATAGTAGATAAATAATTTATGATAAAAAAAATATTTGTATATGTTTTACTCACCCTAATACTCATTGTGGGTGGTTCTATTAGTATTGGTCATTATTTTTTACAGCAGTTTTCTAAACAGCAAATGCAAGTTACTGACGAAAACCAGATGTTTACTTTAAAAAAAGGCACATCTATGCATCAGTTAGTTGAGCAAGTTAAAGAAAGTAAATTACTTCAAAGCGCATATTTGCTACCTTATTTATGCAAATTAAACCCATCGTTAAGATCCATTAAAGCAGGAACTTATCAATTGCATCCACATATGACAGTCGAAGAATTTTTGCAATTGTTGGTATCAGGCAAAGAGATCAATTTTTCGATCCAATTTGTGGAAGGTAAACGCGCTAAAGATTGGTTAAATATTATTCAGTCAGCCCCATATATTCAACAAACATTAGCTGGTAAAACAGAACAAGACATTGCTAAGCTACTTGGTATTAAAGGGTCTATTGAAGGCTGGTTATCGCCCGATACTTACCTGTATACGGCTGATACATTAGATATTAATATCTTAAAACGCGCGCATATGACCATGAAAAGTAACTTGCAAAAAATCTGGGATAACCGCGATAGCAATCTTCCTTACCAATCGCCTTATGAGCTACTTATTATTGCATCGATCATTGAAAAAGAAACCGGCATCAGTTCTGAACGGGCAAATGTGGCTTCGGTATTTGTTAATCGCTTAAAAAGTAAAATGAAGTTACAAACTGACCCAACCATTATTTATGGCTTAGGTGATAACTATAAAGGTACCATTAGGCGGGTTGATTTAACCGATACCCAAAATCCTTATAATACCTATGTCATTGAGGGGCTCCCGCCAACACCTATTGCAATGCCAAGCCTTGCTTCATTAGAAGCAGCCGCGCACCCAGCTAAAACCAATTATCTGTTTTTTGTTGCGAATGGAACAGGTGGGCATACCTTTTCAACCACTTATAGCAACCATCAGCAAGCGGTGAATGTATATCGACAGTTATCGAATAGTGGAAATTAGATTTAAAAAATTAAATAAAATCAATGCCTTTTCTGATCGATTTTTATTCGATTTTTTCGGCTTTAACCATTATTACACACTAATGTACCGTATATTAATGCGGTACATTTTATCTTGTTAATTTATGATAATTCATCAAGCTGTTTAATAAGATTGAGCAGGCGATTAACATCTTGTTCTTGCTCTTTTAACGCTTCTTCAAAATATGGGTGCAAAGCAAATTTTGGCAAGTTTACTTTAGCGTCAATCATGGCTTGTATTCGTGGAATAAAAATCCATTGTAACCATTCGTGTGCTTGCATGGTGTCAAGCGCAAAGGGCTCTTGGCTTAAAAATGCATCAGGTTTTGGTGGTGTGATTTGCCATAAATCGATTTTTTGTAACTCTGCAATAATTTGCTCGATTTGATTGAGTAGCTTTTGTTCTTGTGATTTTTGTGCTAACAAACTTCGATAATGGTGCCAATCAAAACAGGGACCAGGATCTGTTTTACGATCTGGGGCTATATCGCTGTGGCCAGCTATGTTTTCGATCCCATAAGTTTGTTGTAATAATAGTGTCACGTTCGCTAATTGCTGATATTGTTGTTCAGTAAAACTGTCGCTATCGCATCCTTCTATTTCAATACCGATTGAAAAATCGTTACAATTCTCTTGCCCTGCAAATACGGATTTCCCTGCATGCCAAGCGCGTTTATCAAATGGCACAAATTGAATGATTTCGCCATCTCGCCGAATAAACAGATGGCTTGAGACTTCAAGTTGATAAATTGAAGTAAAGTAGGGATGCTTATTAGGATCGAGCTGACCTGTAAATAATTGTTCAACATAAGGCCCTCCATATTGATTGGGCGGTAGGCTGATATTATGGATAACAAGTAATGATATCGGTTTATTGGCTGGTCGTTCATTATAAAAAGGTGAAACGACGTGTTTTATACCTTGCAACCAACCGTTAACAATTTTTAGGGACATATTGACTCCAACTTATCTAATAAACCGATGTATGGATTTGTTTGTTTTGCGATCTGCTTCGCGAAAATTGAGCATACAACGTAATAACGAATTGCGTAATGGACTTTTCTTTCCAAACTTACTACTTCGCTATTATTCCATTTTTTTGTTTTGCTATAAAGGCTCTTCTATTAAATCATTGACTGAAAAATCGAGGTATTTATGTCTAATCAATCGGGATTTACGTTGTTTGAACTTATGATTGCCATTATTGTTATTGCTATCTTAACGGCTATTGGTGTGCCTGCATATCAAGGATATGTAAAAAAAGCGGCGTTGACTGATATGCTGCAAACCATGACATCTTATAAAACGGCTGTCGAAATTTGTGCTGTAGAGCAAGGCAGTTTAACCAATTGTAGTAATGGTAATAATGGTGTACCGGCAAGCCGAACATCTAACTATGTAACTTCAATAACGGTCAATAATGGCGTTATTACCTTGGTTGGAACCAGTGCCTTAGCGGGGTTAACCACCACACTGACACCAACAATCAATGCCACTCACGGTAATTTAGATTGGAATCGCGTTTGCACCACATCGCCAGTCGATGAAAGTTTAACCAGTGCTTGTGAAGAGATCTTTAAATTTTAATGTTCGTATTTGACGATTAATAAATAAGGAAGCGCCTTTATGCAAGAAGAACAGCTAATTGAAAGTATCGACAAATTGTTGCTTGAAGCATTAGAAAAGCGCGCTTCGGATATTCATTTTGAACCTTACCAACATAGCTATCGTATTCGCATGCGCATTGATGGTGTTTTACATGATATGTTATCACCACAGCTTGCATTGGCTAAACAGATAACAGCAAGGCTAAAAATCATGTCTAAGTTAAATATCGCTGAGCATCGATTGCCCCAAGATGGTCAACTTGTGATTGACCGTTACACAATGCGTATAGCCTCTTTACCGGTTATGCATGGTGAAAAGATTGTCTTAAGAGTAATGGATAATCATGAATCTGAATTAACAATCAATGACTTGGGGTTAACTGATACTGATCTATTAACGTTCAAACAAATTCTAGATTATCCCCAAGGATTGATTTTAGTTACTGGACCAACTGGTAGTGGTAAAACGGTCACATTATATAGTGGATTAAAATGGTTAAATAAAACCGAACGTAATATTTGCAGTGTTGAAGACCCTATTGAAATTCCTCTTGAGGGCATTAACCAAACTGCTATTAATCTTAAAGCTGGGTTAACCTTTGCTATGGTCTTACGTGCCTTACTACGGCAAGATCCTGATGTAATGATGATTGGTGAAATTCGCGATCGTGAAACTGCCGAAATTGCTATTCAAGCTGCGCAAACAGGGCATTTAGTCCTCTCAACTTTGCATACTAATTCAAGTGTCGAGGCAATAACCCGCTTAAAACAGATGGGCATTGAAAATTATTTACTTTCATCAAGTTTAAAATTAGTCATCGCTCAGCGACTAGTGCGAAAACTTTGCTCACACTGCAAGGCGGTGGCAAGTGAACGGATTAAGTTAAGTAACGACCAGGTGCCACATTATGTGGCTTCGGGCTGTCCAAAGTGTATTGGTGGATATAAAGGACGAATTGGACTATACGAACTTTTAGTCATCACCCCCAATATTCAACAGCAAATATTAGCGAATCAAACTATTTTTCCTTCAAATATGACTTCGCTAAAAATGGCTGGGCAAACATTAGTTAAACAGGGCATTACAACACTAGCTGAATTAAATCGCGTATTGGGTGATACGGTATGAATCGGCTCTATTATTGGTATGATATAGATTTTAATCAACACAAAATCATCGCTAAATCACCACAAGCTGTTAAACGTCAGTTATTGTTACAAGGTAAAATCGCTATTAAGATCAAAGCAGGTAATGTTATTACCGCACGTAGTTTTAATCGTGCTGATCTGCTGATCATTACCAAACAATTAGCGACTATGTTAAAGGCGGGGTTATCCATCATTGATACATTACAGTTGCTCGCCCAAGAACAAACCAAACCACACTGGCAATATCTGCTACTTGATATTAAACAGCAAATTGCTAAAGGCGAATTTTTATCGCAAGTATTACAGCAACATCACAAGGTGTTTTCTGCACTGTATTGCGAAATTATTGCAACCGGTGAACTCACAGGGCAGCTTGACGAAAGCTTTGAGCAGTTAGCGTTATTACTTGAAAAATCAATAAAATTACAAAAAAAACTCAAAAAGGCAATGCGTTACCCACTATTTTTATTATTAGTTGCGGTAATTGTAAGTTTAGTGATGTTATTATTTGTTTTACCAAAATTTTCGGATATTTATCAAGATTTCGATGCCGAGTTGCCAGCTTTTACACAAGCGATTATCGATTTTTCCAACTATTTACAACAAAGTTGGTTAATTTGGTGCGTAGTCTTTTTCATCAGTTATTTATGTTATCAACGCTATTTAAAAGTGCGTTATCGCCATAAAATAGAGGCGATGGTAATTAAATTTCCCTTTATCGGTCAGGTGATTAAAACCAGTTGCTTAGCCCAAATTTTTCAAACCATTGCTATCACCCAAAAAGCAGGCATACCATTATTAGCCGGTTTAGCTGCAGCGGCTAATACCACTTATTATTGTCTTTATCGTGATAGTCTTTTTCAAATCATTACAGGCATTGAACAAGGGTATTCATTTAGCCATGTATTACATCGGCAAGTACACTTTCCCCACTTATGCGCTCAACTCATTTTTGTGGGAGAAGAGTCAGGTACGTTAGATTTAATGCTTGATAAGCTAGCGTTCTATTATCAAGAACAAAATCAGACTTTAACTGATAATCTATCACAAGCGTTTGAGCCATTATTAATGCTTGTATTAGCCTTGATTATTGGTAGTTTAATTGTGGCGATGTATTTACCTATTTTTCAAATGGGCGAGGTGATTCACTAATGCTAATGTTTATTATCATCTATTTGGGGCTTTGCATGGGTAGCTTTGTGCATGTCGCTTATTGTCGCTATTTGCCAACACTGACGACTTGCCAATATTTATACCGCATTAGTGTGTACCGATCTGCTTGCCCACATTGTCATCATCGACTCAATGCTTGGCAATTGGTGCCAGTTGTTGCTTGGCTAATACTAAAAGGGCGCTGTCATTATTGCAAAGTCAAGATTTCATGTCGTTATCTTATTGTTGAATTATTTGTCGCAGCATTATTTGCGATTATCTATTTTGATAAAGGTATTAATTTTCAAAGTTGTATTTTAATGCTTCTTGGCTGCTATTTTTTACTGTTGGCGTTCATTGATTTTAAATACTATTTATTACCTGATCTGTTTACGCAACCGTTGATGTGGATAGGTATTATGCTTGCCTATTTCAATATAACAAACATTGAGTTAGCCGATGCTTTACTGGGCATTTTTTTAGGATATTTGTTATTAAAAATACCCGCCACATTATTTTATTTAATCTCTAAAAAAGAGGGATTAGGGGGTGGAGATATCAAACTACTTGCCGCATTGGGAGCTTGGCTACCTTATACATTATTACCTCTATTATTGTTTTTTTCCTCGTTACTGGGGATTATGTACTATCTTTTTTTGCGATATGCACTCAATCAAAATATTACAAAGATTATTCCATTTGGTCCTTTTTTATTAATATCGGGTTATGTGATCTATTATTATTTGTAGGGAAGAGTCGGCTGGTTTACATTTTATGATTAAAATAACCTTCTAAAATCTTATAAGGCGCTTTGTCGAAAATCGCTTAACCTTTTGTGTTTTATCTTTTGAATCGCTAACTATGTCCTGATTATACTATATCGCCATTAAAGTACATATCACGCTTTCAGCTTACCCATTCATTTGAAAGTTGGTAGTTTTCGTGAATGTTTGGTTGATACAATGGTTATCATACGTTATTCAATAAATACTGTGGAGTCTCAATTAATCACCAAACGGTATAGAATCCTGAATATTTTTTACAAAAAATAAAGCATAAAATGTTAATAGTTGTGTAAATATCCCATAGCGAGCACACTACTCATGTAGAAAATTAGGCAGCCTGTTTTTGTGTTTTATATGCAATTGCGTCAGGCTATTTAATGTCTATGAGGTCTTTCAGTGTTATAAATAAACGACTAACATAAAACAGTTAGTCCAATTGGTGACGGTGATTTTACTTTATGTTATAAGGGCTATCTCTTTTGTTTGAGAGGTGGTGTGCTGCCTATTCATTAAAGCAATTTTTTGAATTACTGTAAATAACACGAATAATTCCTGCGTATGAGTATTACTTGAAATTGTTGTTAAAAAGTTTCAGGAAACCTTACGTTTCAGTCAATTTTTGTTAATCAATACTGTGTTAAAAGTGCATAACGTAATCATTCTGTTCAATATATGCAACATATAACCAAAATTGCTATCCATAGTAAAAATAGTTATTTTTATAAAAGTGAAAATCGCGTTATAGTGCTAGCTAAATCAGCGTGTTATGCTGTAAATCAGTTACTAATTAAGGAATTATATCATGATATCAAATAGTATAAATGAACTAAAAAGCGAAATGATTGCGTGGCGTCATCATATTCATGCTCATCCCGAAACCGCTTTCCAAGAAGTTAATACCACCCAATTTATTATCGAAAAACTACACTCTTTTGGTATTACGGAATTATATACTGATTTTGCCCCAACGGGTGTTGTTGGTATTATTAAAGGTAATCAAGAAGGGCGGTGGATTGCGCTTCGGGCTGATATTGATGCATTAGATATTGTTGAAGAAAATAATATCGATTATTGTTCAACCATGCATGGCAAAATGCATGCATGTGGACATGATGGGCACACAGCTATGTTGCTAGGCACAGCCAAGTATCTTAGTGAACACCGTGATTTTGCTGGTACCGTTGTAGTTATTTTTCAACCTGCCGAAGAAAATGAAGGTGGAGCACGCGTTATGGTTGAAAACGGTTTATTTGAACAATTCCCGATTGAAGCGGTGTATGGCATTCATAATCAACCTAATATGGAGTTAAATCACTTTTATATCAATCATGGTCCCATGATGGCATCGTATGATGTATTTGAAATCAAAATAACAGGTGTGGGTGCGCATGCTGCTGCTCCTCATCTTGGCAAAGATACCATCGTAACGGCTACACAAATCGTCAATGGTTTACAAAGTATTGTGAGTCGTAATGCTGATCCTTTAAGTTCGTTGGTTGTTAGCGTAACGCAAATCCATAGTGGTGATACCTGGAATGTGTTACCACAAGAAGCAGTGATTCGTGGCACGGTTCGGACATTTAGTGCCCAAGTGCAAGATATGGCTGAAAGTCGCATTAAGCAAATAGCAACAGGTATTGCAACAACTTTTGAAGCTAAGGCTGAAGTGGATTATCAACGCCGTTACCCTGCGACAATTAATTACGCCAAACAAGCCGATATTGCTATCACTGCGGCTAAAAAAATCGTTGGGAAAGATAACGTAATTATTGATCCTCTTCCTTCAATGGGCTCAGAAGATTTTGCTTTTATGTTGCAAAAAATACCAGGAGTATATGTTTGGCTAGGTGCTGGTAAAGGTGCTAACTTACATAACCCAGCCTTTAATTTCAATGATGAAGTGTTAACAACTGGTGTAAGTTATTTCGTTGAAGTTGTTAACCAAGAACTTGCTAACTAAGTTTACACGATAGGCATATAAAGATGGCTGGAATAAATGTGATGTTATTCCAGCTTATATGAGTTAAAAACAATTAAAATGTCATTCGGCTGTTGTCATTCCCATAAACTCTAAATGGGGTATTTAAATCGAGCCCATTATTAAGTACGACTTGGACACAAACGCCGTCTTTTTCATCCAGTTTGGCTGCGGCTAATACAAGTCCCCCTTCTCGCCAGCCACCGGCAAGTTTGTATTCGAGTGTACTGCCGATTTTTGGAAGAACGTCACTGGTACCCTTTATTACATACATCCCACGGGTGTTTGCTCCGCGAAACTGTGCTCTTGCGACCATTTCTTGACCACAGTAGCAACCTTTTTCAAAGCTGATTGCATCATAAGATTGTAAGTTACAGGCTTGTGGTAATAATATTGCCATATTGTCACCATCAATGACTGGATAACCTGCTTGTAAATCAAGTTTTAGCCATTCACTGCATGGATTTAAATCAGTCGAAATAGGATCTGGCGTGACCATAATAACGCGCATTTCCGGTAAAGGTAGCTTGATATAGGTGATGTTATTTTCAGTAAAACAGCTTTTATCGCTTAATTTTTCTGCAACTATGGCGGGGATTGCATTACCAATCAAGCCAACCATGTTTAAGTCGTGGACAGGTTCGATAGTTACTTTAGAAAAAACAGCGTATTTTGCCAGTTCAGCAATCTGTTTTTTCACAACGCTTTTACGCTCAATGTAGTAAATATCGTTACCTCGTTGAAATAACAATAAAGTACTCCACATTCTGCCTTTATTGTCGCAATGAGCCGCATAGAGCGTAGATTGTTCTGAAAGTCGATTTATGTCATTGGTTATTTGGCCTTGCAGGAAAACACGGTTATCGTCACCAGAGACTTTAATTAATTGCCAGTCAGAAAGAGAGATTGGTTTAGAAGAAATATTACTCATATTTGTACCTTTGGGTAATGAAGAATCCTAGTACCATTATGGCTAGAAATACTTAGGTTCTGAGTGTATATAAAAAATAAAAAAATAACAATAAATCAATTATCAATATTTAAATAAAATTGATAGGTTATGGATATTATTCATAATATTTCAATAATTAATATTGTTAGCACCCAATGTTATTTGTACTGCACTTAGCTAGTTGACTTTATTGATTTTGCTTACAAGTTGATGCAAAATGGTTCATAAAATGACAAATCAGTTACATTGGAGGCAACAACCATGGCAAAACTGTCAGGCGCAGAGATGGTTATTCAATCTTTGATTGACCAAGGAGTAAAACAGATATTTGGTTATCCCGGTGGTAGTGTTCTTGATATTTATGATGCTATTCACACGATAGGTGGCATTGAACATATTTTAGTGCGTCATGAACAAGCCGCAGTACATATGGCTGATGGTTATGCAAGGGCAACAGGCGATGTTGGCGTTGTGTTAGTGACGTCAGGTCCTGGGGCAACAAATACCATTACCGGCATTGCAACAGCATACATGGACTCTGTACCGCTAGTAATATTGTCTGGGCAGGTTGCTAGCAATTTGATTGGTAACGATGCATTCCAAGAATGTGACATGGTTGGAATTTCACGCCCCATTGTGAAACACAGTTTTTTAATTAAAGATAGTAAAGATATCCCCGAAACGATCAAAAAAGCGTTTTATATCGCATCGACAGGTAGGCCAGGGCCAGTGGTGATTGATTTGCCAAAAGATGTGGTTAATCCTGCCAATAAGTATAACTATCATTATCCAAAATCTGTCACCATGCGCTCTTACAATCCAACGATACAAGGTCACAAAGGACAAATTAAAAAAGCGTTAACGACTTTGCTAGCAGCTAAAAAACCCGTTTTATTTATTGGTGGTGGCGTAATTGCAGCCAATGCGAGTGATGCGCTCAAAACGCTTGCTAAAAAACTAAATTTACCAGTTGCTTCAACATTAATGGGTATTAGCGCCTTCCCTAGTACTGACAAACACTACCTTGGCATGATTGGTATGCATGGTGTTTATGAAGCGAATATGACTATGCATAATGCCGATGTCATTTTGGCTATAGGTGCACGGTTTGATGACAGAACAACAAATCATGTTGAAAAATATTGCCCTAAAGCCAAAATTATTCATGTTGATATTGACCCAACCTCAATATCAAAAACCATTATGGCAAGTATACCGGTTGTGGGTGATGCAAAAATGGTTGTTGAAACAATGTTATCTCAAATCGATGAGCTAAATGTAGATCGTGATTTGGATGCATTAGTCGATTGGTGGAAACAAATCGAACATTGGCGAGCTCGTCACTGTCTGGCTTATCGTCATGACGGTGAAAGCATTAAACCACAAGAAGCGATAGAAGTGCTATATAAATTAACTAAAGGTGATGCTTTTGTGACAACTGATGTGGGTCAACATCAAATGTTTACAGCACTTTATTACCCATTTGACAAACCGCGTCACTTTATTACATCGGGTGGACTTGGCACCATGGGATTTGGCTTGCCAGCAGCTTTAGGGGTTAAATTAGCATTCCCTAAAAAAACCGTTGTCTGTGTAACTGGTGATGGCAGTATTCAAATGAATATTCAAGAGCTATCAACCGCATTACAATATGGATTACCTGTACTGGTTTTAAATTTAAATAACCGTTTTTTAGGCATGGTTAAGCAGTGGCAAGATATGATTTATGCAGGACGGCATTCCAGTTCTTATATGGAATCTTTACCTGATTTTGCCAAAATTGCAGAAGCCTATGGACATGTTGGCTTGATGATAACCAAACGTGAAGAGCTTGAACCTAAACTGAAACAAGCGTTAGCAATTAAAAACCGGTTGGTTTTTGTTGATGTCATGACCGATGCTACTGAACATGTGTATCCAATGCAAGTGCGAGGTGGGGCAATGAACGAAATGTGGCTTAGTAAAACGGAGAGAACCTAATGCGTTATATCTTATCAATTTTAACCGAAAACGAACCCGGCGCATTATCAAGAATAATTGGCTTATTTTCACAACGTGGTTTTAATATTGAAACAATTACTACCGCGCAAACTGAAGACCCAACTATGCATCGTATGACGATTCAAACAACGGGTGATGAGCATGTTCTTGAACAGATCCAAAAACAGTTGCATAAATTAGTTAATGTTTATCGTGTGCATGATTTAACCGAAGGGCCACATGTAGAGCGTGAGATCATGCTAGTCAAAGTTGCCGCAAAAGGTTCTGATGCGCGTGACGAGGTAAAACGTTGTGCCGATATTTTTAGAGGATCGATTGTCGATGTGACTGCAACTCATTATATCGTACAATTATCGGGCACGAGTGAAAAGCTAGACTCATTCTTAGCTTCAATTCGTGAAACTTGTAATATTGTCGAAATCGTTCGTTCTGGGATTATAGGCTTATCGCGCAGTGAAAAAACAGTCAAATAGCTATATTTATTGTTAACATATTTAATTAAGGCGCATAATGCGCCTTAATGAGGTCTAAAATATTAGTGTAAAATGGTAACTATTTGGTTTTAGTTTTGTTTATTAAAAGCAACATAAAAAATAGTAAAATTAAGTTTTCAAATGTATCTAAATCCACCACAAACAAAATCACCCTATAACTATTTAATTTTGCTTAAAAAGCATTAAATAAAAAATCAAATAAAATAAAAAAATCAATGCTCTACCTGAGAATTTTTTGTTTGTTGCTAAAATATGCCAATAAATCAAGTATCAATAAAAGCCCAATTACTCTCTATTGATAAAGTTTTTTCTTGCCTGTGCATAATATTTTTATGCCTATTCATTACCTTTGTTTCTTAAATTACAGTAAAACATATGGATAATTCCTATAATTGATATTAAGCAAGATAAAAAAGATTAAACTTTCATTAAAATAGTTTATACTCTGCTTGCATAATCGTTTGTGCTTAGCACCATAATCAGATGCATAACGATGCACAAATAACATAACTAAAAATAGCCTGCATGAATTATAAGGAATTGAGGAGAACAATATGGAAAACAAGCTTAATCACCTAATGGGTCAATTAGGTGAGGGGCTCGCTGACAAATTGCTTGGTGGTTTGGGCGGGGTGAGCCATAACCGCTATAGCTTAACCATTGATGGACTGGGTGCGCCGATATCGGTGTTGCATGTTGACGGTGATGAGC
>NZ_FMWR01000028.1 GCF_900103085.1 Gilliamella mensalis | reverse complement strand
ATAAAGGTTGAGACATAAAGAAAGAGAAGAAAGCGTAATTAAAACCAAGACAACTGTGAGTTGTAAGGTTAAGAAATTAAGCGTACACGGTGGATGCCTAGGCAATCAGAGGCGAAGAAGGACGTGTTAATCTGCGAAAAGCGACGGTGAGCTGATAAAAAGCGCTACAGCCGTCGATGTCCGAATGGGGAAACCCAGTGTAGGTGACTACACTATCATATAATGAATACATAGTTATATGAGGCGAACCGGGAGAACTGAAACATCTAAGTACCCCGAGGAAAAGAAATCAACCGAGATTCCCTAAGTAGCGGCGAGCGAAAGGGGAGGAGCCCAAGCGGGTAGCATATAGTATTAGTGGAAGCGTCTGGAAAGTCGCACGATAGAGGGTGAAAGTCCCGTACACGAAGGTGCGATATGTGGAAGCTTATAGAGTAGGGCGGGACACGTGATATCCTGTCTGAAGATGGGGGGACCATCCTCCAAGGCTAAATACTCCTGATTGACCGATAGTGAACCAGTACCGTGAGGGAAAGGCGAAAAGAACCCCGGGAGGGGAGTGAAATAGACCCTGAAACCGTGTACGTACAATCAGTGGGAGCTGCTGCCGTTGGGTAGTGGTGACTGCGTACCTTTTGTATAATGGGTCAGCGACTTATATTCTGTAGCGAGGTTAACCGAATAGGGGAGCCGAAGGGAAACCGAGTATTAACTGTGCGTTAAGTTGCAGGGTATAGACCCGAAACCCGGTGATCTAGCCATGGGCAGGTTGAAGGTTGGTTAACACTAACTGGAGGACCGAACCGACTAATGTTGAAAAATTAGCGGATGACCTGTGGCTGGGGGTGAAAGGCCAATCAAACCGGGAGATAGCTGGTTCTCCCCGAAAGCTATTTAGGTAGCGCCTCATGAGTAACTGTTGGGGGTAGAGCACTGTTTCGGCTAGGGGGCCATCCCGGCTTACCAACCCGATGCAAACTCCGAATACTGACAAGTTTAATCATGGGAGACACACGGCGGGTGCTAACGTTCGTCGTGAAGAGGGAAACAACCCAGACCGCCAGCTAAGGTCCCAAAGTCATAGTTAAGTGGGAAACGAAGTGGGAAGGCTTAGACAGCTAGGATGTTGGCTTAGAAGCAGCCATCATTTAAAGAAAGCGTAATAGCTCACTAGTCGAGTCGGCCTGCGCGGAAGATGTAACGGGGCTAAAACTATGCACCGAAGCTGCGGCAGTGCACATAAGTGTATTGGGTAGGGGAGCGTTCTGTAAGCCGTAGAAGGTGTGTTGTGAGGCATGCTGGAGGTATCAGAAGTGCGAATGCTGACATAAGTAACGATAAAGCGGGTGAAAAGCCCGCTCGCCGGAAGACCAAGGGTTCCTGTCCAACGTTAATCGGGGCAGGGTGAGTCGACCCCTAAGGAGAGGCCGAAGGGCGTATCTGATGGGAAACGGGTTAATATTCCCGTACTGGCTATAACTGCGATGGGGGGACGAAGAAGGCTAGGTTTACCACCTATTGGATGGTGGGTTAAGCATGTAGGCGTGTGATTAGGCAAATCCGGTCACTGAGACGCTGAGGTGTGATGACGAGCTGCTAAGGCAGTGAAGTAATTGATGCCCTGCTTCCAGGAAAATCCTCTAAGCTTCAGGTTATAGTTAATCGTACCCGAAACCGACACAGGTGGTCAGGTAGAGAATACTCAGGCGCTTGAGAGAACTCGGGTGAAGGAACTAGGCAAAATGGTGCCGTAACTTCGGGAGAAGGCACGCTGATGGTAATTGAAATCCCGTGCGGATGTAGGTGAAATCAGTCGAAGATACCAGCTGGCTGCAACTGTTTAATAAAAACACAGCACTGTGCAAACACGAAAGTGGACGTATACGGTGTGACGCCTGCCCGGTGCTGGAAGGTTAATTGATGGGGTTATGCGTAAGCAGAAGCTCTTGATCGAAGCCCCAGTAAACGGCGGCCGTAACTATAACGGTCCTAAGGTAGCGAAATTCCTTGTCGGGTAAGTTCCGACCTGCACGAATGGCGTAATGATGGCCAGGCTGTCTCCACCCGAGACTCAGTGAAATTGAAATTGCCGTGAAGATGCGGTGTACCCGTGGCAAGACGGAAAGACCCCGTGAACCTTTACTATAGCTTGACAGTGAACATTGAGCCTTAATGTGTAGGATAGGTGGGAGGCAAAGAAGCATGCACGCCAGTGTGTGTGGAGTCGACCTTGAAATACCACCCTTTAATGTTTGATGTTCTAACCTATACTTCTGAATCGAGGTAAGGGACACTGTCTGGTGGGTAGTTTGACTGGGGCGGTCTCCTCCCAAAGAGTAACGGAGGAGCACGAAGGTTAGCTAATCCTGGTCGGACATCAGGAGGTTAGTGCAATGGCAAAAGCTAGCTTGACTGCGAGAGTGACGGCTCGAGCAGGTACGAAAGTAGGTCATAGTGATCCGGTGGTTCTGAATGGAAGGGCCATCGCTCAACGGATAAAAGGTACTCCGGGGATAACAGGCTGATACCGCCCAAGAGTTCATATCGACGGCGGTGTTTGGCACCTCGATGTCGGCTCATCACATCCTGGGGCTGAAGTAGGTCCCAAGGGTACGGCTGTTCGCCGTTTAAAGTGGTACGCGAGCTGGGTTTAGAACGTCGTGAGACAGTTCGGTCCCTATCTGCCATGGGCGTAGGAAAATTGAGAGGGTTTGCTTCTAGTACGAGAGGACCGAAGTGAACGCACCGCTGGTGTTCGGGTTGTGATGCCAATTGCATTGCCCGGTAGCTACGTGCGGAATAGATAAGTGCTGAAAGCATCTAAGTACGAAACTAGCCTCGAGATGAGTTTTCCCTGAAGAGATTCAGTAAGGTCCGTTTGAGACTAAGACGTAGATAGGTCAGGTGTGTAAGTGTAGTGATACATTGAGCTAACTGATACTAATGAACCGAGAGTCTTAACCTTACAACTCGGAGTTGTTTTGGGATTATGCGAGAGATAGTATAAAAGTTGATATAACAGTTTGTTCCGGATTGATGAATTGAAGATGAAGCGTTATAATAAGATTAATGCTTTATTGAGATAGAAGAAGAGAAGACAGGATATGTCTGGCGGTAATAGCGCGGTGGTCCCACCTGACCCCATGCCGAACTCAGAAGTGAAACGCCGTAGTGCCGATGGTAGTGTGGGTATTACCCATGTGAGAGTAGGGTGCCGCCAGACTTTTAAATT
>NZ_FMWR01000044.1 GCF_900103085.1 Gilliamella mensalis | reverse complement strand
GCTTTTTGCCCCCAACCAATAATGCGATCTAGTTTACCTTGGAGATCCATAACTACATTGTTGATTTTATCGAGTTCTGGATTATCAAGCGTCGCATCTTGTATTAAAAGTAAACTGGCTTGTAATTTATCACCTGCAGCAGCCAAAGTATCTTGTAACTCCCGCAATGTTTGTGATGTTTCAGTCAGCAACCCTTCACAACTGCTAATTGCTGCTTGCCAATCTTGACTTAATAGGGCAGAAATATTTTGTTTAACATCAGCTTGTTGTTCATCCATCACTCGTTGTGTGATATCGATACTATCAAAAATTTCAGCGACTGAATATTTTAATGGAGCAAAGACATTTCGATGCCAATGTAAATCATCACCACCTTCGATGGCTGCATCTGCAGCTCGTTTTAACTCTTGCGCAACAATAGATAACTGAATGGATAAACGCAGCGTTGAGAATTCACGTTGGCGAATATAATAATCAGAAATACCTATACCTAACGGAGTTAAACGATAAATCGAGAAACCGTCTGTCATTTCACTTGCAAAACGTGTGATTAAGCGTTGGCGTACCAAATCATTG
>NZ_FMWR01000007.1 GCF_900103085.1 Gilliamella mensalis | reverse complement strand
GGATGCGCATTATAGGGACTTTAAAAATTCATGCAAGTGTTAATTTCAATTTTTTCTCCGTTTGTCTCTTATTTGTTCAAATCTCTTTACAGAAAACTTTTTGGTATAAATAAAATAAATATCATTGGCTATCGAAAAACAATTTATTAAGTATAAAAATCACTAGCGTTTTTCACTAATTAGAGAAAATAGTGTAATAAGTATCGATAAAAATGTAACGCCTTATCAAAAGTAAAAGATCAAGCGATCTGGTGAGTATATCCTCAAGAAAAAATAACCATCAACAATTTGCCTAAATTGTTTTACGGTCATCCATCCTCCATTTATAACCGACAACATTAGCCAATGTCCTTATTACTATTGAATGCATTTATTCAAATAACGGAGGTGAAGATCAATTGGTTGAAATGTATGCTCTCTATCACATAAAACAAAATTGACCCATTCGCTCTCAAACGAATGGGTAATTAGAAAGAGTGATAGGTAACTTAATAGAGATGTGTATAATAAGCAAATATTTGGTGATTAAAAAGATAAGAAATGAAAGCTTAGGTAATGCACTAATTATATTATAATAGTTAAATCACATCCGTGATTTCAGATAAACACCTTACCAATTTTCAGAGGATTATTTTAGCCATAGAGTGTAAATAACCCAGTATTATTCTATATATTAAATTATATTTCTATACATACAACCTTGTATTTTCACTACCAATTTTGAAAATATTATTTCATTAAACAGCCATTTACTTCTCTAAATATAAAAGTCATACAGTTTCTTTTAACAAAACACACCTTAAAAAGAACTAAATTACAGCGTGAATGAGATTATTTAACGAAACCCACCAATAAGATATTTTGCTTTATTTTTAAAAACTAATTTTATTATGTTAGCAATAATGATACTTATAACTAAAGTAGAAACCCAAAAAATAACTGCGCCCAATGATGCCAGCCAACCATTGTCGGTTTTGATTATATAGCTTAACGGAGACTTATACAGCAACCGTTCAAGCTCTAATACAATAATTTCATGAATAAAATAGATAGGAAAACTTACATTAGCCATATAAGAAAAAAATTTATATAGCTTTCCTTCATTTGTTGTTTTGTAATTGAGCCAATCTAAAAAATAAAGTGCTAATATAAATAAAATAATCTTTTGTAATGTATCATAATAAATACTTTCAATACCAAAATGGCTCATATAACGATAAGCAAAAGGAACAAAAAAACATAAACAAAAAAAGGATGTGACTAAGAACAAATTATCTTTCACTGTTTTCATAATAGTTTGATAATTTTGTTTTATCATCATACCCGTTAAGTACACAGGACCATAATGCAACAAATTTAAAATAGGTTGAGTAAAATCAGGTTTAGTAAATATTACAACCCAGAACATAGAAATCAAACCAGCTACAATTAAACTCTTTTTAGACCAAAAATATAACAGTGGCGCCATTAAATAAATAATAATAATCATCGGAATAAACCACAATGGTAGTAGTTGTGTTCCAGTCAACATCATCCTAATTATTGAACTAATGACACTAGATTCAGTCGATGAATACCACGGTAAGTTAGATAAATATTGATAATGAAAAAATATAAAACAAAAAATTGATACGGAAATATAAGGGCACACAACGGTTTTAAATTTTGATAAATAATAAGTTTTTGTATCAAACTTGTAAGTTAAATGTTGAAATAAAAAGCCAGCAATCAATACAAAAAAAGTAGTAAAATTAAACGCAAATAAATTTAAAAAAGAAAACAAATAGCTATTAGAGATTAAATGACTATTTTTAAACACACCTAAACAGTGACTAAAAACAATCATAATAATTGCAACGCCACGTAATACATGAATGGAATGAATTTTTTGCGACTTTTCTGTTATCATTTTGGGGGATTATAAATAATGAAGTAAATTGGCATACATTATCACATTTTCATGCAACTAGAACCACTATTTACAAAATAAAAATTAGGAAAAAATATAATAAATATATCAATTAATTACAATATTTTACTCAATCTAATTTTCGAGCCAATTTATTAATAGCAAATGAGCAAATAGGAATAATTTCACGTTTTTCTTGCTGTAATCGTTTTACCACAAGATCTAATAAATTATCAGCGATACCTTGTCCTCGGTAAGCAGGATCTGTGTAAGTATGATTAATAGTAGCCTTATCGTTTCCCACCCTTGTAAAAGTCATTTCAGCTATTTCTTTATTGTTAGCATCACACACATAAAAACGCTCATTGTCTTCTAAAAAATGTAATGCCATAAAAGATTACCTCTATATCGTTAATTAATTGTGGAACACATCCATATTTGATAAATTCCAATATCCTATTAAGGTAAATTTAATCCTATATCAACTAATTTTAGAAAGATTAATAGACAAATAGGTGATTGTTTTAAAATTTTATTTTCAACAATTCACCTATAATAAAACAATTAGAGCTTTATTAATGCAAATTATGCTTTAGTCGCACAACAAGTAATTAAAATAAACGTTTAGCTGTATTGTAAAGGTCTATATCAAATGGACGTTTCATATTATTGATAGCTTCAATAATATTATGATGTACTAATTTACCATTTTGTACACCTACGCTTCTACCAGCATGACCTTGTAGCAACAATTCAACAGCATAAGCCCCCATACGAGAACCTAAAATACGATCATAAGGAACAGGAGAGCCACCACGTTGCACATGACCTAATACTGTTGCACGCGTTTCGTGATGAACCGCCGCTTCAATGTCTGCTGCAAGTTGGTTTACATCACACATATGCTCTGTAACAGTTACAATTGCATGTTTTTTACCTTTTGCAAAGCCTAGTTTAATTTCTTCGATTAGATCTTCTTTAGTATAAGAAACTTCGGGAATAATCATAAACTCACAGCCACCAGCAACAGAAGCATTTAAGGTTAAATCACCACAGTCTCGCCCCATAATTTCAATAACTGAAATTCGGTTATGCGAAGAACAAGTATCACGTAATCTATCAATTGCTTCAACTGCAGTACTAAGGGCAGTAAAATAGCCAATAGTATAATCAGTACCACGGATATCATTATCGATAGTACCAGGTAAGCCAATACATGGAAAACCTTCTTCAGTTAATCGCATTGCACCCATATATGAACCATCGCCACCAATAACCACTAAAGCATCAATTTGATGTTTTTTTAAATTAGCAATGGCTTTTTGTCTTACGTTTTGATCTTTAAACTCTGGAAATCTAGCCGAACCAAGAAATGTACCACCACGAGTAATAATATCTGATACACTTGAACGCTCTAATTGAACAATACGATCTTCACAAAGTCCCATATAACCATCATAAATACCAAAGACATCCAATCCTTCTGCTAATGCAGTTCTTACAACACCACGAATAGCAGCATTCATTCCTGGAGCATCGCCACCACTGGTTAAAATACCTATTTTTTTTATCATATGAAACAACTCCAAATTATTAACTTTTCGTTATTATAGAGTCTTAACAGATATCTAACAATAGACAAAAAAAGCTATTTTTGATTAATTTTTCTGCTCTTTTATTTCGGTTGGCACAACGGAAATTGGATCTTGGTGAATAATTACTGTTGCTGGAGCAAACTCTTTAGAGATATGTTTTTCAATAGCATCAGCAATAGCATGTGCTGTAATTAAAGGCATATCATCATCTAGCTCAAGATGCAATTGAATAAATTTTAAAGGACCTGCTTGCCGGGTTTTTAAATCATGAAAACCTTGTACATCTGGGTATGAAGCAACAATTTCAGCAATACGTATTTTATCGCTATCAGGCAAAGCGCGATCAAGTAAATCCTGAATGGCGCCATAAGCAATGTGATAGGCGTTATAACAAATATATAAAGCAATAAAAGATGCAAAAACTGCATCAGCATAAGTAATGCCATACCAACTTAAACAAAGTGCTATGATAACGGCAATATTCATCCACATATCGGAAGAATAATGTAGCATATCAGCCTGAATAGCATTACTGCTAGTCATTTTGACAACGTGTCTTTGATATAAAACAAGAACAGCTGTAATTACAGCAGAAACTATCGAAACAGCAATTCCTAATAAAGGAAGTTGCAACTCACTTGGGTGAATAAAAGATCGAAGACTAGAAAGTAACAAAATTATCGCAGAACCAATAACAAATGCACTTTGCGAGAGTGCAGCTAATGATTCGGCCTTACCATGACCAAAAGTATGCTCATCATCTGCAGGTTTTAGCGCATAACGGACTAAAAAAAAATTGAATCCAGAAGCAAGTAAATCGATACTTGAATCTAATAATGATGCAAATAAACTTATTGAGCCTGTTACCCAACAAGTAATCAATTTAATGAAAATTAGAAAAATTGAGATTAGAACAGCAATTAATGTTGCTCTTTTAACTAATCTTTCGTACAAATGTAAATTTGACATTTGATCCCTATTCATCGATAGGATTCTATCCCCAATGGAAGAACTAACTGCTGAGCAACCTCGGCTGCTTTTGTCCTTCCTAACAATACATCGATAATTTTTAAAGCAAAATCAATGGATGTCGCTGGACCTTGGCTGGTAATAACTTTATTTGGTTCATCAAAATAAACTCTATCAGCTTTCCAGTTTTTAAATGCATTTTTAGTGGTTGGATAACCAGTCATACTAGCATGCGGAAATAAATTATGATGCTGTAAAACCATAGCTGGCGAAGCACAGATTGCAGCGACTATACCGCCATTTTGATGTGTTTGTTTTAATTTCTCGATCAACAATGGGCAATCTCGAAAATTTTCAGCTCCTTTTAAACCACCAGGCAGAATCACAACATCAAAATCAATATTTTGAATATCAAAAATCGTTTTTTCTGCCAAGATTGTTACCCCACGGGAACATGCTATTTCACGAGTACTTGAAATGCTCACAGTAGTAACATTAATATCTGCTCGAGTTAATAAATCAATTGTTGTTACTGCTTCGGTTTCTTCACAACCATTTGATAGAAATATTAATGCTTGTTTTGCCATTATTGCGCTCCTTTGAACAAACAACTTACTAATTTTTTAGTAAAAACAAAGACTACTTTACCCTTTCAATATTGGCGCCTAGTTTTCTTAATTTTGCCTCAATATTGTCATAGCCACGATCAATATGGTAAATGCGATCTACGGTCGTTAAGCCTTCAGCAATACAACCAGCTAAAACTAAACTTGCAGATGCCCGTAAATCTGTTGCCATCACTTGTGTGCCGCTCAGTTTTTCAACACCATGAGTAATTAAGGTATTACCCTCAATTTCTGCCCTAGCCCCCATACGGATTAACTCAGGTACATGCATAAATCGATTTTCAAAAATAGTTTCTTTAATGATACCTGTACCTTCAGCAACCATATTCAATAATGAAAATTGTGCTTGCATATCGGTAGGAAACCCTGGATGTGGAGCAGTATGAATATTTACCGCTTTCGCTCTGTTTCCCTGCATATCTAAACAAATCCAATCGTCACCAACTTCAATTTTAGCACCAGCCTCCTTCAATTTAAAAAGTACAGCATCAAGCAAAGTTGGATCGGTTTTACGACAAGTGATTTTACCTTGAGATATAGCTGCTGCAACTAAAAAAGTTCCAGTTTCAATGCGATCTGAAACGATCTCATGCATGCCGCCCCCTAAGTGCTCAACGCCTTCAATTTCAATACGCATTGTACCTGCACCGGTAATTTTAGCGCCTAGCATATTCAAGAATTTGGCTGTATCAACAATTTCAGGTTCACAAGCCGCATTTTCGATTACGGTTTTACCTTCAGCTAAAGTTGCCGCTGACATAATCGTAACAGTAGCGCCAACACTCACTTTATCCATCACAATATGAGCACCTTTCAGTCTTCCATTTACCGATGCTTTAACATAACCTTCATCAAGTGTGATTTTCGCACCTAATTGTTCAAGACCATTAATATGAAGATCGACAGGTCTTGCACCAATAGCACAGCCACCTGGTAATGAAACTTGTCCTTTCCCAAAACGAGCAACAAGCGGACCTAAAGCCCAAATTGAAGCACGCATAGTTTTCACCAGCTCATAAGGTGCACAATAGTTATTAAGATGACCTGCATCAAGATGAATACAATCATTTCGTTCACATTTTACGCCTAGCTGACTTAACAATTCCAAAGTTGTGTCGATATCTTTCAACTTGGGAACATTCCGAAGTTCTACTGGTTTTTCAGCTAAAATCGCAGAAAATAAAATTGGTAGCGCGGCATTTTTTGCGCCAGAAATAACCACTTCACCATTTAGCGAAGTTGAGCCTGTTACGTGAAACTTTTCCATTGTTAACTCTTATGCGTGACAAATTGGAGAATATTATAGAAGTTATTTACTAATAGTTAAATGAATTTGATGAAAAAATTGAAATATCACCTTTTTTTAAAACACTCACAAAATAAGTAAAATCAACAAGTTTAAAAAATTTTATCTGATTTTAGAATCTAGTAACAATTACGATCAATCAATGATTGACTCAAACAAATTAGCGCCTTATATTGGAATCTATGAATTTTTAAATATAATTTGATTTATGTGATATAACCTGCAAGGTTCTCATATCTCAATACGATAATATTAAATTAAGAGAAAAGATATGTTTGATTCACTCGCAAAAGCAGGAAAATATCTGGGTCAAGCCGCTAAACTAATGGTTGGTATTCCAGATTATGATAATTATGTTCAGCATATGAAGCTCACTCATCCAGAACAAACCCCGATGACTTATGAAGAGTTTTTCAAAGAGCGCCAAGAAGCAAAATATAGTGGCAAAGGTGGATTTAAGTGCTGCTAATAATTAAGAGATTATAAATGACAAGTCTTACGCCATTGCCACTGTTACCAGTTACCTTATTAACAGGATTTCTAGGTTCCGGTAAAACAACACTTATCAATTACTTGTTAAGACATAACCATGACGAAAAAGTAATTATTATTGAAAATGAATTTGGTCCGGTCAACATTGATAGCAATTTATTAAATGTTAATACTGAAATTCAAATTGTCGAAATGACTAATGGCTGTATTTGTTGTTCGGTACAAGGGGAACTTACTGAAGCATTACATAAATTACATATAAAACGTTTAGCTGGTGAATTACAATTTGATCGGCTGATTATAGAAACAACAGGTCTTGCCGATCCAGCACCGATTATCCAAACTTTTTTTATTGATGATTTAATTCGTGAGACAATTCAGCTTGATGGAGTTATTACGCTTGTCGATGCCAAGCATATTTTAAAACATCTTAATGAACATGGTGTTGCCCTTTCACAAATTGGTTTTGCAGATCGCATTATTTTAACTAAAACCGACTGTATTAATGATGAACAAAAAGCAAAAGTAATTAATCGAATTCATAAAATCAATCATAAAGCGATCATATTTGAAGCTATAAAAGGTCAAATACCAAAATCGCAATGGCTTGATATACATGCCTTTGATCTCAGTGATGAACTCACAATAAATAAAGGCTTTTTTATTATCAAACCGACCAAAAAACTTGAAACAAACTTTCAACCTCTACCACTTCAAAAACAAGCTGCATCATGGGAAGACAATATTTGTTCTTATCTTTTTGAGGCTGGCGAGCTCGACCTGAAAAAAATTGGTACTTTTATGGAGAGCTTAGTCGAACAATATGGCAACGACATGTTACGCTACAAAGGTGTTTTAGCTATTAAAGGTAACGATCAACGATTAATTGTTCAAGGTGTACATAAAGTCGTAGGATTTGATTATGGATCTTCTTGGCAAAATTTGTCAGAAAGGATATCACGATTAGTAATAATCAGTCGTAAACTCCCATTTGATGAATTAAATCAATTGTTTTTGAAAACAGTATCAGACCAATAACAAAGATTAACACATGAAAAAATTGAAATCACATCCTTTTTTATACTTAAACGCATACATTCCTGAAACTTTTTGACAAGTCAACAGGCATGGAGAAACGCATATCTCAAATAGCCACACTTGATTTAATTTGCTAACATACACGCTTTTTAAACCTGATAAAACAAGCAACACAATAAAATGGATTACGATATCGCAATCATAGGACTTGGACCCGCAGGCAGTACGCTAGCCCGTTTACTTAGACCTTCTTTCAAAGTCATTGCATTAGATGCAAAACATCAATCAGGAGATGAAGGTTTTCAGAAGCCTTGTGGGGGACTATTAGCAGAGGATGCACAAAAGATCTTTGTTCGCCAAAATTTGAACTTACCTACTGATATTTTAACAGATCCTCAAATTTTTAGTGTCAAAACTTATGACTTACAAGCCAAACTTGTTCGCAATTATCAACGAAGTTATGTGAGTTTCGATAGGCATAAATTTGATCTATGGCTAAAATCTTTAATACCATCAAACGTAACTGTTCTTCATAATACACTTTGTAAGGAAGTAAGGCGTATCATTGATGGTTATCAAATTACCTATCAAACTGAAAATAAGACTGAGCATAATATCACAGCTCAATATGTGGTCGGCGCTGACGGTGCCAATTCCCTTGTTAGACGGATGCGATATCCTCAGCATACAATAAGACAATATGTAGCAATACAACAATGGTTTACAGAGCAACGCTCAAATCCATTTAATTCGTGTATATTCGATAATGAATCAACAAATTGCTATGCTTGGAACATTTCAAAAGATGGTTATTTTATCTTTGGTGGTGCTTTTCCCAAAAAAGTAGCAAATAAAAATTTTGAGCAATTAAAAGAAAAATTAGCTACACAAGGATTTATTTTTGATAAACCGCTCAAAACAGAAAAATGTTTAGTGATTTACCCAAATCGATTACGAGATTTTTATACGGGCAATGAAAATATCTTTCTTATTGGAGAAGCGGCAGGTTTTATTAGTGCAAGTTCTTTAGAAGGTATTAGTTATGCTTTAGATAGTGCGGAAATTCTAAGTAAAGTCTTAAATAACGGTCACTCAAAACCCAATAAATGTTATTATCAACGTACAATTCCACTACGTTTCAAGCTTTATAGCAAAATTGTGAAAGCTAAACTATTAACAACCCCTTTATGGCGTAAGTTAATAATGAAAAGTAAGATTCAGCATATTGAACAAATTTAATAATATAAAATGGTAAAAAAATAATGATGAAATATATAGGAAAATATTAGTTATGTTTGATGTAAATGATTTGATTCGTTTTAACCACGAATGGTCAGAAAAAATAGAGCAAGAAGATCCAGAATTTTTTAAACAACTTGCTGTTGAACAAAATCCGAAATTTTTATGGATTGGCTGTTCAGATAGTCGTGTGTCAGCAGAAAAACTTATCAAGCTTAAACCTGGTGAGCTATTTGTTCATAGAAATGTAGGCAATCTTGTTATTCATACCGATCTAAACTGTTTATCAGTTGTTCAATATGCTGTAGATGTACTTAAAATAGAAGATATCATTGTTTGTGGTCATTTAGGTTGTGGTGGAATTCGTGATGCGGTTGAAAATCCAGATTTAGGGTTAATTAATAACTGGCTACTACATATTCGAGATCTATGGTTTCGAAACAGTTCACTACTAGGCGAATTCCCACACGATACCCGTTTAGATATTTTATGTGAACTTAATGTGATCGAGCAAGTATATAACCTAGGTCACTCTACAATTATTCAATCTGCGTGGCAACGAGGTCAAAAAGTTAATTTACATGGTTGGGTTTATGGGATTCATAACGGTAAAATTACTGATTTGCATATCACATCATCCAGCAGTGAAAATCTTGAAATTAACTACCGAGAAGCTATTTCTTATCTATTAAATTTACATAAATCACAATAATTAACTCCGGTTTTTTATTTAAAACGATAGATAGTTTGATTACTGCTTCCTCGCCACAATAGACGAGGATCAGCAAGTTCTTGTACAAACTTTCCATCGATTAATACATCAATATAAGGAATAACCGCTTGTTGTTGAGAAGTTAACTCATCAAGTTTATACCCAGTCCAAAGCCAGATATCTTTATTATTACACTCTGATTTAACACGTTTAACCAACTTTAATATAGTTGGAACATTTTGAGGATGTAAAGGATCACCGCCAGAAAGCGATAATCCTTGGCGTTTTATCTCAGTATCTTGTAAATCTTTAATGATTTGATCTTCAAGTGACTGTGTAAATGGCAAACCTGAATTTACGCCCCATGTACTTTTGTTATAGCAACCAAGGCACTGATGAACACAACCTGCCACAAAAAGTACACAGCGAGTTCCTTCGCCATTAACGACATCAACAGGATAATAACGATGATAATTCATAAATATTGCATTTATTATTAGCCAATTTGTCCATTATTCAAATGTTTAACTCGACGTTTTACCTCTTCTTGTTTACCTGCATTAAATGGACGGGCATCAGGACTACCCAAATATCCACAAACACGGCGAGTTACAGACACTCTTGAAGAGTCATGATTACCACAACTTGGACAAACAAATCCTTTACTAGTACACGAAAATTCACCTGTGTAACCACATTCGTAACATTCATCAATTGGTGTATTAGTTCCATAATAAGGCACTCGAGTATAACTGTAATCCCAAACGTCCTCTAATGCTTTGATGTTGTTAATCATATTTGGGTATTCGCCATAGCAGATGAATCCGCCATTTGCGATAGAAGGATAAGTTTTTTCAAATTCGATTTTTTCGTACGGATTAACTTTTTTCTCAACATCAAGATGGAAGCTGTTTGTATAATAACCTTTATCAGTAACACCAGCAATTACACCAAATTCGGCGGTATCAAGTCGACAGAATCGATCGCATAAATTTTCGCTTGGTGTACTATATAAACTAAAACCATAGCCAGTTTCATCCTTCCATTGATCTACCGCTTTACGTAAATGCTTAACAATTATACGCCCTTTTTCACGTAATTTATCACTATCAAATGGGTGAGTTTGATTTCCGTAGAGTGCATTTAAGGTTTCATGAAGACCAATATAACCTAAAGAAATTGAAGCACGACCATTTTTAAAAATTTCAGAAACACTATCGTCTTCGTTCAATCTCACACCGCACGCACCTTCCATATATAAAATAGGCGCAACACGTGCTTTTACACCTTCAAGTCGAGCAATACGCGTCATTAATGCTTTTTTACATAGCACTAAACGTTTATCTAAAATTTCCCAAAAACGTGCTTCATCGCCTTTAGCTTCAATTGCTATACGAGGTAGGTTTAAACTAATCACACCTAAATTATTACGTCCATCATGAATTAATTGACCATCTTCTTCATATACACCTAAAAAGCTTCGACAACCCATTGGCGTTTTAAATGATCCAGTAACTTCAACCACTTTATCGTAGTTCAGAATATCTGGGTACATACGTTTACTTGCACACTCCAACGCAAGTTGTTTAATATCATAATTAGTATCGCCTTGTTTATGATTAATACCATCTTTAATGGCAAAAACCAGTTTTGGAAAAACAGCTGTTTTATGATTTTTACCGAGTCCTTTAATCCGAACTTTTAAAATAGATTCTTGAATTAAACGTGATTCCCAGCTAGTTCCTAGACCAAAGCCAAAAGTAACAAACGGAGTTTGACCATTAGCGGTATGTAAAGTGTTGACCTCATATTCGAGAGATTGAAACGCATCATAACACTCTTTTAGCGTTCGACTTTTCGCATAAGCCTCCGGATTTGGAATCTTCCACTCTTCAGCAACTTGTTTATGTTTGTCATAACTGATGGTAACAAATTTTGCTAGTACTTCATCAATACGATTGATAGTCGTCCCGCCATAAATATGACTGGCGACTTGCGCAATAATTTGTGCCGTTACTGCTGTGGCTGTCGCAATTGATTTTGGTGGCTCAATTTCAGCATTACCCATTTTAAATCCATTAGTTAACATACCATCTAAATCAATTAACATACAGTTAAACATTGGGAAAAATGGCGCATAATCTAAATCATGATAGTGAATTTCACCACAATCATGAGCGCGTGATATGTCTTTTGGTAATAAATATTGTTTAGCATAATGCCTTGCTACAATACCTGCGAGTAAATCACGTTGAGTTGGGATCACCTTGCTATCTTTGTTAGCATTTTCATTTAAAATAGCAACGTTACTTTGCTCAATGAGCCCACGAATATCTTGATTTAGTCGGCTACGTTCTTCACGAGCGCGATCACGATCATGGCGATACTCAATATAAGTTCTTGCTAATTTTTTATAGGGGCCTGACATCAACTGATTTTCAACCGCATTTTGAATTTCGTTGATATCAACACTTTCTCGTTCGGTCATTTGATTAGTAACCACACGAGCAACCGTTGCACAATAATCTGGATCATGAACATTAGCCGCCACCGCAGCTTTGACAATGGCATCTCTAATTCGAGTCTCATTAAATGCAGTTTGACAACCATCTCGTTTAATTACTACAGGCATATACACTCCTCATAATTAGCCCCTTGTCATCAGTGTTATATCAATATTAATATTCTTTGTTATTATTCATTTTTATCAAATTATTCGTTTTTTATGATATAACCTTAGACTTTCATACCACTTACACAATACTATATATAGTCAACATTATGCGAATTATACACTATATATAGTGTTTTTCTAGTTTTTTAATAAATGAAATGACTTTAAAATTTTAAAATCAATAATGACAAGCATTTACGAGGTACTAAGATATTGAGATAGAAACATAACAAATAAGTTTACTAAAAAAGAATAAACAAAAGTGCAAAACTTATTTGCACTTTTGTATACTAAAATAAGATTTTAAAGTGAAAACATGATTATTCTATATTTAACCAATCGGTATGGAATACACCTTCTTTATCAATACGTTCATAAGTATGAGCGCCAAAGTAATCTCGTTGTGCTTGAATTAAATTAGCGGGTAATACCGCCGAACGATAGCTATCATAATAAGCAATAGCCGCAGAAAGTGTTGGAACTGCAATACCTTGTTGTACAGCTAAAGATACTACATCACGCAACGATTGTTGGTAAGCTTCGACCGTTTGACTAAAATAAGGTGCTAATAACAAATTATCGATCTCATTATTATGAACATAAGCATCGGTAATTTTTTGAAGAAATTGTGCACGAATAATACACCCTGCTCTAAAAATTTTAGCTATTTCACCATAATTCAAATTCCATTGATATTTATGGGATGCGGCTTTTAACTGCGCAAAACCTTGTGCATAAGAGATAATTTTACCCATATATAGGGCTTTACGAATTTTTTCTATAAGTTCCTTCTTATCGCCATTATAAGACTGTTTTTGAGGACCTTTTAATATTTTTGCAGCCACCACTCGCTGCTCTTTAATTGCTGATAAATAACGAGCAAATACAGACTCAGTAATTAATGACAAAGGCTCACCCAAATCTAAAGCACTCTGACTGGTCCATTTACCTGTACCTTTATTACCTGCAGCATCTAAAATCACATCAACTAAATAATGACCTTCTTCGTCTTTATGTTTAAAAATATCGGCAGTGATTTCGATCAAATAACTGTCTAATTCACCTTTATTCCAATCGGTAAACACCTCTGCAATTTCATCATTCGTTAACCCAGCGGCATGTTTTAATACCCAGTAGCTTTCTGCTATGAGTTGCATATCGCCATACTCAATGCCGTTATGTGCCATTTTTACATAATGACCAGCCCCATTTGGACCAATATAAGCTACACACGGTTCACCGTTTGCCTTAGCGGCAATTTGCTCTAATATTGGCGCAACTAATTCATAAGCCTCTTTTTGTCCACCTGGCATAATTGATGGACCTTTTAGTGCACCCTCTTCTCCACCAGAAACACCTGCACCAATAAAGTTAAATCCTTCAGCTGATAACGTTTTATTACGACGAATTGTGTCTTCAAAATAAGCATTACCACCGTCGATAATGATATCACCTTTATCTAAAAGTGGGCGTAGTTCATCAATTACAGCATCAGTACCTTTACCCGCTTGCACCATGATTAGGATGCGACGTGGTTTTTCTAAAGAATTGACAAAATCTTCAATTGTAAAATAAGGAACCAATTGTTTATCAGAATGTTCAGCCATAACTTGCTCTGTTTTATCTTTAGAGCGATTGTAAATAGCAACAGAAAATCCGCGGCTTTCAATATTGAGCGCAAGATTTCGCCCCATAACTGCCATTCCAATAACACCGATTTGTTGTTTTGACATGAGTTGGCTCCTTTATTAAACCTTTATAACCTTAACCATAAGGCTTTTGACAACATCTAAAACTTAATTAAGTTTTATAAATTATTTTATAATTTCCATAAAAAAGCCGTATCAAAATATAATACGACTCTTTTCATAACGTTAATGATATTTACCATCAACTACACACATCATGACCGCTTCATCATTTCGAAAAACTCATCGTTAGTTTTAGTCATAGCTAGTTTATCGATCAAAAATTCCATCGCATCAGTCTCACCCATTGGGTTAAGGATTTTGCGTAAAATCCACATTTTTTGTAATTCATCTGGCGAGGTCATTAAATCTTCTTTACGTGTACCTGAACGATTAAAGTCAATGGCTGGGAACACACGACGCTCAGCAATTTTACGTGATAAATGAACTTCCATATTACCCGTACCTTTGAACTCTTCGTAGATAACTTCGTCCATTTTAGAACCAGTATCAATCAGTGCGGTTGCAATAATTGTTAAACTGCCGCCTTCTTCTACATTACGGGCTGCACCAAAAAAGCGTTTTGGGCGATGTAACGCATTGGCATCCACACCACCGGTTAATACTTTACCTGATGAAGGAACAACAGTATTGTATGCACGAGCCAAACGGGTGATTGAATCTAATAAAATAATCACGTCTTTTTTATGTTCAACTAAACGTTTTGCCCGTTCAATAACCATTTCAGCAACTTGAACATGCCTTGCTGCAGGTTCATCGAATGTTGAAGCAACCACTTCGCCTTTAACTAAACGCTGCATTTCAGTCACTTCTTCTGGACGTTCATCAATCATCAAGACGACTAACTCACATTCAGGATGATTGACCGCTAAACTTTGAGCAATATTTTGCAAAAGCATTGTTTTACCTGCTTTTGGTGGCGCAACAATCAAGCCACGTTGACCTTTACCAATTGGCGATGCCAAATCAAGTACTCTTGCTGTGATATCTTCAGTTGAACCATTACCTCGCTCCATACGTAAACGAGAATTTGGATGAAGTGGAGTTAAGTTTTCAAAAAGAATTTTGTTGCGGGCGTCTTCTGGCTTATCGTGATTGACTTCATTTACTTTTAACAAAGCAAAATAACGTTCACCTTCTTTTGGTGGACGGATCTTACCTGCAATTGTATCGCCAGTCCTTAAATTAAATCGTCGAATTTGACTTGGTGATACATAAATATCATCAGGGCCAGCTAAATAAGAACTATCGGCTGAACGTAAAAAGCCAAATCCATCTTGCAAAATTTCAAGTACACCATCACCAAAAATATCTTCACCACTTTTGGCATGCTGCTTTAAAATTGCAAAAATAATGTCTTGTTTTCTAAGGCGGGCAAGATTTTCAAGCCCCATTTTTTTTTCACCAAGCGATACAAGCTCGGAAACAGAAGTGTTTTTTAATTCAGTTAAATTCATAATTTTAAAAATTCTTGAGGATAAAATTGATATGTTTGTAATTTAATATTATTTTTGTATATTTGCTTCATGTACTTATAAAAATCTCTCTCTCTTACAACACATAAATTCAATCGATTACTAAGCTTTTGATGATAATTAAAGATCTGAATATAGAGTTTCACCACTTTACCAATAAAAACAATGAATTTTAGAAAGGAATATTTGTAAGAGGTTAGCAATGTACACTAAAAATATTGATATGTCTATATTTAATTAAATTGATTGTTCTAGATTGCTAGATCGAGCAAAACGATATAACAAAAAGCAATATAAAAAATATTGCTTTTTGTTTATGGTTTAACCTAAAAGTAACGCATCATCCGCAACTTTTTCACCGCGTGTTTTTTCAAACATATCTAATAAATCAGTTACTGTTAATTTAGCGCGTTGTTCTCCAGATACATCCAGCACTACTTGCCCTTGATGAAGCATCACAGTTCTGGTCCCATACTCTAATGCTTGTTTCATGGAATGGGTAACCATCATCGTAGTCAATTGATTTTTTAAAACAATTTCATTAGTAAGCTCTAAAACAAACTTTGCAGTTTTTGGATCAAGTGCTGCAGTATGTTCATCAAGCAATAATAGTTTAGATGGCTGTAAAGTTGACATTAACAAACTAATTGCTTGTCTTTGACCACCAGAAAGTAATCCCATCATATCTGATAACCGATTTTCAAGACCTAAATTTAAAGTAGCCAGTTTTTCTTTAAATATTGTTCTGATTTCGTGATTAAGCGCTGAAGACAGAGTAAAACGATGTCCACGGTTATAGGCGATAGCTAGATTTTCTTCGATAGTTAAGTTTTCACACGTGCCAACCATAGGATCTTGGAATACACGAGCAACCATACCGGCTCGCTTCCATGCTGGCCAGCGAGTTACATTTTGACCATTAATAACAACATGACCAGAGTCAACAAGTAAATCACCACTAATCACATTGAGTAACGAGCTTTTCCCCGCTCCATTACTACCAATAATAGTAACAAATTCCCCTTCACTAATATTGAGATTTAATCCTCGTAAGACATGATTTTCGATCGGAGTTCCTCGATTAAAGGTTAATTGCAATTTTTCTACTTTAATCATGCTTACTTCCCTCTTATTTTGGCGTGTTTTTTTAATTGCTTAGGCACTACTAGAGCTAGCACAACAAGTATTGCTGTGATTAGATTTAGATCTTCTGTTCCAACACCGATTTCTTGTAAAAACTCATTACTAAGCGCAAAAGCAATGAATAAACGATATAAAATAGAACCGAAAATAACAGCTAGCATCACAGCCCAAATACGTTTAGTGGGAAATAGGCTTTCACCAATAATAATTGAGGCAAGACCAATTACAATTGTACCAACACCAATGGTAATGTCGGCACTACCTTGCGTTTGCACAAAAAGGGAACCACCTAGCGCAATTAAACCATTTGAGATGGCCATACCCAAAATGGTTATGCTATCTGTTGGTATCCCTTGAGATTTTGCCATTCTAGGATTAGTTCCTGTTGCTCGTAAGGCAAGTCCTTTTTGAGTATTTAAAAATAGATTTAGTAACATCCAAAATACAAGCACAAAGCCTAATATCATAAGAGGCTGCACAATATATTGATTACTGTAGTCGTCAGCAATAAATGGTGAAAATATTGTTTTGGCATCAAGTAAAGAAAGATTAGGTGAACCTGCTAGTCGAGTTGTTTCATCCATAACATAAGGTCCAATACCTAATATTCTTAAATTGATAGAATAGAGCCCTATCATGACAATAATACTTGATAATAATTGAAGAATATTGAGCTTCACATACAGTATTCCGGTCATCGCACCAGCAAGACAGCCAGCAAACATACCGAATAATGTTGCTATCCAAGGATCGATGCCTACATAAATACACAATCCACATACTGCTCCACCGAGAGGGAAGCTCGCATCAGCAGTTAGGTCTGGAAAATCAAGTAAACGAAAGGAGATAAATACACCTAAACTCACTAGTGCATAAATAAGTCCAATTCCAATCGAGCCTAATAAAAATTCAAAAGACATTAAAAAAATCCATTAAAGTTAATCGCCAAAGTTGGCGATTTAGTTAGAAAAAAGTAAAATTATTTTTCGACAATTTTGGTCGCTGATTTTAATACATTTTCAGATAATATAACACCTTGGCGTTCAGCGGCTTTTTTATTTATTATCAATTGAGTAACATTCCCCACTTGCGGTGGAATATCGCCCGGTTTTTCACCATTAAGTATACGGATAACAATTTTACCAGCTTGGCGACCAAGATCATAATAACTCATACCTAAAGCGGCAATTGCGCCACGTTCTGCCGATTCAGGGTTGGAAGCAACAAGGGGGATTTTACTTTCATTAGCCACTTTAGCTAAAGCTTCATACGCAGAAACTACGTTATTATCAGTAGTAGTATAAATCATATCTACCTTACCTTTTAAACTTCTCGCTGCTGTTGATATATCAGAAGTGCGCTGGGCTGGAGCGGCAATAATTTTCATACCTCGTTTTTCTAGTTCAATCTGCAATTGCTTTAGTATAATTGTTGAATTAGTTTCACTTGGACTATAAACATAACCAATATTTTTAGCATCGGGTTTAATTTTTAACATCAGTTCGATTTGAGCAGCAAGTGATAAGGCATCTGATACACCAGTTACGTTTGTTTTTGATGCATCCCAACTTGGGGTTAATTTTGCTACTACTGGATCGGTAACAGCGGTGAAAACAATCGGAATGCGTTTTGTTGTCGCAACTAATGCTTGTGAACTTGGCGTGGCAATTCCGACGATAACATCTGGTTTACTTGCTACAAATTGTTTCGCAATTTGGGCTGCATTGGCACTACTGCCTTGTGCGCTTGAAAATTGTAATTTTAAATTTTCGCCAGCAATGTAACCATTGTCCTTTAACTCATCTTCAACACCTTTACGCACATTATCTAATGCTGGGTGCTCAACGATTGCTGTAATGGCAACAAATTTTTGTTCAGTTTTAACTTCTGCTGAAGAGTAGAACGCAGCAAACGATAAACTAAGTAGCATAAAAAGTTTAATAATAGAATTACGCATAAGGCACTCCTGTAATATTTTTTTTACAACCAAGTTAAATATTGAGTTACTATAAAGCAAAAACAGATAATTTTCTAGAGTAAAAAAAGTTATAGGTGTAAATATTTTATTACACTTATAAATAATTTGATGTCATATCGGCATACTATGTTAAGTGATACTAATCTAGTTATTGGATGACAAGGATGATAGGTTATATTAATTGGTTAAAATGGGTTATTTATACCATTTTTTTCTTTGCCCACCTAATAAAATGAGCAACGTTCTTGATTCATTCTAGTGAGATTGGACTTAATTATTACCGATGACTTTGTAAGCTGATTGAATAACTTCAGAAGGCAAAATTAGCCCTTGTTTTTTAGCAGCATCAATATTGATGACAAGGCGTAGAGCGTGTCCTATTTCTGGAGCGATACTTCCTGGTTTTTCACCCTTTAGTATACGGACAACAAGTTTACCTGATTGACGCCCCACATCATAGTAACTCATGCCATATGCAGCAACAGCTCCACGTTCAATTGCATCAGGAAACGAGGCTAAAAGAGGTATTTTATTTTCATTAGCAAATTTTACCAATGACTCATAAGCCGAAACCACATTGTTATCGGTTGTTGTATAGATTAAATCGACTTTACCTTTTAATGTATTAACAGCTGTTGAAATATCAGCGGTTCGTTGGGCTGGTACGGCAAACAAAGCAATATTTTGTTGAGATAAAAGAAGTTGCAGATTTTTTAACACAACAGTTGAGTTAATTTCGCTTGGGCTATAAATGTATCCTATTGATTTAACATTAGGCACAATTTTCTTCATAAAATCGATTTGTGGCCCTATTTCTTGATAATCAGAAACACCGGTGATATTTGTACCTGTAGGTTGCCATTTTTTAACTAATTTAGCCGCGATAGGATCGGTAATTCCAGCAAATACAACAGGGATTTGTTTGGTTGCAGCAGCAGTTGCTTGAGCGCTTGGTGTTGCTATTGCCACAATGACATCTGGTTTAGCAGCAACAAATTGTCTAGCAATTTGGGCTGCGGTAGCACTGCTTCCTTGTGCACTTTTATATTGCACCGTTAAATTCTCGTTTAACTTATAGCCATTTTCTGCCAATTCATCTTTAACACCATCACGAATTTGATCTAATGAAGGATGTTCAACAATAGCAGTAATTGCGACATTTTTTATTATAGTTGCGAAACTAAAAAAAGGTGTAAACAAAAATATTATTAATAAAATAAAGCTCTTCATAAACCGAACTCACAAACTAGTACAATGGTTCTATTCTAGCTTTATTAAGCTAAAAAGTTAAGTTGTATTTGTTAATTAATTCTTATATAAATAAATATTAGCATTACAACATTAGTTAAATAATTAATTATTTAAAAAATAATTTCATAATCAATACCCATAAAACTCAATTTTTATAGGTACCAGTATATAAGTTTTTTTATTTAGCAAATATAAAAGGATTTACACCACTTTTTGCAAAACCTTCTTCTTCTGTTTTGATATCTAATATCAATGAGGCAATATCATCAGCGACGACTTCAATATGAGGGTCTTTGTCTTGATCGAGTATTTTTAGATAACTGTGGCAAGCGTTGCAACACTCAGTTTTTGTTGCCGCAAGATCCTTTTCTAGTGCAAGATATTGTATGTCTTTCATGTTATCACAACAGGTACATTTAACTCTAGGTACATACCATTCACTTTCACATAAACTACAGTGCAAATAGCGCAAACCATTGTGACTACCTAATTGAATCACACTAGCTATAGGCATACTATTACAAACTGGACACAACCAAAGTTTATCGGTATTTTCAGCGATAGCTTTACCTTTAATTTGGCTCGCAAGTTGGCAATAATAAACCGATAATGATGACCAAATAAATATTGTTTCATTGCCATCGACTTGATCAAATTCTCCTTTAAGTAAATGCAATGCTTTATCTTGTAATTCTACAGAGCTATTGTTTTTAAGCTGTTCTATGACTAAAGTAATTTGTTGACTCACATCAGAAAATGAGTCCAATAATGAAGTTAAGTAATCTTGCCAAGTATTTTTAAGTGGCAAGTTATCTAAACTAAGTGGTGGATGCTCGCTGGTTAATAAACACGATACATCAATATCTATAGGCTTATGTTTAATTAAATTCGCTTGTTTTTCGGCGATTATTGCACAAAATTTCAAATAATAACTAATTGGGCTATTGTTTGCAAGGATTTTTAAACGCTCTGCTCGATGAATATAAAGCGTTTTAGGCGATGGATAAAAAAGTAATGGAATTTGCCTAATAACTGAGTTTGTAGCTTGCTGTTCAAGTTGCTCTTGAGGGATAATTTTGATACTCATTATAATTGCTCATTGACTGTGATTTCACTCATCACTGATTTTTACTACTAAGATAACTCCGCTGATAGTGACTATCAGCGGAAAATACAATTAGCGATATAAAAGAATGACTATGCAGGCTTGTGCTCAACAGGTTCTACTTCAGATTTTGCCTTTGCATTTAATTCATTTTGATAAATTTTTTCCATTTCTTCTTCATACCAAGCAGAATGATTTTTTCGTGCCCAAGCACGTGATACATAACCTGTTATCATCCCTTTAATTGATCCTTTAACCCAAATTGCCATATAAGCATGACCAATGGCAAGTAAAATTAAAGCAATAGCGGCAAGCGAGTGAAAGAATATCGCAATACGTACAACCTGTACTGGAAAATAATCAGAGATATATCGGCGCCACATGATTAGTCCGGTGATACATAATACAAAAATTAAACTCATAATGCACCAGAATAAAAACTTTTGACCTACATTATACTTACCAATTGGAATACCTTCTTCTTTGCCCATAATGACGCTTTTAAAGTTTTTTAACCATACAATATCTTGTTTATTAGGTATATTATGATGAGCAAGCTTTAAAAACATAAACATTAGTAAAACAAAAACAACACAACCAATAATTGGATGTAATGCTCTCACTAATTGCGGTGTACCAAGGACTAAACCAAACAGTTTCATCGACGGGAAAAACAGAGATAAACCCGAAAGTGCAGTAAGAATAAACAGACACACCATACACCAGTGGCAGAAACGAACAATAAGTGGTGTTCTTAAAATCATCCCTTTTTTATTCATGATGATTCTCCTGTTGTGATGAATTAGCGCTATTTTGGCGCCCCCAAACTGGTAAGCCTAAACGTTTTCGAGTTTGCCTATCGACTTCTTTTTCTTCTTCAATGTCATCTTCATCCACTTCAATTGCACCAACGCCCATGTAATGGAAAAGCAAACCTCCAAATGTTGCAACAAATGCAGCTGCGGATAACGGTTTCCAAATACCCTTCCAAAATTTGACGATTTCACTAATTTGCGGGTCTTTTGGTAGGCCGTGATACAGTTCTGGTTGATCAGCATGGTGTAAAACATACATAACGTGAGTACCACCAACACCTTGTGGATCATAAAGACCGGCATGCTCAAAACCACGTTTTTTTAAGTCTACAATACGATTTTCAGCATGACGAATCATATCTTGTTTAGTACCAAAGTGAATAGCACCAGTTGGGCAGGTTTTAACGCAAGCAGGCTCTTGCCCAACCGCAACGCGATCCACACATAAAGTACATTTGTACGAATGATTATCTTCTTTGCTAATTCGAGGAATATTGAACGGGCAACCAGCGACACAATAACCACAACCAATGCAGTGTTCCGATTGAAAATCAACAATACCATTGGCGTATTGAATGATAGCCCCTTCTGATGGGCAGGCTTTCAAACAGCCAGGATCAGAACAGTGCATACAGCCATCTTTACGAATCAGCCATTCAAATTTGCCGTTAACCTCAACTTCTGAATAGCGCATTACTGTCCATGCTTTGGGTTCTAAATCAGCCGGATTATCATAAACACCGACGGTATTACCCACTTCTGCACGAAGATCATTCCATTCGCTACAAGCAACTTGACAAGCCTTACAGCCAATACATGTGGTTACATCAATTAATTTAGCCACTTCTTGTTGGTAATCGCGTGCTCGTGGCGCAGGCGTTAACGAATTGGTTCCCGAGCGGCGAATAATATCTTGTGTTTGTAATGACATAATTTACCTTCCTCCTTATGCCGCACTGGTCACTTTTTCAATATTGACTAAAAATGATTTGTACTCTGGTGTTTGTGAATTGGCATCACCTAAATGTGGCGTTAATTCATTCACCAAAAATCCTTTCTTTGTCTGACCGGTGAATCCCCAAACAATAGGAATTCCAATGGTCTCGATTTCTTTACCATCAACAGTTAATGTCGGAAGACGCTTTGTCACAACAGCTTTAGCTTTGATATAACCCCGATATGAAGTCACTTTTACAGTATCGCCTAGTTTTATGCCTTTTTTATTGGCAAGGTTTTCGCTTAGCTCAATAAATTGTTCTGGTTGAGTAATAGATGCCAATCTTGCATGTTGAGTCCAAAAGTGGAAGTGCTCGGTGATACTATAAGTAGTACCAACATAAGGAAATTCACTGGCATTTCCTAAGCGAGCCAAATCCTCTTTAAATGCGCGAGCCACAGGACTACTCACTTGATTTGGATGCAATGGATTATTGGTAATTGGTGTTTCAAACGGTTCATAATGTTCAGGGAATGGACCATCAACTAATCGGTTTAAACAAAATAAGCCCCCTAAACCATCGTTATTCATGATAAAGGCACCCGCTCCAGCGCTTGGCGATAACGTTGCGGTAAAATCAGGGACATCATTACCGTCCCAGCTTGAACCATTCCATTTTACCAGTACGCGTTTGGGATCCCATGGATTGCCATTTTCATCGGCTGAAGCTCGATTATAAAGTACACGCCGATTCATCGGCCATGCCCAAGCCCAACCGGCATGAATACCTTTACCTGACGGATCGCTTGGGTCACGCCTTGCCATTTGGTTGCCTTGCTCTGTCCATGAACCACAGAATATCCATATCCCTGAGGATGTTGTTCCATCTGCTTTTAGTTGGGCAAAACCACTTAGTAACTGTCCTTTTTTAAGAATAATATTACCATTTGCATCGGTGAGATCAGCAAGGGCTCGCCCATTATAATCTTGCGCTAGCTCTTCTGCAGCCGGACCTTCAGGATTTTGATAGTCCCAAACTAAGTTATTAATTGGCTCATGATACGCACCACCTTCTTGGGCATATAGCTCTTTAATTTTCAAAAAAATGCGAGCGATGATTTCTGGATCATATAATGACTCATAAGGTGGTCTTGCCGCAGCCCAGTGCCATTGCAATAAACGCGAAGAGTTAACGATAGTACCGTTTTCTTCAGCAAAACAGTTTGAAGGTAGCCTAAAAACTTCTGTCTGGATTTGGCTGGGATCAACGTCATTCGATTCACCATGATTTTTCCAAAACTCTGCTGTTTCAGTTGGCATAGGGTCAATACTAACTAAAAACTTCAAGTTCGATAATCCATTACGGATACTATTTTTATCTGGTAAAGCTGCAAGAGGATTGAAGCCTTGACAAATAAGACCATTGGCTTGACCATCACGCATCATTTTACTGAATCTTAAAACATCATAAGTTTCATCCCATTTTGGTAACCAGTCAAATCCCCAATTGTTATCTTGAGTTGATTTATCACCATACATTGATTTCATGAAACTAACAAAGAATTTTGGGTAATTTGCCCAAAAATTAACTTCTTGAGGACCAAGAGGTTTAGGTGTTTTTTCCGCTAAATACTGTTCGAGTGAAACCTGTGAATCTTTAGGTAAATCAAGATAAGCAGGTAAACGATTAGATAATAAACCGACATCAGTTAAACCTTGAATATTGGAATGCCCACGTAGTGCATTAATTCCACCGCCCATTACACCAATATTACCTAAAATAAGCTGAATCATTGCAGCTGTACGGATAATTTGTGAACCATAAGAATGCTGAGTCCATCCTAATGCATATAAAAAGGTGGCTGCTCTATCATTAGTTTTGGTGCTTGCAAGTGAGCGACAAACATGTAAAAATCCGTCAACTGGGCTTCCAGTCACTTTATTTACCATTTCAGGTGTATAACGGCTGACATGGTTTTTAAGTAGATTCCATACACAGCGAGGATGGCTGAGTGTTTTATCTCGAAGCGCATAACCATTGTCATCTTTCTGATAAGCCCAGCTTATTTGATCATATTGTTTAGTTTCTACTTTATAGCCACTAAAGAGCCCTGTCGCTTCATCGAAATTAAAATCATCACGAACAATTAAACTCGCATTACTATGTGTCACTAAATAATCAAAGTTAACTTCATTATTAGTAATAAGATAATTGATAATACCGAGTAAAAAAGCAATATCCGAACCTGAACGAATGGGGACATATAGATCAGCTACTGAAGCTGTTCGATGAAAACGTGGATCGATAGCAATCAGTTCTGCGCCATTATTAATTTTCGCTTCTATTGCCCATTTAAAGCCAACAGGATGTGCTTCGGCCGCATTACCGCCCATCACGATAACAACATTGGCATTTTTGATATCGTTCCAATTATTAGTCATGGCTCCACGGCCAAATGTTGCCGCTAAGCTTGACACTGAAGGACCATGACAAACCCTTGCTTGAGTTTCAAGGCTTAGCATGCCTAATGCTCGGGCAACTTTAAATGCTAGCCAACCTGTTTCATTACTCGCAGCCGAGGTCACAAGCCAGCCTGTTGTTGTCCAGCGATTAACTGTTGTTCCTTGTTGGTTTTTTTCAATAAAGTTTTTATCTCGGTCAGCTTTCATTAAGCGAGCAATGCGGTCAATGGCTTCATCCCAACTAATTTGTTGCCATTTATCAGAGCCTGGTGCGCGATATTCAGGGGATTTGACACGTTGTTCACTTTTTATATAGTCAAGTACACCAGCGCCTTTAGGACAAAGTGAACCGCGACTAACTGGATGGTCTGGATCTCCTTCAATATGGAATATGGACGATTCAGCATTTTTTGCACCATCTCCACGGCTATATAACAACATTCCACATCCTACCGAGCAATAGGTACAATTATTACGAGTTTCTTTTGATTTTAATAATTTAAATTGGCGAGTTTGTGCAAGCGCCACATTCGGAGAAAATCCAAGCGTAGCTACCGTTGTTCCAGCCATACCACCAGCACAGATCTTAAAGAACTGTCTACGGTTAAATCGCATATCTACCCCTTATTGAAAGCTAATATTATATTATTTATTATTTTGGAAGCGATTAACATCCTTATAAGTTGTAATGATAATCTTTAATGAAATGGAAATAAAGGGAAAAACGAGAAGGAGTGACTAAAAATCGACATACATCAAATTTTTAGTCGAAAGGGTTATTTTTATATCAATTTATTTTCACTGTTTATGTAAAAGACCTATTTATAATTATAAAATTACTCATTTAAATAAAAGAATAAGCTGAACCCAATAATATTGTTCTGTTATTGTTTTACTAAAGGATTTATTTCATCAATCGTTTGCATTATTCTTGTGGTAATGAGCGGTTTGAGTATTTCATTTAGTTTTTCTATTTTTGGTAAGTTAGTTCCACTTTGATCATCTAAATAACCTTGTGCTCGTAATGATGCAACAAGTATTGAAAATACACCTTTATCAAAAAATTCTGGTGCATTGATGCCATGTAAAACTGATAATCGTTCAGCAATTAATCGACTTTCTTTTTCTAATGTTGCTCTCTTAATCGTTGGATCTTTTTGCAATATAGAAAAAGCAATAGCATAGCGTTGCAACGTATCTTTAGATGATGAAGCAATTAATTGTAATACTGATATTTTTAAATAGTTTAAGCTTAATTTATCAGGTGAATAACTGATTAGACCTAGCTGAGCGTAAGTTTTAATAATTTTATCAACATACTCAGTGAGCTGATCATCATTATGATAAAGAAATAACTCCGATTTAATTAAAGGAAAAAGTAGTTTTACTTGTTCTAAAACTTCGTCAGATGAAATTCGGTTATGCTTGAGTAAAATTCTCGCCACGATAGCAGGAATAATCAGCAAATGCTGAATATTATTGCGATAATAAGTCATTAACACCGCTTGTTCGGCAGTAAACGCGATAATTTCGCCAGCTTCGTCTGTTGTAATAACAAATTTCCCCATTTCTTTGGCATGCTCAAACAGTTCTTCTGGTGTTTGTTCTGGAATAGTTATCAAATCAGAATAAGGATTGTTTTTTAATAATTTTAACAGATAATCAATTAGTTCAATGAGCCTAACTTTGGTTAATGCTCGTTGATCTGCTGCCAATAATATTGAACAACATAAGTTCATTGCATTGATTGCTGCTGATGAATTGATGTGTTCCATAATTTTCTTGGCAAGTAAGTTAGTTGTTGGTGTCAACCATTGAGGGCGCTGAGTGCCCGTTGGTTCTATAGCCTCGCGCCATTCAGGAATATGTTGGTTTAAAAATTGATTTAGTGGTATAGGTTGACCAAAATTGACATAACCAAATCCCAATTTTTTAAGTTTTAAAAATGCTTTTATAGTCCGCCATAAACTCTCTTTTTCTTTTTTTGCACCTCGTAATTCATTGGCATAGGTAGCAACTTCTAGAACATGCTCATAACCAATATAAACAGGCACAACAGTAATTGGTCTTGCTTCACCACGTAATAATGTTTGAATTGTCATCATTAACATACCTGTTTTAGGATCGAGTAACCGACCTGTACGTGATCGCCCGCCTTCAACAAAATACTCAACAGCATAACCGCGGATAAAAAGTTCAGCTAAATATTCACGAAAAACAGATGTATAGAGTTTATTTCCTCGGAATGATCGGCGAATAAAAAATGCACCTAATCGTCTAAAAATAGGCCCCGCTGGCCAAAAGTTTAAGTTAATGCCTGCTGCAATATGAGGTGGAACTAACCCTTGTCGATAAAGGACATAAGATAATAACAAGTAATCCATATGACTACGGTGGCAAGGAGCATAGACAATTTCATGTCCATTTTGTGCAAGTTCTCGCACCGGATCGGCGTTAGTAACGTCAAGACCTTGATAAAGCCTATTCCAAGCCCAGGTAAGAACAAAATCTGTAATTCTTAGCATACGGTACGCAAAATTAGCCGCTATTTCATTTAGCATCGTTAATGCATTTTTTTGTGCCTTATCAAGACTAATATTTTTGCTTTTTGCTTCTTCTTGTATTGCCTTTGATAGCTCTGGATTAGTTAATAATTTATTAAGCATTTCTTGGCGAACAGGTAGTTTTGGTCCGACAGATGCTATTCTTTGTTTTACAAAATGAATCCGAGCAACGCGCGATAATTTATGAGCTAAAACAGGAAGATCTTGCTGTTTATCAACATGAATATTCTTAAATGAAACAGGTCGAGAAAATCGGGTATAACAGTCTCGTCCGGATATGATTATTTTTAAAAATTTACTGGTTGCACCAAGCACTTGTAGTGATAATTTTTTTTTCCCTTCGGTATTTGGTCGACGGCCAAACATAACCGAAACAGGTAACATTTGGATATCAAGATCATGATTTTGTTGATGAGCCAAAATATAATCTCTTAAAATTTCAATCGCTTTATTTTTTTGTTGATTGGACGCAAAAATACCGGGACCTTTATCAATATAGATATAGGCGGGAATGGTTTTATCATTGATATCAATGCCAACTAAGGGATCGGGTAAATTATATTGTAAACAAAGCGATCGAATTACCATCAAATCGATTTGAGAATTGTAAGGTAGCACGTATAAAATTGGTTTGTGGGTATCAAGGTCTAATTCCGTTATAGGATAAGTCGGAATTGGTTTACTTTTAACAAAAAGTTTCACCAATATTTGGATAAGAAAAAAATAAACTTTAGTCCACCAAGAAAACATAAAAAAATAAACCTCATACATTTGTGTTATTGATATACTTAATCGATTCTAATTGTGTAACTGCCCCACTAAAACAACAATCAGTGTTTTGCTTGTCGAGCTAAATAGTGTTGTTTATGCATGAATTTATATGCATTAAAAAGAGCCATGAATTAAATATATACTTGTTACCGTTCAATCATTATAAATTTTGCATAATCTTTAGGTTATGTGATTATAGGTAAATTAAAACCAGATTATAACGGTTTATCACTATCAATGCCATGCATCTAATCTGCTTTCACTGTAGTAACAAAGCGTCTAACCTGCCAATTCAGGTAAATTTAAATAAATTTTAACCTATTAATTTTTTTAATGATGAACTATTTAGTGTACAGGCATATGCTCATTGAAAAGCTCCTATTTATTAAGAATATTTAATAATAAACAAAAAATAATTAATACTGATACGAGCTTTATTGTGTAAATTAATTATAAATATTGTACTTTCTTATTTCAAAATATTGATAGATGTATAAATAACATTCTAAAGAGAATATAACTTAATATGATACTTACAATAGATGTTTATTACTTTGATAACCGCACAAAATAGGTCGGTGTTTTATTTAATCGTTGGACTGATTCGACGTCTGAAATTAAACACGTAATTACAGATGATCAAGATAATGTTACGCCCTATCAAACTAGTCAGTCATATCAACGACAATTACCTTGCATAATATCACTATTTAACTACCAGCATCGTGATTGATGGTTATGTACATTTAGATAAAGGTAAGATTGGTTTAAGTGGCATTTGTATAATGCTTTGAATAAAACTATTCCTATTATTGGGGTTGCTAAAAAACCTTTTTCAGGCAATAGCGAATATTTGATTGAAGTGATACTTAGTAAGAGTAGACATCCTTTATATGTGACTTCAATCGGCATATCGTTAGAAAGTGCAGCAAAAAAGGTACAAACAATGGCGGGAAAATACCGAATACCTGATTTACTAAATTATTTAGAATAATAAACAAAATTATTTACACATGAGGAATAGATCACTGAAATGCCGTCTATTGGTTGACTTAAGTCGACCAATAGACGACGTGTTAAATTATGCTTCGTTCCAACTATCTCTTAAACCAACAGTTCGGTTAAACACGAGCTTATCTTCAGTTGCAAACTTACTATCTAAACAGAAGTAGCCTTCACGTTCAAATTGGTAAGCATATTCGGCTTGTGCGTGTTGTAAACTTGGTTCAACAAAACCCTGCTTAATAAGTAATGAATTAGGATTAATGGTTGATAAAAAGTCCTCAGCTGCACCAGGGTTTGGTGTATTAAATAAACGATCATACAGGCGAATTTCAGCCGGTTTGGCAAATTTAGCCGAAACCCAATGAATAACACCTTTCACTTTACGACCATCTTCCGGATTTTTATTTAACGTGGCGGGATCGTAACTACAATAGATTGTTTGGATGTTGCCTTCGGCGTCTTTTTCAACGCGCTCAGCACGAATCACATAGGCATTACGTAAACGTACTTCTTTACCAAGTACTAAACGCTTGTAGTTCTTGTTAGCTTCTTCCCTAAAATCAGCTCGGTCGATGTAAATTTCACGCGTGAATGTCACTTCGCGAGCACCTAATTCTGGGCGATTTGGGTGATTTGGCATACTAAGCACTTCATCAATCGTATCCGAGAAGTTCTCGATCACAACTTTAACTGGATCTAACACTGCCATTGCACGAGGTGCGTTTTCATTCAGATCTTCACGAATACAAAACTCAAGGGTACCCATTTCAACAGTATTTTCTTGTTTGGTCACCCCAATTCGACGGCAAAATTCACGAATCGAAGCAGGTGTATAACCACGACGACGTAATCCTGATACCGTTGGCATGCGTGGATCATCCCAGCCGTCAACAATGCTTTCTGATACTAATAGGTTTAGCTTACGTTTAGAAGTAATAGCGTACTCTAAATTCAATCTTGAAAATTCATACTGGTGAGGATGCGCTTCGATCGTAATATTGTCTAATACCCAGTCATATAAACGGCGATTGTCTTGGAATTCAAGCGTACAAAGTGAATGGGTAATATTTTCGATCGCATCTGAAATACAATGGGTAAAATCGTACATTGGGTAAATGCACCATTTATTACCTGTTTGGTGATGCTCGGCAAATTTAATGCGGTATATCACCGGATCACGCATTACAATAAACGGCGAAGCCATGTCAATTTTGGCTCTTAGGCAAGCTTTTCCTTCAGCAAATTTACCTTCTTTCATCTGTGTAAAAAGTGCTAAGTTTTCTTCAACACTACGATCGCGATAAGGGCTATTCTTTCCTGGTTGAGTAAGTGTTCCTCGATATTCACGAATTTCATCAGCTGAAAGTTCGTCAACATAAGCAAGTCCTTTATTAATTAATTCAATTGCATATTCATAAAGTCTGTCAAAATAGTCAGATGAGTAACAAATTTCTCCATCCCACTCAAATCCTAACCAACGGACATCTTGTTTGATCGACTCAACATACTCTATATCTTCTTTAGCAGGATTGGTATCATCAAAACGCAAGTTACACTTACCATGATAATCTTGCGCAATACCAAAATTTAAACAAATTGATTTAGCATGACCAATATGTAAATAACCATTTGGCTCTGGTGGAAAGCGGGTATGCGTTGTTTTATATTTTCCTGCTGCTAAATCAGCATCAATAATTTGACGAATAAAGTTAGATGGACGATTATCAGTCTCAGTCGGTAATGCACCGCTCATAAAAAACCTCTGGTGATATATTTATTAATAACAAAGCAAGAATGTTTACTTTGTCATTGCTGATTATGTTAGTTGACGAATATAACAAATTTTTTTTATTTCTGAAACGGAAAACAGGCAATTGGCATCGACAAAATGAGCTTTTAACTAAACCTTGCTGTTTTTTAATAAAAAAACTATTTTTTACCCAAAAAAACAAAACAAAAAATCAAATAAAATCGATGGTCTATTCAACTAATCTCCTAAAGACCCGATCAATGATTATTTTCTTCACCACCTGACTTTAACGAAACCACAAATCTTGCACCACCAAGAGGACTGGTTACCACAAAGGCTTTGCCATTATGAAATTCTGCCATTAATTTCACATAAGCTAAACCAAGCCCATAACCCCCAGTTGAACGTGTACGGCTAGTATCAAGTCTGGCAAAAGGCATAAAAATCTTTTCGCGCGCATCAAAAGGAATTCCTGCACCATCATCATCTATCTCAAAGATGACACGATTTTCATATTTGGCTATATTTAAAACCGCTTTATGTGCTGCATATTTAAACGCATTAAGTAGCAGATTTTTAACAATGGTTTCAACTAAATTGGTATCAATCATAGCGTATACATTTTGGCTATTACAAGTTAGCTCAAACCCTTTCGGTTTGAATAACGCCAGCGATTGGCACACTTTTTCGCTCCACTCTTTTAGTGATACACGCGTTAAGTTTAGCTCAATGTTGCTTTGTTGCATTTTAAAATAATTCAAGCTGGCATTAATTAATGTTTCAAGCTCGTTAATATCATCACTCATGCCTTTTTGTAAAAGGCGTTTTTCTTGTTCATCGTGAGATTCTTCAAGCATACTAAGTTCAAACCGCATACGGGCAAGAGGAGTGCGTAGTTCGTGTGCCATCGCATGGGAAATCGTTTGGTTGGTACTCACTAAGTGTTCAATATGTGCACCCATATTATTTAATACATTAGCTAGCGGCTTAAACAACCAACCTTTAACATTTTCGGTTCGTGCTTTTAAATTACCTTGCCCAAGCTGTTCGGCTGTTTGCCTGATATTAACCAAATCTTTCCAAACAGCGCTAAATGCCATATAAATTAAAATAAAAAAGATGATAGCGCTAAATAAAGCCCAAATAATAAGAAAAATGGTCAATGACATGGTATTAGATGCTAAAATATCTCGCATCGCAATGGGGCCTAATTGGAGTAAATTGCCATCTTTTAAATCAACGTAAACGACCTCTTTGTCAGCATCATAAGAAAAGTCCAGTTTCTGTAACTCCTCAAGTACCTCATAGGGTAACGGTGTGTTAATTGGCAATATTTCGATAGGGTAACCAAAATAAGGTTGTAATTCACTGACCACTTCTTGAAGGGGACGATTTTTATGCTCGTGAATTTGCATACGAATCAGGTTTACTGTGCCTCGCTGAGATTCTCGAAGCACAACATGATCATCTGGCATATCGGTTACTGATGATGGTAATGAATCAAAAACTAATAAAGCGCCATAAGAAATAATACTTTGCAATAGGAGCAAAATGACCAGATAAAATATAATCCGGCGATTAAAAAATAGCGGTTTAGCTAATAATTGACTCAATGGTTTTCTCCCTCTCGCATAAATAAATAACCTTTACCACGCACGGTTTTGATACGCAATGGATTATCTGGGTCATCGAGTAATTTACGACGAAGTCTTGAAACACGAGCATCAATAGAACGATCACTGCCATCAAAATCGATCCCTCTTACCTGAGAAAAAATATCATCTCGGGATAAAATTGTCCCTGCATTATGGGCAAGTAGCCATAATAGATCAAATTCAGCAGTCGTTAAATCAATTTCTTGCTTTTGCAAGAGCACTTTTCGGTTTTCACCATCAATAATTAAATTATCAAATATTAGCGTTTTATTATTTGCTTGAGGCAAAGTCAATTCTTTATGATTATCTTTATCAGTTTCTATCTGTTTCCGGCGTAATAAGGCTCGTATTCGAGCAAGCAGTAATCTTGGCTCAACGGGCTTAGCTAAATAATCATCGGCCCCCAATTCCAACCCAACAATTTCATCGATATTATCTTCACTAGCCGTCATAATAAGGATATAGTTAGTAAACCATGTGCGTATATCACGACAAATATCAAAACCTGTTTTTTCAGGTAACATCACATCTAATATAACCAGATCTGGATTAAGTTGTTGGATCTTTTCTTCAGCACCAGCTCCACTATTATGCCATTGAACAAGATACCCTTGCCGAATTAGATAAACTTGAATTAAATTGGCTAGCCGCTGATCATCTTCGATGATTAATATACGTTCACTCATAATCTGTTCTTAATTACCACAGCTGTACTTAACGAAGTCTTATTATACAAACAATTCCCCCCACGTTACAAAATATATACAAAGAGCCAACAAATTTTTTTGTCACTTTATGCGAAAATCTGCGTAATATCTTTAAATAGACTATTTTTACATCTAAAATGAACACTTTTTCATCAATAGCAAACTCTCTTTTTCAACCATCTTATACACAAAATCACATGCCAATTGTTTTATGTGATTTTGATGGCACAATTAGCGTGAAAGATGTTACCGACACGTTGCTTAGTCATTTCGGTCAAGATGGTTGTGATGAACTCGAAACGTTATGGCTTGATGGCAAAATTGGCTCTCAAGAATGTATGAGCAAGCAAATTGCGTTAATGGATGCAAGCTTAGATGAGCTCAATGACATCTTATCACAAATCGAAATTGATCCGGATTTTAAATCCTTTATTCATTATACCGAAAAAAATAAGATTCCCGTTCACGTAGTGAGCGATGGGCTTGATTATGCCATTGAGTTTATTTTAAAACATCATGGTATTAAACATTTGCCAATTTTTGCCAATAAATTGCTCCATAATCACATGCGTAGTTGGCGCCTTGAGTTTCCCTATGCAAGCAAAAACTGCATCAAAAAAAGTGGTAATTGCAAATGTAATCATGTTAAAAAACAACAACATTTTCCACAAATACTATATGTTGGTGATGGTTCGTCAGATTTCTGCGTATCACATAATGTTGATTTTGTGTTTGCCAAAGATAAACTGGTTCACTATTGTGAAAAAAATAGGATTGAACACTGTACCATCAATAGTTTTGCTAATGTAACACAAGCCTTAAGACAGGCTCAGGATTCGCTAATTCCTGTCATGATAGAAAAAGAGTAAGGAATATAAATGAGTACAATTGAAGATTTATCGTACTTTCTACCAGGTAACAAAGATGGCGTACTATTAATCCATGGATTAACAGGAACGCCTAATGAAATGCGGATTTTAGCTAATGGCTTACATAAAGCTGGTTTTACAGTTTATGCAATCCAGTTAGCAGGACATTGCGGTACGGAAGAAGATCTGTGTAAAACAACTTGGCAAGATTGGTATAAAAGTGTGCAAGATGGCGCCGATTATTTAGCGCAGCATGTGGATAATATCTTTGTTGCTGGACTATCGATGGGGGCACTGCTTTCGCTCAAACTGGCTGTGGACAGACCGCAACAAATCAAAGGTGTTGGCGTGTTAGCACCCACATTTTTTTACGATGGTTGGAGCATACCATTTTGGGGAAAAAAAGTCTTTCGCTTACTCGCTTTCTTTAAGAAAGTAGGTATTTTTCAAAAACAGGTGTTCATTGAAAGGCCACCTTATGGGCTTAAAGATGAACGCATTCGCGCAATAGTCTCTGAAAGTATGTTAAATGGTGATGCTGCCTCAGCTGGTCTTGCTGGTAACCCATTCCCTGCGCTTGCCGAAATGCAAATATTTGCAAAATTGGTGCGAACTGAATTGCCTAAAGTCGTTTCGCCATGTCTGATAATGCATTCAGGTAACGATGATATCGCCAATATAGAAACCAATGCTAAATTGGTCGAAAAACAGGTATCAGGTCCCTCTAAATTTGTGGTATTACATAATAGCTATCATTTAATTACGATTGATCGTCAGCGCCGCGAAGTGATAAAAACATGCGCCTCTTTCTTTAAGAATATAGCAAAAGGAATAAAAGCATAATGTCGCCATTAGTTATTCTACTTTGGATTAGTAATATCTGTTTGGATACATTAGGGCAGGTCGCTTTTAAATTTGCCGCCATCGCACCCAATAACCGGGATGGTTGGTACTATTGGTTAGATTTAGCAAAAAATAAGTGGATCTGGATTGGCGTTACCTCTTATATTGCTGAATTCTTATTATGGCTAGCCTTTTTAACATTAGTGCCTCTTTCTCAAGGGGTTTTACTTGCCTCGTTTAATATTATTACTATCATGTTAGTTGGTCGTATTATTTTCAAAGAATTACTAACTAGTTACCGCTTGATCGGAATGCTATTAATCACCGCCGGTGTTGTTTTTGTAGGGATGTCTTAATATGGCTAGATTTTACTTAATTGGCTTTTCTGTATTACTCTTTTTTGACACAATTGCACAATGCAGTTTTAAATTAACGGCTATTGAAGCGCAACCACTAGAAATGAGCCTTGCATGGTTAATTCGCGTATTTACTAACCCTTGGATCTATATCTCAATAGCAGGCTATATTCTGACATTTTTTACTTGGATGACGTTATTAAAAAAAGCCCCTGTAGGACCCGCTTTTGCCGCATCACACTTTGAAGTTGTGACCGTGATGGTTGTTTCAATTTGGTTATTTCACGAACCAATTACCTTATTCAAGTTAATTGGTACAATATTAATTGTTTCAGGCATTCTCTTTTTGGCATTAGCAGAAAGTAAATTATCGGAACAAGATTCACACCATCATCAACGTTAATTTCCAATTACAATAAGGAAAAGTAGGTAAGGTTTTATACTTAAACGCCTGCTTTCCTGAAAGTTTTTTACACAAATTTATACCGCTAATGCTTTTAATAATGTTAAATTAAGTTGATGTTGCTCTTGTTGCCAATTGATAAGGTTATTTGGTGATATGCTCGGTTGTTTATCAAGAGAACTAAGCAAACGTTTAAACCAATTAGATGGCTGCCATATTGATAGTTCACCGGTAATATCACTGCCGATAATTCTAGGTTTAATTGACGATATAGTATCAAGCAGATGATACGTTTGTAGTTTGCCTTGATCCCAGTTGGTGTGAATCACCTCTTCACTTAATACATCTTTATCAATCGATAAATAGATCGGTTGTGCACTATGATATTGTTCGGATAAGAAGTTGGCAATAAGGTCATCTGGTGTGGCAAAATGCCTAAAAGCATGTCCTAAGCCAATTTTTTTTGCCCATGCGACATTGACATCTAAGCTCCAGTAAGTCAATTGTTTATGAAATAGCGGTTTCCATCTATTTTCCCAAAAATGGGCTATACCAATATCATGGGAGGTAATGCCAAGCACATGTACATGACTGACAAAAGGCAAACTTGCCACATAACTAACCCATGATCCACAATGCACGCCAAATAGATAGCGCATATTGTCTGGATGATTATCAAAAATCACAACTTGAATAGGATTACTTGCCGAATATTGCTGCGCTAGACGTTCAATAAGTAGTAATGAAATATGATGAAAATCACCACTGCCCATTAATACCGTGCCATGGCTTTCGGGTAAAGATTGCTGTAATACCTGTTTAAATTGGCTAAATTGTTTCTTAGTGCAACCAAAACGAATTGTATCTTGCCACTGCATAACATCAATTGTTTGAGCATGGCAAATATCACCCACGCTTCTATCAAAATTGAGAATAATGGGACAGGTCATGCTACTTTCTCCTTATCGCTTTCAAAATGACCAATCAATCTACGTAATATAGTTCTTAATAATGGATTGCGAATATAAACAAGATGTTTAGTAAAAGTAAATTTTGCACCGAGTGATGCTTTTACCTCAGGATCGGTCCAACCTGCAATATAATGGCTAAGCCCTCGCTGCAAAGCATATTCAAGATTTACAAACCAACTTACAAAATAGAGATTGAGCTCTCTTGCCTGTGGATAAACCATACCGATATACTTATCAATTAGCATATTGTTCACAACAAAACAAATATTGTACCCAACCAACTTATTATCATAGTGATAAGTCACAATATGTGCATTTTGGGTTTTATTTTGTAATAGCTGAGTAAAAAAGGGCTTAGTCAATAAATCAAAATGGATTTCACTTTGCTGATAAACATTAAGGTACAGTTGATAATACTCATCTAAAACCGTTTGATTATAAAAACACTCATCCCCACTATGCAACATATTAATCACTAATTTTTCTCGTGATTTTAGCTTTCGTCTAAAATTTTTACGTCGACTATAAGAAAATCGCGAAAAAACCTCATTCATATTTGCAAAATCAATCGGTAGCCAAGCTAATGCTTGCCCTTCAACTTCAATAAAACCCTGTCTTTTTAGTGAAGAAATAAGATGCATTGAATAATCATTTTCTTTTTCACTCAGTAAAGGCGATGCGACAGGTATATCTTTAACAATTAATAAAGGATATTGCTTAGCATAAGCCATTTTAAGATGCTGTACTAATTGATTCGCATCCACTTTATCATTTAGTAATGCGTATTCTGAAACAGTTGCGCCAACAAAACAAGTATTGGGTTGTAAATAGCGCTGCCATTTATGGTAAAAAGGCAGTTTTTTAATTTTATGTCTGAAATCATCATCTGCAGTAGTGAGAAGATCAAACTTGGCAGAAAAAACAGGCACACCATCTTCACTTAGCCATGCTGAAAATTCTTTTGGAGGATGAACTAAAAAATTTTCTATTAATTCATTAGGTTCTAACTGATTAATGTATTTCATAACGTCAATCTATGGTAGGTAGTAATTTGCAGTCCCGTCAATAGATATTGACGGGAAGATAAGAATGAAACAATTAAAGCTCTTTTTTCGCTCGGGTAATTAATTGGTCAAGCAATTCAATACCCTGATCAATTTCTTGACGAGAGATGTGTAACGATGGGGCAAAGGTAATCACGTTTTTATAGTAACCACCAATATCAAGCACTAAGCCCATTTTGGTACCTTTCCAATCAAGATCACCTGACATACCAATATCAACCATTTTATCTACTAAGGCTTTATTAGCTGTAAAGCCATCTTCAGTACAAATCTCTGCACGAAGTGCCAAGCCTAAGCCATCAACTTCACCAATTTCTTTGTGTTTTTTCTCAAGTGTTTTTAAACCTTCAAGGAAATAAGCACCACTGTCCATGACCATTTTTTCATAATCAGTTTCAGAAGTCATTTTTAATACTTCAAGACCAACTGCTGTACCTAATGGATTTGAGGCAAAAGTTGAGTGAGTAGACCCAACAGGGAATACTTGTGGGTTAATTAATTCTTCACGCGCCCATAAACCACCTAAAGGGTTAAGACCATTAGTTAATGCTTTGGCAAAAACAACCACATCAGGTTTGACATCAAAATGTTCAATTGACCAAAGTTTACCGGTACGGTAAAAGCCCATTTGGATTTCATCAACCACTAATAAAATACCATACTGATCTAACACTTTTTTAAGACCTTTAAAATAATTACGTGGAGGTACAATATAACCACCTGTTGCTTGTAAAGGTTCGGCATAGAATGCTGCATATTCAGCTTGGCCAACTTTTGGATCCCAAACACCGTGATATTCGGTTTCAAATAAACGGGCAAATTCAGTCACTAAATGTTCACCATATTCTTCTGCTGTCATGCCTTTTGGACGACGGAAAGGATATGGGAATGGAACAAACATGGCACGATCGCCAAAATGACCATAGCGACGACGATAACGATAACTTGATGTGATTGATGAAGCCCCTAAAGTACGACCATGGTATCCACCTTGGAAAGCAAACATTAATGATTTACCGCCAGATGCATTACGTACCAATTTTAATGAGTCTTCAATACATTGTGAACCACCAACATTGAAATGTACTCGTCCTTCATAACCAAAGCGCTTTTCCATGCCTTGGGCAATGGTTTTGGCTAGTTCAATTTTGGTTGGATGCAAATATTGGCTTGCGCACTGTGGTAAGGTATCAATTTGCTTTTTAAGGACATTGTTTAAACGTTCATTGGCATAACCAAAATTACATGCAGAATACCACATTTGTAGATCAAGGAAAGCTTTGCCTTCTTTGTCATACATATAACTACCTTCACAACCATCAAAGATTTTTGGCGGTTCAACATAGTGCACAGTATCGCCAAAAGAACAATATTTAGCTTCATCCGCTAACAATGTCGCATCATCAGGGCGACTGTTAATCATTTCTAAAGTCGGTTTACTCATAATTATCTCACTAATCCATATTCAAATACAACAAAATGTGGCATTATTATTCAGAAATTTGGTTTGTTACAATGTACAATTAATGTATAGATTGTGTGACAATAAGCGAAACAGCAAAATAAAAGATAATGATAAAATTTGTGTGACTAGCGAAAAATGTTCACTTTTTATATATGGGTATAAAAAAATGAAAAAAACAGCTAGTGCACTTTCTATTTTGTCAACAATCGTTTTAGGTGTTTCCCCAAAAGCGTTAGCTGATCCCTTTTCCATTGGTGCAGGTGTTGGTTGGGAAAATTCACCTTATAAAAGTTACAATGCGCGTTATTTTCCTATTCCTCATATTGATTATGATAATGGGCGATTTTTTATTGATGATTTATCGGCTGGAGTTTATGTTTATCATACCGATGATCAAAGTATTTCAATTGGTGCGCGCTACTTAGCTAATGAATTTAAACCACACAATTCAGATAATCACCAATTAAAACAACTTGATATCCGTCACGCAACATTACTGACAGAAATAGAATATAACCTTGTAACCAACTGGGGTGGGTTTTCTAGTAGCGTTGGAGCTGATATGCTAAATAAAAGTAAGAGTATTTTAATCAATGCTGATTATACTGTCCCATATATACAAGGCAATTTAATTGTCGCACCTACCATCGGTATAAATTGGGTCAACAGCAAACATAATGATTACTATTATGGTGTTTCTCATAAAGAATCAGCTCGATCAGGATTACCATATTTTAGTGCTGAAAACTCATTGACACCTTATGCTGAAATAGCGGCACAATACTCATTAACTAAAAACATTGCAACTTTTGGCGGTGTTCATATCGATAAATTAACCAGCAATGTGACAGATAGCCCAATGGTTGACAATAATACTGTAACTTCGATTTATATGGGAGTATCTTATAACTTTTAATGAACATAAATGATAACGGTTTATTAAGCACTATAAGTTATTACTAGTTCAAACAAGATAAAATCTTCATCACAAAAAATTCAGGAAAAAGAAAAGTATGCTCTGGTTTAAAAATGCCATCATTTATCAACTTAATAATGACACATTACTTAATAAAGATGCGATTGCAAAAGCGTTAAAATCTCATCCATTCATCCCTTGTGGTAATCTAGACACTACTAAAATGGGTTGGGTATCGCCTTATCATGATAATAATGACGATGCTTTTATTATTGATATGCAGGGGCATTTATTATTAAGAATCAAAAAAGAAACCAAAATATTACCCGCTCCCGTAATTAAACAAGCATTATTAGATAAAATCGATAAGCAAGAACAAGCACTAAGCAGAAAACTAACTAAAAACGAAAAAGCCGCTTTAAAAGACGAAGTCATGGTTGATCTAATGCCAAGAGCATTTAGTAAATATAATCACTATTGGTTATGGATAGATACACATAATAAACGTATTATTGTTGACTGCAGTAGTTTTAAACAAGCAGAAGATATCTTAGCTATTTTACGTAAAGAGCTGGGTTCACTTGCTTTAACACCCTTATCAATTGATAAACCACTTGAACAGGTCATGACAACATGGGCTAAAGAGAACTTGAAATTTCCGCCATTTTTATTAGGCGATCAAGCAGAGCTAAAAGATCCCCTTGAAGGTAATGGCATTATCAGTTGCAAAAATCAAGAAATTACCTGTGATGAAATGCGTATCCATTTCGATTCAGGAAAATGGATCAGTAAAATTAAAATCATTGATGAAAGAGGCATTAGCTTTATCGTTAATAATGACTTAACATTTAAACGCATTAAATTTGATTCAATTATTTTAGAGGAAAATGAAGATATCGGTTCAGATGAATTGGATAAAAGACGAGAAGCTGACTTTTTTATTATGGCTAATTCATTAGCTAATACCATTAATGACTTTTGCATAACAATTTACAAAATAATTTGAAAAAATTATTTAAATATTTTCTATTGTGACAGCAATAACTATAGATTTGCCTATTATCTATGATATACTAAGTAACAGATTATGGGTAAAACATAATTGTATAAAAATAAGTCATAGTTCTTTTTATTTAAAGTAAATTTTAAACAATAAAGAAACTAAACATCGTCTATAACAACATATAAGTTGAGGCAATAAAATGAAAAAAACTACTCTAGCTCTAGCAATTGCAGTTACAACTTTAACCGCTACTGCAGCTAATGCGGCATATGAAGATAACACCTTTTACACAGGTGCTAAATTAGGTTGGTCAGAACTTTATAAACTAGATGCGAATAAAGTCCGCGGCTATGAAAAAGATGAAGCTGGTATTAAAACTTCAAACCGTAGCAATGTCGCTGGTGGTGCTTTCCTTGGCTTCCAAGCAAACCCTTATTTAGCCTTTGAGTTAGGTTATGATTGGTTAGGTTCAGCTAAATATAAAAGAACTTTGAATAATGCTGACAAAACTAAAGCGGGTGATAGCAAAATCTCTGCACAAGGTGTTTCTTTAACTGGTAAATTAAGCTATCCATTATCATTCATCTCTGACGATTTAGATATCTATGGTCGTGCTGGTGGAATGGTGACTATTGCTAAGTGGAAAAATAACGGAAATGTTAAAGCAGAATACGGCCACGGCGGTACAAAAACCGACCTATCTCCTGTTTATGCATTAGGTCTTGACTATCGTTTTGACGAAGACTTTTCTACTCGTTTAGAATACCAATATGTTCAACATATTCACACTAAAACTGACGCATCTCCAGATGCAGGCATGGTAACTTTAGGAATTACTTACCGTTTAGGCTCTCCTGCTGTGGCTGCACCAGTTGAAATAAAAACGCAAGAAAACCGTTATGTGTTAAATGAAGATGTATTGTTCTCTTATGCAAAAGCTGACTTAAAAGAAGAAGGTCGCCAAGCATTAGATAACTTACTTACAAATCTTGTTAAAATCAACCCAACTGAAAGTGCAATAGTTGTAATTGGTCATACTGACCGCATCGGTTCAGATAGCTATAACCAAAAACTATCAGAACAACGTGCTAACTCAGTAATGAAATACCTAGTATCTAAAGGTGTTCCTGCTGACCTAATCAGTGCACGTGGTATGGGTAAAGCTCAACCAGTTACTGGTACTAAATGTAATGCACTTCGTGGCGCTAACTTAAAAGCATGTTTAGCACCAGATCGTCGTGTTGAAATTGAAGTTAAAGCACGTAACGTTCAAGAAGTTCAAGTAACTGATACAACAAACTAATCTTTGTTTTTTAAGTTATTCATTAAGACCCGGTTAAATACCGGGTTTTTTTTACCTAGCTGTTTTTGTTAACAACTAAATTATATATTGTCTTAGATCTACAAATTATCCACAAAAAAGATTATAATGCTTAACTGTATTGTCAGTAAGCAAAGTTAAAGGAGTTGCCGTGCCTACCGCTATTTGGCAAGATTGCCTTTCTCAATTACAAGAAGAAATCCCCACAACAGAATTCAATTTATGGATTCGCCCGTTACAAGCGGAACTGGTCGAGAATAAACTCTATATTTATGCACCAAATAGATTTGTCCTAGATTGGGTAAAAAACAAATATTTAACAACTATCTCCCAATTATTAAATAAACTATTTAATAACGATTCTCTAAAACTATTTCTTGAAGTGGGTTCAACCGTATCTAAAGATAAAAAAGTACAAAATAACCAACGCAAAACAGAAGTGGTACCAGCATGGAAAACGACAAAAGAAACAAATAATAATCTTGTCTATCATTCTGGTATTAACCATAAGCACACATTCAATAGTTTTGTTGAAGGTAAATCGAACCAACTTGCAGTTGCTGCTGCAAAACAAGTAGCTGAAAATCCAGGTAAAGCTTATAACCCATTATTTTTATATGGTTCTACTGGTTTAGGTAAAACCCATTTATTACATGCGGTTGGCAATCAAATAATGGCAGAAAAAGCCAATGCCAAAGTTGTCTACATGCATTCAGAACGCTTTGTGCAAGATATGGTAAAAGCGCTACAAAATAATGCCATTGAAGAGTTTAAGAATTACTATCGTTCAGTTGATGCCTTGCTTATTGATGACATTCAATTTTTTGCAAATAAAGAGCGATCACAAGAAGAATTTTTTCATACGTTCAATTCATTATTAGAAGGTAATCAACAAATTATTTTAACCTCAGATCGCTACCCCAAGGAAATAAATGGCGTTGAAGATCGCTTAAAATCGCGTTTTGGTTGGGGATTGACCATTGCAATTGAGCCCCCCGAATTAGAAACGCGGGTTGCAATTTTAATGAAAAAAGCCGAAGAAAATCATATTAAGCTACCTGAAGAAGTCGCTTTTTTTATTGCTAAACGATTACGTTCCAATGTTCGTGAGTTAGAAGGCGCACTTAATCGCGTTATTGCTAATGCTAATTTTACTGGCAAAGCCATTACCATTGATTTTGTTAAAGATGCCTTAAAAGATTTACTGGCTTTACAAGAAAAACTGGTTACCATTGAAAATATACAAAAAACGGTGGCTGAATACTATAAAATTAAAGTATCAGATTTACTGTCTAAACGTCGTTCTCGTTCTGTTGCAAGACCACGACAAATGGCAATGGCACTTGCCAAAGAGCTCACTAACAAAAGCCTTCCTGAAATTGGTGACGGCTTTGGAGGAAGAGATCACACAACGGTATTACATGCTTGTAGAAAGATTGCAGAATTAAAAGAAGAAAGTAATAATATAAAAGAAGATTACTCCAATTTAATTCGAACGTTATCAACTTAAAAAAGAATCAATACTATGAAATTTATTATAGATCGTGAAAAACTGATTAAACCATTGCAACTTGTCAGTGCGCCATTGAGTAGTCGCCCTACACTACCAATTTTGGGTAATTTACTATTACAAGTGAGCGATAACACGCTATCGATGACGGGAACTGATCTTGAAATAGAGATGATATCTCATTTACCATTGGTTGAACCATGTGAACCCGGCGCAACCACAGTACCGGCTAGAAAATTTCTTGATATCTGCCGAAACCTACCTAATAATGCCCAAATTTCGATAAGTGTTGACGATAATCGATTGATGATTCAATCAGGTCGTAGTAAATTTTCATTATCCACGTTACCTGCTAGCGATTTTCCAAATTTAGAAAATTGGCAAAGTGATGTTGATCTTTCCGTTCCACAAAAAACCATTAAACGCCTTATTGATGCTGTGCAATTTTCAATGGCTAACCAAGATGTCAGATATTACTTAAATGGCATGTTATTTGAAATTGAAGATGGTCTATTAAAATCAGTTGCAACAGATGGACATCGATTAGCTTTATGTGCACAACCTATTGAGCAAGATACCAAAACTTCTTGTTCGGTCATTTTACCTAGAAAAGGGGTACTTGAGCTTGCTAAGCTGGTTAGTGATAACGACCAATTAATCAATATGCAAATTGGTAATAATAATTTACGTGTTAATCTTGGTGATTTCACTTTCACATCAAAACTCATTGATGGTAGATTTCCTGACTACAAACGCGTATTACCACGCAATCCAGATAAACCACTTGAAGTATCTTGTGAAGAGCTCAGAAACGCCCTATCACGCGTTGCCATCTTGTCTAACGAAAAATTCCGTGGTATTCGCCTTCATGTCCACAACAATCAGATAAAGATCACCGCAAATAACCCAGAACAAGAAGAAGCAGAAGAAGTTATTGACGTGAAATATCAATCAGCAGAGCTTGAGATTGGCTTCAATGTAACCTATTTACTTGATATATTAAATACGTTGAAATGTGATAGTGTACAACTGTTATTAACTGATGCAACATCAAGTGTGCAAATAGAAGATCTCAATAATCAGACAGCAACTTATGTTGTTATGCCAATGCGCTTATAATCAAATCTCATTTAATTGTCCGGCTTCGGCCGGCCTCATTCAAGGCATATGACTCTTTCAAAAATCAACATTCATCATTTCCGTAATATTGATTATGCACAACTATTATTGTCGCCACATTTCAACTTCATTGTTGGCGATAATGGCAGTGGAAAAACGAGCTTACTTGAAGCCATTTATATGCTTGGCCATGGTCGCGCATTTAGACATACTCAATCTAATCGAATTATTCAGCATCAACAACCTGAACTTATATTATTTAGTGAGATAAAAAATACTAATCAACAACTCCATTCCATTGGTCTTATAAAGTCACGCACTAGCGAGAATAAAATCAAAATAGATGGGGACGAGGGTTTTCGACTCGCCGATCTAGCCAAATTATTACCCATACAGTTAATTACACCTGAAGGGTTTGATTTATTAAGTGGTGGTCCTAAATATCGTCGTGCATTTATTGATTGGGGATGCTTCCATCATTATCCAGAATTTGTTCATTTATGGAATAATCTAAAACGCTTATTTAAACAACGCAATGCATTATTAAAGCAATCTCAAAGTTATAATCACTTATTACCTTGGGATAAAGAACTTGCCCCCATTGCTGAAAAAATTAGCCACATTAGAGCAGATTACTCGCAACATATTTTTCCTGAAATAATAAAAACTTGCCATGACTTTTTACCCGAATATCAGCTTAATTGCCAATATTATCAAGGTTGGGAACATGGCACTAATTATGCTGAAATATTATGCAAACAATATGATCGAGACAAACTCCTTAACTACACATCAGTCGGTCCACATAAAGCAGATATTCGATTACGTGTCGATAATATTCCGGTTGAAGATTTGTTATCGCGCGGGCAATTAAAGCTATTAATGTGTGCTTTACGTCTATCTCAAGGTGAGTATTACTCAAAGCAAAATACCCAAGCTTGTGTTTACTTGATTGACGATTTTGCATCTGAGCTCGATAACAATAAGCGAGAACTGCTGGCAAAACGTTTAAAATTAGCTAATTCACAAGTATTTATTACTGCTGTTAACCAAGCGCAAATTACCCATATGATCGATGAAAATGATAAGATTTTTTACATAAAATCTGGTATAATTTCTTAAATATACAGAATGATATAAACAATCAATTAAGTCGAGAAACCCATGTCTAATTCTTATGATTCTTCCAGCATTAAAGTACTCAAAGGGCTTGATGCTGTCCGTAAACGTCCAGGTATGTATATTGGTGATACTGATGATGGCACAGGACTTCACCATATGGTATTTGAAGTGGTCGATAATGCCATTGATGAAGCATTAGCAGGTTACTGTCACCATATCGAAGTGACTATTCACCCCGATAACTCTGTTTCTGTACGTGACGATGGGCGTGGTATTCCAACGGGTATTCATGAAGAAGAAGGTATCTCAGCGGCTGAAGTTATTATGACCGTATTACATGCGGGTGGTAAATTTGATGATAATTCTTACAAAGTATCCGGTGGCTTGCATGGGGTTGGTGTTTCGGTGGTAAATGCCCTATCGGATAAATTAGAATTAGTGATTTATCGCGATGGCAAAATTCACCAACAAATTTATCACTTAGGTGTACCACAAGCACCGCTCAAAGTGATTGGTGAAACAACCGAATCAGGAACCTATGTTCGCTTCTGGCCAAGCCCTGAAACTTTTACTAACATTGAGTTTGTCTACGAAATTCTGGCTAAAAGACTACGTGAACTCTCGTTCTTAAACTCAGGCGTATCTATCAGATTACTTGATGAACGCACCGGAAAAAGCGAACATTATCATTACGAAGGTGGTATTCAAGCCTTTGTTGAATATTTAAATAAAAATAAAAATCCTATTCATCCTAAAATATTTTATTTCAGCACAGAAAAAGACAATATTGGCGTTGAAGTGGCACTACAGTGGAATGATGGCTACCAAGAAAATATCTATTGTTTTACTAACAACATCCCACAGCGGGATGGCGGTACACACTTAGCGGGTTTCCGTGGCGCAATGACGCGCACATTAAACAACTATATGGAAGCAGAAGGATACAGCAAAAAAGCGAAAATTAGCGCCACAGGTGATGATGCGCGTGAAGGTCTAATTGCGGTTGTATCAGTTAAAGTCCCTGATCCTAAATTCTCATCACAAACCAAAGACAAATTAGTATCATCAGAAGTTAAATCTGCAGTTGAATCGGTTATGGGAGAAAAATTAGCAGAATACCTCCTTGAAAACCCAAGCGATGCAAAAATTGTCGTCGGCAAAATCATCGACGCAGCAAGAGCTCGTGAGGCGGCGCGCAAAGCGCGAGAAATGACACGCCGTAAAGGAGCTTTAGACTTGGGTGGTTTACCGGGTAAACTCGCTGACTGCCAAGAAAAAGACCCTGCTCTATCTGAACTGTACTTAGTGGAAGGGGACTCTGCAGGTGGCTCGGCAAAACAGGGGCGCAACCGCAAAAATCAGGCAATTTTACCGCTTAAAGGTAAGATTTTAAATGTCGAAAAAGCCCGTTTTGATAAAATGCTCTCATCGCAAGAAGTCGGTACATTAATTACCGCACTGGGTTGTGGTATAGGGCGTGACGAATATAATCCAGACAAAATGCGCTACCACAGCATCATCATCATGACCGATGCCGATGTCGATGGTTCACATATTCGTACTTTACTATTAACATTCTTTTATCGTCAAATGCCAGAAATCATAGAGCGTGGCTATGTTTATATCGCACAGCCGCCTTTATACAAAGTCAAAAAAGGCAAACAAGAACAATACATCAAAGACGATGATGCCATGACGCAATTCCAAATCGCCTTAGCGCTTGAAGATGCCTCGTTACACGTTAATGATCATGCCCCAGCACTTGCTGGCGAAGCATTAGAACGACTGATTGCAGAATATCAAAAGGTTGAAAAGCTCATCACCAAAATGGAACGACGCTATCCAAAAGCGCTACTTTCTGAATTGGTTTATCATGACGTATTAAACGAAAGTATTTTACAAAATCAACAGCAGGCTGAAAATTGGGCAAAAACCATTGTTGAAAAACTATCGAATAAAGAGCAACATGGTAGCAGCTATCTTTATTCGGCTGAATATAATGAAAAAGCACAACTGTATGTGCCAATTATAAAAATAAGAACCCATGGTGTTGATACAAATTATCCATTAGATCAGGTCTTTATTCATAGCAATGAATACCGTAATATCTGCCACCTTGGTGCACAATTAAAAGATTTACTGGAAGATAGTGCCTTTATTCAACGCGGTGAACGTAAACAACCAGTTAATTCTTTTGAAGAAGCTGTTGATTGGTTAATTAAAGAGTCTCGTCGTGGCTTAACTATTCAGCGTTATAAAGGTCTGGGCGAAATGAACCCAGAACAATTATGGGAAACGACCATGGATCCAACCAGTCGCCGTATGTTACAAGTCACCATCAAAGACGCCATTGAGGCTGATCAATTGTTTACAACCCTTATGGGCGATGAAGTTGAACCTCGACGATTATTTATTGAAGAAAATGCCCTTAAAGCAGCTAATTTAGATTTCTAAATATTACTGTTATTAAGAAACAAAAAGCCAGACATAATGTCTGGTTTTTTATTGAAAAATGGTAAAAATTTCTTATATATCAGGTCACTATAATCGAAATAGTTTTTTTAAGGCACCTGTTCAAAAAAGAACTAGGAAACAATCATTGAAAAATAAAAAACAACCAGGTAGATAATTGATTTTATTAAAGTTTTTTATTTTGTTGTTTTGAGTAAAATCAAGTATCTATAAGGTGATTTAAGGAATTTTAGACTTTTTAGTGAATAGATAACTATAGATAACTTTACTGTCAATATCCGAGTTGGGGGGATTTTTACGCGCAATCCCCCCACGTATTGATTGAAAAATATGCCCTACAGCTACCATCGCAATTACTCTTATCATCCATGATACTTACCTCTTCAATGCTATCTTCACTTTATTCAGATGTTCAAATATACCCCAAAATTGGTCACTTGATCTTTATGCACCAATTATGATTTATTTCTGACAAACACAGCCTCGTTAAACATTTCTTGTTTAACGTGAAAACCTTACTCAGTTGTTGACGCATTCGACGTTAGAAAAAGAACCCCAAAAATACAAAATAACTCGTTGATTTAATTAAAAAAATAAAAAATAAATAAAATCAACATCCTACCTGAACAATTTTATAAAAACACAACACTTTTCACCACAATGAAAAGTATGACAAAAAAATTCAATAAAATAAGTTAATATTATTTTCTGTTAGTTATTGACACACAGGTCTGTTGATTTTCAAATTTGAAACTGCTTTATTCATCTGTTTAATCATATCGTTCGGACTTTGGGCAATGTAAACTTTTCCACCTGTAGCGTTAGCAATGCAGTCTATTTTATGTTCACCAGCAATATCAACAATGTTAATTTTTAATCGTGGTTTTTGTGCAGCAATATAGTTAGCTAAAGTACAAATGTTATTTCTTGTACAACTATCTTCGCCATCACTAATAATAAGAATATAATCATCACGTTTTACACCATCTAGTATTTTACTGGCTTTTTCTAGACCATTATATAAAGGTGTTCCACCCCCACCTGCTGCTGTAGGTGTTAATTGTTTAATTTTATGCTTTAGTGACACGCGATTAGTGTACTTATAAAATGGCGAAACATCAGCTGCGGGGCAATTTGTCAACGTGACGAGTGAAATATCAATGTTTGGTTGTATTTTATCAATGCTTGAAATAGCCACACTTTTACTACTTGATAAACGAGTTGGTAAGCGCGTCATACGCTTTTCGTAATTGATTCTTTCTTGCTCTGACATATGACGTGCATAACCATACGCCAGATATTGAAAGTACTGCGCAACCGTTGATGGCGATTCATTTAATGTCACCATCATCGATAATGAATTATCAAACACGATTGCCATTTTAGATGGATTAGGATCTTTATTCATTTCTGCTTTGGTGATGCAGTTAGGTGGATTTTTTACCTTTAGTGCTGGTGCTGGCACCGGCACTGGTTTCACCTCAGATGTTGCAATTGGCGTAGGTTCCTCTGGCACGGGATCTTTTGGTTCAATAACAGGCTCAGGTGTCGGTTTGGGTTCAGGTTTCTTTTCTATAACAGCCGGTGCAATGACAGCCATAGGATCGGGAATAACTGTTTTTTGTTTACCAAATGGACAAAATAAATACCACAGAATACTAAGTAAACCAACAAGTAATAAGGCTAAGATAAAAAAATGCCACCAACGCCATTTTGGCGTTGGAGTAATAACGGGGGATGCTGTAGGTAAAACCGGTTCTTCAAAGGTATTGACAATAACCGGTTCATCATTAATCACATAAATTTGGTTACCTAAACTTTTAATTCTTGGAAGCCATGCTGAAACTAAACTTCGCTCTTCATCGCTTAATGGCATTAGCCTAACAGCATTTTCAATATCATTAATACGTGTTTGTAACGTTTTGGCTACCTTATTTTTATGGGATTGATTGGTAATGCTATCAAGTAAAAGTGGTTGCCCTTGGAGATTGGTATACCAGCCTAAGTATTGATTGTTATCAATTAGCTTTGGTGATGCTAAAATTGAAAAAGTGCGATCGGTTAAATGTGATTTTAATAATAATAGTAAGGAATGATATTGTTCTAATAGAGATATCTTCTCTGGGTTATTATAATCAAAGGCTATCCGCGTTATTCGTTGCATTATTGATTTAATTCCTTACAGTTGACGATTATTCTGATACTAAAATTGCAGTTAACTTCAAACGATTGTACCAATAGAAATAATAAAAACGAGATACTCGATTATCTAGTATTGTTTGAAAATAATTATTCACATATCGGTTTACTAATATTCATATTCGAAACGGCATTATTCATTTGTTCAACTATCTGTATCGGGCTTTGAGCGATATAAACCTTACCACCAGTTTTATTTGCAACACAGTCAATTTTATGTTGTCCGGCAATATCGACTATATTTATTTTGAGACGAGGTTGTTCAGCGGCGATTTTACTGGCTAAAGCACAAATATTTGCTTTGGTACAGTTATCTTCGCCATCACTAATTACTAAGATGTAATCATCATGATTGACGCCATCAAGCATTTTACTAGCTTGTTTTATACCACTATATAAAGGCGTTGCGCTGTTGTTATCTAATGGATTTAACTGACTAATTTTATCTTTCAGCTTTCCGCGGTTTTCATAATGATAAAACGAGGTAGTTTGTGCAATAGGGCAAGCAGAAAGGGTGACTAACGCAATATTGACAGTTGGTTGAATTTTATCAATGGACGACAATGCGACTTTTTTACTACTTGATAAACGATTAGGTAAACGTGTCATGCGTTTTTCGTATGCATCAGCTTCTTGTTGGCTCATTGAATACCAATCAGTATTTAAGTATTGATTAATGGACGCTTGAGATTCCAGCAAAGTCAATGTCATTGAGGCAGAATTATCAAATATCATAACCATTTGTGGTGTGTCACTATTATTGGCAATCTCTTCACGAGTAATACAATTTTTAGATGTTGGCGCTAGTATCGATTCAGGCTCCAATTTTACAACAAGGTCTGATTTTTTTTCTTTATCGGAATGATTTACGACTGGCTCAGCATCAGTAATGACTGGTTTTTCTTTTCCATATGGGAAAAATAAATACCAAAGAATGCCAAGTAATCCAAGCAACAATAAGGCTAACAATAAAAAATACCATCCACGCCAAAATGATTTTGTCGGAATAACGGAGGCTGGTACAGGTAAAATGGGATCTTCAAAAGTATTAACAATAACAGGTTCATCATTAATCACATAAATATGGTTACCTAAACTTTTAATTCTAGGTAACCACGATGAAATAAATGCCTGCTGCTCAGCAGTGATTGACATTAACTTAACAGCCGCTTCAATATCGTTAATACGATTTTGTAACGTTTTTTCTATTTTAGCTTTATGCGATTGATCACTGACTTCACTCAATAAGATAGCTTGCCCTTCTAAAGAGCTATACCATCCAATGTATTGATTATCGTCAATCAACCGTGGTATGGCTAAGATCGAAAAAGTACGTTCAGTTAAATGCGGTTTTAGCAATGCTAACAAAGAATTATATTGATTGAATAAAAACATCTGTTCAGAATGATTATCACAGATAATTCTTGTTATGCGCTGCATTGCTAACTTATTTCCTTTTATTTAGCTTCTGTTTTATTTAAACACTGATTTAATATAATATATTTATATATTCAATGCTTTTTGCAATTGTTGCAGCTTTTTATTTAATTTTTCAAACTCAACTTGTTTTTCAAGTTCAGAACTATTTGAATTGTTCACCTTATTTAATTGCTGTTCAATATCTTTTACTTGAGCCTGCAAGTCGTCACGTCCTTTGGCTTTTTGTTTTACTTCATCGGTTAGTTTAGTTAACTCAGTTTTCAACTTTTGCTGCTGTGCCTGTTTTTGTTTAATGCTTAACGAGGTGTCATTTTTTTGTTTCTCGATGATGGCATAAATCTCTTTAAACTGTTGATTGGCTCTTACCTCATTTTCTAGAATTTGTTTTTTCTGATCAATTCGAGCTTGGTAATTGCCTGAATAATTACAGCTGATTTTATCCATAATTCCAATATTGGTATTGGTCGGATCGCACTGTTCGGGGGTTGTTGAACAGCCAGCTACAAAAATAAGCGGGCTGAGTAATAGAAGATATTTTTTTTTCATAATTAGCTCACCTTAACTGCTGAACGTTGTTTGGTAACAAGATTAATTTGATTTTCAAGTACTGAAATTTGTTTATGTAATTGACTGATTTGGTGATCGAGTTTTGTTACTCTCATCCCTGATTGTTGTTCTTGAGATGATATAGAAACCCACTCATTTTCAACTTTCTTCATGCGTCGTAATTTATCCGTTAAATAAGCAATATTTGCATCAATTTGTGCCAAATCAGTTTGTGCTTGTTTTTTATTTAATGTGTCATTTTTTATTTGATTATTTAATACGTTAAGTGTAGCTAAATTCTTATCTAATACTGCTTTAGCTGTTTGGGTCACTGCTTGTACTTCGTAGGTGTTTTGTTGAATGTCTTGGATATAAGCATCTAAACGCATCTGGTCATCAGCATATTGAGCTCGCTTACTGTCAAGATAATAGTTAGCGCCCATCAATACACCGCAACCAACCGCCGCAGACGCAAGACATACTCCTGTTTTTCCGCCAGCTAACATACAGCCAATCCCCCCTAAACCAGCACCAACAGCACAAGATTGCCAGGCTGATTTACTAAAAAATTTAGCCGTATTACTTTTTGTTAAAGCAGGATCAACATTTCTAGAACTTGTTCGCCCAGCTCCAGCTCCTTGGCATCCTGCTAAAATAAGCGATACACATAGAGTTAGTATTACTATAATTTTATTCATCAATTTTTTCCTTTTATCTCATTACATGTTTGTAGCCAAGCTGTTCGCTCGATCTTCCCCGATTCAATATATTGATTAATATGTTTGAAATAGAGTTTTAAATAATCACTCATATTCGCTTTGCCACTATTTTCGAGAATAAATTGCGTTGATTTAGCTTGATCATTAATCGTCTTTTTTTCGTAATTTGACGCCGTATTAACAATCGTATCCGAATAATATTTCAATATAAAATCACGTGCACTTTTAGACTCATCAACGACTTGTTTTAAATTATCTAGCTTCACTTTTGAGCACATATTCTCATCGGTCACAGTATCTGCTTCTTTTGGATCACAAACTTCATTGATCATTGTTTTATATAAATGATCATTATACTCAAACTTGCCATTCAAATCTGAAACATTAGCACACAAAAATGCACCTAATTGTAATGCTGATTGAATGGAACGATCTCGTTGTTCATCGCGCGCTTGATTGGCACTGCGTAAAAGTGCATTGAGTTGATTTAACTCTTTTTTTGTCTTCTCATCTTCAACTTGTTTGGTAATTTTTTCAAGCTCACTGACAACATTGCCATTGTTTGTGCTGTCTGTTTCTCGACCTAATTGACTCCATTCTTCGTCTAGTTTTTTGATTTTATCGTTCGAATTTATCACTTCTGTGGTATAAACTAAACGAAATCCAACATCTTTACTTTTATAAGCACCTTTATCATCATAGAAAGGCTTTTCAATACGAAAAGCACTAGTAGTTGAAGATTCAGGTGTTAAATAGCTGCCCCCTCGCACAATCATTCCACCTTGTTGTCCATGGTAGCGATCAAGTTTATTCATTCTGAACGAATCAAACATCATTTCGCTTGCATTACCTAAAATATCATACAGATCTAAAGGATTAGGATCTAACCTGCCAATAAGTTGCAATTTACCATTAGCTGACTTAGCGCCGGAAAACCATGCATAGTTTTCAAGATTTTTAGCCATAGGAAACCGTGATTCACGAAATTCTGATTCTGTCACTTTTGAACCACCCCGTGCGGCATATTCCCATTCCGTATTATTAGGTAAACGAACATAACCATTTGGTAAGCTCATTGATTTGATTTTTGACTGATTTTTAATTAACCAACGATTATATTTATCTGTAAAAGCGATAGCATCAAACCAGCTAATATCGGTGATAGGAAAGGAAAGACTTATTTTAGGAGTTGGACAAGTATCATTCATGACGGATTGATATTGCAATGCGGTGATCTCATATTTACCTATCAAATAATAGCGCTCTTTACCTGCATCAGAAAAGCTACCAGCAATATAATTGGGCGTGGCATACTCGGCAAAACCGAGCTCTTTTTGATTACTTCCTAAAATGACTTTGACATCATCTAACGGTTTATTGGTAGGGGTAAATACCTTTTTCATTACTAAACTACCATCACATGGCATCGGTAAAATTACATCATCTTTTGCAGGCTTAGGATTATAAAATTTACTATCCCAAGGTTCAGCAAAACTTAATGCCGGCAGTAAGCTAATTGTAGCCACCCCCCAACAAGCTAATCGGATATAATTATGCTTCACGTAAGCTTTCTGCTGGTTGAATTTGAATAGCACCTCGCCCTCCTATAACCACAATGCCCGCTGAAATAAATAAAGTCAGTAAAAATGCAATAATAAGATGATAAAATTGTAATTGACTCACAACCGATTGTGAAAGCAAATTTTTACCTAACACTAAATTAAAAGCACAATTTCCTACCGCAAATAGCCCATAAGAGATTATAAAAGCAAAACAGCTCAAAATCATTGCTTGATTAATTAAATAAAGCATAATGCCTTTCGAGCGAAATCCAAGCAATCGCATAAAAGCAATATCTTTGCGTTTACGTTCAATATTCGATAAAAATGACCCAGTAAATGATAAAACACATCCCAATACAGCTGTAATTGCAATAACGCTAAAAATAAAATTAAGGACTCGATCGATTGCTTGCATGTTTTCAATTGCATTAGCCTCGGTACGCGTTTCTATATGTTTTTCTCGCAATTTAAATGCTAATGGAGCCACATTATCCAGTGACTTTGCATAAATACGGGCTCGTGCAAACGACGTATGATGAGGAGGATTTAATTGTCCAGTAGAAGTCACAAAAACATCACTTTGATAACCATCATAATAATTTTCCATCTCAATTAGTAAATCTAAAGAGACAAAAGCCGCTGCACGGCTATAACGATTTTCGGGAATAATACCTACCACTTCTAATTGTGTCATTCCTTTTTCAAGTTTTCCATCAAGCTGCCTTGTGATCACCATTTTTACATGACTTCCCATCGTGACTTGCATTTTTTCGGCCGATAATGAACTTAATAAAATTTGCTTTTTATTATTAGGTAATGGCAAATTTTTTGTTATTGGATCATCTTTAGCCGTGGGAATAATTTCGGCATTATTAACAAAATGGCTAGCATCTTTCATTAAATCAGCTTGCGTATTTAATGAACGTGTGAGTGGAATAACAAAAGCTGTTTCAGGTTGCTGTTTTATCCACTCAAACATTTCATCTTTAAGTTGCAAATTCCCCACAATTTTTATTTCTAAATTTTGCGGATCACTGAGTAATTGCTCTCGAAGCTGCGAAACAACACCGTATTTTAAACTAAATAACAATAATAATGGCGTAATTACTGATATTACTGAGGCAATAATACAAAATGATACTTTTTTGTCATACCATAAGTCCGCTAACGATAAACGAGTAACAAGTAACCATTTTGATATTGCTTTAGTCATTTTTTACGCCTTATCTTGTAACGGTGAAAATTCTGATGATTGTGCGGAAGTTAACTTAGCTGATAACGTCAATAACCCTTTGTTAGCTATACATTGCAAGTCATGTGTGACAATCATGGCAGTAATATTATCTTGCTGAGCTTGCTCAATAATTAAATCAAACAGTAAATTCGCATTATAGGGATCTAATGCCGAAGTCGGCTCATCGGCAAGTAATAACGCGGGTTTATGAATAATCGAACGAATAAAAGAAGCTCGTTGCCTTTCACCAATGGATAACTGTTTAGGGTGTTTATTGAGCAAATGTGCGATATTGAGTTTTTTTACTAGATAATCAAACCGGCTATTATCCACTTTTTTTTGTAATAACTTTAATGATAATAAAATGTTGTCACGAATCGTCAAAAATGGCAGTAATCCACCTGTTTGCAGCATAAAGCCTAAATATTGAGCGCGAATATCAGCAAGCTCTTCGATTTTATCTTGCTTGATTAGCGTTGCGATATCAATATCATAATTATCAACAACTAAGTTATAACCATCAATGTGGTCTGGTTTTAATATCATTCCCACCATTTCAAGTAGCGTGCTTTTACCTGCACCACTATCACCTTGAATAACAACAACTTCACCTGCTTTGACAGTAAGCTTTGGCAGGCAAACGCTAAAAAAGGATTTGCCTGTTGAGCGTGAAATCGATAATTGCTTAATATTTAACATATTATGGCAACATTTCTAATGGTATAGGATACACATTTTCACGCGGATCACTGCCGTCAGCTAATGAAATCCAACGATCGACATCCGCATTACATTTTTGATAATAGCGAATCTTACCGTTTAAATTACGGATAAATTTTTCTTGCTCAAGCCCACTCATACTTTTCCATGTATCTTGATCAAGTCCAGTGACATCGCTTTTATAAGGGATATTATCTAAATATTCACCCAGCAAACCTAAGTCAGCAATTTTTGTGACAGAATCGGATTTTAATTTACTCGGATCTTGCCCCATTGCCGCTGCAACAGAACGAAGCTGAGAGAACATATCATCGGCAGAAATCAATCCATCATTAGCCGCATTAGCGATTTTGCTAACCACGTCGCTCAAATCACTCAGTTGCGATTTTGTTAATAATATACGTGGCTCTGCTGTTGGAATAGTCGGTTTGACAAAATCTTTATCGGCAATCCATGCTTTAAAAACTGACGGTGCTTGAGTGCCCTTAACATCCCCTAAATAAGCCAGTTGCATTGCCTTGCTTAGTAGCAATGCATCTTTTAACATGTCTGAGTTATCATCTTTTGCATTGATGGCATTACCAACAGAAGCTTCACCTTTATAAGCAAGTTTAACTTGCTCAGACAATGCTTTTGCTAGCAAATCAACTTTTTGACCAAACTCATTCACATCACCTGCATTCACTGGGTAATAAAGTGATTTATGAATAAAATCGTTATACGTTAAGTCCGAATATTGTTCTGCCGCAATTTGATGATCTTTTGCACCACTTGGCGTTTTTAAATGTAATGCATAAATTGCAACACCTTTATGCTGAGCTTCAAGTCTTAATTGCGCTGCATCCATGCCAGTACTAGAGAGCTTATCATCACCAGGAATCGCACTTGCATCAGTTATCAAAATCATATAACGCGCACCAAAACTATTCCAATTAATATCATTTAATGCTTGAGCAACACCCGCATAAGAATCTTCAGCAAAATACGAGGTAGAAACAGAAGCTTGTTTAAGCGAAGAGCTCAGTTGTTTAAAGTCATCTTTATCTTTAACTTTATTGGGATCGGCAAAAATTTTAGTGACAAATTCAAGCTTATCTGAGGCCTTTAAACTTGACCGAAATGAAACCAATCCAAACTTAACCTGATTTTGCAAATGTTCGTTTTCAATATGTTGATAAACTCGAGTTACGGCCTCTTTAGTTCTTGAAATATAAGGATCCATAGAGATAGTCGAATCAATAACAAACACTATGGCAGCTTTAAAAGGGGCTACTTGGTTAGCACTATCATCAGTCGTTTGGGTAGTTGTTGGTTTTGTGTTATTTTTTATCAATGATGCTTGTTTACTGACTGAGGCAACTTCTAACACTCGCTCATAAAACCCTTGCCCATTCATCACTTCTTCACCTTGTAAAATAGGTAGTAAATAGAAGTTACTTTTAAAATCAACGAACTCTTTAGGTTCTTGAGCTACCACGTCTGAAGCGGGTTTATTGGCTTTTAATGCATCACGAATAGGTTTTAATAAAGCTTCAGGCTTGTCTGCATCCACAATTGCCGTTAATGCGGCCTTATCTTTAAAAAAGAGTAAAGGATCACGATCAACTGGATTTGTGAAAACCAATGTCATTTGCATATTCCAAGCGATCGCACATGAATTATTAATCCAACCAATGGTTTTTCCATAAGAATCTGGACCAACACTAAGCCACTCTTGATTATTGTCATTTTTGCGTTCATAAACATAATAACGGGAAAATGCCGGCAAGGATTTGCCTGTAGCATCGGTAATATTGTTTTTTAATTCACACGTTGGGGTGCTTAAGACTCGTTGGTATAGGGTTGTTTTTCCAGCCTGTTTAAGTGGCTCAGTTGCAAACCCTATCAAAGGTAGGCATGTGAGACCTAGTGTACAAATGAGTTTCGAGATAGCTAGCTTATTCATTCTTGCGCCTCACTATTTTTGTAATTCGGTTAAACGATCTTGAACGAACATATTATTTGCATCGTTGGTCAAAGACGTTTCATACCAATAAATAGCCGTTTCTTTATCCGCTTTAAAGCAACTATTTGCTTTATAATATTTTTCGTCATACTCTTTTGCATATAACATCGCAATTTTAGGGTTAGTTTGAGCCTGATTTGCATATAATCGCTGAGCGATATTACATTTTTTAGCTTTTTTAGCTTCAGTAATTACTTGAATAATTTCATCCGATTTAGGTTTAGTTTGTAAACATTGTTGAATAAAGGTTAAATCATCAGTAGAGGCGTTGTTCAAATTACATTGACCACTCATTTGCACTGCTGGAGTTGATTGTGATTGATTTTTGGAAAATAAAAAATACCAGGCAGCCATGCCAAGTCCAATTAGCACTATACAACCTATAATAGTAGTCATAATTAACCCTAGGCAACTTTTCGATTTAACTGGTTCCACTGGTTTTATTTCTAGTTCTGGTTCGATAGGTTCTGCTAACGTTTCACTTTCAGGGTCAAGACTAGATTCTTCAATTAATGGTGTTTGATTTTCAATAATAGAATCACTAACAGGATCTGGCTGCGCTATAGTTTGCTCGTCATTCGGTAATGTTGTTTGCAAGTTTAATGCTGTTGATGCAAGAACCGAATCAGCAATACTCACAACGCCCCTATCAACATAATGCTCATTTTGCTTATCACGAATTTGTATAAGAAATCGAACCCTGCTTTCTTGTGATAATAAAGAGTCAACCAACCATTCGCCAATTTGGCCAGTTAATTGTTGATTATCAACAGACATATTTTCAACGGCGTGCCAGTTTTTTTCAGGGTTCCATTGATTTAAACCTGATAAATAATAACCATCTTGATTTCGTTGTATAAGCATATCAATTTCAGAACTACCACTCCATTTTTGAGCTAAAAACTTCGCAATACCGGGTTTATAACCATCTAATTCTATTCTTAATGCCATGATATCCTCTACATTTATAGTCAAATATGTAAGTAGTGTTTATTCTAACTATTGATTGGGAAAGATCTTTTCGCTCAAAAAGACTTTCCTACTATACTTTGTTATTTTTTAATTAATCTGCGATTGCTTAAAAGAAGTAAGAATTTCGCCCAATTGGCTATTTTGTTCTTGGCTAATTTCGCGTCCTGCATGATGCCCTACATTTTCTTGCGCAAGCATAGCAAAGGCAATAAACCAATCAAATATCGCATGCTGAGAATAATTTTTAGTATTATCATCTAGCTTTGGTAATAAATGCGATGATTGCACATTAAATTCGCTTAATGGTGAAGAAAATATTGGCTTACCCTGATTAACTTTGCTCATTGGTATATCACTTGCTTGCCCTTGAATAAAACCAAGCCAAGCAATAAAGTCTGCAAGTAAGGTATGAATAGTGCTGACTTGTCTAGACTCTAGATCATCACGTTTACTACCTGTGTTTTCATTATGCAAAATGCGTTCACTTAAACTTGCTTCAAGTTTCATTCGATTTGCAGCAGTAATCAGTTCTTCTATCATAAAAGAGAGTGATTTTTGACTGATACCAAAAAAATCTAAGATATGCTTATCTAGCACAATATTTCTTAAATGATCTAACCATGCCGAAAAAACTATTTTTGCAAACTTTGATTCCGTAGGTAATTGAGTGCTTTGTTTGGTGGTTGATGATGAATTAACATCAGAAAATAGTTCAAAGTCAGCCGTTAAACCAAAATCATTAGATAAATTATCTAACAAATTATCACTGCCAGCTTGCTGCGTTTCATTTTCGACAGTATTGGAGTAATAAAGTGCTCTAATGGTTTGATCTGGCAGTTCAAACGCTTTAAGTAGTTCGCCTAATAATAGTGCTTTGCTCTGTAATTCTTTAACAACATCAGCAATGATTTGTTTTTTCTTAGCTAGCTCTTCAGCATTGTCTGCTTGATACCAAGTATCAAAACGCATATTAATGATATATGCAATTTTTTCATTGAGCTGTTCAACAATTCGCTGCTGTTTAACTTCAGTAATAGCCACTTGTTCTAAGTATTGACTAATTCGCTCTATACCACCATCATTGAGTTTTAACATGGCATCCCATGTTTCTTCTGGCTGGAACACGTACTGTTTAATATCACTATTTTGCACAAATGTACTTCTTAATACATTCATTTTATCTTGATAATTTTCATTATAAGATTGCTCTTGGCAGGTGTTCGGATCGACATTTAAAAACGGTACATCAAACCCCGGTTTGCGGACAAGAAAGACATTATTAAATTGATGCTCGTTAGACCAATTGCTTAACCAATCGTAACTACCAAAGCGTTCTAAAATAGTTTGCTGAAGTAACCCACCTTTACCCCAGCTATTTTTAAGATTGTCTTCTGATAGCGTTAATGAGGTACCAATGCGTTTATCAAACATGGTAATTGCCCATAATAACCCTGTTTTTTTCGTTGCTCTTTTTTCAGCTGTTTCACCTTGGGTTTTATCGATCCAACGCTCAAGTACTGGACCAACATCATTAACATCTGATTGTTTATCTGACGGAGTGCAAACAACTAGCACATTCATTTCTTGATTATCAGTATATTTTTCAAAAAGATAAGCAACTTTACCACGCAATAAAAGCTGAGCAATAGGGTTACCTTCTTTCACATCTGAAATCGATATCAAATTTAAACGCCCACGATATCCAGGAAAATCAAGTAAATCCACATTTTCAAAAGTGGGCACTTTGGTTTTATTGACTAATGGGAAAATTAATTCGGCGGTTAAAAAAGCCAATTGTGCTAAAGATATTGATGTTGGTGCGCTATTTAATGGCGTTATGGTAATCGATGAATCTTTGTCGGTATTTAATCGCTCAAGAATATCGACATTCATAATACTGTCAATTTGCGACTTAGTTCCATTATTATCTTTTACTAATACTGAAAGCGGTGCATACACAGTTTCAGCATGGTGTAAACTTGATAATGTGGTGGCTAATTGAGTATAAATTATCGTCAGTTCAGTAATTCCACCCCATAAGACAGAAAACAGCTCACCACGCTCTGCTATTGATAAATAAGGAATAAGGTGCGTTGCTTTTTCCCAATATCCCCCTTTCAATTCTTCAAGCGAGTTACCAAAGTTTTCAGATAAATAATCGTAAAGATCAACAATATCATCCTCGCTAACACCACCAACATAATTGATTTGTTTCTGATTTTCTAAGCGTTGAACGGTCTGATTTAACGGTGCAAACTCGATTTTATTAGATACTTTTTGCTGATCAAAATCTTTAAAATAAGCATTTATCAAGATTTTGACTATTTCGATCTCTTTAAATAATTTTAATTCTAACGGATAGTTAGGTATACCCCCTTTGGCAACACGGCTAAAGCGAGTGACAAGCCCCGTCGCCTCTTTGCCGCTACCAACGGGATTAACATGGTCAATAAAATCTAACACTTCATTATCGACAACCGTTTCAAGCTTACCATTTTCACCGGCTGCCAGTGCTGAAATAAGGTAGGATTTACCAGCCTGTGATAATCCAAAAAAACCAACTGCAACAGATTTAGTTGAGACATCTCCTAATCGTTTTGCGCTGTTACGTAACCGACGCAAATCCAAAATTAAGTTATCCGCTTCGCTATTTAAACGTTTAGATGAATGCCGTGTTTGATTCACCCACTCAATGGCCTTTGCAGATGCTTGATAGACCTGATCCCAAGATTTAGGCAGTTGTTCATTTAAGTTTTTCATCGTTTTATCATTCCACTATCAAGCCAATATTGCGTACTTATTAACCCCGAGTTAACCATGGTGTTTAAACTTAGTTTAATATCCTGTTTATTACAGGCTCGCCTATCTGAGGCTTTTACGTCTTTAATATAAAAATTTTCGATCGTTTTTTGTTTATTTTTTATGCCTAAAGTAACTTCTAGCACGACGCCTTCAGCGCTTAATCGCTTAGCCACTTCACTGCTTTCAATCGTTAAAATATAGATAGGCGATGCCGGCCAACGGTCAATGTCAAGTTGCCTAAAACCAAGTCTTGTAGTACCTCGAATTTCAAATGAGAGATTAGGAAAATCATAATCAGGATTATCCAAATCAATATCTTGGTAATAGACATTTTCTTTTTTAATCATATTAAGATTATCTAAAAGTCCAATGTACTTAACGGTTGAATATAAATCTATATTAGAGGATCTAAAATAGAAATTAGGTAATCGTAGATTCTTGCTTAAAAAGCACAACATCGCCCCCACAGCTGCCGTTGTTTTAGGATCATCAATTCGCTCTTGTTTATGGAAAGGATACCAACCACCTGTATAATAACCATGCAAAGGTAAAATTCGTCCAGCAGGCATAGATAAACGTGATCGGAAATAACTTTGGATACCAGGTAAACGCGAAGGACGACCAGTTAACAAAAGAACATCACACTGATAACAACTAATAATTTCGGATAATGCATCAAACGTTTTACAAATATTGTAATAATCACCCCGAATAAACAAATAATGAATACGTTTAAGGTTAATCTCAATACTTAAGTTAAGTACTGAAAAATCAGGATTATTTAATGCGCGCTTAATCGGTTCATTAATAAAATTGAGCACGTTATCGGTCATCATATTATGTTGTAATAATTCACCGAAAGTAGAACAATAGACATGTTGCTCTGTGTGTAATGGGTCATAAAGTTCGTACGCTTTTAATATTTGTAATCCAATTGGTGTAAATAGCTGTAAGGTAAGTTGCTGGCGTAATACCGCATCTTGAATGGATAGTTGCTGAGAGCCAATAATGGTGGACAAAATTGGGTTAGGGTCTGCAATTCCAGCTTGTTTTAAACCATTGGTTAAGGCCGTTATAACGGTATCTTGGATAATATCGAGTAAAATATCATCCCCAGCCACTTTGAATCCATCACGAAAAAGCTGAGTTGGCACAATATAAGCATTACTACTGTTGACTTGCCCGTTAACGCCGTAGTCTAATTGATAATCGTTAATCACTAAATCGGTTGTGCCACCACCAATATCAACCGTTGCAATCGTTAGCTTTTGCTTATCAGCTTTCCCCGGACGGATCATTGAGGCAATAAACTCTTCACATCGCCCATTATAATTATTTTGTGTTTCATTAAAAAGATACACAACTTGGCCACAAGTCGCTTCATCCCATTGAATATAAACTTCAGGAATATTTGACCAAACACTTTTTAATTGCTCAGGGTTATTGAAATCAATATTGTCATCTGAACTATCCCACCCAAGGCTTTTCCAAACCAAACCGATGGCTTGATATACGCAACTTTTAAATATTGCTTGTTCGGGTTTTGGCATAGCTGGCGGAATCGTTAAAATAATTGAACGTAAATTACGTGGTGTTTTCGCATGCTCTAGTTTATTACGCTGAGCGACACTATTCATTTGCATTAATGCATGCATTAATACTTCACATAACATAAACGTCATCAAAGAACTGCGAGAGTATTTTGGGTGGAAAACCGGCATTTTGCGATCATACTCTTCTTGAATATCATTGCTAAGAATATGTAATGCTTCACCATATTCATTAATTAAACTCGAAAAAGGCTCTGCCGTTGCAAATGGTTCATGATCACTTTTTACATAATGAGAGTTAAAACGCCACCCTTGTTCATATTTATCTTGATCCCACAAATAACGTTTTGGGCTTGAAAGTCCCGTTGCGCCTTCATTGCCTTCACGCCGACTGGCAAGTCGGCTTGCTTCTTGACCAACACGGACAATACTTGGCCAACGAAACGTGTCACGTCGCCCACTTTGCAAAGAAAAATGTTCCTTGCCAAAAAAAGTTTGGGCAAATTCAACTCGACTTTCAAACGGTTCATTATAAATATGTTCGGGCTGAGTTAAATCGCGGATTTCAAGCTCATAACGATGATTTAAACTATCTTTATCTTGGGCATGATCTTCAATTAGAATCCCACAAGTACGTGAATTACCCACATCTAAAATCATATCGACAGGAATTGATTTCACCACATCATCTTTATTATTTGATACAATTTTAATTGTCGGTAATTGCAATGAATCGGCAAGTAAATGGATAATATTTAGGTAGTGTCCATAATAAGATTTGCTTTTAATTTCTTGATTAAGATCATCTTTATGGATCTTTAACCGCTCAGATTGTGGCGCCAGCTCTTGAAAGAGATCAATTAACCAACTGGTTATCCATTTGAGCTCTAAATACCATGAAACCTGATCAGAACGATGGGCTAAACTAAAGACTGCACCAGTCATCACATCATTTTCGGTTGGAGCAAGATAAGCCACATCTTGTAAGTTAGCAAATACTTTTGTATCAAAAGCAAACGTAATTCGATGTGTATTACCATCAGGATCTTCACCTTCAGGAATGCTAACAATTCGAACTCGACTCCAATTATGCGGTCCTTGATCAAAGCGCTCTGGCGGTATTGAACGCAAAACAGGCACAGGTAACCAAATACCATCGTATAATTTTAACGACTGATCAACACTAATTTCTTGTGTTGGTTTGACAGCAAATGTTGGATTATCAGGTGTAAAAAATTGACCACTTTCCACATCTTCAATCAACCTGATGAGTGCACCACTTTCTGATGGATCAATAAAGGCTCCATTGACTTTACTGCGCCATTGATTATCTTTCCAATCGATTTTAAGTGCAAAATCAAGAAACTGAATACCACTATTCATAATCAGTGTCACTTCTTGACCATAATTGCGTAATTCTGGAAGCATATATAACCTTTATTGTTTTTTCATCGTTATTGGGAATGCAGTCCCATTATTATAAATTCCTTGGCAATTGGCTTTATTATCTTTGCCTGGTGTACATTGAATTTTGGGTAATTGATATTTGGTGTTATCACTACAAACAGCCTCAGTATTACCCGCTATACCTAAATTAGCATTTTTAATATCGGTGCCAACATTACCTGTACATTTTACACCGTCACTACGTGTTATAGTGACTTCGCCATTGCCATCTTTAAAGTTATAACTTAATTGCAACGGTTTACCTGTGGCTTTGTCTTGAATACCCCCATTGGCAGACCATTGACCATCTAAGAATTTTGTAGATCCTTGCTTGATTGCATCTGCTGGTAAGGCTAAATTATTGGTTTGATCAACCGCAGAGTTAGAATCTGCTTTATTGTCTTTATCTGATGGCGAAGAAGTTTGGTCAGCGCTATCTTTGTCTTGTCCATTTTGAACATCTGTATTATCTTTTTTATCGGGATCGGTAGGCGTTGATTTTTCATCTTTATCATCTGTTTTACCCACATCAGGCGCAGTCACTTGATCATTTTTATTATCTTGCGCATCTGGATTTGAAGTATTATTACCCTCATTTGCATTATCTGGTGCTACAGAATGATCAACCGAATCACTTGCTACATTGGGGTTAGTTGGAGTATTAGTTGCATTGTCTAAAATTGTGTCATTTGGTATAGCACTACCCGTGACACCGAACCGATTATCAACAACCACATCTCTTGGCTCAGTTTTTAATGCTGGATCTATCGCTTTTTTATCCTGTTTGTCATCTCTTTCTGCTTGATTAATATGACTATTATCTAAAGATACATTGGGATTAATCGATAGCTCGGGTTTTAACCAACAACCGCGTAGCAAAAATAACGCTAATAAAAGCAATAATAACGATAATAACCCTACCCACCAACGCTTCCACCATGGTTTATTATCAATTGGCGTTGCAGAAGTAACGGCTGCTGCTTGTGCAACTTTTGCTACCGATTCTAAACTATAGAATGGAGAATTTCCCTGAGAGATGTGCGGATACACAAATCCCCAGAAAGTAATCACCGGTTTACCGTTAACAATATAAACAAATTGATTACTGGGAAAACGTATTGCCATCAAATTAGGTTCGGCACTATCAACATTATTTTTTGGATCATAAATAAGACGGCTAAAAAGCAGTTGATCACCTTCTAAATTAGGATTACTGGCTAGTTGTTTGCCCAAATTAATCACTTTATGTTCAAATTCTTTCAGTAAAGCCAGCGCTGACTGTTGCTCAGATTCACTAGCTGAAGTCCAAGGAACAATATCATATTGCCCATCAGGCTGATTTGAATCAAAAGGAATATACCAATCGATAATATTGCCGTGATCATTGCGTTGAGGAATAGCTAAATAATCGGCATATTGTTTACCTAATTTAACCCTAAACATTTCACGGATTTGAGCTGCAACTAAATAAGCGGCTTTACCATCATGCCCAAGCATTTTAAAATCTTTAATATCACCACTTCGAAGTAATGTATTTGTCATATATTCCTTTCTATTATTTGACTTATAAGCATTTTTACGCAATAAAAATAAGTTTAACAGAAAACGCCATTATTGTAATTGGTATCATTTTGGATATTATGAATTTTTAGCCATATTTTGTTAATTGTTCTAATACATAGCACGCTTTATATACACCCTCAATAGGCACCTTTAACAATTTGGTTTATTAAAATTTTTAAGTTAATTATTACATAATATGATGCGCGCTAAATTTATAGTAAAACATCTACTTTACTGAAGTTTTTTTATAAAATTATTTTAAAAACTCTTCATCGGTTAACACGCGTAATGGCTGCATATCGCTTTCGCCTTTGATCACTAAAGTAGGATCAGAGCGTAAACAAGTACCGCCATAATGACCACCAACTGTAAAAGTACATAACTGTAAATACCTTTCATCAACTTTAGGTAAACACCATAACTCTTGATAAATATTTTCTTGTTTAGCAAATTTGCCAAGTGTTTTATCAAGTATTTGCTCTTTACTATTGACTAATTCAATATTACTGCCCCTTCGCCCTGCAATAGGTTTTATCGCATAACCTTTTTTTATTAGGTTTTCGTTAAGCTCAAAAGTTGATTCTAATAAATAGCGATGGTTAGGAAACAATGACCACAATACTGGCAAAATCGCCTTATTACTTGGAATAACAGTCCATAACGGTTCAAAAACAGACACCTCAGGCCGTAAAAGTACATCAATTAATCTTACGGTATTATCAGGATGCCAAGTACGAATTGGTAAACCGGCAACTTGAACTTCGCTTTCTTGTCGAAGCTGTTCTAAAACGGTTTCCCAAGCCCATGTTTTCCAGACACAAGTGACTTGGCGATCCTCATCGTCCACTAGCCGACCTCGTTTATCCCATCTCAGTCCACTTAGTCCGCGTAAAATTTTGCTATCAATTCCTGCCAAAGTAAGGGCTTTTTGCATGAATAAAGCGTGATAATTTTCTTCACTGTCATCATCACGCATAATATGTACAAATGCTTGCGCATCACTATGCCTCCAGCAATTCGCTAAAGCATTAAGTAAATCCTCACTCGGGTTTGTCCCTATATTGAGTCTTGCTTGTGTCGCCCAGTTTGCTAAAATTTTCCCAGCTTCAGTATGACAAGAGGCCGAATCAGCATTATATTCATAGACTTTAAAGCCACGTTCATCCATACAAAAATCTAATCGACCTGTAATCATTTGATAACGACGCTGTTGCCACGAAAGCCTTAATCTTGGCCATAATATTTCAGGAATATTAAAATTAAGTAATAAATTGTCATCCTTTAATACCTTGTCGGTGGCATGCAAATACATTAAATGTAATTCATTCGTTGCTCGAATTAGTTCCTGCTCAGCACTTTCTGAAATAGTGAAATAACGATAATGATCATCATGGCTAATAGCATGACCTGCCGCTAAAACATACGCATGTTCTAATGGATCTGATTCATCTAACCATTTTTTATCGAATTGACCTTCATTTTTAATATGGGCACTATGAATTTGAAGTAAAGGCTGAGGAATTTTAGATTGAGGTAAACTATACTCAGTGTTATCAGTTTGAATCATCCAACCTAAAATTTTCGTATCATCAAACGTATCATGTAAATGATAACCTTCACTAGACACCGTCATTTTAAGCTCACGCGTCCATTGCTGCCCGATGGGTAAACGTGTATGTATTACATTTTGTTCAGCAATCCGGACTTTATCTTCAAATACTTCAGTGATAATAGCAACATGACCTGTTTTATCAAATACGCCACCATCATCCCATACCAATAAAGATCCTGCTACTGGCGCTTTTTTGCTACCATTAGCAAATGCTTGCAAAGGTAAAATCGCCTCGTTAACAACTTGCCTTAAAAAGCGTAGTGAAAAAATTTCGTGCGCCATCCCTACATCCGTAAAAACGATACCGTAATTTAAGAATAAAAAACGCCTTGCAAATTCAACACATTGCCATTTATATCCCATATACTCATAGCCAGAATAGCTACGAAATGCTCCATCATTTGGATATTGATTTCGATCTAATGTTTCACAATCAGAAGAATAAATGGCAACCCCGCCCGGTGCATAACCTAATAATGTGCCAAAAGGTTCTTTATTTTTGGATTTAGATGACATATTGTTTTAGCCTTATAGGTAAATAGTAAAAAACGCTTATTTCACTATGTTAGAATTTTCTTATCATAGCTCAAAATATATACTTTAAAAAGCGATGTTTACTGTTCGTTACTTGAAGAGTGATAAACAGCCTATATATAGTAATCATCCTTGATACCATACATTGAACCTATTAACAGAGAAATATAAAATTATGCAACCAACAAAATTAAATGAATTATTAGAGTTCCCATGTTCTTTCACTTACAAAGTAATGGGCGAAGCTAAACCTGAACTTGTTGACAAAGTGGTATCTGTGATTCAACGTCATGCGCCGGGTGATTATACGCCATCAATTAAACCGAGTAGTAAAGGAAATTATCATTCAGTATCAATTACCATTAATGCTACGCATATTGATCAAATCGAAAATCTTTATAAAGAGTTGGGTGAAATCGATATTGTAAGAATGGTTTTATAGCGTTTTACTTTTTCGCCTAAAATAGCGTTTTATTGTTATGGATAAGGCGCTATTTTACCCAACACAAATAAAATAAAAAATTAAATAAAATCAACAACTTTCCTGACTAATTTTTGAATGGATATTTTCACTTTTATAAAGCAAAACACATCAAAAAATCAAATAAAATCAATTGCTTTTCTGAATGTTTTTTGACAATATTAGTTATAAATTCGCTTTTTGTTTTTACTATATAAGCAACACTATTAACCAAATTGAAAGGGAAAGAGCAAGATAGCACCACTGCCTTGCTCTTTTAATTGGTAAACAAATTATCCTAAAATTTTAGCTAATTCTTTTGTTACTTCAGCAACAGGCTGGGTCCCATCAACACGGAAATACTGTGTGCGCCCTTCTTTGGCTTCATGCTGATAATAATTGATCAGTGGTTTAGTTAAATCGTGATATTCGACAAGGCGTTTACGCACAATATCTTCATTATCATCTTTGCGAATAGTCAGCGGTTCACCAGTGACATCATCAATATTTTCAACTTTAGGTGGATTATGACGAATATGATAAACACGACCTGAAGCAGCATGAATACGTCGTCCACTCATACGATCAATAATTACAGCATCAGGCACATCAAATTCAAGTACATAGTCTACATCAATACCTGCCGCTTTCATGGCATCTGCTTGAGGAACGGTACGAGGAAAACCATCTAACAAAAAGCCATTTGCGCAATCGCTTTGTGCAATACGTTCTTTAACTAATGCAATAACAAGTTCATCAGTAACCAATTTACCCGCATCCATTAATTCCTTTGCTTGCAAGCCAAGCGCTGTACCCGCTTTTACTGCTGCACGCAACATATCACCAGTTGAAATTTGGGGAATACCGTATTTTTGCATAATAAATTGTGCTTGAGTTCCCTTTCCTGCTCCTGGTGCGCCTAATAAAATAATTCGCATAAAATAACCTCTTATGGCTTTAATATAGATAATATCTTCTATTCTGATAAATAATGAAATATCACCTTACTGCTGGAGATTAAACCATCAGTTGGGCAAATATAGTTCACCGATCCGCAGCCCTTAATCATCTGCGCTTTTTGCTGACATATCGGGCAAATATATTGTTCTAAATAATGTTTCTTGCAATGAAGACAATTAAAATATTGAGGAGAAACAACACTCATTTTATGATGACACTTTGGGCAAATGCCTTCTTGCCCCTGCTTAACTGTCATTGGTTTTGACATAAACTATTTTCGCCCTCTAACATGTTTCATCAATCGGCGTCGTTTACGTTGCTGTGATGCGGTTAAACTATTTTTCCGTCCTTCAAATGGGTTAGCCCCTTCTTTAAACTGAATTCGAATTGGTGAGCCCATAATTTTTAGCGAGCGTCTAAAATAGTTCATCAAATAACGCTTATAGGAATCAGGCAAGTCTTCAACTTGATTACCATGAATAACGACAATGGGTGGATTATACCCCCCAGCATGCGCATATTTTAATTTAACACGACGCCCTCGCACCAAAGGAGGCTGATGGTCATCTTGTGCCATTTGCATAATTTTGGTTAATAATGCCGTATTAACACGACGGGTTGCACAATCATACGCTTCTTGAATTGAATCAAATAAATTTCCAACGCCACTACCATGCAACGCAGAAATAAAGTGTACTCTGGCAAAATCAATAAAGTCTAGCCTATCATCTAGTGTCGTTTTAACTTGTTCTTTGATATCTTGTGACAAGCCATCCCATTTATTAACAGCTATCACAAGTGAGCGCCCACTATTAATAATAAACCCTAGTAATGATAGGTCTTGATCGGATATACCTTCACGGGCATCTATAACTAAAATGACAACATTAGCATCTTCAATGGCTTGTAACGTTTTAATGACAGAAAACTTTTCAACAGTTTCGGTGACTTTTCCACGCTTACGAACGCCAGCGGTATCAATCAAGATATACTCACGTTCATCGCGTGTCATGGGGATATAGATACTGTCACGCGTTGTGCCTGGCATATCATATACAACTACGCGCTCTTCCCCTAAAATTCGATTAGTTAGTGTGGACTTACCCACATTTGGACGTCCCACTATAGCAACTTTTATAGGTTGGTTAATTAATGATTCTGTATCATCAAGATCGGAATCATCATAACATTGAGATAAGTCGCTAGATTGTTCCTCGTCGTCAAAATCGCTATTTTGTTCATCATCAAACTGAAAAATAGGATCTAATACGGTTTCAATTAACGAGCTTACACCTCGACCATGGCTAGCTGCAATAGGATGAATTTCACCCAATCCTAAGCCATAAAAATCAGAAATCGCAGTATCGGCATCAATACCATCAATTTTATTAGCCACTAAAAAAGTGGCTTTTTGACGAGAACGTAAGTGTTTAGCAATAGCATGATCGGCAGGCATCGCACCCGCTCTAGCATCAACCAAGAAAAGAACAATATCGGCTTCTTCTATTGCTTGCAGGGATTGTTCAGCCATAAAGCTTTCAACCCCATCTTCAGAGCCATCAATACCACCAGTATCAATCAAGATATATTCATGGCCCTTAATTTCTGCTCTGCCATACTTACGATCACGAGTTAATCCAGGAAAGTCAGCCACTAAGGCATCTCGGGTTCGCGTTAACCGATTAAATAAAGTCGACTTTCCAACATTTGGACGACCAACAAGTGCTACAACAGGTACCATGTTTATTCTCTAAATTACTTTAATTTTGTGTATTAATTTTTTGTAAAAGCATAAATATCACCATTTTTAGCTTGAACAATGACTTTATTGTCTACTATTAATGGTTTAGATATTAATCCGCTACTACTTACTTGTGTTTTTGCGACAAGTTCACCATTTTCAGCATTTAGCCAATATAGGTAACCTTCAAAATCACCAAACACAACATAATTTTGGTAGATCACTGGATCAGTTAACTGACGATGAGCAAAGTTTGATTGAGTCCAAAGTTCACCACCACCATTCTTAGCAATAGCTTGAATATTATCGTTTTGGTCTATAACAAATAATCGATTCGTATCAATAGCAAAACTGTGAGTAGATCCAAGTTTTTTACGCCACACAATTTGACCATTACTTAAATCCAGTGCAACTAAACTACCATTATAACCAACGGAATAAACTAAATTACCCTCAACTACGGGCGTTGAATCAACATCGTTTAATTTTGCAATTTCAGTAGAGCCTGATGGTTGTGAAATACGTTGTTGCCAAATTAATTGCCCATCATTAATAAAGTAAGCATTTACTCGACCAGTATCATCACCCACAATCGCTGCACCATGAGCAATCGTTGGTGTGGAGTTACCTCTTAGCGATAATGTAGGAACCTCGAAAGAAACATCCCACACATAATCACCTGTATCTCGATTAAGGCCTTGAAGAATGCCATTTGCAGTATGGATGATTAATTTGTCTTCAGCAGGCACTGGGCGGGCAAGCACCTCGCCTTTTACTGTTTTTTCCCACACCTTTTTACCACTGTTGCGATCTAACGCATACACAACTGCGCGCTCACTACCTAGGTATACATATTTATCATCAGCACTTACGCCACCTGAAAACAGTGCTGTTTTGCTGCTAAAAAGCGTGCTTTGCGATAAGTTAACATCCCATATGGTTTTGCCACTTGCTACATCAAGTGCTTTAACTTGACCACTACGACTTGCTGCATAAATAGCATTATCATAATTAATCGGACCTAATAATGAATAGATATGAGTATTGCCAGCCGTACTACTTTTCCACACTTGTTTGATAGGGAATTGATTATTTACGGTTGGTGAGGGTGAAATTTGAACAATCTCTTCTTCCCCACCGAATAAAGAGCATCCAGCAAGTGAAAAGACAAAAACCCCAGTAAAAAGATATTTTGATAACTTCATTGTATAGACCCTTATAGCAGGATAAATTAATTGTTACTTCCTTCTGTTTCAGCTTGTTTTGCTTTCGCCTCTTGCTCGGCTTTTTGTTTCGCTGCCTGAGCTTCTTGTTCTGCCTCTTCTTTGGCTGCTTGTTGGGCTTCTTGTTCAGCTTGTTGCTTTGCTTTTAGATATTCAGCTTGATTTAACTTCATTTTAATATTTTCTTCTAAATCTTTGTTTGGAGAAGAAGTTAAAGCAATATTGTAGGCATTGACTGCATCAGCATAACGCGTCATTTTAACTAATACATCACCACGAAGATCGTTAATTACCGCCCCCCAACTTTCGCCAGTTACATTATCTAGCGATGTTAAACTTTCTTGATATTGACCTTGTTGATACTGTAAACGAGCTATACGAATGTTGGTTATCGCTTTAACCGGCTCTGAATCAGTTTTCTTTAAGGCGTCAATTAATAATGCTTCAGCCCCAGAATAATCTTTTAATACTTCAACAAAAAATTTTGCCGCACGCAAATTAGCAAACACACTATAAATAGTGTCGTTGTCTTTAGCAAAAGAGACTAACCCATTAACAGAGTCTGGTTTATTATCATCTAATTGAGCAAGTAATTGTTCATACTTATCCGATGATTCAATCGCTTTTTCAGCTTTATATGATTGCCAATAACGCCAGCCAAAAAAGGCTAGTAATCCGATTACCAAAACCGCAACAATCATTTTCCACTTTTTAGCAAAAAAGCCCTTTATCTCTTCCAGTTGTTCTTCACTCGATAACTGATGACTCACATTTTTCTCCTATATCTTTTACTTAATCGACAAACAAGTTTGGACAACTTCTTTTTGTGCAACTTCAACTTGTTCGCCTGTTTGTAAATTTTTAATCATGACTGATTGATTAGCCAATTCATTTTCGCCAATAATAATAGCTATTTTAGCACCTAATTTGTCAGCTTTGGTAAATTGTTTCTTAAAATTACTACTACCATAGTTTGTCATGATTCGCCAATCAGGTAGACTATCGTGCAATTGCTCTGCAACACCTTGTGCTGCTGCAATTGTCTTTTCATCACCAGATGAAATCATATAAACATCAATCAAATTAACTTGGTTTAATGATGGATTAACGGCTTGAACTAATAATACTAATCGCTCAACACCCATTGCAAAACCGACAGCGGGTGTTGGTTGTCCACCCAGTTGACTAACTAGCCCATCATAACGACCACCACCACACACGGTACCTTGCGCACCTAAACTACTGGTTACCCATTCAAAAACAGTTCGATTATAGTAATCTAATCCACGTACTAATCTTTGATTAATATTGTAGTTTATTCCAGCGTTATCCAATAAACGACATAGCCCTTCAAAGTGCTGTTTAGATTCTTCATCTAAATAATCAAACAATTTTGGAGCGTGATTGAGTAGCTCTTGGACAACTGGATTTTTTGAATCAAGTACACGCAATGGATTAGTATACATTCTACGTAAACAGTCTTCATCCAATTTTTCTTTATGTTGTTCAAGAAAAGCAACTAAAGCATTTCGATAATTAGCTCTTGCTTCTAGTGAACCAATAGAGTTGAGTTCTAAAGAGGTGTGCTTTTCAATACCTAAAGCTTTCCAAAAACGTGCCGTTAATAAAATAAGCTCTGCATCAATATTTGGTCCTTCAAGCCCAAAGACTTCAACACCAAATTGATGAAATTGACGATAGCGCCCTTTTTGTGGTTTTTCGTAACGAAAAGCAGGCCCTAAATACCAAAGACGCTGTTCTTGATTGTAAAAAAGACCATGTTCAATGCCAGCACGAACACAACCGGCAGTAATTTCAGGGCGCAGGGTAATGCTTTCATCATTACGATCGTTGAAAGTATACATCTCTTTTTCAACAATATCGGTAACTTCACCTACTGCTCTTTTAAATAGAGCAGTATCTTCAACAATGGGCGTTCTAATTTCGTTATAGCCATAACTGTTTAATACGCCTTTAACGATTTTTTCAATCTGTTGCCAACTTGCACTATCTGTTGGAAGTAAATCGTTCATTCCTCGTATAGATTGAATCTTTTTTTCTGTCATTTATTTATTCGCTATCTAATAAGATTATAATTCAGTTGCTGTAATTCTGTTTTTTAATATTAATGCTTTAGCACGAATTTTAGCTTCTAACTCATCAATCATTTGTTCATTATCAATACGGCCAATACGTACACCATCTTCATAAAAACCACTTTTGTTATGACCGCCAGCAACCCCCATTGTTGAAGCTAACGCCTCGCCCGGACCGTTAACCACACAACCAATAATAGATACATCCATTGGCGTAATAATATCTTCTAATCGCTGCTCTAATATATTGACGGTATTAATCACATCAAACTCTTGGCGCGAACAGGTTGGACAGGCAATAAAATTAATACCACGAGCCCGTATACGCAACGATTTTAAAATATCAAATCCAACTTTCACTTCTTCAGTAGGATCAGCCGCTAAAGATACCCGGAGTGTATCGCCAATTCCTTCTGATAGCAATAATCCCAATCCAATAGCTGATTTAATTGCACCACTCCGCACGCCACCGGCCTCAGTTATACCTAAATGTAATGGCTGCTTAATTTGCTTAGCTAACAAACGATAAGCATCAACTGCAGTAAACACATCAGATGCTTTTACACTGACCTTGAATTGATCAAAATTAAGTCTATTAAGTATATCGACATGACGCATTGCTGACTCGACAATCGCTTTGGGAGTAGGCTCGCCATATTTCTCTTGGATATCTTTTTCAAGTGAACCTGAATTAACCCCAATACGTATTGGAATATTTTTATCTTTTGCACAATCGACAACCGCACGGATCCTTGATTCATTGCCTATATTACCGGGATTAATTCTTAAACAATCAACGCCATATTCTGCCACTTTTAAAGCAATACGATAATCAAAATGAATATCAGCAATCAGCGGCACTTTAGCTTGTTGTTTAATCAATTTAAACGCTTCAGCCGCATCCATTGTTGGAATAGAAACGCGCACAATATCCACCCCAACACGTTCAAGCGCTTGAATTTGAGCTACCGTTTTTTCGACATCCGTAGTACGCGTATTTGTCATCGATTGAACAGCTATTGGTGCTCCGCCACCAATAGGAACATTGCCGACATAAATTCGGGTAGATTCTCGTCTAATAATTGGTGAATCCTGATGACTCATACACACTTAACCATATTACAAAATAACTAGCCAGCAATCTTAACAAGATTTAAGGCAAATGTCTGTATGAGAATAAGAAAATTTGCTAACTATTAACACGGGTAATAGGGGATGGAGAAATATAATGACTTACTTCAATAAGATTATTTTTATCGTCCTTATTAATATAATATAAAGTTATACCAAGCGCACAAAGAACAACAAATACACCGATCAAAATAAAGGAGGGCTTTCCCTGTTTTTTTGTTATAAACCCTTGTGGTTGAATTTTCTTTTGTCGGGACTTAGATTGTTTGGCTAATTCATCGATATGAGGTTGATACTGATCAGCTGATAAGCCGACAATTTCTGCATAAGAACGAATATAACCTTTGACAAAAACAAGAGGGGCATGAGGCAATTGGTCTTTTTCGATATCGTCAATCACCGTTTTTCGCACATGAATTTTATTGGCAATATCATCCTGAGTTAATCCCATTTGTTCTCGTAAATCAGCGAGCATCACTCCTAATGAAATATCGTCCATTATCCCCTCATAAATTTAATACTAACCGTTAGCTAGTTCCATTTTTACATATTTTTATAATTAATCAATTTTTTTTGCATTAAACCATTGTGTTGGTTTGTCAATTTCATTTTGTGCTGCAACTAATTGTAATTCATATTCATCTTGTTTTAAGGTTTCAAGCATAACTGCATACACCGCTGAAGTAGTATGTTCTAGAGCTTCCACCAATGATTTTCCAAGTAAAATATTAGCTAAAAATAATCCGCTTGTCATATCACCAACACCAACCGGCTGCCTTACACCAAAATCAACGAGTGGGCGATCAATATGCCATGCTTCATCTTGAGTCACAAGCAACATTTCAAACCGATCAATTTTATATCCAGCTCGGCTTAAATGTTTAACTAAAATCGCTTTAGGTCCTTTTTTACATAACTCTCGACATGCTAAAATTGCCTGTTCAACATTATTGATACGTTGTTTACCATTTAGCTCTTCAAGCTCCAAAATATTTGGAGCCATCATATCTGCCATAGGCAGTGCAGTATTGCATAAAAACTCTGATACACCTGGAGCAACAAAACATCCTTTTTCTGGATGACCCATTACTGGATCGCAAAAATAAATAGCATTTGGATTAACCGCTTTTACTTTTTTAACAATCTCAATAATAGCATTACCTTGTTCCGGCGAGCCCATATAACCACTTAATACCGCATCACAACGTTTTAGTTCATCAATTTCATTAATTCCATCAGCAATCTCAGTTAAATGAGATGCAGCCATTACCGTTCCAGTCCATTGACGATATTGAGTATGATTAGAAAATTGTACGGTATTTAAAGGCCAAACATTTACACCTATTCGACGCATAGGGAACTCAGCTGCACTATTTCCAGCATGACCAAATACAACATGAGACTGAATCGATAAAATATTTTTCATAAAATTAGCTCCAAATCAACAAGCAGTAATATTTTTTACCACGTCGAAGCAATGTATAACGATTAAAAAGTTTATCATTATCAGAAAATTGATAATCCACTGTAGAATTACGCTCACCATTAATTGAAATAGCATTCGATTCAATCATTTTTCTCGCTTGTCCTCTTGATGGCGCAAACTGTGCATTAACGATTGCTTGCTGTAAATCTGCATCATTATCAATTGTCACCGTTGGCATGCCATCTTGGGCCAATTGTTCAAAATCAGCTTTTGATAATTCACTTAATTTGCCTGAAAATAAACTTTCCGTGATACGTTTTGCTGCCATAAGGCCTTCTTCGCCATGTACCAAACGAGTTACTTCTTCAGCTAATACATATTGCGCCCTAGGAGCAACACCACTATTCTTATCCTCTAGCTCTAATGCGTCAATATCACTTAATGGCATAAATGTGAAAAATTTAAGAAAACGATAAACATCCGCATCTGCCGTATTAATCCAGAATTGATAAAATTTATACGGACTGGTCTTTTTAGGATCAAGCCATACTGCACCACTTTCAGTTTTACCAAATTTAGTTCCATCTGATTTAGTAATTAACGGCACAGTCAAACCATAAACCTGTTTTTGATGTAAGCGACGAGTTAAATCAATACCGGCAGTAATGTTACCCCACTGATCAGAACCACCAATTTGTAAAACAACATCATGCGATTGATTCAAACAAGCAAAATCATAAGATTGTAATAAGCTATAAGAAAATTCAGTAAATGAGATACCCACTTCATCACGATCAATACGTTGCTTAACTGATTCTTTATTGATCATCGCATTAACCGAAAAATATTTACCAATATCACGTAAAAATGTCAGCACATTCATGCCACTAAACCAATCGTAGTTATTAGCCACAATTGCCGAATTTTCACCACAATTAAAATCTAAAAATGGGGAAACTTGTTGTTTGATTTTTTCGCTCCACTCAACAACTGTCTCTTCAGTATTAAGTTTTCGCTCAACAGCTTTAAAACTTGGATCACCAATTAAACCTGTTGCTCCACCTACAAGCGCAACAGGTTTATGACCAGCTAACTGAAAACGTTTTAAACAAAGTAATGGAACTAAATGACCGAGATGCAAACTATCTGCTGTTGGATCAAAACCACAATAAAGCGCAATAGGATTTTGTTCTATTTGTTCTATTAATGCTTTTTCATCGGTAAGCTGAGCAATCAGTCCACGCTCTTGTAGTTGTTTGATCACATTTTTTGTCATGATATTTTACCTATTAAATTTATTACGTTTATATTCTAGTTTAAATAAGATTTATTTTAGTTTGTATTGTTATGATAGCGTTTGTACGCTTGTTTAAAATGATCTACCACTATTTCGTTTGGCTTTTTATCAAAAAGACTAAAAATAACAATTGCGATAGACGCTAATAAAAATCCAGGAATAAGCGAATAAAGATTAAACCAATTGAAATTAATCCATAGCAACACCGTTATTGTACCTGTTACCATTCCAGCGAGTGCACCGTTACGAGTCATTCGTGACCAAAATACTGAAAAAACAATAATTGGTCCAAACGCTGCGCCAAATCCAGCCCAAGCATGGCTGACTAAATCAAGTACACTATTATTTGGATTAATGGCTAATAAAATTGCAATAACTGAAACTAATAGCACCATTATACGCCCAACCCAAACAAGTTCTTTTTGTTTTGCTTTTGGTCTAAAAAAGGCTCGGTAAAAATCTTCCGTTATAGCACTAGAACAAACTAATAGCTGGCAACTTAATGTGCTCATTACCGCAGCTAAAATAGCTGCAAGCAATACACCTGCAATCCAAGGATTAAATAATAACTTTGAAAGCTCAATAAAAATGCGTTCATGTTTGCCGTTATTAATCAAATAGACAAATTCAGGATGATTGGAGAAAAAAGCAATACCAAAAAAGCCAACCGTAATAGCTCCAGCTAAACATAACACCATCCAAGTCATACTAATTCGGCGTGCATTTTTCATGACTTGATGTGAATCAGCCGCCATAAATCTGGCTAAAATATGAGGTTGCCCAAAATAGCCAAGACCCCAGCCTAATAATGAAATAATAGCGATAAAATCCATGTGAGCAAATAAATTGGTGTAATCAGGATTAAGCGATTGAATATATGTCAATGCATCAGTAAGCCCACCTGCATTTACCATAACCATAATCGGCGTTAGAATAAGTGCAAACATCATTAAACTCGCTTGAATAGTATCAGTCCAACTGACAGCTAAAAAACCACCAATAAACGTATAGGCAATGGTTGCACCAGCACCTGCAAGCATTGCCCAACCATAGCTCATACCAAATGTACTTTCGAATAATTTTGCACCCGCAACTACACCAGAAGCACAATAAACAGTAAAAAAGATTAAAATAATAACGGCTGAAATAATACGCAGCAATGAGCTTTTATCATCAAATCGACGAGCAAAATAATCGGGTAAAGTTAATGAATTATGGTTGATTTCCGTAAAGACACGTAATCTCCCAGCAATGAGTAACCAATTCAAATAAGCACCAATAATCAACCCAATTGCAATCCAACTTTGAGAAATACCAAACAAAAAAACTGCACCAGGTAATCCCATTAATAACCAACCGCTCATATCTGATGCGCCAGCTGAAAGTGCTGTGACAACACTACCGATACGACGCCCACCTAAAATATAATCACCAAAATTCTGCGTCGATCGAAATGCAAAAAAACCTATTGCAATCATGCCTAAAATGTATACAGCAAAGGTGACAATCATTGGTAAGGACATATCTTTAAAAAACCTTATTTGATAAATTAAAAAAATAGTTGGTTAGCTTATCATAAAATCACCATGCTAAAAAGTCAGTGATTATGAATGTGAATGCTCAAATAACTAAAATGTACACAACGTGTGTAATAAATATATTTTGTAATTGGTAATAGTACTTGATGCTTTTTATTAATCTGATCTATATAAAAACTAAATGCAACCTACAGATAAACTGTAAATAAAAGTATATAATATATGCCTCACTATTTTTAATATAATTATTTTGTGAAACAATCAACCCGAATCCAAATTTTAGAAAGATTAAAGGATCATATTAAAGATCCAACAACAGAACTTATTTATCAGACACCTTTTGAACTGCTAATTGCAGTAGTACTTTCAGCACAAGCAACTGATGTGAGTGTAAATAAAGCCACCCAACCCTTGTTTGCTGTTGCAAATACTGCTGATCAAATTTTGGCTCTTGGCGTTGATAAACTAAAAAGCTATATCCGCACCATTGGGCTTTATAATAGTAAAGCACAGAACATTATTAAAACCTGTCAAATATTGGTAGATAAATATCAAGGTGAAGTGCCTGAAAATTTTGATGCGCTAATTGAATTACCTGGCGTTGGTCGTAAAACAGCCAATGTTGTGCTAAACACCGCTTTTGGTTGGCCAACCATTGCCGTCGATACACATATATTTAGGGTAAGTAACCGTACAGGTTTTGCACCCGGTAAAACTGTTGAAGCAGTTGAAGAAAAATTGCTGAAGGTCGTACCCAAAGAATATAAAATAAATTGCCACCACTGGCTAATTTTACATGGGCGTTATACCTGTATTGCCAGAAAACCTAGATGTGGTGCCTGTGTTATAGAAGATTTGTGCGAATTTAAACAAAAAGTTTACCCAGAGTGAAAATTAATGCCAAATAAATTTAACTTAGACCAAGATGACATAAACTTGTTTAAAAATAGTATTGGTAATACCAAAAAGCTAAAACAAGATACCGTTGTTCATAAACCGATAAAACGCTCCCAAAAAATAATGGAAACACAAAAACTACAACATGAAAAAATTCATGCTGAGTTTTATTTTTCTGATAATTATCAACCGCTATTACAACAAGATCCTATCCGCTATAGTCGAGAAAATGCCGACCCCTATGAAGTAAAAAAATTACGCCGTGGATTTTATGAGCCAGAATTTTTTTTGGACTTACATGGACTCACTCAGCAAGAAGCTAAAAAAGAGATTGCTGCCCTTATCGCTGCATGTTTAAAAGAGAGAGCGCATTGCGCATGCATCATGTATGGGCATGGAAAAAATATATTAAAAACACAAACACCCATGTGGCTAGCTCAGCATCCTCATGTTATCTGCTTCCATCAAGCACCCAAAGAATTTGGAGGCAACGCTGCCCTACTTATTTTATTTGACATCGACAATGAATTACCAAATAGCTAGTACTTGAAGATTAAAATAGTTGTAAGTGACACAAAAATAAAAAAGCCAGCTTAGCTGGCAAATATTGGAAGCAATGTGAGCAATGTCATACTTTGTTAGAAGCTGTTTAGGCTCTAACAAAGCACTCAATAATGATAATGATTCTCATTACTAAAAGCAAGCATTTTTTAGACTTTCCTAAATTAAATGAAAATAAATACCTGACTCACTTATCTGATAAAACTGGTTTTATATTCAACTCGATAAAAAATAAGCAGAAATTTTCTTTCTGCTTTTATTGCTTTTATAAAACGATTTTACACAATAGCTAAATCCAGATAAAAGACCGTAATACTGATTATTTTTGATAAATAAACTCTACGCCCTCTTCATCACTTTCATCCCAATCATCGAAATCATCGTCATCATCAAAAGCTTCATCCATTGCTTGTTGATGATAATCATCCCACATAAATTCAACTTTTTCGGGTGCTGATTGTTCTGATTCAGCTTCTCGTGGATGAGCATTGATATATTCCATTAAATCCCAGCATAATGCTTTTACACCTTCTTCATTAATGGAGGAAATAACATAATATTTATCCTGCCAGTCAAGCGCCTTAGCAATTTCAGCCGCACGTTTAGCACTCTCCTCGGGTCCTAATACATCCATTTTATTAAATACTAACCAACGTGGTTTATTCGCTAATTTTTCACTATATTGCTGAACTTCTTGAATTATAACTTTAGCGTTTTCTATCGGATCTGATTCATCTACTGGTGCCATATCGATTAAATGAACTAAAACACGACAGCGTTCAAGGTGTTTTAAAAACCGAATACCAAGCCCTGCGCCATCTGATGCACCTTCAATCAAACCTGGAATATCAGCAACAACAAAACTTTGCTCATTATCCATCCGAACAACACCCAAACTAGGTACTAAAGTGGTAAATGGATAATCGGCAACTTTCGGTTTAGCCGCTGAAACAGCGCGAATGAAGGTTGATTTACCAGCATTAGGCAAGCCTAACATCCCTACATCAGCAAGCAATAATAATTCTAATAGCACATCACGCTTTTCACCCGGAGTACCATCAGTTTTTTGTCTTGGCGCACGATTAACCGATGATTTAAAACGTGCATTACCCAAACCGTGAAAGCCACCTTTGGCAACTAACACTTTTTGTTGATGATGCGTTAAATCACCGATAATTTCGCCAGTATATTTGTCCGTAATACGTGTTCCTACAGGTACTTTAACAGTAATATCTCGACCACGTTTACCCGTACAATCAGAACCTTGTCCATTTTGACCTCGTTCTGCGCGATAATTTTTTTCAAACTGGAAATCAACAAGTGTATTTAAATTTTCATCAGCAATAAAAAAGACATCACCACCATCACCACCGTCGCCACCATCAGGACCACCTTTGGGTATATACTTTTCTCTGCGAAAACCGACACAACCGTTTCCACCATCTCCTGCTTCAACTCGAATTGATGCTTCATCAACAAATTTCATTATTCTTCCCCTTTATTGAGGTTAATTAGCCAGCCTTTTCTTGGATGCCAAAGATAATGCCCAATGGTGGCAAACATTGCGCCCGCAACAACAGACACTGCGCCAATATAACCTAAAATATTTAAATATTGCATAGCAAACTTTTCAGGCCAAATTAATGCAAACAAGTCTGAAAAGATAAGTGCAAATAATGGTGTTAAGGTTGTTATAGCACTCACTTGTGCGGCTTGCCACCTTTCCATTGCCATCACTAACGCCCCGTAAGCAATAATAGTATTCAAACCACAAAATATGATAGCAAACAGTTGCGTTGCATCAGCATTGGCCATTTTACTTGGTGAAGTAAAAGGCAATAAAAATACGGTGCAAATAAGGTAAATTAACCAAAGTAATTGTTCTGCACGTAATTTTCGTAATAGTACTTTTTGAGCAAGCGCATAGCAGGCCCACGATACAGATGCAAGTAAACCAAGCCAAATACCGATGCTATACGCAGACATATTAGAAAAAAGATCGACAATATTTTTATTAAAAAATAGTACAAGCCCTGTGAGTAAGACTAAAATACCAATAATCTGCGTCGGTCTTAGTCGCTCTTTAAAAATAAAAGCACTTGAAATCATAAATATCATAATGCCGGTTTGCGCAACTACCTGAGAGGCTGTGGCAGAAAGGTACTGAACTGCACTTGCAAATAATGCAAAATTCCCCAACAATCCAAACCCAGCAATCATCAATAAAATAAAGCGACGACGTTTTTTAAACATCATTAAATTAGGGAATTGCTTTTTGTAAGCCAGCCAGATGGTAATTCCAAGTGCTGAAATAGCCAATCGCGACCAAGCTAACGTCAATGGATCAACAACCACTAGCGCATATTTAATTGCAATTGGCACAATGCCCCACATCACTGCAGTTAACATGGCAAGTGCAAAACCTAATTTAACATTTTGCTGTTTTATCATATCGCCATCAATTTTATATAAATTTCAAGAAATGAAAAAAGCCCCACAATAAGTGTGGGGCTTTCATAACTTTTGAACCGTTTTTAAATTAGCTATTAGCAACTACACTAACATAACGACGGTTTTTCGGTCCTTTAACTTCAAACTTTACTTGTCCATCGATTAAGGCAAATAGAGTATGATCACGACCACAACCTACATTAGTACCTGGGTGGAATTGAGTTCCACGTTGACGAACTAAAATGTTACCAGCAAGAACTTCTTGACTACCATAACGTTTAACACCTAAACGTTTACTTTGGGAATCACGACCATTACGTGATGAACCACCAGCCTTCTTATGTGCCATTGTTCGATACTCCTATTAAGCGATTGCAGTGATCTTCACATCAGTGAACCACTGACGGTGACCTTGTTGTTTACGATAGTGTTTACGACGACGAAATTTAACAATTTTCACTTTATCGCCACGACCGTGCTCAACAATTTCTGCTTTAATTGTTGCACCTTCAACAAACGGAGCACCAACTTTGATGTCTTCACCATTTGCTACCATTAAAACTTTATCGAAAACAACTTCTGCACCTGTTTCGACTTCAATTTTTTCCAAGCGAACGACTTGTCCTTCGCTAACTCGGTGTTGTTTACCACCACTTTGGAAAACTGCGTACATACTTAACTCCGCAATAAAAAGCAGACGATGACTTGATTAAACATATATGTCTGCGTGATTAATCTTATAGGGCGTGAATTTTACGCAAAATTTATTCTTGTTGCAAGCGCTGTTTACCAAAAGATCGCAAAAAGTGATAAAAAAGATCAGCGATATACTTTTTTTCAAGCTACAATCACAATCATAAATTACAATTTATCTTCAAAATAAAATTATAAAATAATGTTGAGTGTTCATATGCCGAAAAAAAAATTTCGCTACACTACCTCAATTATTAATCGTTTAACGCTATTAATGTTTTTTTTAGGTGCTATTGCTTTAGTCGCGTTATCGTTTTCAATTCAAGTAGCCAATGATACAAAAGGTGGGGCATATATGGTCAATCAATTGGGGTTACTGAGAATGAAAAACTACCAACTACTGACCATGATTCCACTCAATGAAAGAGAGTATGGTCGTTTAAATATTTTTATGGATATTTCTTCATCACAACAACATTTAATGATTTTAAAACGCTACAACTTAATTAATGAATTTAATCAATTAGAAATTGACTGGAAAACACAACTTACTACTAAAATAAAGCAAGCACAAAAAATTGATGATATAAAAACTGATATCGAAAACTATGTTAATCGCATTAATCATTTGGTACATAAAATTGATCAAAAGACTGAAAACAAAATTTATTATATTTCACAAATACAACAATTATTTATCATTATCATCATCTGTTTTTTAATTATTCAAATTTATTACTTACGTCACCACCTTTTAGCTCCATGGAAAACACTGATTAAGATGGCTGACGCCATTTCTAATCACGATTTTAGTCAACGTTTTAGTATTGGAACGAAAAAAGATGAATTTAATCTATTAGGATTAGTTTTCAATAAAATGTCAGCGCAGATCGAATCACAATATTTATTGCTAGAAAAACAAGTTATCGAAAAAACAGCCAAATTACAACAAACCAATAAAATCGTTTCGTTTCAATATCAAGCAACCAAACAATTACATACTTCAGAACCATTGTGTGAACGTTTTTTAAAAGTGTTACGTGAATTGGAAGAATTAGTCCCATTAACTCAATTTCAAATTCGTTTTTATGAATCAGATGATCCAAAGCACTATCAACAAATCAGTTACGATAATCAACACAAACTACCTTACTGCCAGAACTCCAAATGTAGTGCTTGTTTAACCGCAACAACGTCTTATCAACAAAATAGTTTTCAGCGTTATTGGTATCTTCAAGAAAATGGGGAAAAATATGGGATATTATTTGCGTTACAACCAACAGAAGTAATATTAACTAATGAACAAGAAAGCTTAATTATGGGACTAATTGAACAAATGACCACCGCAATGAAGCTAGAAAGAAAAGTAGAACAACAAAAACAATATTTATTAATGAAAGAGCGCTCAGCCATGGCTAGAGAGCTACATGATTCGATAGCGCAATCACTATCTTGTTTAAAAATACATCTTAGCTGCTTACAAATGCAGTCAGATTTAACATCTCAAAACAGTATTGATTTATTAGCAACCATGCGCAAAGAGATCAATATTACCTACTCTCAATTACGAGAACTAATTACCTCTTTCCACTTACGCCTTAATCAAACTGGCTTTTATGCAAGCTTAGTAGAATTAATTGAAGAATTTAATCAAAAATTACAATTCAATATTCAGTTTGAATACCACTTGCCACTTAATATTATCAATAGTAAATATGCCTTTCATTTATTACAAGTAATTCGGGAAGGGCTTAATAATATATACAAACATGCTAAAGCTTCACATGTCAAAGTGAGTTTAAAAATAGATGATAATCAAATCATCTCTATTTGCATAAAAGATGACGGTATTGGTTTACAAAATGACTTAAAAAAAGATAATCATTATGGTCTAATTATTATGCGTGATAGAGTCGAAATACTAAATGGTAATTTAGCAATAGATAGTAACCCCAATCAAGGAACACAAATTGTGGTAACATTCAAAGCGAACAAAACCATTCCATTACAGATGAGTAAAAAATGGAACAAATAAATAGTTCAATACTGCTTATTGATGATCACCCAATGTTAAGAAATGGTGTGAAACAGTTAATTAACACAGTAAACCATTTTGAAGTTGTAGGCGAAACAGGCTCTGGTATAGAAGGCATTAAACTAGCAGAAAAACTCGACCCCGATATTATTTTGCTTGATATCAATATGCAAGATGTTAATGGGTTAGAAATATTACGCTACTTGAGAGAGAAAAATATCTCTAGCCGTATTATTATATTTACAGTATCAGATGCGAAAGAAGATATTATCACAGCACTAAAAAACGGTGCAGATGGTTATTTGTTAAAGGATATGGAACCTGAAGATTTTCTAAAATCGCTACAGGATATTTCGATAGGCAAGCTCATTATGGATAATGCTATTTCGCATATTATCCTCAATTATATGCGTTATAACAAAGAACCAATCACAAAGCAAATACATGATGTCAGCTTGTTAACACCAAGAGAAAATGAAATTTTTAATTTACTAGTCCAAGGATTATCAAATAAACTGATTGCGAAAGAACTTGGTATCGTAGAAAGTACCGTGAAAGTACACATCAAAAGTATATTCAAAAAACTTAATTTTAAATCCCGAATGGAAATGACCGTATGGTATTTACAAAGTAAGGAATAAAATTATCCATTGAAAAATAAAAATAGATAAATCTTCATGCTTTATCCTTAATAAGATAATTATAAAACACACAAAATCTAAAATAGGAATGTTTGAAATGCCAATATTGATCAATGCTTATTCTACAGTAACGCATCCACCAGCCATTGATTTCCCTTGTGAACGTTTATATCATCGAGGATTAGATGATTCTGAATTGATGAAACACCTTGATGGTTTTATCGGTTATGTCATGCAAGCAGGAGATGGGGAGATGAATTCACATCGTTATGCTTTGTATCGCCATATCCAACGAGTTAAACATCAATTTGCCTTTGAGATTGAAGAAGATAATTTCAGTGAGTTTACCACTTGGGGCTGGCAGGCAAATGCCATTATATTGATGCCGGATGGAACTATTCGTAATCCTGATGGAGAAGTATTGCAATATACTGATGGTGATATTGATTTAGATGCAGTTATCCCTTACCCACCAGAAGCATTAAAGCGCAAAACGAAAACGGAGCAGTATTTAGCCAAATTGGGATTGTATACGCCTGCACATTTACCACCGGTTATTGCCGAATCCGAAGTAATTCTTAGAACGCCTGATGAGGTAGCTAAACGTGCTTTAGCGATAATGTTAACAGGTATTCAAGCCGAAAGTTTTCGCGAGAATGATTCGATTAATCCAATGGAATTTAAAGAACGTTGCCCAATAGGATTTGCGGCTTTATCAAATAATGAACGTGACTTTATTTATAGCGGACAGCCAACAGAGCAAGATGTGATCGATATGTCTTGGAAATACGAAGCATTATTACCTTTACAATGGGCAATCAATTGGCAATCTGAGCTCCCTTTTGCTGATACTATTTGTAATGTTTCATCGCTAGTTGACGAAGGAATGCAACATAGTGAGCAAGATATTTCTACGGTAACCTTAAGACCCGTTAGTGAATTGTTAGATGCTTTAGATTTGCACTACCGCTTACATTGGATAACCAGAGATTTTCGAATGAAAGATAAGCAACCACCGGCATCGATTATAAGTGATGTTATTCAAGAACGCCATTATGCACTAAATTGGTTAACTTGCTTTGAAAATGCGGATTGGGATGATGTTGATACCCCAACCTGATATTTTTATCTCATCATTTGGCTAGCATCATGCCCATATTAAATTGATAGATACTTTACCCATTGGCTAATGATTCATTTCATTAGCCATTTTTTAAAGTAAATAACTGAACCTTTTATAAGTGGCGAAAAAATACAATCGTAGAATTGTGCACAACTAAAACTAACATATCTATTCCGCTTAATGTTCAGAAAACCAACTGAGCTTTTCACGTAATGCCACAACAGGTCCAATAATAATTAAACTTGGGCTACAAGCTTGCAAAGATAATTGTGTTAAATCACATAATAATCCCGATACTACTTTTTGTTTTGTCGTAGTGCCTTCTTCAACAATGGCTACCGGCGTATTTGCATTCATACCATGCTTAATTAATTGTTTTTCAATACTTTCAGCTTGCGACAATCCCATGTAAAACACTAACGTCTGTTTTTCAGCCGCTAGGCTTTGCCAATCAAGGTGACTACCGTCTTTTAAATGACCAGTGATTAAACGCACACTATGGGCATAATCTCGATGCGTTAATGGGATGCCGCTATAGGCAGAGCAACCTGAAGCGGCTGTAATTCCAGGTACGACAGAAAAAGGAATATCAGCGTTAAATAATGTTTCAAGCTCTTCACCGCCACGACCAAAAATAAAGGGATCGCCGCCTTTTAGGCGTACAACACGTTTACCTTTTTGCGCTTGCTGTAAAAGAATCTGGTTTATTTGATCTTGAGGAACACAATGAAATCCTGCTCGTTTACCAACAAATACACGCTTAGCATCTCGACGAGCAAGATTCATAATGTCATCTGAGACCAATCGATCATAGACAATAATATCCGCTTGTTGGATCTGTTGTAATCCCTTTAACGTCAATAATCCCGCATCACCAGGCCCTGCGCCAACTAAAACCACTTCGCCACGGGCATCAAGCGATGTATTAAATAACTCATTCGTGAGTTTTTCAACATCATCAGAATCACTATTAGCAAGTGCTTGCGCTAATCTATCATGCGAAAAGAGTCTTTCCCAAAAATGTCGTCGTTCCGTCATTGTTTGGTAGGTTAGTTTAACTTTATCGCGTAAATAACCAGCATATTTTGCTAATTTACCTAAATGTTGGGGTAATATAGACTCTAGTTTTTCGCGCAATAATCTGGCCAAAACAGGGGCATGTCCTTCTGAAGAGACAGCAACCATAATAGGAGAACGATCAATAATTGAAGGCATAATAAAACTTGCCGCTTTAGGAGCATCAACAACATTACAAAAAATACATCGTTTTTCAGCCTCAATACTCACTTTTTGATTAGTCTGTTGGCAATCTGTCGCAGCAATGACTAGCCACTTATTATCAAGTAATTCAGCATCAAATTCCCCTTGAGCTAGGGTAAGTTGCTTTTGCTCATGCCAACACATAAATTGTTCATTAAATGTTTGCGCATTCACTGTGATACGAGCACCCGCTTCAAGCAATAATCGCGCCTTACGTTCAGCGACTTCACCACCACCGACTAATAAACAATCACGGTTTTCTAACTTACAAAATAGGGGGAAATAATCCATAACACCTCAAAATAGAACATTCTCTGTTTAAAACTCACCAACACCTAGCCTCTAATAATAGAACTTTATTAATTAGCCTACTTTTAATCACCCCGCTATTTTGTATCATTAATAGCAATTAACACAAAATAGAAGACTAAACAATTTAGTACTTTTTGAAAGAAGGGGAATTATTCACTATACATTCCCCTCCTAGGTTGATTATGGTAATAACATCTCGTTAATTAAGTGGTTATGCTGGGCGCTCTGCTTTCGGCGTTGAATACCAGTATCCTAGCCCCATAAATAATGCGCCAGAGACAAGATTTCCTAATGAGACCCATAACAAATTATAACCAACTCCAGCTAATGTGTAAGCATCACTATGATGACCAAACCACGAAAGTGCAAATAAGGTCATATTTGCAACCGAGTGTTCATAACCACAAGCAATAAATGCTAATAAACACCACCAGATAGCAATAAATTTTGCCGAGCCTTCAACTCGATTAGCCATCCAAATCGCTAAACAAACTAGCCAGTTACATAACACGCCTCTAAAAAATAATGCAGACGCCGTAGCCGATGTTTTGGCTAATGCTGCGGTATGAACCAAGCTGGTATCTGTGGATAATAAAGGCGTTGCCGCATAACAATACAATGCAGCTACAAAAATTGATCCTAATAAATTACCTAACCATGTTTGCGGTAATACCAACCACATTTGACCATGGGTAATTTTTTTGCATTTAACACCAAGCGTTAAAAACATGGTATGCCCAGTAAATAATTCCGATCCCGCTATAACAACCAACGTTAATGCAATACCAAACGTTGCTCCCATAACTAACGGTCTGATTGCCGGATCAACGAGATTTCCTAAAGTAAAAATTAAAATAATACCAAGCCCTACATAAGCCCCAGCCATAGCAGAACTTATCCAAAAACCAAATGGATTTGTTTTTGCCAAACGAACAATGCGCGCAGCATTGGCTGCACATTTATTAATTGTTTCTGTATACATAACAACTTTGTCCTTTTAAAAATAGGTTTAGTGCGACTTTACTTGTACTATCCCATCGTCATTAACGGTTACGTCATAATGAGCGATCGAGTATTGTTCATCTTCAAAACAATAGCCATCTTTTAAACGAAACCGTTGTTTTTTTAGTGGGCTTGCCACCCATAACTGATTTTCATGTTCAGCAATAATACCTCGAGATAAAACACTGGCCTTAGCAAAAGGATCAATATTACTAATCGCATAAAGCTCAGCATTATCATAAGGACGGAAGATAGCAACATGATCATTACCGACAAGAGCACAAACACCCGTGCCTGGTAAAATATCCTCAAGTTTACAAATAGTTATCCATTGACTCATATTATTCCCCTAACATTACTTTACGTTCTTCTGCTGTAGCTGGTCGATGCTGATCGCGTTCAGGTACAATTTGCACATTCTCATCCCGTTTGCTGCTGTTAATAAAATGCGCAAATCGAATTTGGTTTGCATTATTTTCAACCGTTTCTTTCCATTCGCATACCATTAATTTACGTAAGTGTGTCATCTCACTTTCTAGCTCTGCATTAACACCTAACTTATCGTCCATAATAACGCTCCGTAAATAATCAATACCGCCTTCTAGATTTTCAAGCCAAACTGACGTTCGCTGTAATTTATCTGCAGTGCGAATATAAAACATCAAAAAACGATCGATATATTGAATTAGTGTATTTTTATCGAGATCCGCAGCAAGTAAATCGGCGTGACGAGGCTTCATTCCCCCATTACCACACACATACAGATTCCACCCCTTTTCAGTGGCAATCACCCCAATATCTTTACCTTGCGCTTCGGCACATTCACGCGTACAACCAGATACACCCAATTTAAATTTATGCGGTGCACGAATACCTTTATAGCGGTTTTCAAGTTCTACCCCTAATCCCACACTATCACCTACACCAAATCGACACCAAGTACTACCCACACAGGTTTTCGCCATTCTTAACGCTTTGGCATAAGCATAACCACTTTCAAACCCTGCTTCTATTAGATCTTTCCAAATAGCAGGCAGATCATCTTTTTGTGCACCAAATAGACCAATACGCTGTGAGCCGGTAATTTTAGAATAGAGTTGATATTTTTTAGCGATTTGACCAATGGCAATTAATCCTTCTGGTGTAATTTCGCCACCTGCACTGCGGGGAATAACAGAATAAGTACCATTTTTTTGAATATTACCTAAGAAAATATCATTACTATCTTGCAAAGGAATTAAATTATCTTTAAGAATATAATCATTCCAACATGAGGCTAATAACGATCCAACTGTAGGTTTACAAACTTCACAACCGTAGCCATTACCATGTTTTTTAATCACTTCATCAAATGACTTTAAGCCCTCAACACGAATTAAATGATATAACTGTTGGCGCGAGTATTTAAAATGTTCACATAAAGCATCGCTAACCTCGATCCCTTGTTTAGCTAATTCCAAATTAAGAATTTGCGTAACTAATGGAATACAGCCACCACATCCAGTGCCCGCTTTAGTTGCTGCCTTAATGGCTGCAACTGTATGACAACCTGCATTAATCGCATGGATAATTTTTTCTTTAGTCACATCAAAACACGAACAAATTTGTGCTGAATCGGGAAGCGCATCAACCCCCATAGCCGGCTTTGCACCTGCATGTGCTGGTAGTATCAACGTATCAGGGTGTTCGGGCAGATCCATATCATTAAGCATTAATTGTAATAAATTACTATAATCCGACGTATCGCCGACCAATACCGCACCCAAGAGTTTTTTATTATCACCCGAAACAACTAATTTTTTATAAACGGGCGTTGTCTCATCTAAGTAAACATAACTACGACTGCCCACAGTTTTCGCTTTAGCATCACCAATACTACCAACATCGACCCCCATTAGTTTTAGCTTGGCACTCATATCGGCGCCTTCAAATTTATCAGCTTGCCCCATTAAATGGGCTAAGGCAATCTGAGCCATTTTATAGCCGGGTGCAACCAAACCAAAAACCTTGCTTTGCCAACAAGCACATTCGCCAATAGCATAAATATCAGAATCCGATGTTTGACAATAATCATTAATCACAATCCCACCGCGTGGACCGATTTCTAACTCACACTCTTGAGCTAATTTATCGTTTGCTCTAATACCAGTTGAAAAAACAACAAAATCGACTTCAAGTACAGAACCATCTGCAAATTGCATGATTTTACCTTCAGGTGTGTGAATAATTTCTTGGGTATTTTTACTGGTGTGAACCCCGACTCCCATCTCCTCAATTTTACGACGTAATTGTTCTCCGCCTTGCACATCAAGCTGTTCAGCCATTAGCACTGGGGCAAACTCAACCACATGCGTTTGCATACCTAAGTTTTTCAAAGCACCCGCAGCTTCAAGCCCTAACAAGCCACCGCCCACAACAGCGCCTTTTTTACAACGCTTTGCACATTCCCGAATGGCATCAAGATCTTCTATCGTACGGTAAACAAAACAATCCGAACCATCAGCACCTTTAATCGGCGGCACCCAAGGATAAGATCCGGTCGCAATAATCAATTTATCATAAGCAACAATTCGCCCTTGTTGAGAATGCACCTCCTTACGCTGACGATTGATTAAAATAACCCGTTCATTAAGTAAAACCTTAATATTATTCTCTTCGTATAATCCTTCGCGAACCAAAGAAAGCGCTTCGGCAGTATGACCAGAAAAATAAGAAGAAAGATGCACCCGATCATAGGCAAGACGTGGCTCTTCACAGAAAATAGTAATATTGAATTGATTGGACTGCATTTTATCGATTAATTCTTCAACAAAACGATGCCCAACCATCCCATTACCAATAATAACGAGATTGGTTTTACTCATACAAAACTCCAATTTTATTTTAATTTAATGATTTAATTTTATTTTGATAACATTGTATGAAACTTTGTACAGATTATAACTACCCTCAAGGATTACCACTTTAGTAGTAAAAGTGATTGTTGAAGTCATAATTTGAAGTTAAGGCTTGTTTAAAAATAGATAAAAATCAAAAATACCTATCAAAATACCCGACTTAATTACCCAGCAAATCAATAAAAACAGCTAAAAAAGTTGCCAACCATAATTAAATGTTTATAATTAGCCGACTAAATAAATTGAGTAATGATAATTGAATTACAATTCTAGAAAGCTTCCTTCACGTGAAACCTTAGCGCGTGCACAAAGATTTAATAATGACATTGTTGAAGTTTCTGGTGTTGATCTGGTTTTAAGTTTAATCACAACCGCCGATCTCATTCGCGCAAATATCTATGCACAATTAGATAAAGATTACGGCGTTTCTGAGGGTAAATTTGCCCTACTGATGTCACTGTATTCAGAAGGTGAAACCTGTGCCAGCGATCTTGCTTTGCGCATTGGCGTAACACCGGCGACGGTATCTGTCATGGTTAAACGCATGCTGGCATCTCCAGCGCCTTTAATCTCGATGACAAAAAGTGGTGAGGATGGTCGTTCTCGCCTAATCACCTTAACAGATGCAGGTGAAAGGCTGATTCAAGAGGCATTGCCTAACCACCTTAAATCAATTCGCGCTTTTGCGCAGGTGCTAAACTCGCAAGAACAAGAGTCTTTAATCGCGATGTTGCGCAAATTATTACGAAAATAACGGACTTTAATCATTAAAGTCATTCTTTTTACTTAAATAGTTAGCTGACTAAATAAATGGAAAATAAGCTATATATGAAAAAAAATGTCAAAATTCCTGTTATCTTTTTACTTCTACTCATTTTTGGCTCATTTTTAATCTTTGTAGGTTCAAGAAATGATGCGGTATCTGTTGCCAAAAGCATTAAATCTGGCGTATTAACAGCTGACGAAATTAATATTGCCTTTCAAAATGTCGGCGGAAAAGTCACCCAGCGATTTGTGCAAGAGTCACAAATGGTAAAAAAAGGTGATCGGTTAATGCAATTAGAAGACATAGATACCAAGCTGGCTATCGATCGCTTACAAGCTTTAGTTGATAGCCAAAAAGCAGCAGTCAATCAAGAACAAGCCGCTATTGAAATTACGCAAAATGAAACTAACCTTTCAGAATTAACAAATTGGCGCAAAATTGAAGAAGTACAAGCCAATTTAGAAGCAGCAAAATCTGCTCGCAATTTAGCGACGACTGAATTTGATCGCCAAACCCAATTACGAAAAACAGGTGGCAACTCACAGTCACAACTTGATAATGCACGTAATGCATTTATTAATGCCAAAATGCAAGTTGTGCAAATTGAAAGCCAATTATCGACTTTAATGATTGGTGCAACACCAGAACAAATTAGCCAATTTGAACAAACACAAAATGCAACCGGTATGACATTAAAGTCCATCTTAATTGCACGGCAAAAGCTCCAAAATCGCCAAAATCAATTAGCACAGCTTAAGGCACAACTTGCGCAAGGTGAAGCTGAATTAAAACAGTTACAACTCAATTATGAACGACTAACGTTAACAGCACCTGAAGATGGAAAAATATTAAAACTAATGTTTGAAGATGGCGAAATGGTACCCAACGGTGCGCCAGCAGTATTGTTAGAGACTAACCGCAAATATATCGACATTTATGTGAATGAAAAAATGGTGAATGATTATCAACCTGACACAACTATCACCGCTAATGTGATTGCGCTAAATAAAGAAGTAAAAGGTAAAGTCCGCTTTGCCACCGCTGCGCCATCATTTGCCGATTTACGTATGACACGAGAACGTGGTCAAGCCGATCTAACCTCTTATCAAGTTAGAATTTACATAGAATCGATTCCAAAACTATTAACCGGAATGACACTTGAGGTGGATCAATGATGCAAAACATCATTAAATCTATGCTTGAAGAACTTGACGCCATGTTGTCAGGTCACTTTATCCCTTATTATAAAGTTTCGCTTGGCTTAGCGGCCATTGTTTCGCTGGTGTTTTCTATTGTATTAAGTCACGGAGCCGTATTTGAAGGTAAAATTGCAGTGATTGACCTTGACGGCTCAAATTATTCGACGGAATTAATTAGTAAAGTCAATACATCACCTTACATTGAAGTAACCGAGGTCATAAGATCGCCAGTAAACCCCATAACCTTAGTTTCACACGATCGTAATTTAGGTGTTTTATATATTCCTAAAGGCTTAGAAAAAAGCTTAAAAAAAGGCGAGCAAACCGTTCGCCTAGGTTATTTTGCTGATGACACCAATGATGCACAAAATGCCAAAGTACTACAAAGTCTTAATGAATATATTCCTGAATTAGGCGCCGAACTGAGTGTTGGTAAAATCGCCGCATTAGGGCTTGGTAAAGAAGGCATTGAAGCGACCTTATCACCCATGCAACTTAAAACACGCTACCTGTTTAATCCAGCGAGTTCATCGACAATTTCAACAATTATTTATTTTGTTTACTTTTTTTCATCATTAACTTACGGGTTAACCTCATTAATGATTATTGGTCGATTAAAAGTAACCGGCATGTGGCAAATGGCCATAGAAAGAGGCTTCTTATCTTTATTAGCAAGAACAATTCCTTATGCACTATTTTACACAACCGCATTAACCCTTATTACCGCTATACTGGTAATATTTGGACAACTGCGTTTTGAAGGTAACTATTTTGCTTTTGTACCAAGTGTATTTATGACAGGGCTTGCTTTTGGTTGGTTAGCCTTTTTACTTTCTTGGACAACAAATAATCCGGGCGAAGGTGCAAGCCGAATGATCTTCTTGGTTCCGCCGGGGTTTATTATGGGGGGATCAACAATGGCAGTGGGTATTATGCCAATTTGGACATACTACATTAGCCACGCATTTCCATTAGTTTGGTTATTTCGATTTTTCCGCGATTTTGCCATGCGAGGGCGTTCACTGATTGATATGTTAGCAACTTATGGGGCTTACATCATCTATTTAACGGTTATTGCTTTTGTGGTAATGATGTTTGTTGAGCGAGTCAAAAAGACAGCTAATGCATCATAATTATTGGTGGTTTTAGTTTCGAGCGTTTTAAGCATTATTAAAAATAACAATGCCTCGCTCGAAACAAAATAATCGATAAAATTATCTATATTAAAAAAAGCCTAATTTACTCATCATACTTAATTAAGCACAAAACCTATTATGTTTCTATTCTAAACGACTGTAAATTTCAACTATCTTGCTCATAAAGGGGAAAATTTGTGAGCACCATCACTTATAGCATAAAATTTCATTTCTTTTATTCTTATCAAGGATTATCTTTTTACAAAAAATAAAGAAAGCCGTTATTGGATAATCCAATTAAAACTCAAATACCGAGAATCAGTTTTTATTCTTATAAAAACATTGTGCAGACAACAATTACCATAAAAAAATTAAGCATTGCATCAATGAAATCATCATCTATATAATTCAGAGGAAAACATATGAAAAAAATAGTATTCAAAGGGATGTTAGGTTTGGCATGTATTGTATCATTTTCAACATATGCAGCAGATAACCATGATGATTACACTTTAGAGCAAGTTGTGGTTTTTAGTCGCCATGGTTTACGGGCCCCGTTAGCTAGTCCAACAAGCACTCTAGGTAAAATCACACCCTATCAATGGCCACAGTCGGATACGCCAGCCAGTTATTTAACAACGCGAGGAGGAGCGTTAGAAAGCTATTTTGGCCACTATTTTAGTCAGTGGTTAGCCGATAATAAATTATTAACTGCCGATAATTGTCCAAACGAAAAAGATGTCTATATTTATACTAATAGTCTTCAACGAACGATTGCAACAGGGCAATTTTTTATTGTTGGTGCCTACCCCGGATGTATTTTACCGATCGTTCATAAAGAAAAACTTGGTCAGATGGATCCCTTATTTTTCCCTGTAATTAGAGATGATAGTGTTGAATTTAAGCAGGCTGCTATTGCTTCAATTAACAAAAATGCGGATGTAAATGGTATTACAGGTTTAAATAAAAAACTTAACAACGCATATCAAAATATGGCTAAGATAATTGATTATCAAAAATCAACTAATTGCATCACTGACAAACAGTGCGACTTTATTGATTTACCAACAGAGTTAATAATAGAAAAAGGAAAAGAACCCGGCATTACTGGACCACTGCGTACCGGCACATCAATTGCTGACGCCTTCATTTTACAATATTATGAAGGAACACCTTTAAAAAAGATTGCTTGGGGTAAAATAAAAGATGCGCAACAGTTAAAACAACTTGTTGCTATTAAAGAGCATTATAATACCGTACTATTTGGCTCACCTACCGTGGCAAAACATGTTTCTGCAAATTTAGTGAATTATATTAATCACGCTTTTACTGACAATGGAGAGACAGCTAAATTCACTCTTTTAGTGGGGCACGATTCCAATGTTGCTTCATTATTTTCCGCTATGCAAATTCAATCCTATAACTTGCCTAATCAATTTGAAACCACACCGATCGGAGGTAAAGTCGTATTTCAAAAATGGCGCGACAATCGTAGTGGTGAGAATTTAATGAAAATAGAATACTTTTACCAATCCACTGAACAAATTCGCAATTTATCACCATTAAATCGTCATAATCCACCACAAAAAGTTACGTTAACCATGACAAACTGCCCAACTAATGTGAAGGGGTTCTGTTCTTTTTCAACGTTTAAACAGGTGATGGGAGATATCATTAAATAAACAATAAAATCATTCATGCCAAATCGCGGCAATGGTATCTTGAAAAACAATACGTTGATGAGTTAATAATCCAAGTCATGTAACGTATTGTAAGTAGCTATTTGATGTAGAATTTATTCGAAAATATCCAATACGCCATGTAAGACTAAAGGAATATCACATTTATCACCGATTTTTGCTAAACAGTTAAAATCTAGCTTTAGTTCGCCTTTATATAAACTATGAGTAAACCGATTGCCACCGCTAAAAAATCAATCTGAGTTCGTTAAATATAAATCATAATTGATAAGTAAACGCCGAGTTGTTTACACTTCATGATGAAAGAAATCCTCAAAAATGATACGGCGTTTTGTCAAAACTCGCTTAAACTTTTAGTTTTTTATCTTTTGAATCGCTCATTATTTGCCGATTGTGCGACCTCTCCATTAACGAACGTATTACGCTTTCGATGTATCCATTCGTTTAAGGGCTGACAGGTTTTGTCAATGCTTGCTTGATTGATACGATAGCTATCACTCATTTTAATAAATCAGATCCAAAGAATCCTCAATTTATCACGAAACGGTATAGGATCCTGAATATTTTTTACAAAAATAGCGCCTAAAAGTGAACATCAAAATCGCTATTAAAGTCGCTATCTCTTGCGACTTTAATAGCCGTTTGTTGGCAAGCAGATTTTGTGAATGTTTGATTGATACGATGACTATCACATATTTTAATAAATGGGAGACAGAGAAGTCTAAATTCATCACGAAACGGTATAGAATCCTGAATATTTTTTACAAAAAATAGAGTCTAAAAAGCAAACAGACAGGTAAATGCCCGATAGTGTGCACACAACTCATCTAGAAAATGACGCTATCTGTTTCCATGTTTTATATTCAATAAGGGCAGGTTATTTAATGTTTAATGAGGACTTTTGGTGCAATAAATGGCAGGGAAACTAATCATAAAGCGGTTAGCCAAATCGGTGACGGTGGTTTTTCTTTATGATATAGGCGTCGTATCACCTGTTTGGGATACTGGGTTATGTCTATCATTACAATCTTTTTTTAAATTACGGTAAACAACGCGAGTCATTCCTACAAATAATTAACTTGCTGTCACTTAACGCATTTTAACCAGCAGTGATCAACTGCTGGTAATGAATTGATTAACGTTCCAGCTAACTCAAAACAACGCCTTAATCTTTCATATTATAATTTACCTGCACTACCGCAAATGCGAATTTTATCTTCAACAATTTTTTTCATGGCGGCTTTTGCTGGCTGCATATAGTGCCTAGGATCGTTGGCGTCAGGATGGAGTTTAAAATCTTGTTTTAAAGCATCTGAAAAAGCAATTTTTAATTCGGTTGCCACATTCACTTTACAAATGCCCAAACGAATTGATTGCTTAACCATTTGTTCGGGAATACCCGATGCGCCATGTAAGACTAACGGAATATCAACTTTATTGCGGATTTTTGCTAAACGATCAAAATCCAGTTTTGGCTCACCTTTATATAGGCCATGTGCTGAACCGATTGCCACCGCTAAAGAGTCAATCCGAGTTCGTTCAACATATTCTTTAGCTGCATCGGGATCGGTAAAAGCGCTGTCTTTATCATCGACAATAAGATCATCTTCTTGCCCACCTAAGCGACCTAGTTCTGCTTCAACACTAGCATTATATTTATGACTAAAAGCAACCATTTTGCTAACTATATCGATGTTTTCTTCAAAGGGATAATGCGAAGCATCAATCATAATCGAGCGAATTCCTGCCTCTATTTTTGTTTGAATATCACTGATATTTTCATGATGATCCAAATGTAACGCAAAAGGAAAATGGTGAATGCTTGCTGCTGTTTTACAAATACTGATTAAATACTGTATTCCTGCGTAACTATAAGTTGCTGGTGTTGCTGCAAGTATCACGGGGGATTGCATCTGTTTAGCAGTATCAATAACAACTTGGATAGTTTCAAGGTTGTGTATATTAAATGCAGGCACGGCATAACATTCACGTTGAGCTTTTTTTAACATCTCTTGGCTAGAAATAAGATACATAATTTAATCCTCATTAATCTGTTATTTTGCAATGATTTTTGTCACTTTAACGTGTTGATAATACTTGTCATAATTATCCATATTGACAAAACCGGTTTGCGATTCCATTGCATTTAGCATTCCCATGGTCATCGCACGTTTAAGCATTACCTCTATAGCTTCATTTTCATGAATGCTAACAGCAAGCCCAGCTAACGTAACATCACCCGATCCAACAGGATTAACCACGTTAATTTTAGGAATTGATACTTGGTAATAGTTGTGATGACAACGAGCAAAAGCGCCATTTTTACCTAATGAGATGATGATAAAAGCAATATCATTCAGTAAAGGATGATTGACGGCTTTAACTAATGAAGCTACATCATTTGGATCGATATCCATTTGAATAATCTGCTGTAGTTCATCTTTATTGGGTTTGATTAAAAAAGGTTTATTTTTAGACACGAGTGTTTCTAATAACATTTTACCCGATGAGTCTAGCAATACTGGGATCTGATACTTATTTGCCTTTTCAATTAATTGAGTATAAAAATCAACTGGAAATCCTTGTGGCAATGACCCTGAAATAGCAATAACCTGCGCTTGGCTAAGCAAATTCTGGTAGTGTTCCAGAAAAACATTAACATCATGATTATCTAATACAGGCCCTGACTCGAGGATTTCAGTTTGGTTTCCCTCATGTAAAATGGCAATACAGTTTCTTGATTCATGTTGGGTGATATAAAAGTTGTAATTAATATTATCGTTATCTAATTGTTTTTGAATATACTCGCCCGTTGTTCCACCAATAATGCCTGATGCAAGAACGGGAATACCTGAATATTTAATGCCTCGAGTTACATTAAGCCCTTTACCTCCGGCAGTTTTTTTTACCTTTGAGACTCGATTAATATCATTAATAACCAATTTATTTAATGGATACGATATATCCACCGAAGGGTTCATCGTAATTGTTAATATCATATTCTCACCTACGCATTAATATCGTTGGGAGAAATAACAGGTTTAAATGATCAATATCATTAAATAGACTTTAATTAGGAACAAGCGCTTTTATCATTCACGGTATCCAACCTAAACAAGCAATGGTTCTTAATATTTATCACTGGTTAAAGATATTTTAAAAAAGGCACACCATTGTAAGCGCAAATATTAAACGGCTATTAGACTAATACCTTTCGCCACAAATTCTTGTTTACAGCTACTGTCAACATCAGTATCGGTAATAATGGTATCTAGTTGGCTAAGTGGTAACACAACATTAATCCCATTACGCCCAAATTTTGATGAATCGAGCACGGCAATCACATTTTTGGCGACATTAGCCATAACACTGCTGATAGTGTAACCTTCGTTAAACGTTGTTATTCCTCTCTTTGCATCAATTCCATCTGCACCAACAAACAAAATATCAGCAGAGATGCCAGTTAACGATTGCTCAGCAATTTTTCCATGAAAAGAACGGGTTTTATGTCTAAGTGTACCACCACACATAAATAGCATAATGTCACTATTGTCTGATAATATAAATGCAGAAGTAAGACTATTGGTAATTACGGTAATATGCTTCAATTTTACAAGCTCTTCAGCTATCAACATGGTGGTACTACCACTATCTAAAATAATAGTGTCATCTTCTTTAACATGTTTAACCGCTTCAATTGCAATACGTTTTTTAGCTTCTATAAATCGCTGATAACGTTCTTCTAATTGCAGCTCTTTAAATGATTTTAAGTCACCGTTATTCATGATTTTGGTTGCTCCGCCATGAAATCGTGTTAGCACTCCTTGTTTTTCTAGCAATCTCAGATCGGTTCTGGTTGTGACCTCCGAAACATTAAACTGTTCCGACAAATCAGAAACTAATACCGTCCCTTTCATATTAAGAAGTTCTACTATCTGTTGGCGTCTTTCACTTGCATTCATACTATTTCCTTTTTCGAAAATTTTTTAGCAGTGTATAACAAACAGAATCAAAAGATAAGGTTTCATTTTCAATGGCTGACTTAAATCAAAATAATTACATGCAATTTAATAAAATTTTGCCATTCATAGGGCGACCATTTAAGGCTGTAACTTGTTTAATAAATGAATCAAAGTCACCCATGCCAGCAATCAGTTCATCAAGTTTTATTTTTCCATCCATAAAATACTGACTTACTAGTTGCCACTCTTTACCTGGCCATGGCGCTGAATAGTTCATCCAACTGCCTAAAATTTGTAACTCTTTTCGTAAAATCAGTCCGAATGTTTTTTCTGGAAGTGTAATATCATGATGAAGTGTCCCAACCAAAGCTATCTTCGCTCTAGGGCCTGCAATTTCAATGGCTAAGTTGACTGTAACAGGTGAACCCGCGGTTTCTAATACAATTTGATCAAAGCGAGATGAAGATAAAGCGTGGTAGATCGCTTCGGTGCTAAGGTCTTGAGAATGATATACCGCATCAGCGCCTAATTGTTTGGCTAGATCGAGGCGCTGCCGGTTAATATCAAGCACCGCAACTGATTTGGCTCCCATTGCCTTGGCGCATTGCATTGCAAGTAATCCAATTGTACCCCCACCAACGATGACAACATTTTTACCCTCACATCCATCCGCCAATAGCAATGCATGCATCCCAACGGTCATTGGTTCAAAAAAGGCGCCCTCAAGTGGACTGATACCTTTAGGTAATTTAAATGCATTTTTCTTATCTAATACGATATACTCCGCAAAGCCACCGACTATTCTTGAACCAACAAAAGTGTAATTTTTACAGAGTGAATAGTAATGCTTTTGACATTCATCACATTTGAAGCATGGCAATAATGGTACGCAAGAGATTAAATCACCATGCTCAAACTCTGTCACGCTATATCCTCTATCCACAACAGTACCACTAAATTCATGGCCAAGTGTAATGGGGTAAAAATGAGCACCATGGTGAAATATACGCGGAATATCAGAACCACATAATCCACAATAAGCGACTTTTACTAAAATTTGGTCTGGAGATGTTATTTTGGGCATTTCTATATTCTGTATAGATAAAGCTCCCCCTTCATTGACAACAACCGCTTTCATGTTATTTTCCTTTATTGGTAAACAAATTACGTTGATGTATTGCTTTCACTAGTGACTGAGTGAAAGCACTCTGATTGATTTTGGTGGTGATTGATTATTTTGGGATTATTTTTTTACTCCATCATCTTGAGTTAACTGCAGATCTTTCGTAAATAATTGGTATTTCTGAGCACGTTTCCAGGTCAAAAATAAGCAGAAAAGATAAAACAATCCAATAAAGGCAAAGCCAATAGGTTGTTCTAAGTTGACCAACTGAACCATAAGATAAGTAATGGGTGACCCACCTTGATCCATTGCCCCAACTGAAACACCATTACTTGCAGTCATCGTGCCTGCATTAATGGCTAGTTTTGTTGTCAATGGAATCATTTGGGTGGCAATCCAAAGTGTAATGGCGATAATGATAGAGCCTGAAACAATGATTCTAAACAGATTCCCTTGATGCACCGCAACTCCCATTGCGATAAAAAAGCCAATAGTTGCCAGATCACCAAAAGGTAAAACTTCATTACCAGGTAGGATGATGGCGATAAAAATACTTAATGGAATAAAAATTAAACTCGCCGATACCACCGTTGAATGCCCTAACAACAATGCGGGATCTAAACCAATAAGAAAATCTTGCCCACCAAATTTGGATTGCAAGTGTTTACGCGCTTGCTTAGATATCGGTGTTAATCCATCCATAATAGGCTTAATCACGCGTGGCATTAATAACATTACCGCTGCAGTTTGAATCGCTAGTTGTAGCGTTTCTTTCACACCATATCCAGCTAATAAACCTAATATGATGCCCATGAATAAGCCAACAGTCACAGGCTCACCAAACGCACCAAACCGTTTTTGCATATCAACAGCATTAAAATTAATCTTATTAATGCCCGGCGTTTTTTCAATAACAGCATCAACAAAAACAGCAATTGGACCACAATATGCAGACGTACCATGAGGAACCGCAATACCGTCAAGCTCAAAAAAATCTTTGGTATCTTTGGCAAACCAATCACCGAGTTTATAAGCAATAATGGCATGAACAATAACCCCTGCAATACCAAGCCAGTAAGAGCCGGTTGCAATATAAACAAGCGCACCGGTAAAGGTCATGTGCCATATATTCCAAATGTCCACATTAACCACTCGAGTTAACCTTAAAACTAACATAACAATATTCACACCAATTGCGATAGGAATAGCAACTAAAGCAATTTGTGATGCCCAAGTCATTGGTGCAGCCCCTGGCCAACCAACATCAATAACATTTAGGCTAATATCAAATCGTTCTGCCATCGCTTGAGCTGCCGGCCCAACCGAACTGGTTAGCAAACCAACAACCAGACCGATACCAACAAACCCTATTCCTATATGAATCCCCGCTTTTAGTGCATCACCCACTTTCATTCTTAGCACTAACGAAAATAGGATAATCACAATGGGTAACATCACCGATGGACCAAGATCCAAAATGTACTGCATAATTTCAGTAAACATAGATTTATCCTTTTAAAATAGATAAAATTTTTTCTTTCAACTGGTCGATACCCACACCAGATACAAAAGGCATGCCATGAACAATTGGAATATCGCCAAAACTTTGATCCATTCTGGCTGTAGTACAAATCAAATCAACATCATCAATAAAAGTATTGATTTCATTGATACGACATTGAACCAGGTCAAGTTGAATATTATTTTCGCTACACAACTCTTTTATCTCTTCTGCAGCTAAAGTTGATGTTGCAACCGCACCGCCACAAGCAACAATAATCTTTTTTTTCATAGTGCCTCCTGAAACTTATTGGTTAAATATCTCGTTATTAAAATGCACCGCTATTTCATCCTGCGGGGCATTTAATAAAAACTGATAGAATTCTTCATTTTGTAGATTTGAAAAAAGTGCTTTTAATAGTTCAATTTGATCTTCTGGGGCAGTCACAACAAGTGAAATAATCAATGAAACATCAACGGTGCTGTCATCATCGGCTCGATGAAAAGCAACCGGTGTTTGAGTGCGAACAATAAAAATTGCTGGTGTATTAGCATGCGTTGCTTCACAATGAGGAATGGCCACCGCATATCCATCAAAAGCAATACCTGTTGGAAATAATGCCTCTCTGTCAATTAAAGCCTGCAAATGGCTTTCTTTAACAATCCCTTTTTGTTGTAATTGTTCACTAACATAAGTTAATGCCTCTAACTCATTGTCAAATTTAAGATTGTCTTCGAAAAGAAGTTGACATTTGTTCATCGCTGTTCTCCACTATTATTCTTATGTAAGTTTTTAAATTATAAATTTCGAAAACAAAAACAATATCGAAAGATTATTTTCTTTCGAATTAAAAAGCAAATAGGATTTTATTTTTTTGTGATCGAAATCTATTTTTCACTGTAAAGAGCCAAAAACAGATAACAAATTATCTATTTAAGGATTAAAAATAAAATCTGATCCAGATCACAAAAAAAATTTTTTTAGATTGCAAATAGAGATTAACATGTCAAAATGTTACCCGTAACAAACGGGATGTGCTAAGGATCAACAGTGACTAAAAAAAATAAACAAGTTTTTGTATTAATGGGTGTATCAGGTTGTGGTAAATCAGCAGTTGCTAAACAAGTGGCTTATGATCTCGATGCTGCTTTCTTAGATGGTGATTTTTTACATCCAAAGGCCAATATTTTAAAAATGCGCAGCGGTATCCCCTTAAACGATGAAGATCGAATGCCTTGGCTTAGCTTAATCAGTAATGCTGCTTTTGCTATGAGTAATGTTAACGATGTTTCAATTATTATCTGCTCGGCATTAAAGCGAAAATATCGAGATATTATTCGTGGTGAAAATGAAAACGTACATTTTATTTATTTAAAAGGAAATTACGATATCATTGCCGAACGTTTAGCAAAACGTAAAGGACACTACCAAAAAACCGGTATGCTTCAATCACAATTTGATACCCTTGAAGAACCCAATGCCGATGAGAAAGATGTTTACAACATCAATATCGAACAACCATTAAAAGCGGTTGTACACGATACAGAACAAGTAATACGCACAATATGTCATTGTTAAAAAATATAAAAAATAGAAGCGAAATAACAAGAGGTTAATGTGAATCCGACTATTCAAGCTGTAACTCAACGTATTATTGAGCGTTCTAAGGTTTCTCGTACTGCTTATTTACAAAAAATAGAACACGCTATGAGTAAACAAGTAACGCGATCTAGTTTACCATGTAGTAATTTAGCGCATGGTTTTGCTGCTTGTTGTATTGATGACAAAAAAGATCTAAAAAATATATTAAAAAGCAACATTGGTATTATTAGTTCTTACAATGACATGCTTTCAGCACACAAACCTTACGAGTTTTACCCAGAGCAAATTCGCAAAGTATTGCACAAAGTTGGCGCCGTTGGGCAAATGGCGGGAGGGGTACCTGCCATGTGCGATGGTGTGACACAAGGCGAGCCTGGGATGGAACTGTCACTAATGAGCCGCGATGTAATTGCGATGTCAGTTGCCGTTGGACTTTCACATAATATGTTTGATGGTGCACTCTATCTTGGTATATGCGATAAAATCGTACCCGGATTATTTATTGGTGCATTAACATTTGGTCACTTACCTGCTATTTTTGTGCCAGCAGGCCCGATGCCATCGGGGTTATCCAATAAAGAAAAAGTACGTATCCGCCAACTTTACTCTGAAGGTAAAGCTTCGCGAGAAGATTTACTAGAGTCAGAATCAGCCTCTTACCACACCAGCGGGACGTGTACTTTTTATGGTACAGCCAATAGTAACCAGATGGTGATTGAATTAATGGGGTTACATTTGCCTGGTGCGGCTTTTGTTCATCCTGAAACCGCATTACGTTTTGAATTAACTAATGCTGCTGCTAAACAGATTACTCGCCTGACCAACCAATCAGGAAATTATATGCCTGTTGGTAAAATGGTCGACGAAAAAGTCATTGTCAACGGTTTAGTTGCACTGCTTGCAACAGGTGGTTCAACAAATTTAACCATGCATATTGTTGCTATGGCGAAAGCTGCCGGCATTATTATCAATTGGGATGATATTTCAGACTTATCAACCGTTGTGCCTTTACTTTGTCGAATATATCCAAATGGGCCTGCTGATATTAACTACTTCCAAGCCGCTGGTGGTACATCTTTATTGGTTCGAGAATTATTAGCCGGCGGTTTATTACATGAAGATGTTGAAACTGTGGTTGGACGTGGGCTTAGCCGTTATACTCAAGAGCCTATTTTAGAAAATGGCAAACTCTCTTTCCGCGAAGGTCCAACAAAATCATTAGATGAGAGCGTCATTGCCTCAATCAAAAAACCGTTTAATTCACATGGTGGATTAAAAGTGATGTCAGGCAACCTTGGCCGTGCTATTATGAAAACCTCTGCGGTAGCACCTGAACATCAAATTATTGAGGCGCCAGCAGTGATCTTTAATAGCCAATATGATTTAGAAGCCGAATATAAAGCAGGTAAATTAGACAAAGACTGTGTGGTTGTTGTGCGTTATCAAGGACCAAAAGCAATTGGTATGCCAGAGTTACATAAACTAATAACGCCGCTGGGTGTACTACAAGATAAAGGCTATAAAGTTGCCTTGTTAACTGACGGTCGATTATCGGGAGCATCAGGTAAAGTCCCAGCAGCGATTCATATTACCCCTGAAGCTTATGATGGTGGTTTATTAAGTAAAGTCCAAAAAGGTGATATGATTCGAGTTAATGGTCAAACTGGCGAAATAACATTATTAGTTGAGGAAACAGAGCTGGCTCAACGTCAACCTTATCCTTTCGACTTGTCCGATTCGCATCTTGGCTATGGGCGTGAACTGTTCACCGTTATTCGTAAAAATTTAACTTCCGCAGAAGAAGGGGCTGTTAGCTTCTAATTCTGTTCTTCTGCCGCCTATGCGGCAGAAGCTTTTTAAAAAATACATTCTTGTTATAAAAATATTTACCAATTCTTCTATGTTATCAATGCGAACATGTGACTCGATTATTTTTTAATAAAATTATCGACCAATAAATTTACTACATCGCCTACCTTTCCATTTAATGACGCTTTGACTCCATAAAGTGCCATCCCCATGACTTGTGAAGCATGAATCTCAGGTGGCATCACTAGCTCATTCGCACTTGTTTTAACATCTAATAACGCAGCGCCAGGGTGAGCTAAAAATGATTGCATCGCCGATTCAAGCATCTGTGAATCATCAACACTTATAGAAAACAGGCCCATTGCTTGTGCAACTTTTGCAAAATTAGGATTTTGTAAATTGGTATAGTGATCCACTAATCCCTCGACTTTTTGCTCTAATTCAACAAAGTTAAGCGAACTATTATTCAGTACAATGATTTTTATTGGTAAATTTTCTTGGATTGTGGTTAATAAATCCCCCATTAACATACTTAGACCACCATCACCGGATAAAGTAATAACTTGACGATTAGGGAAGGCCTTTTGCACCCCTAACGCTTGAGGCATTGCATTTGCCATAGTGCCATGTTTTAAACTAATTATTGTTCGCCTTTTTCCATTGGTATTAAAGTGTCTACATGCCCAAACCATAGCTGAACCAACATCGGCACAGAGCACGGCATCTTCTGTTGCATATTGGTCAACAAGTTCAGTTAAATATTGGGGATGAATAGTCGAGTGAGAAGAGACCGTTTTTTTATTCAATTTACGCATTGCTTTAGCATATAAATTTTGGCACATCTCTAAAAAAGTAGCATCTTGCTTATCATCGACTAACGCCAAGAGTGCCGCTATAGTCGGCTTACTACTGCCAACCACGCCTATTTCTACTGGGTGTCGTCGACCAAGATGTGTTGCATCAATATCAACTTGGATAATTTTAGCGTTATTAGGATAAAATTGTGACCATGCAAAATCAGCCCCTAACACTAAAAGCACATCACACTCTTTTATTGCTGTTGTTCCTGACTCCATGCCAAACATCCCCGTCATACCAACATTATAAGGATTATCATATTCAACAAAATCCTTTGCTCTAGAAGTATGTACAATCGGTGATTTTAATTTATTTGCTAAGGCAATAAGTTCATCATGAGCCTCCATGACACCTTGTCCGGCAAAAATAGTCACTTTATTACTCTCGTTTAGAAGGCTGGCAATTTCGGCAAGTTCTTTATCTGATGGGCGAATAACAGGATGAGGATGATAAATTTTATGACCACTATTATCTTCAACTTTCTCTAAACTTATATTATAGGGTATCACTAAAACAGCAACACCTCGTTGATTAATTGCAGCTTGAATAGCAGCAGTAGTAATCTCTCTTACCTGAGTTGGATCATTGATTTGCCGACAAAATACAGAACAATTTTTATATAGCGTCTCAAAATCAACGTCTTGTGGAAAGTCAGTACCTTGTTGTGAAGTACTGAGCTGACTTGCTAACAAAATAACAGGAACACGATTACGTTGTGCTTCATAAATACCATTAATAAAATGTAAACTTCCTGGTCCACAAGATCCAGCACAAGCCGTAATTTGGTCTGTTAAATAAGCTTCTGCCGCTGCTGCAAAAGCCCCCACTTCTTCATGACGAACATGAACCCACTCAATATCACTTTTTTTAATAGCTGATGAAATCTGATTTAACGTATCTCCCACAATACCATAGCAATGCTTAACCCCAACCTCAGCTAAAATATCAACGATAATTTGTGCAACTGTTTTTTTTGATGACATATAATCTCCTAAAAGGTCTTTGAATGTATTCACCTATTTGCATAAATTACACCCACATTTTAATAACGCGAATAGGATTTAACATAAATAGCAATAAATGCTAAAAACACAACCGTTGTTATAATATTGCACAACAAAGTTTAAGAAAATATATTCCCTATTGTAATAAATCAAGGTATTATGTCGAAAATATTATCGAAATAATAGAGTCATATCCCGTGGAACAATCGTCATCTGGGCATAGTTTAATGTCGTCGATTACTGCTTTTTTGCCTGATTATTTAAACCAATATTTTCCTTTTATTATCGTCTGTTTATTGTTATTTACCGCCATTTTACTCTTCTCATTTAGTAAATTGAGAATGGACATTATTGCATTACTCACAATTACAGCTATCACCATTAGTGGTGTATTAACACCAGCGGAGGCATTAGCGGGCTTTAGTGATCCCAATATAATCTTAATTGCGCTATTATTTATTATTGGGGAAAGCTTAGTGAGAACGGGCGTCTCATACAAAATGAGCGAATATATTCTTAAAATAGCAGGCAAAAATGATATTCGCATTATTACCTGTATTATGTTAGGTGTTGCCTTGCTTGGCTCAGTCATGAGTTCAACAGGGGTTGTAGCCATTTTCATCCCTGTTGCCATTAGTATTGCCAATCACACGGGTATTCATGTTAAAAAATTAATGATGCCGCTTTGTATTGCGGCATTAATAAGTGGCATGATGACTTTAGTTGCAACAGCACCAAACCTTGTTGTTAACAGTGAATTAAACCGCGCAGCTTTGACTGAATTCAGTTTTTTCTCGATTACGCCAATCGGGATCGGTGTTTTAATTGTCGGAGTTATTTATTGCATATTAACACGCAATTGGTTGCTCACTGCTGAACAAATCACCCCAACTAATATTCAACCACAAAGACGAAAAATTACCGATTTAATCCGTGACTATAAATTAATTGGCCGTGCCCACCGTGCACAAATATTAGCTGGCTCGCCTTTTGTTGGGCGCACAATTGATGGCTTGCATTTGCGTAGTGAACATGGTGTAAATGTTATTGGTATTGAACGTTGGCGCAAATTCCACAAAGTATTAATTCCAGTTAATGGTTCAACTGAGTTTCGTGAAAATGATATTTTGCTACTGGATATGTCACACTCGGAAGCGGATTATCGCACCTTTTTAACCACCAATAGCCTTGAACCAAAAATTTTACGCGGTGAGTACTTTTCAGAGCAAGTTAAACAAGTCGGTATGGCAGAAGTTGCCCTACTACCAGAATCTACACTATGTGGTAAGACACTCAATGAAATCGGTTTTAGAGGAAAATATTTTCTGACTGTAATTGGTATTTGGCGCAATCATGCACCCGTTGAAACAAACAACTTATTCCAAGAACGTTTAGAAATGAGCGATACTTTATTAGTTTGTGGCGATTGGGGATCGATCCAAAAATTACAAACGCGAACCAGTGATTTTGTGGTCTTAGACTTTCCGGCTGATATCGACGATATTGCACCAGCAAGTTCACAAGCACCCGCAGCTTTAATTAATCTCGCCATCATGATTACGTTAATGGTAACTGGCATTGTACCTAATGTGGTTGCCGCCTTAATCGCTTGTTTATTAATGGGCGCGACGCGCTGTATTGATATGACTAATGCCTACAAATCCATACACTGGCCAACTTTAATTTTAATTATTGGTATGATGCCTTTTGCACTTGCTCTCAATAAAACAGGCGGTATTTCGCTTATATCTGCTTGGCTTGAAGTTCACCTACGTTCTTTCGGGCCTTACATGGTGCTGACATTTATTTTTTTATTATGTTCAACCATTGGGTTATTTATATCCAATACTGCAACCGCCATTTTAATTGCACCAATCGCCATTGATTTAGCACTAAAATTTGATTATTCGCCCTATCCATTTGCCATGACGGTTGCCATTGCCACATCGGCATCATTTATTACCCCCGTATCATCACCAATTAAAACCATGGTGGTTGCACCGGGTGGATATAGCTTTGGGGATTTTGTTAAAATTGGCGTACCGTTAACTTTTTTGGTAATGGCGGTGGATATTGCTTTAGTGCCAATATTTTTTCCGTTTTAAAAACTAACTTTTTAATTGTTTTCTTTAAAAAACAATTAAAAAGTTAAATAGATTTACTGATTTTTTATAGCTTTTGCCGGTTTTATGGACATGATTTGGTAATAGTTTGCTTCGGGCGCGTTGTCTATTGAGTGCAATAAATAGCAATAGTGATAATGTCTAAAACCTAGCTAACCCAAAATAATCTTTAAAAAATACTATTATTAATCTTTATGAAAGAGAGGTAGTTCATCATCTTCTACTTTTATAAATATTACCTTCAAATTTGATACAAATAAAAGGTATTTATAATAATTGTGATATCTTTTTGATTAAAGATTCTCTCTAAAATTTCAGGTATAATCCATATAATTTATCGATTATGGACATAATACTTATGCCTCATGCAACTAAACCATTAAATATTATTTTTGCTGGAACCCCTGATTTTGCAGCTACCCATTTAAAAGCGCTCATTGATACTAACCATAATGTAATAGCGGTTTTTACGCAGCCCGATCGCCCTGCGGGTCGTGGTAATAAATTAACCGCAAGTCCTGTTAAACAATTAGCGATTGAAAATAGTCTGCCTGTTTATCAACCCGCAACGCTTAGATCCGAAGAAAACCAAAAAATCATCGCTGAACTTAATGCTGACATTATGATTGTTGTTGCTTATGGGCTTATTTTACCGCAAGCGGTGCTTGATATGCCCAAACTGGGTTGTTTAAATGTGCATGGTTCATTATTACCACGCTGGCGTGGCGCAGCACCGATTCAGCGTGCTTGCTGGGCAGGAGATCAAGAAACGGGCATTACCATTATGCAGATGGATGCAGGACTTGATACAGGTGATATGCTTTATAAGCTTACCTGCCCAATTGAGCCAGCCGATACCAGCGCATCGCTGTATGAAAAACTAGCAAAGCTTGGTCCCCAAGGTCTGCTTGATACATTAGCGTTAATCAGTGAAGGGAAAATCCAACCAGAAAAGCAAGATGAAGCGAAAGTTACCTATGCCGAAAAGCTTTCCAAACAAGAAGCCAAACTTGATTGGAATTTATCTGCCGAGCAACTCGAGCGTTGTGTCCGCGCTTTTAACCCATGGCCGATTAGCTATTTTATCGTTAATGGCGAACCGGTTAAGGTATGGCAAGCTCAAATCGTTGAAATTGATTCAAAACAGCCTGCTGGCACGATTTTGCAAGCAGACAAAAACGGCATTTGCATCGCAACTAGCGAAGGTGCATTAAATATGACAAAGCTCCAACCAGCAGGTAAAAAACCAATGTCAGCACAAGATTTATTAAATTCTCGTCAGTCTTGGTTTGTTGTTGGCGAAAAGCTCAGTATGGATTAAGCATCCAAACTGCAATATTACAGGATATTTAATCCTGTAATATTTATCGTTTTCTCGCTAACAGTGTTGCAAATCTCAATTTTATACGATTACCATGAATATCAGTTTTATGTAATTGACCTATATCTTCATTGTATTTTAAAATTTCCCAACCTTGATAGTAGTTGAGTAATTCTTGTTCTTTAAATGTGAATGAAAATCCCACTGAACAAGGATAATCAGCCGTCGACATTGCACAGACGATAAGATTATAACCGCCACGTTTGGTGATAGCCTGCATATTATGAAGAATATCTGGGATTTTATCTGGTTGTAAAAACATCATCACAACTGTTGAGATAATAAAATCATATTCACCTTTTAAGTTGGCTTGGTTAATATCATAGTTAGATGCTGTAATATGGTTTAGATTCTCATCATTGATAATCTGTTGTAAATTATTAATACTCTGTTCCGATTTATCAACAGCGTTGACATCAAAACCTAATAATTGCAAATAAAGCGAATTACGACCAGATCCACAACCAAGATCTAATGCTCTACCCTTAGGTATAAATTGGCAAGCAGACACCACTTCAGAATGTGTTTTAGTCATTTGGTACTTTTTATGAGTATAATCCTCTGGTTGACAATAAAATGCTAACTGACATTTTAGATCATCCGATACATTGACAATACGATACCAATGCAACGGTAATATAAGTGGTGGTTGATGCAATATATCATAATGGTGTCGACTTTTGATCTCCTCTTGCGTTGTTAATATCTCGAGATCTAAGCAACCAGCAATAATGTGTAACTGTGCCCATGTACCTTCTTGGGTATGGTATTTTTCGCAAAACACTTGTGGTAAATTTTTAACATCCCAGACAGGTAACATTTTATAATTAAATAAATTTTCCAAAATAATATCATCCTTAAAACAAATCAATAGTTGACTATTATAGTCAATTATTGAGCGTCTAAACAACTCGCAGTAACACCAGTTAAAATAACAACAAGTAGCGAAACATAAATTTATTGTAGCGAAGTTGGCTTGATCAACATATAATCTTCACCATCCTAGACTATATAGTGAAAACATTAGAGGAACAATTTATGGGATTTTTAACAGGCAAACGTATACTTGTTACGGGTGTTGCAAGTAACCGTTCTATTGCTTACGGTATTGCACAATCTATGCATCGTGAGGGTGCTGAACTTGCTTTTACTTACCAAAACGATAAATTAAAAGGTCGTGTTGAGGAGTTTGCCGCTGATTTTGGTTCAAAAATCGTTCTACCTTGCGATGTTGCACATGATGAAAGCATCACAGAACTATTTACTGAACTTGCAAAAACATGGGATAAATTCGACGGTTTTGTCCACGCTATCGCTTTTGCACCGGGTGATCAATTAGATGGTGATTATGTTAATGCTGTAACTCGTGAAGGGTTTTCAATCGCTCACGATATCAGCTCTTACAGCTTTGTTGCCATGGCTAAAGCATGCCGGTCAATGTTAAATCCAGGCTCAGCACTGGTTACGCTTTCTTACCTTGGCGCTGAACGTGCAATCCCTAACTATAATGTGATGGGGCTTGCTAAAGCATCACTCGAAGCCAATGTACGTTATATGGCAAATGCGATGGGACCAGAAGGTGTACGTGTTAATGCAATTTCAGCAGGTCCAATTCGTACACTTGCCGCATCAGGCATTAAAGATTTCAAAAAGATGTTATCTCACTGCGAATCAGTAACCCCAATTCGTCGCACAGTGACTACTGAAGATGTCGGCAATTCAGCAGCATTTTTATGTTCTAATTTAGCATCAGGCATTACTGGTGAAGTAATTCACGTCGATGGTGGATTTAGCATCGCTGCAATGAATGAGTTAGAACTTAAATAAGCAATCTCATCATATATGAAAAAGGCGCTAAACCATTCATGGTTGCGCCTTTTTAATGATATTTAATATCAAATTACTATCTTACTTACTTATATTATTCTTTTTGTAAGTTTTGAACAAAAACATAAAATTTAGAATACATATACTGTTTTTTCCGTTAAAATTTATGCCAATTTGCACGGTAACAGTTTGTTGGAGAAAAAATGAAAATAGCAAAAAATACAGTAGTGAGTATGGCATATCAAGTGCGTACTACAGATGGCGTTTTAGTTGACGAAGCAACCGCTACTGCCCCCCTTGAATATCTACAAGGTGCTGGTAATCTATTACAAGATCTTGAAAACGCGCTAGAAGGTCATCAAGTTGGTGATAAATTTGAAGTTGAAATAATTAATGCCTATGGTGATTTTAATGATGCACTTGTGCAAAATGTTCCTCGTGATGTATTTGTCGGCGTTGATGAACTCGAAGTAGGCATGCGCTTTTTTGCAGATACTGATCAGGGTTCTTTACCTGTTGAAATTACCGCTATCGATGGTGATAGCGTTACTATTGACGGCAACCACATGCTAGCAGGGCAAGACCTAAAATTTAATGTTGAAGTATTAGCTATCCGTGAAGCAACTGAAGAAGAAATTGCTCATGGTCATATTCATGGTGAACATGGACATGATCACGGACATGGTGGTTGTGGCTGTGGTGGTCACTCTCATGAAGATGAAGATGATGAAAACACGGGTTGCTGTGGCGGTGGTCATGGAGGATGTGGTTGTCACTAATCCATCCCCCCCATTAAAATGAAATTATAAAAGCGCTGCATAGCGCTTTTTATTTAACATATATTTAATATTACCTAATTATTTGTGAAATAACTCCCAATATTTTACATTATCATTTTACCTGATTAATTTTTCCTTTAATAATTTGGGTTTTACAATTATTGGAATCTAACAATTATGCCTTCACAATCAGTTGCATTAATGCCACGTGAGAAGCTTTTGAAATTTGGCGTTGAAACTCTCAGTGATGCAGAATTACTGGCTCTTTTTTTACGTACAGGCACCCATAATTTACCCGTTTTAGAGTTATCTCAAAAATTATTAAATGAGTTTGGTTCTGTCTATCATCTAATAAATGCAAGCCATAATGATTTTTGCCAAAAAAAAGGATTAGGTACAGCTAAATATACACAATTAAAAGCGGTTGTCGAACTTTCACATCGATATCTAAAGGTTAAAATGAACAATGAAAACTCGCTTACTTCACCAACTATAACACATCACTATTTAGCCAGTCGATTAGTGAATAAAGATCGTGAGGTCTTTATGGTGATTTTTTTAGATAACCAAAATCATGTTATTTATTCAGAAGAGATGTTTATTGGTACTTATAATTGTGTAGAAGTACATCCTCGAGAAGTAGCAAGGCGAGCACTACAACTTAATGCAGCAGCATTAATTTTAGCTCACAATCACCCCTCTGGCATGTCAGAACCAAGCCAAGCAGATCGCATTCTCACAAAGAAAATAGAACAAGTATGTGACTTAATTGATATTCGAATCGTTGATCATATCGTGATCGGTAAAGGTGAGTATGTTTCTTTTGCTGAACGCGGATGGATTTAATCGTTATTTTTACTTACAATGTAAGCTTATTACCTACTAACTCATACATGAACCTATTTTATGAATAAACAACTAGAATTGCTAGAAACTAAAGTTGCCTTTCAAGAAGTTACCATTGAAGAATTAAACCAAATGGTGACACACCTTCAAGCAGATATAAGTAAATTAAAAGAACAATTAACGTTATTATCCCAAAAACTACAAGCTACTCAACCATCAAATATTGCTAATTTATCTGAAGAAACGCCACCACCACATTATTAATTATGCTTATCAAGTTAAATAACTGTCGTTTGGAAATTTATCTACCCAACCAATAATATCTTGATATCACTTAGTAGATAGTTATCCATAATAAGTTCAATAAGCTGTAAATTAAAGTAATTACGATCAATCTAAATTACAAAATAAAAAACCGGCATATAGCCGGTTTTAATACACAATGATTTAATAATTATTCAGCTGCTGCTTCTGCTTCTTCTACTGCAGGGCGATCAACTAATTCAATATAAGCCATTGGAGCATTATCTCCATCACGGAAACCACATTTTAAAATACGTACATAACCACCAGGGCGAGTAGCAAAACGTGGACCTAAATCTGAAAATAATTTCTTAACTGTATCTTTATCACGGATACGAGCAAAAGCCAGACGGCGATTAGCTACGCTATCGCTTTTGGCTAGCGTAATTAACGGTTCAACAACACGACGCAACTCTTTTGCTTTAGGCAATGTAGTTTTGATGATTTCATGTTCAACAAGTGAACTAGTCATGTTACGAAACATTGCTTGACGATGGCTGCTATTTCGGTTCAGTTGACGACCACTTTTACGATGGCGCATAACTTTATCCTTCTTATATAAATTTTATTTTAGTCTTCAACAATACTTGCTGGTGGCCAGTTCTCAAGACGCATGCCTAAAGATAAACCACGAGATGCGAGTACATCCTTAATTTCAGTAAGTGATTTCTTACCAAGATTAGGGGTTTTAAGTAACTCAACTTCGGTACGTTGTACTAAATCACCAATATAATGAACTGCTTCTGCTTTTAAGCAATTAGCAGACCGAACAGTTAATTCCAAATCATCTACTGGACGTAAGAGAATTGGATCAAATTCCGGTTTATCTTCTTTCACTTCTGGTTGACGTACATCGCGTAAATCAACAAAAGCTTCAAGTTGTTCAGCCAAAATAGTTGATGCACGACGAATAGATTCCTCAGGATCGATAGTCCCATTGGTTTCCATATCGATAACAAGTTTATCTAAATCCGTACGTTGTTCCACACGAGCAGCATCAACAGAATAAGCGATACGCTCTACAGGACTATAACATGCGTCAACTAACAGACGACCGATTGGTCGTTCTTCATCTTCTGACTTAACGCGAGCAGAAGCAGGGACATAACCACGTCCTCGTTGTACACGAATACGCATACTAATTGAAGCATTGGCATCAGTAAGATGACAAATTACTAAATCAGGATTAACAATTTCAACATCACCATCATGAGTGATATCAGATGCAGTTACTGCACCAATGCCTGATTTATTTAAAGTCAGCATAACATCATCTTTTGTATGTACACGTACTGCTAATTTTTTTAAATTAAGCAAAATATCAAGTACATCTTCTTGAACGCCTTCTTTAGTACTGTACTCATGCAGAACACCGTCAATTTCAACTTCGGTTACAGCATATCCCGGCATAGATGATAATAAAATGCGGCGTAGTGCATTACCTAAAGTATGACCAAAACCACGCTCAAGTGGCTCTAAAGTCACTTTGGCATGTGTTTGGCTGTATTGAACAACATCAACTAGGTGAGGTTTTAAAAACTCTGTTACAGAACCCTGCATTATGTCCTCTCTTAAGTGCTAAACTTTACTTAGAGTAAAGTTCGACGATCAAATGTTCGTTGATATCAGCAGATAAATCTGAACGTTCTGGTAAGCGTTTAAACACACCTTCCATTTTGCTAGCATCAACTTCTAACCATGTTGGTTTTTCACGTTGCTCAGCTAGCTCTAAAGCGGCTTTAATACGTGCTTGTTTTTTTGATTTTTCGCGAACACTAATCACATCTTCTGGTGAAACTTGATAAGATGCAATATTCACAACACGACCATTAACAAGAACAGCTTTATGACTAACTAATTGACGAGCTTCAGCGCGAGTTGCACCAAATCCCATGCGATAAACAACGTTGTCTAAGCGACGTTCTAAAAGACCAAGTAGGTTTTCACCAGTATTGCCTTTAATACGCGCAGCGCTTTTATAATAATTACGGAATTGACGTTCTAAAATTCCATAAATACGTCTAACTTTTTGTTTTTCACGTAACTGAACACCATAATCGGATAAACGCGGTTTACGCGCACCATGTTGTCCAGGAGCTTGTTCTAATTTACATTTACTATCAACCGCTCGGACACCAGATTTAAGGAATAAATCTGTACCTTCACGACGACTTAATTTGAGTTTTGGTCCCAAATATCTTGCCATTTTATTTCTCCAATAATCCTAAACATTCAATGTTTAAAAAATTAAACACGACGTTTCTTTGGTGGACGACAACCGTTATGAGGAATCGGAGTAACATCAGTAATGTTAGTGATGCGATAACCCGCTGCATTTAATGCACGAATTGTTGACTCACGACCAGGACCAGGTCCTTTAACCATAACTTCTAGATTCTTAATTCCGTAATCTTTCACGGCTTCAGCACAACGTTCTGCGGCCACTTGAGCTGCAAACGGAGTTGACTTACGAGAGCCACGGAAACCAGAACCACCAGCGGTTGCCCAACCCAACGCATTACCTTGACGATCGGTAATAGTTACGATTGTATTGTTGAATGATGCATGAATATGAGCTATACCATCAGAAACTTGCTTTTTTACACGTTTACGTGTACGAACAGGTGTCTTTGCCATTTAATTATACCTCAATTATTTCTTGATTGGCTTACGCGGTCCCTTGCGGGTACGAGCGTTAGTCTTTGTGCGTTGACCACGGACTGGTAGTCCACGACGATGACGCATGCCACGATAACAACCAAGGTCTAATAAACGCTTGATACTCATAGTTACTTCACGACGTAAATCACCTTCAACTGTGAATTTAGCGACTTGTTCACGTAACGTTTCAATCTGATCTTCAGATAGTTCTCTGATCTTCACATGTTCAGCAATACCCGCTTCAGCACAAATTGTCTTAGCGCGAGTACTTCCAATTCCATAAATTGCTTGTAACGCAATTACAGCATGTTGTTGATCAGGAATGTTAATGCCTGCTATACGGGCCACTATGCACTCCTTTATTATTAATAATCTAATGAATTCACCATACTGAAAAGCCCGTTTTCAGGATACTCAAACAGTGAATTCACAACTAAATGTAGGCTGGCTATTCTAGCCAGCTTTACTATACTTTGGCAAGTAAAATATGCAGAAGCTCAACTTTTGGGTTAAATAAATTAACCTTGACGTTGTTTGTGCTTACCTTCAACGCAAATAACACGAACAATGCCATTACGTTTAATGATTTTACAATTTCTGCATAATTTCTTGACTGAAGCACGAACTTTCATTTTTCTCTCCGTAACTTCTGGCTAACTTATCGGCCGTAGCCTTTAAGGTTCGCTTTCTTTAACACTGACTCATAACGATTTGGCATCATTAAAGTCTGTACTTGTGCCATAAAATCCATGATTACAACAACGACAATTAATAAAGATGTCCCGCCAAACTGAACAGGAACTTTCATCGCACTTGTCATAAACATTGGAACCAAACATACAAAAGTAATGTAGATTGCGCCAATTAGCGTTAAACGAGTCATTACTTTGTCAATATACTTAGATGTTTGTTCACCTGGACGAATACCTGGAATAAATGCACCAGATTTTTTAAGCTGATCTGCTGTTTCTCTAGGATTGAAAACCAATGCTGTATAGAAGAAACAAAAGAAAATAATCGCTGCCGCAAAAAAGATTATGTATAAAGGTTGATCATGAGAAAAATATTGACCGATAAGCACAATAAAATATCTCCATCCTTCACCATCTCCTTGGAACCAAGAAGCCATCATTGACGGTAACATAGCAATTGTCGAGGCAAATATTGCCGGAATAACGCCTGCCATATTAATCTTTAATGGTAAATGTGTACTTTGCGCAGCATAAACACGGCGACCTTGCTGGCGTTGCGCATAATTAACAACAATTCTTCGTTGACCACGCTCAACAAACACAACAAAATAAGTAACACCAATAACTAATGCAGCAACAACTAATAATAAAATCGGATGCAATGAACCAGAACGAGCTTGTTCAATTGTTTCATAAATAGCATGTGGAAGACTCGCCACGATACCCGCAAAGATAATGATAGAAATACCATTACCTACACCTCGCTCAGTGATCTGCTCCCCCAACCACATAAGAAACATAGTGCCAGTAACTAAGCTAACCGATGCGATAAAATAGAAAGAAAATCCTGGATTAATCACAACATGACCATAACCAGGAATGTTAGGTAAACCGGTTGCTATACCTATAGCCTGTACTATTGCTAAAGCTAATGTGCCATAACGAGTGTACTGACTAATTTTTTTACGACCGGATTCACCTTCTTTCTTCAATTCTGCAAGTTTAGGGCTAATTGCCGTTAATAACTGCACAATAATTGATGCAGAAATATACGGCATTATCCCTAAAGCAAAAATTGAAGCACGGCTTAAAGCACCACCAGAGAACATATTGAACATACCCACAATACCATTTGAAGATGCTTGTGTTAGTAAGTCCGATAACGCTTTAGTATCAATACCAGGAACAGGAATGTAAGAACCAAGACGAAAAACAATAAGCGCTAAAAGCACAAACATCAAACGCCTTTTGAGTTCACCACTACCACCTCGTGCACTTTGAAAATCTAATCCTGGTTGCTTTGCCATCTTTCTAATTATTCCTCAATTTTTCCGCCAGCAGCTTCAATTGCAACTTTGGCACCTTTCGTTACTCGAATACCACGAACCGTTACTGGTTTAGTTACTTCACCAGATAACATGATTTTTGCATATTCGATATGTGAATTAATCACATTTGCAACTTTCAAGCTATTCAAGTCAACAATATCACCTTCCACTTTCATTAAATCTGAAAGGCGAACCTGAGCTGTAACTTGAGCTTTACGTGAGGTAAAACCAAATTTTGGTAAACGACGATATAAAGGCATTTGACCACCTTCAAAGCCGCGACGAACGCCACCACCTGAACGAGATTTTTGACCTTTAACACCACGAGTACCGGTTTTACCTAGCCCAGAACCGATTCCTCGGCCTAGACGTTTTGGTGCATGCTTTGAACCTTCAGCAGGAGATAAAGTATTTAAACGCATTACTATTACTCCTCAACTTTAACCATGTAATAAACTTGGTTTACCATACCGCGAATAGCAGGTGTATCTTCACGTTCAACAGTATGACCAATACGACGTAATCCTAGACCAACTAACGTCGCTTTGTGCTTCGGTAGACGACCAATAGAACTACGGGTTTGTGTAATTTTAATTGTTTTTGCCATGGCTAATTACCCCAAAATTTCTTCGACGGTTTTACCACGCTTAGCAGCAACCATTTCAGGTGATTTCATATTACCTAAGCCATCAATTGTTGCACGAACCACGTTAATTGGGTTAGTAGAACCATATGCTTTAGCTAGAACGTTACGAACACCTGCAACTTCTAAAACAGCACGCATTGCACCACCGGCGATAATACCAGTACCTTCTGATGCTGGTTGCATATAAACACGAGATCCTGTATGAGCACCTTTAACTGGATGCTGTAAAGTATCGTTATTTAAAGCAACATTGATCATATTGCGACGTGCTTTTTCCATTGCTTTTTGAATTGCTGCTGGCACTTCACGTGCTTTACCATATCCAAAACCTACGCGGCCATTACCGTCACCAACAACTGTTAGTGCAGAAAAACTAAAAATACGACCACCTTTTACGGTTTTAGAAACTCGGTTAACTGCGATTAGTTTTTCCTGCAGTTCACCAGCTTGTTTTTCGATGTTTGACATCTTTAACTCCTACCTTAGAACTGTAGGCCAGCTTCGCGAGCAGCATCTGCTAGCGCCTGAACTCGACCATGATATTGGAAACCTGAACGATCAAATGAAACTTCTTTGATATCTTTCGCTAACGCACGTTCAGCAATTGCTTTACCAACCGCTGCAGCTGCATCTTTGTTTCCAGTGTATTTTAAACTTTCACTGATAGCTTTTTCTAATGTAGAAGCAGCTGCCAGCACTTCTGATCCGTTTGGTGCGATAATCTGCGCATAAATATGTCGCGGAGTGCGATGAACCACCAAGCGAGTTGCAAGTAGTTCATGCATCTTGCGACGCGCTTTTGTTGCACGACGGATACGAGCTGATTTCTTATCCATAGTGTTACCTTACTTTTTCTTAGCTTCTTTAGTACGCACAACTTCATCTGCGTAACGAACACCTTTACCTTTATAAGGCTCAGGACGACGATAAGCACGGATATCAGCAGCTACTTGTCCAATTAACTGTTTATCAGCACTTTTTAGTACGATTTCAGTTTGAGAAGGACATTCAGCTGTTACACCTGCAGGTAATTGATGTTCAATTGGATGTGAATATCCAAGAGATAAACCAATTGCATTACCTTTAACTTGTGCACGATAACCGACACCGACTAGCTGAAGTTTTTTAACAAAACCTTCAGTAACACCAATGACCATTGCATTAATCAATGCACGAGCAGTACCAGCTTGAGCCCAAGCATCTGAAAAACCATCACGAGGAGCAAATTTAATTTGACCCTCTTCTTGATTAATCACAACAGCATTATTTATAGTGCGAGTTAACTCGCCATTTTTACCTTTAATCGTAATTACCTGACCATCGAGTTTTACCTCTACGCCAGCAGGAACAACGACAGGTGCTTTTGCAACACGAGACATTTTTTTCTCCCTTACGCTACGTAGCAGATAATTTCACCACCAAGACCTGCTTGGCGTGCTGCACGATCAGTCATAACACCTTTAGAAGTAGAAACAACTGCGATACCTAGTCCAGCCATAACTTTTGGCAATTCATCTTTACGTTTATAAATACGTAAACCTGGACGGCTAACACGTTTGATACTTTCTACAACAGCTTTGCCTTGGAAATATTTCAAAGTAATTTCCAATTCTGGCTTAGTGTCACCAACCACTTTATAGTCCCCGATGTAACCTTCTTCTTTTAGCACATTGGCAATTGCCACTTTTAGCTTAGAGGAAGGCATGGTGACTGCAACTTTATTCGCAGATTGACCGTTACGAATACGGGTCAACATATCTGCTATAGGATCTTGCATGCTCATCTATAACACTCCCCTGATTACCAACTTGCCTTTTTAAGACCAGGAATCTCACCACGCATGGCTGACTCACGAACCTTAATACGGCTTAAACCAAACTTACGAAGGACGCCATGAGGACGACCAGTTTGACGACAACGACGACGTTGACGTGATGGACTAGAATCACGAGGAAGCGTTTGCAATTTAAGCACTGCATTCCAACGATCTTCATCTGATGCATTAAGATCAGAGATAATCGCTTTTAATTCTTGACGCTTTGCAAAATATTTTTCTGCTAGCTTTACGCGCTTTTTATCGCGTTCAATCATTGATTGTTTAGCCATTATGCCCTACCTTACTTACGAAATGGGAAGTTAAAGGCAGATAATAAAGCTCGGCCTTCTTCATCTGATTGTGCAGTAGTAGTAATAGTAATATCTAAACCACGAACACGATCAACTTTGTCATAATCGATTTCAGGGAAAACGATTTGCTCACGAACACCCATGCTATAGTTACCACGACCATCGAACGATTTTGCGCTTAAACCACGAAAATCTCGAGTACGAGGAAGAGCAATATAAACTAGACGTTCAAAAAATTCCCACATACGTTCGCCACGTAAAGTGACTTTACAACCAATAGGATACCCTTGACGGATTTTAAAACCAGCAACTGATTTGCGTGCTTTTGTGACAAGTGGTTTTTGACCACTGATTGCAGCTAAATCTGCAACCGCATTATCTAATAATTTCTTATCAGTAATTGCTTCACCCACACCCATATTCAAGGTGATCTTTTCGATCCGAGGGACTTGCATGACAGATTTGTAGCCAAACTGTTCTTGCAGTTTATTTACTACCTGTGCTTTGTAGTAATCATGCAGTTTCGCCATCGTACACTCCAAATTACTTAATTGATTAATTCATTAGTAGACTTATAAAAACGGACTTTTTTACCGTCTTCAATACGAAAGCCTACACGATCTGCTTTGCCTGTAGCTGGGTTGAAAATTGCCACATTAGAAACATTGATAGCTGCTTCTTTTTCAACAATTCCACCTTCTTGATTTAATGCTGGTACTGGTTTTTGATGTTTTTTCACCAAATTAATACCTTCAATAATCACTTTGCCTGTAGACAAAACGCTTTTTACTTTACCGCGTTTACCTTTATCTTTACCGGTTAACACGATAACTTCATCTTCTCGACGGATTTTCGCTGCCATTACCCGCTCCTTACAGTACTTCTGGTGCTAATGAAATGATCTTCATAAACTTCTCAGAACGAAGTTCACGAGTGACCGGTCCAAAAATACGCGTACCAATCGGTTGCTCACTATTATTATTTAAAATAACACAAGCATTGCGATCGAAACGAATGACAGATCCATCAGGGCGACGAACACCTTTTCTGGTGCGCACAACAACAGCTTTAAGCACATCACCTTTCTTAACTTTACCACGTGGAATCGCTTCTTTAATGGTAACTTTGATGATATCCCCTACCGCTGCATAACGACGGTGCGATCCACCGAGAACCTTGATACACATTACGCTACGTGCGCCAGAGTTATCGGCAACATCTAGCCTAGTCTGTTCTTGGATCATTTTAATGCTCCGTATAAATAAATTATTGTCTAATCTACCTTCATCCACCTCAACTACCATGGATAAGAATAGACAACCAAAAACCCACTTACGTGAGGGCGCATAGTATAACACCACTCAAATAAAATGGATAGCATAAAATAAACGGCCGCTGAGCCGTTTATTATATTATGTACAGTTTTTAATCAAAAAAGATTAGATAACTGCTTTTTCAACGATTCGAACAAGAGTCCAAGATTTGGTTTTTGATAATGGACGACACTCTTTAATTTCTACAGTATCACCAATACCACACTCGTTGTTTTCATCATGTACATGCAATTTAGTCGTACGTTTAATGAACTTACCATATAACGGATGCTTCACTTTACGTTCAATAGCTACAGTAATAGATTTATCCATTTTGTCGCTAATAACACGACCTTGCTGAGTACGAATTTTTACTTCAGTAGTCATATTACGCACCCGCCTTCTCAGTTAATAATGTTTTAACACGTGCAATATTACGACGCACTTGTTTTAACATATGAGTCTGTGTTAACTGACCTCCAGCTAATTGCATACGTAAGTTAAATTGCTCACGTAATAAATTAAGAAGTTCAGTATTTAACTCTTCAACGCTTTTTTCGCGTAGCTCTTTTGCTTTCATTTACATCACCGTCTTAATCACAAAGGTGGTTTTAATTGGCAGTTTTGCAGCTGCCAACGCAAATGCTTCACGAGCAACTTCTTCCGGTATACCGTCCATTTCATAAAGGACTTTACCTGGTTGAATCTGTGCAACCCAGTATTCAACGTTACCCTTACCTTTACCCATACGCACTGCAAGTGGTTTTTCGGTAATTGGTTTATCAGGGAAAACTCGAATCCAGATTTTACCTTGACGCTTAACTGCACGAGTCATTGCACGACGTGCCGCTTCGATCTGGCGCGCGGTCAAACGACCACGACCTACAGCCTTAAGACCGAATGTACCGAAACTAACATCAGTACTTACAGCAAGACCACGATTGCGGCCCTTGTGCACTTTACGGAATTTTGTACGCTTTGGTTGTAACATCAGCGACGCTCCTTATTGTTTTCGGCCTTTTCGCTGCTTTTTCGGTTGAGCAGCAGGTTGTTTTTCTGCTTGTTCAACGGCAGCCATACCACCAAGGATCTCACCTTTGAAGATCCACACTTTAACACCAATAATACCATAGGTAGTTAGTGCTTCAGACAAACCATAGTCGATGTCCGCTCGTAATGTATGTAAAGGTACACGACCTTCACGATACCATTCACTACGAGCAATTTCAGCGCCGCCTAAACGACCACTTACTTCAACTTTGATACCTTTAGCACCCGCCTTCATTGCATTTTGAACCGCACGTTTCATAGCACGACGGAACATAACACGGCGTTCTAACTGAGAAGTAATGCTATCAGCCACTAATTTAGCATCAAGTTCTGGTTTACGAACTTCAGCAATATTAATTTGTACTGCAACATCACGTTTTTCTCTTTTGTCTTTATATTTATTGACAATAGAAGCTACGGCATTACGTAATTTTTCAACGTCCTCGCCTTTTTTACCAATCACAATACCTGGACGAGCAGTGTGAATAGTAATACGAACGTTAGTTTCTGCTGAACGGTCGATCACAATCTTAGAGATTGACGCTTGCGCTAATTCTTTGTTCAAGAATTGACGTACTCTAAAATCACTTTCTAAATTATCAGCGAATGTCTTTGTACCCGAATACCATGTAGATGTCCAAGGCTTGACAATGCCTAAACGGATACCATTTGGATTTACTTTTTGACCCATTGCTATTCTCCAGCCTAGCGATCTGAAACGATCACGGTGATGTGACACGTACGCTTCAAAATTCGATCTGCACGACCTTTCGCACGAGGCATAATACGCTTCATGGTTGGGCCTTCATCTACGAAAATTTTCGCAACTTTTAGATCATCAATATCAGCACCATCGTTATGCTCTGCATTAGCAATAGCAGACTCTAATACTTTTTTAACAAGTACAGCCGCTTTTTTGTTGGTGTACGTTAAAATATCTAGTGCCTGAGACACATTCTTACCGCGAACAAGATCTGCAACTAAGCGAACTTTTTGTGCAGAAGAACGAGCGTGGCGGTACTTTGCAATTGTTTCCATCTCTTTCTCCTACTTATTTCTTCTTAGCTTTCTTATCAGCCGCGTGGCCGCGATAAGTACGAGTCGGCGCGAATTCACCCAATTTATGACCAACCATTTCGTCGGAAACATAAACTGGAACGTGCTGACGACCATTATGGACAGCGATGGTCAAACCGATCATGTTAGGAAAGATCGTTGAACGACGGGACCAAGTACGAATAGGCTTCTTGTCCCCGCTTTCCACCGCTTTCTCTACCTTCTTCAGCAAGTGTAGGTCAATAAAAGGACCCTTCTTGAGAGAACGTGGCATAGCTAATCCTCTATATTAATTATTTCTTATTGCGACGGCGAACAATATACTTATCAGTACGTTTGTTGCTACGCGTTTTCAATCCTTTGGCTTTTTGACCCCATGGAGACACAGGATGTTTACCAAAGTTACGACCTTCACCACCACCATGTGGATGGTCTACCGGGTTCATTGCTGTACCACGAACAGTAGGACGAATACCACGCCAACGCGCTGCACCCGCTTTACCTAATACGCGAAGCATATGCTCTGAATTACCCACTTCACCAACAGTGGCACGGCAATCAGATAATACTTTACGCATTTCACCTGAACGTAGACGTAATGTTACATAAGCACCATCACGCGCAACGATTTGAACATAACTACCAGCAGAGCGAGCAAGTTGTCCGCCTTTACCTGGTTTCATTTCAATATTATGCACGGTAGAACCGACTGGAATATTGCGCATTGGTAAACAGTTACCTGTTTTAATTGATGCATCAACACCAGATTGGATCTGATCACCTGCTTTTAAGCCTTTAGGCGCTAAAATATAACGACGTTCACCGTCTTTATATAAAACCAATGCAATATTTGCACTACGGTTTGGATCATATTCCAAACGTTCAACAACTGCTGGAATACCATCTTTATTACGCTTAAAGTCGACAATACGATAATGTTGTTTATGACCACCACCAATATGACGGGTAGTGATTCGACCATTATTATTGCGACCACCAGTTTTGCTTTTTGAATCAAGCAACGGTGCATAAGGCTTACCTTTATGCAACTCTGGGTTAACCACTTTAACAACGTGGCGACGACCCGGAGATGTAGGTTTACACTTAACAACTGCCATTGTTCTTACTCCTCCGAATTACTCAGCGACGCCAGCAAGGTCTAAATTTTGACCTTCTGCTAAAGTAACGTAAGCTTTTTTCCAGTCGCTACGGCGACCGATTTGTTGACCACGACGTTTAACTTTGCCTTTAACAACAAGAGTATTAACGTCATCTACTTTAACTTCAAATAGTTGTTCAACTGCGGCTTTAATCTCTCTCTTAGTAGCATCTTTAGCAACTTTCAATACTAATGTATTTGTTTTTTCCATTGAAATAGATGCTTTTTCAGAAACATGTGGTGCTCGCAGGACTTTAAGCAGACGCTCTTCACGAATCATGCTAACATCTCCTCTACTTGTTTAACGGCATCAACAGTGATAACCACTTTGTCAAATGCAATCAAACTAACTGGATCAATACCTGCCACATCACGCACATCAACTTTATGCAAGTTACGTGCTGCTAAGAAAAGATTTTCATCAACTTCAGATGCGATAATAAGAACATCATTCAGGTTCATATCATTTAATTTCTGAGTTAATAATTTAGTCTTAGGTGCTTCAACAGTAAATGTTTCAACCACAACTAAACGTTCTTGACGCACTAATTCAGAGAAAATACTCTTTAATGCACCACGATACATTTTACGGTTAACTTTTTGGCTATGATCTTGTGGTTTTGCTGCAAATGTTACACCACCACTACGCCAAATTGGGCTCTTAACAGAACCTGCACGAGCACGACCTGTGCCTTTTTGACGCCATGGTTTTTTGCCTGAACCAGCGATTTCTGCACGAGTTTTTTGTGCGCGAGAACCTTGACGAGCAGCAGATGCATAAGCAACAACTACTTGATGAACTAACGCTTCATTAAACTCACGTCCGAAGGTAGTTTCGGAAACAGAAAGCGCTTGCGCGTCTTTTACTACTAATTCCATCTCTATCTCCTCGACGTTAAGCCTTGATTGCCGGTTTAACAATTACGTCACTATTGATTGCGCCAGGAACTGCACCTTTAATTAATAAAAGATTACGTTCTGCATCAACACGTACAATATCTAAGTTCTGAACAGTTACACGTTCATTACCTAAGTGACCTGCCATTTTACGACCTTTAAACACTTTACCCGGAGTTTGGTTTTGACCGATAGAGCCATGACCACGGTGTGCCAAAGAGTTACCATGAGTTGCATCTTGAGTACGGAAATTCCAACGCTTAGTTACGCCAGCAAAACCTTTACCTTTAGATGTTCCAGTAACATCAACTTTTTTAACGTCAGTGAAAATATCAACGTTAATACTTTGACCTACAGTAAATTCGCCTTCTTCAAAACGGAATTCCCATAGACCACGACCAGCTTCAACGCCAGCCTTAGCGAAATGACCTGCTTCAGGTTTGTTTACGCGGCTTGCTTTTTTACTGCCTGTAGTAACCTGAATAGCTTGATAACCATCATTCTCAAGTGTTTTAACTTGAGTAACACGGTTGCTTTGAACTTCTACTACGGTGACAGGAATAGAAACACCTTCTTCGGTGAAGATACGTGTCATTCCTACTTTACGACCGATTAAACCAATCATTGTTTCGACCTCTCAATCATTCAGCTTAGGATTAACCTAAACTGATCTGCACATCAACACCGGCAGCAAGATCTAGACGCATTAAAGCATCAACTGTTTTTTCAGTTGGCTCAACGATATCAACTAGACGTTTATGAGTGCGAATTTCGTATTGATCACGTGCATCTTTATTAACGTGCGGAGAAATCAATACAGTAAAACGCTCTTTGCGTGTCGGTAATGGAATAGGACCACGAACTTGCGCACCAGTGCGCTTCGCGGTTTCTACAATTTCAGCAGTTGATTGATCAATCAAACGATGATCAAACGCTTTTAACCGGATACGGATTCTTTGGTTCGACATGAGACCAGAGCTCCATTATTTAAAAGTTATAACAAAAGACTACTCCTCTTGCCCTGTTTCGATTGACAGGAGAGTGTAATCCGTTCTTTTTCGTAACCCCCAAATCGGGAGTATTGTTGATATAATTAGTTATTTTTTATATAACGATTATATCTTTTTCTCATTTGCTTATATAAAGGCAATAAACAAAGTGGGCTGATTATACTCTGTTAGTTAACTAACAGCAAGAAATAAATACAGATATTTGGGTTTAAAGATAAGGATATTTTTCTGGTTACTGATTTATAATTATCAAATTTCAATCAAATAACCAGATTGAATATTATTTTTAGCTCAAACTATAATGGATAATCATTTGCCATTGTGATGGCTAGTTAATGATCTTCTTTGGCGTGATTAAGACTATATCTTGGAATCTCGACAACTAGATCTTGATTTGTGACGCGAGCTTGACAACTTAAACGGCTATGAGGTTCAACCCCCCACGCTTTGTCTAACATGTCATCTTCTTGCTCATCACTTTCGTCTAGAGAATCGAACCCTTTGCGAACAATGCAGTGACATGTAGAACAAGCACATGACATTTCGCATGCATGCTCAATTTCAATATCATTGCGCAATGCCACATCTAAGATAGATTCGCCTTCTTGTGCCTCAACAGTTTTTCCATCTGGGCAAAGATCGGCATTCGGTAAAAAAGTAATTTTTGGCATAATAATCTCGTTAGTTAAATCTCATCAACTCTATGACCAGTTAAAGCATGACGTATTGACCTATCCATTCGCTTGCCTGCAAAATCTTGTGTCACGTTATCAACAATTTTAATTTGTTTTTCAATTGCGTAACTATCATCTGATTCACTTGCTACTTGTAATTGATGCTTAGCTGTTAAAATTTGGCTAAGCTCATTTTCATTTAATAAGTCAGCATCTTTATCTAAGGCGCTTTGTAAGCTTTCAAGCACTCTAGCTGCCTCAACTTTTTGTTCAGCAAGCATTCGAATCTGTTTATCTTGCTCTGCATAACTGATTGAATCTTGAATCATATTAGCAATTTCATTATCAGTTAATCCATATGAAGGTTTTACTTGGATAGTCGCTTCAATACCTGTTGATTTTTCCATTGCTGTAACATTTAATAAACCATCGGCATCAACTTGAAAAGTCACCCTAATGTGCGCTCCACCCGCCGGCATCGGAGGGATACCTTGCAGTATAAAACGAGCCAAAGATCGACAGTCAGCGACACTATCACGTTCTCCTTGTAAAACATGAATCATCATTGCTGTTTGACCATCTTTAAAAGTGGTAAATTCTTGAGCCCTTGCACACGGGATCGTGCTATTACGTGGAATGATTTTTTCAACCAATTCCCCCATGATTTCAATGCCTAACGACAATGGGATCACATCAAGTAATAGCATCTCTGAGTCAGGCTTATTTCCAACCAAAATATCAGCTTGAATAGCTGCACCAATGGCAACTACTTTATCCGGATCAATAGAGGTTAACGGATTCGTTTTGAAATAATGTCCCACTGATTCTCTTACTAATGGCACTCGAGTAGAGCCACCAACCATAACAACTTCAACCACTTCATCTACACTAATCTCGGCATCTTTTAACGCTCGGCGACAAACAGCTAAAGTACGTTTAACCAATGGCTCAATTAATTGTTGAAATTGCTGGCGGGTAATAGTTAGTGACTGATTATCAATCGACAATACAGCCGAATCTTGACGACTCAGTAAAATTTTTATTTCGGTCGCTTGGTTACTGATTTTTTGATTAATATAAGGGTCAATATTATTAACTAATCCTAATTCCTTCTTTATATAGTCAGCCAGTAACCGATCAAAATCATCACCACCAAGTGCAGAATCACCACTGGTTGCTAGGACTTCAAAAACACCTTTATTTAACCGCAAAATAGAAATATCAAAAGTACCACCACCTAAATCATAAACAGCGATAACCCCTTCCTTTCCAGAATCTAAACCATAGGCAATCGCAGCTGCTGTAGGCTCATTGAGTAAACGCAGTACATGCAAGCCAGCTAATTTTGCAGCATCTTTTGTTGCTTGCCGTTGTGCATCATCAAAATAGGCCGGCACGGTAATAACTACCCCATCAATTTCACCTTGCAAACTCTCTTTTGCCCGCTCAGCTAAAGCGGTGAGAATTTCTGATGAAACTTGTATCGGATTGACTTGAACATTAGACAAGTTTAATAAAGGAACACCATTTTCAGTTTGTGAAAAAGTATAAGGAAAATGCGATAAATCTATATCAGATAAACTTCGCCCCATTAATCGCTTAATAGAGCTGACTGTATTTTGCGGATCATTAACGGCGTTGTCTTTGGCATTTTTACCGATCGTGATAATAGGGTTATCATCATGATCAACACCATAATGTACAACAGATGGTAACAGTGAATTACCTTTTAAATCAGGCAATACCTCTGCTTGTCCGCTTCGAACTGTTGCTACTAATGAATTTGTTGTACCAAGATCAATCCCTACCGCAAGACGACGCTGATGTGGTAGTGGAGTTTGCCCTGGTTCACTGATCTGTAATAATACCATTTAATCTATCTCTATCGATACGTTACTTATTTTAAATTATAAATCAAATTGCTTTTCTTGTAACTTTTCGATTTGTTCAATCAACCTGGCAAGATAGCGGATTTTATAGATCTGGTTAAGTGCAGTTGACCAATCTTGATTAGCAATAAATTGTAATAATTCATTATAAACGGTATTTTGACGCGCAATAATTTCAGCATGAAAATCATCTAATAATTCAAAATTACCTTTGCTTTCGATATCATCAAGTCTTTCACGTAAAACGAATTGCTCCATTAAAAAATCGGCATCATGAATAATATTTTGTTCAGTTGCTACATCAAAACCTTGTAGAGATAAAAAATACTCGGCAGCTTTGATTGGATTTTTTAACGTATGATAACCATCATTAATGGTTGCTGATTTTTGAACAATTGCCACTTTATCACTATCGGTTGCAACGGCAAAATTATCTGGGTGATATTGCCTTTGCAATTGCTGATAATGAGTGGTTAGCTCAGTAGTATTTACCGGTAATTGCACCGGCAAATTAAATAGCTTAAAGTAATTAACCATAATTATTGTGTCCAATTACACATTAAAGCTTTCACCACAACCACATTCATGTTGCACATTGGGATTATTAAACTTGAAACCTTCGTTTAATCCATCTTTAACAAAATCAAGTTCCGTACCATCAATATACACTAAGCTCTTTTTATCGACGATAACTTTGACTTGTTTGTCTTCAAAGACGTTATCATCATCATTAATCACATCGGCAAATTCTAAAACATACGCCATACCAGAACAACCGGATGTTTTAACCCCTAATCGTAATCCAATACCTTTTCCACGATTGGCAAGGAAAGCTTGGACACGATCAGCTGCGCTATGAGTCAATGTGATCGCCATTAGCGTTGTCCTTTTTTGGTTTTATAGTCTTCAATAGCTGCTTTAATTGCATCTTCCGCTAGAATCGAACAGTGAATTTTAACTGGAGGTAAAGCAAGTTCTTTAGCAATATCCGTATTTTTGATTGCTTCTGCTTCATCTAATGATTTACCTTTTATCCATTCTGTAACCAAAGAACTTGATGCAATTGCACTACCACAACCATAAGTTTTAAACTTAGCATCTTCAATAATGCCGTTATCATTCACTTTTATTTGTAGACGCATCACGTCCCCACACGCTGGCGCGCCAACCATACCGCTACCAACATTAGGATCATTTTGATCAAATGAACCAACATTACGTGGATTTTCATAATGATCAACGACTTTTTCACTATATGCCATAATTTACTCCTAATTTTAATGTGCTGACCATTTAATTTTTGTCAAATCAATGCCATCTTTAAACATTTCCCAAAGCGGCGATAAATCTCTTAACTTACCAATAGATTCTTTAATTAATTTAATAACATAATCTATTTCTTCTTCTTTGGTGAAACGACCAATAGAAAAACGAATTGAACTGTGCGCAAGCTCATCATTCAGACCTAATGCTCTAAGTACATAAGAGGGTTCCAAACTTGCAGATGTACAAGCTGAGCCAGATGAAACAGCTAAATCTTTTAAAGCCATCATCAATGATTCACCTTCAATATAAGCAAAGCTCACATTTAAAATGTTTGGCACACTGTGCTCTAAAGATCCATTAAGATAGACTTCTTCGATATCTTTTAAACCATTCCATAAACGATTTTTTAAGGTTAATAAGCGTGGCATTTCGGTTGCCATCTCTTCTTTAGCGATACGGTATGCTTCTCCCATACCCACAATTTGGTGTACAGGTAAAGTGCCTGAGCGCATCCCACGTTCATGACCACCACCATGCATTTGTGCTTCAATGCGCACACGCGGTTTGCGTCTTACATAAAGCCCACCAATACCTTTTGGACCATAAATCTTATGACCCGAAAATGACATTAAATCAACTTTTAAGTTAGTCACATCAATGGGTAATTTACCAACCGATTGTGTTGCATCAACATGAAAAACAATGCCTCGCTCACGACACATCTCACCAATTTTTTCGATGTCTTGTATTACACCTGTTTCATTATTGACGTGCATAATTGATACAACGGTTGTATCACTACGCATTGCCTCTGCAAGTTTATCTAGATTGATTATGCCATTAGATTCTGGTGCTAAATAAGTCACTTCATAACCTTCTCGCTCAAGTTGGCGACAAGTATCAAGTACAGCCTTATGTTCGGTTTTACAAGTAATAATGTGCTTACCTTTTGTTTGATTAAAATGAGCAGCACCTTTGATTGCTAAATTATCCGCTTCAGTTGCACCTGACGTAAAAACGATTTCGCGCGAATCGGCTCCGATAAGATCAGCTATTTGATTACGTGCAATATCAACAGCTTCTTCAGCTTGCCAACCAAATTTGTGGGAACGAGATGCCGGATTACCAAATATACCGTCTGGCGTTAAATATTGCATCATTTTTTCAGCAACTCTAGGATCTACAGGCGCTGTTGCTGCATAATCCATATAAATAGGTAGTTTCATTAATTACTCCCAATGACAAATTCTGTATTATATATTGTATTTTATTAATTAATTTGAACGTGTTGTATATTACTTTGTCGGCTAGCTACGGCTTTAACTTCTTTATTATTGACCAGTTCACTCAATGTAATGCTTGTTAAAAAGTCCTCAATTCGTTCACTTAAATCATTCCATAGTGTATGAGTTAAACATCTAACACCGCCTTGGCATCCATCTTGTCCATGACATTTTGTCGCATGCACTGTCTCATCGACAGCTTTAACAATTGAGCTAATCGCAATTTGATCCATAGAACGGCTCAGTATATAACCGCCACCTGGACCTCTAACACTTTGAACTAAACCATTTTTTCGTAATCTAGCAAACAATTGTTCCAGATAAGAAAGTGAAATTTCTTGACGTTCTGAAATATCAGCAAGTGATACCGGTCCTGAATCAGCGTGTAGAGCAACATCAAGCATTGCCGTCACCGCATATCGTCCTTTTGATGTCAGTTTCATTGATTATTCCCCTATATTTATTGATACTTATTGTATATATCCGCTTGATTTAGTCAAGTATTTAGTTGAGTGTTTTAGTAGGAATTAATCAATAGTTCATCATCGACGAATCATAGCTTAATATGCTAATCTAATAAACTTAATTTTCATGGGGGGTTAAACGATGAAATTAGTTTTACGTTATTTTTTGATAATAGGATTACTGTTCACCGGTAACTCTGACGCCGCTAATGCTCAAAAGGTGCTGCGAGAACATTATCAAAAATGGCTTAATTCTTATCAATCACTGAATTTTGAACAACAGCAAACATTGCTCGCTGCCATAAAAGATTATCCATTGTACCCTTATGCTGCCATACAGTTTTTTCAGAATAATATTAAAGTAGTGTCACCGCAAATGGTAAGTGATTTTGTCAAAAAATACAGTGACTTTCCGCTAACAGCTTTATTAATACAATCTTATCTAACAGAATTAAGCAATCGTCAAGATTGGAATGCAATCGTTTCATTCCCCAAAGATAATTCCACTCTCTCTAATTGTCGCTATCAATATGCATTACTGCAGCAAGGGAATTATAAGGCGGTGTTTAACGCTATTGAATCAATTTGGATGACTGGCAAACAACTTCCTTCAGCATGCGATCCTTTACTCGATGCATGGGCTCAGGCAGGTAAACGCACAGCTAATTTAATACTATTACGTATTGAACTGGCTATTGAAGCAAATAATTTAAAATTAGCCAAACATCTAGCTAACTTACTTGATGACAACTACAAAACACTTAAAAGTAATTTACTTGCTGTACTTGAGAATCCTAAAAAATTAGAAGATTTTTCAAATAATATTAAAGCTAGCTCTTTGACTAAAAAAATTGTCTTCGCATCATTTCCTCGCTTAGTAAAAGCAGATAGCAACTTAGCTGCATCGTTATTGCCAAAACTGGTTAAACAGCAGGCTTTAAGTGAAGCTGAGCAAGTTGCATTACAAAAGAGTTTGGCTTACAGCTACTTTAAAGATTCCGCAACTGATGCACAAATTAAATGGCGTGATAACTATATTGCTAAATATCATGATACAACATTAGTCGAAAAACGTATCCGCCTTGCTATCGATGACTATAACTTCACTGATATTGCCTATTGGATAGCGCAATTACCACCAGACGATCAATTAAAAGAAGAGTGGCAATATTGGCAAGCTCGAGTATTAATCAATAATAAGCAAAAGAATAAAGCTAACCATATTTTACAAACGCTGACAGCCAAACGTGGATTTTATGGCATGATAAGTGCTCAGACACTTAATCAACCTTATTTACTTAATAACCAATCCCAAAAGATTACGCCATCTGAAATATCAACGTTAAAGTCTAAATATGATAATCAGCCCTATGTAAAAAGGATTAACGAATTATATTATTTGGGCATGGTATCAGAATCAAGCAACGAATGGCGATATATGTTAAATAAGCAAACAGATAAAAATGAATATTTAGCATTAGCTCAATATGCCTTACAAAAAGGGTGGGGTGATCTTAGTATTCAAGCCACCATTATTGGCAAGCTTTGGAATAACTGGACAGAACGTTTACCAATTATGTACAAAGACTTATATAACAACGCATTAAAAGATAAAGCAATTAGGTTATCCTATGCTTTAGCTATTTCTCGTCAAGAAAGTGCGCTGGATACCACTGCCAAGTCCCCTGCCGGTGCTCGCGGACTTATGCAATTAATGCCAGCGACAGCCAAAGAAACCGCTAAAAAAATCAATTCAATATCTTATGCTTCATCGGCACAATTGTTTGATCCTAAAACCAATATACAGCTAGGCACTTTTTATCTAAACACTGCTTATCTACAAAATGATAATAATCGTATATTATCTTCAGCCGCTTATAATGCTGGTCCAAATAATGTTAAGCGATGGCTAAAAAAGAGTAACGGAAAACTTGATGCTGTCGCGTTTATTGATAGCATACCGTTTACTGAAACGCGTAATTATGTCAAAAATGTATTGGTATATGATTATATTTATCAAAAAATCTTAGGACAAAAAAATGTCAATATTCTTAATTCAAATGAATTTAATAAACAATATTAATGGTGATTATAATGAAAACTAACGAATGGCAACACACAGTTGAAATATTACACCAAGCATTTAACGATGGTTATTCACTTGATATATTAAAATTATTAATGACTGCTGATGAGCGCGACGCTTTAATTACTCGCGTCAAAATTGTACATTCATTACTTGACGGTTCAATCAATCAACGCCAACTAAAAGACCAGCTTGGAATAGGCATTGCTACTGTAACACGTGGGTCGAACAGTCTAAAAGAAGTAACTCCAGAATTCAAAAAATGGTTAGAAAATATTTTATTAAATTCAAACAATTAAACACATTTGTCAATATCTATTAACCGATTTTTATATTACATAATAACTATAAACTGGATTGGATATTGACATCACTTTCAGTAACAACCGGCACACAATAATCACACTCCATACGTGTGATATCCTTAACCGATTCTACCGAGCCATCATGGTGATTATGATGAATTTCAATTACACAACTAGAGCTACGCAAACGTATCTTTAATGCTGGCATGGCGGCTAAATGCACTTGTGAAATAAAATCACTAAACTCATCAGGAGAGCCAATATATTTAAAACAAAGATACAAGCCCCCTTCACTCACAACCTGTTCAATACTATCAAGATTATTATTATGATCTAAAGCGATAGTATAAAGAAGCTCTTGTTCATTGGTATTATCTTTGCTTTTTAATATCCGGCTAAAAGCATAAATTTTGTCTGGTAGGGTTTCACATGTATGACCACAACGAGATATATAATTATAAAAAAATTGCGATCTTAGTTTATTTTCTTCATCCAATAATTGACTCAAATTGCAGTTATTCTTAAAGGTAATACCCCAAAAAGTTTTTTGAGGCATATTCACAAACTTTGGCTCGGGCAATGAAAGCCGGTTTTTATTAAGTTCAATAGCCGGTGTTAATCCTGTAGGATCCCAAAACTCTCCGCGACGGTAACTGGCAGGGGTTTCATTAAATTGTTTTTTAAAAGATCGAGTAAATGTTTGCTGGGAATCAAAACGATATTGCATCGCAATATCTAAAATAGGTTTACTTGTCATACGTAAAGCAAGTGCGGCATAAGTTAAACGACGATGGCGAATATAAGTCCCAAGAACTTGACCGGTTACATCTTTAAACATACGTTGTAAATGCCACTTTGAATAACCAGATTTTTGTGCAACATGATCAATAGATAATGGTTGTTCCAAATTTTTTTCAATCCAAACGATAAGATCTGAAATAATACTCACTTGATTCATAAAACCCCATCAGAATGTCGAATGGCAAACATTATCCGATTATGACTTAATCCCAGCAATAAGCAAGATTAAAATAAAAATTATTTTATTCATTTTTAGCAAAAAGAGTGAGCACCTGCTTGATGTTCAGTAATGTCTTTTACACCAGCGAGTTCAGGAAACTCTGCCATTAATTGTTTCTCAATACCTTCTTTCAAAGTATAATCGACCATTGAACAACCATTACATCCACCGCCAAATTGCAGTATAACGTAATTATCTTCAGTCAACTCGACCAAACTCACATGCCCGCCATGACTGGCTAATTGAGGATTAATCTGCACTTGAATTGCATAATTAATACGTTCAATAAGTGGTGCATCATCAGCCACTTTCTTCATTTTTGAATTTGGCGCTTTTAATGTTAACTGCGAACCTAATTCATCAGTCACATAATCAATAACCGTTTCTTCTAAAAATGGCGCACTCATTTCATCGATATAAACTGAAAAACCAGTATACTTTTCTTCTATGTCGCTATCTTCTACGGTATCAGCAGGACAATACGAAACACCGCATTCTGCGCTTGGTGTACCTGGCTTAATAACAAATACCCGAATTTGTGTACCATTGGGTTGATTAGCAAGCAATTTTTTAAAGTGCTTTTGCGCTGATTCAGAAATAGTGATAATAGACATAACTCCTCACGTTAATGTAATTAGGTAATAAACAGACCTAATATCATTGATAATAATAGTTGACTAACTTTGTTGGTTATTATAGGGATTGTTTAGTATTTTACAATACTGTACGACACAAACAAACAATATGGACACTAGTTGCACCACACTTTTTTAGTTGCTGGCTAATAGCATTAATCGTATTACCGGTTGTGACGATATCATCAATAAGCATCACCGATTTATGAGAAAGATCTTGGCGACACATAAAAAGCGTTTCAACATTAGCGATTCGTTCGGTAAGCGATAGATTTTTTTGATCTTGCACAGTTGGCTTTCGAGATAATAGATAAGGATAAAAATCACGCTTTAACCATCTCGCAATTGGTTTTGCTAATAACTCTGCTTGATTAAAGCCTCGAGACCAATAACGAATATGATGCAATGGCACACAAGTGACCAAATCGGGTTTACATAAAGCATCGACTTCTCGCCGTTGATACCAAGCCAAAAACATCAATCTTGCCAATGCAGTATTTAGTTCAATTTTACGATAGAACTTTAACTGATGAATCAACTTTTTTAGCGGATTAATGTACTCTGAAACAGCAATGAGCTCATCCCAATACGGTTGTTTTGCACGACACCGATAACAGATATCAGTCGATAAAGAGTGTGGTAAACAGCATTGATGACAGACCTTATTAAATTTAGGTAGATTTTTAACACATTGGCTACAAATACCATGATGAGATAAAAATAAAGGCATATCACATAAAATACATCGCATAAAATTTAATAGACTTACTTGTAAAAAAGTTTCAGGTAACATCACGTTTCAATATAAAAGCCGAAGTCATAAAAACCACAATCACAAAAAACCATTTTTTATAAATCTTTGGCTTTTACCTTTCTTACTTACCAAGAAAGAACTGTACGATAAACCAACTAACCTGCTCGCTGCATACAATTAAACATTTCTACGATCGACAACACAAAAAATTATCCTATTTTTCAGAATTACTATTTAAATTAACTTAATATTCGGTATAATCAGCCAATCTAAATGGAGAAAGGATTTATTATATGAAAAAAATCAAACTATTAATTTTAACATTATTGTTAACAATTTTTTCAACTGTCGCTTTAGCTGCCCCTAAAGTATTATTACAAACCAGCATGGGTGATATTGAAATTGAACTAGATAGCGAACATGCTCCAATTACTACTAAAAATTTTCTTGATTATGTAAACAGTGGATTCTATGAAAATTTGACCTTTCATCGCGTCATTCCAGGCTTTATGATTCAAGGTGGTGGTGCTGATGATCAACTAGAATTTAAAGATAATAATCCGCCTATTAAAAATGAAGCAGATAACGGCTTAAAAAATGATCGCGGTACCATTGCAATGGCAAGAACCAGCGATGTTAATAGTGCAACCAGTCAATTTTTTATCAATGTAGCTAATAATAGTTTTCTTAATTACCAATCTCCAGCAAAGTACGGCTATGCGGTGTTTGGTAAAGTGATTAAAGGCATGGAGGTCGTTGACAAGATTGTTAATGTACCAACTAAACGTGTAGGTCCTCATCAAAATGTACCCGTTGAGCCGATTTACATTAAAAAAGCGACTGTTATTGAAAATAATTAAATAATTGATACTATCAAAGAAATAAAAAAACCACTTTTTCAAGTGGTTTTTTTTCGGTTTTATTTTAGTTGACTAAGTAAATTAGCAATTGACCTAACCCCAATACCTGTTGCGCCTGTTGCCCATAAAGCGGTCGCACTTTTACGGAATGTTGCAGAGCAATCAATATGTAACCATTTTTGTTGATAGTTTTTTATAAAATGTGATAAGAAAGCCGCAGCGGTACTGGCACCAGCGGTATTAGGTAAACCTGAATTTGCCATATCAGCAAATGATGATGGAAACTGAGCGCGATGAAATTCAGCCAATGGTAATCGCCAAAAAGCTTCATGTTCCAAATCGCTACTCGCTAATAGTTGATTAGCAAAGTTATCATCGAACGAGAGCAAGGATTGGTAATCGTTCCCCACTGCAATTTTAGCCGCACCAGTGAGCGTTGCGCAGTCAATAATATAATGGGGGTTGTCATTATCGGCACAAATTAAACCATCAGCTAAAACAAGGCGCCCTTCGGCATCGGTGTTATCAACTTCAACTGTTTTACCATTACGATAATGAATAATATCACCAAGCTTAAAGGCATTGCCACTGACTAAATTATCTGCGCAACATAAATAGAGTTTAATACGATGAGTTATCCCCCGTGCAATAGCTAATGCTAAAGCACCTGTAACTAGTGCAGCCCCACCCATATCTGAACGCATAGATTCCATAAAGCTACTTGGTTTTAAACTGTAACCGCCCGAATCAAACGTAATCCCCTTGCCAACTAAACAAGCAGTAATCGGTGCGTTAGCATCTTTAGTGGGATTATAATCTAGCTCAAGTAACGTAGCTGGTCTATCTGACCCCTTACCTACTGTATAAATTCCCATATAATTGTGCTCTTTTAAAGCTTCGCCTGAAATAATTTTATAACTCACATCAGATGAATAAGTGCTAATTAACTTAGCGGCTTGTGTTGCTAACTCGGTAGGACTTAATGTTTCGGCTTGCTCGTTAACGATATCTCGACACCAATCAATAATTGCCAAACGATGTTCTAATTCTTGTTTATCTTTGGTATTGAGTTTTGGCCAATTGACTTTCGTACTTTTTTTGGCATTACGATAACCTAACCAAAAATGCCAACACGCTTCAAGATCCCAATTTTCACCACTTAGTTTCAGCAAATTTATTCCTTGGCTATCAAGTTTTCTTCCCGCTCGTTGGATCGCACCAAGACGGTGATCCGATTTATAGTGAATAGTAATTGTATTGTCCGAAAAGCTTAGTAGTGCATCTTTGCCCCATTGAATTGGTGCGGCTTTATCAGAAAGTAAAACAGATAACATCGACATAAAATAAGTACCCTAAATCATTCATAATAGTAGAAACAGTGGCTTAATTCTAATCAGAAACATGTTAATATAGCAAGTAAAGTTATAAATAAAGGGGGGTAGTCATGACGTGTGTTGTACCAATAAAAAATGGAGTTAATTTTCGTGATTTAGGTGGAATCAAAACAACCGATGGACGTCAAATTCGATCTGGTCTGCTATATCGCTCAGGTGCATTCTCACTGATCACGCCAGAAGAGCAATCTTTTTTATCTGATGAGTTAAATCTACACTATATTTTAGACTATCGTGATCACGATGAAATTACCCGACACCCAGATAGATTATGGCAAAACACTCATTATATTAACGTACCTGCTAACCCTTTAAGCGATACGGTCACCGCAAGTTTAACAAGTGACTTAAGCAATCATACTCAAACACTGAAAAAAAATGCACCATTTGATTTTATGGTTAAGCTATACCAGCTTCTACCATTTAAAAACCCAGCATACCAAAAACTTTCGTCAATCTTACTGAACTCTCAAGGTAAACCATTAGTGCAACATTGTGCGGTTGGTAAAGATCGTACGGGTGTTGGTGTCGCATTAACACTGTTTGCTTTAGGTGTGAGTGAAGAAGCTATCATGCAAGATTATTTACTCACTGAACAGCTATTGGCAGATTATCGTGAAAATCTATTACGCCAATACCAACATAAAGTGACTGCTGATGAGTTTGAAAACCGCAAATTAATTTTTGCCGCCAAAAAAGAGTATTTAACAGCCGCATTTGACGCAATTAAAATGCGTTATGATTCTATTGACGATTGGTTATCACAGGAATATCAATTAAATGAAAACAATAGAAAAAAAATCCAAGATATCTATTTAGTTTAATAAATAGCAATGATTTATTTTACCCTAATAGATAATAGCAAAACGCTATATTAAGATAACAAAATCAATTTAGAAATTGGTTGATTACTATTTACAGACAGATGAACATCGCCTACTTGACGATATTGATAATAAAAGTCTTGCCCAAAAGGGGCTATAATCATCTGCTGGTTTAAGTCAACTTTAACCGATTTTATTTGCCAAACCCCTTTGGCATACAGTTTTAATGCCGACTCTTTCAATGTCCATAATTGCCAAAAAGCCCTTAATGTATCATCTTGCATAAGCATCCATTGAAACTCATCATCCGCAAAAAAGTTTTTAGCCACATTTAGATAATTTTTACGTGGGCGCGCCACTTCAATATCTAAACCAACCTTATCTGTTAACGAAATTGCGACTGCCACCCAATTTTGGCTATGGCTAATATTAAAATCGGGTAGCGATTGCTGTAAAAAACAAGGACGTCCATTATCACCAACTTTAATAGCGGGTAACACTGAAATATCACAATGCTGTTGAAGTAAGCTCGCCAATATTGAACGACAAACTAAAAACTGTTTTTTGCGTTGACCATGTAATTTATTGGCTTCATCAAGAAGCTGGGGTGACAACAATGAAACATCAATGTTGGCATCATTAAGATTAGCAAGTTTAACTATAAGCATAATTGCAAAGAAAATATTAATAAAATTTATTTTTTACTATTTTAACAGCATGCTATGCTAACTGTTATCAAAATTAATCAAAATACCAATATTCATAAATAACAGCAAAGGTGTCTTATCATGTCATTACCAACAAAATTAGTTCATGCAGGACGTAAAAAGCGTTATACACAAGGTGCGGTTAATTCAGTTATTCAACGTGCATCATCACTGGTTTTTGATTCTATTGAAGCCAAAAAAGAGGCCACAAAAAATCGTGCTAGTGGTGCATTATTCTATGGACGACGTGGTACATTAACCCATTTTGCACTACAAGAAGCGCTGGTTGAAATTGAAGGAGGAGCGGGTTGTTACCTTTATCCATGTGGTGCAGCGGCTATTACTAATGCCATTTTAGCTTTTGTGAAAACCGGCGATCATATTTTAGTGTCAGAAGCCGTTTACGAACCCACTCAAGATTTTTGCCAGCACATTTTAAAAGATTTTGGTGTTCAAACTGATTACTTCTCGCCATTAATTGGTCGCTATATCACAAATCATATTAAGCCAAATACTAAAGTCGTGTTTCTTGAATCGCCAAGTTCAATAACCATGGAAGTTCAAGACATACCTGCCATTGTTAAAGCCATTCGCAGTGTTAATCCTGAAATCATCATTATGATAGATAATACATGGGGCGCGGGTATTTTATTTAAAGCGTTAGAGCATGATATTGATATTTCAATACAAGCCGGTACCAAATACCTGATCGGTCATTCGGATGCCATGATAGGCACCGCGGTGGCTAACGAGCGCTGTTGGGAAACATTGCGCGAACGTTCTTACTTAATGGGACAAATGTGTGATGCGGACACCGCCTATATGGCTGCGCGTGGTTTACGCACATTAGCAATAAGATTAAAACAACATCACGAAAGCGGTTTAAAAGTAGCAAAATGGCTAGCAAGTCATCCAAAAGTGGCAACCGTCAATCACCCAGCATTAGAAAGTTGTAAAGGACACGAATTTTTTAAACGTGACTTTTCAGGCGCAAGTGGCTTATTTTCATTTATACTCAAAGATCGATTAACCGACGTGCAATTGTCTGATTTTCTTGATAACTTAACTTATTTCTCAATGGCTTATTCATGGGGTGGATTTGAGTCATTAATTTTAGCCAATCAACCTGAAGAACTAGCAAATATTAGACCTGTATCTGGCATAGACTTTGAAGGAACACTTATTCGACTACATATTGGTCTTGAAGATCCTGATGATTTAATTGCTGATCTTGCTGCTGGTTTAGATAGAATCAAACAACATAAAAATAAAGCCAATGCATTACAAAGCTTGGTGTAATTAAATAGAAGATGAATAACCCACACCAAACAATGTTTGATGAAAGCATCAAACAAACAATTATGCATAAAATAACACACCACAAAGCACTACTGGTTGCTTATAGTGGTGGTGTTGATTCAACCGTATTAATGGATGCACTAGTTGCACTCAAACAGCAATTATTACCTGATTTAAAGCTAAGAGCGATCTATATTCACCATGGTTTAAGCAACAATGCTGACAACTGGGCAATGCATTGTCAAAAACAATGCCAAGCATGGCAAGTGCCGCTGATTATTGAAAAAGTCAAACTCGACCCTAATGCAGGAAATATCGAAGAACAAGCCAGAAATGCACGTTACCAAGCTATCTATCGTCACTTAACAGATGATGAAACGTTATGCACTGCACAACACCTTGATGATCAATGCGAAACATTCCTTTTAGCATTAAAACGCGGGAGTGGTCCTGCGGGATTGGCCGCCATGCCACAGGAACATAAACAGCATCTTCGCCCTTTATTAACCATTTCACGCGCACAAATTGAAACTTATGCTAATCAGCATCAACTCAACTGGATAGAAGATGAAAGCAACCAAGATGATCGTTACGACCGCAACTTTTTACGCTTAAAGGTCTTACCGACGCTTAATCAACGCTGGCCACATTTTTCGCAAATGGTGGCACGCAGTGCTGAGTTATGTCAGCAGCAAGAAGCGTTAATTAATGAATTATTATTAGCTGATTTTCAACAAATGGTTAGCCAACAAGGACAGCTAAATCTAGCCCCTTTAATGGCGTGTTCAGAATATAAACGCAATGCCATAATGCGCATGTGGCTACGATCCCAACAAATGACTATGCCAAACCAAAAGCAATTATCGCTCATTTGGCAAACGGTTGTGCTAGCAAAAGAAGATGCCAATCCTAAATTTATACTACATGACAGGCAAATGCGTCGCTATCAAAATCAACTCTATTTATTACCGTTATATCAAGATATTGAACAACAAATTTTTAATTGGGATTTGGCTTTGTCCTTAATTCTTCCTGATAGTATTGGTAAATTACAGGCTAATTATCAAACTGATTTATCTTGCCGTTTACCCAATGCAGATGAACAAGTCACTGTGCGATTTCATGCTCAAGGACAATTTCAAATTATCAATCGCCATGGCTCGCGATCAATAAAAAAGCTATGGCAAGAACATAACATTCCACCGTGGATGCGTACCCGAATCCCGTTGATTTACTATAATGAACAACTGATCTGCGCGGTTGGCGTGTTTGTTACCGAACAAGGGAAAGGCACACAAATCGATTTTAGCCTAAATTAATTATCTATACAGTCAAACGCACAAATAACTAAGGCGGTAATTAGCCGCCTTAGTGTAAAAATTAAAATCCTAACGATTACCCTACAAGATTAGGCTCTTGCTTTCCAACGTTTAAGTAACAACGCATTAGTAACCACACTCACGCTACTTAATGCCATGGCAGCACCAGCTATCATTGGATTTAAAAACCCGAATGCCGCTAGCGGAATACCAATCAAATTATAGAAAAATGCCCAAAATAGATTTTGTTTGATTTTATTATAGGTTCGGCGCGAAATATCGATTGCATCAGCAATTAAAAACAGATTACCACGCATAAGGGTAATACTTGCTGCATGCATAGCCACATCGGTGCCCGTGCCCATGGCTATACCAATATCCGCAGCCGCCAATGCTGGCGCATCATTAATCCCATCCCCCACCATTGCCACTCGATGATGGGTATCAACATGACTTTCTTTTTGTAACTGATAAATATAATTGGCTTTATCTTGCGGTAACACTTCAGCAATGACTTTATCCAAGCCTAACTGCTGTCCAACGTAATTCGCCGCTTTCTGGTTATCCCCAGTTAACATAACGTTTTTTACGTTTAACTGATGCAACGCTTCAATGGCGGTTTTCGCTTCTGGCTTGATTACATCAGCAAAACCAAATAGCGCTAATATCACCACATTACCTTCTAATTGCTGCTTAGCTAAAAATGAAATGGTGTAACCTTTGCTGGCTAACTCATTAATCTTATCGTCCATACCAACAAAATAGGCATTTAATGATTTCATCCATCGCAAGCTACCTAAATAATACTGCGTATTATCAACAGTTGCCATCACCCCCGATCCTGCTACCGAGGTAATATTTTGAGCATAACCATACTCTTTAGCCTTACTTAAAATGGCTTTGGCAAGTGGATGCTCACTACCGGCTTGTAATGATGCTGCGAGCGATAAAATTTGATCGGGCGTCTCACTGCCTATAATATCCATTTCAACCAATTCAGGCTTACCAATGGTGAGTGTACCGGTTTTATCAAATGCGACAATATTAACATTGTGCAACGTTTCTAACGCTTCGGCGTCTTTAATTAAAATACCATGGTGAGCAGCCACCCCAGTCCCCACCATAATCGCGGTTGGTGTTGCCAAGCCTAACGCACATGGGCAAGCAATCACTAACACCGCAACGGCATAAAGTAATGCTTGCTGCCAATCATGCAATATCATTCCCCAAGCCAATAGCGTAACTAATGCAATCAATAAAATCACCGGCACAAAAATCGCACTAATGCGATCAACAATTCGTTGAATCGGCGCTTTTTTGGCCTGAGCTGATTCAACCATTGCAATGATTTTGGATAACGTAGAATCGGCCTGAATAGCTGTGGTTTTAACAAGCAGTAAGCCTTCACCATTAATCGTGCCACCAGTCACCACATCGTTAATGGATTTATTTACAGGAAAGCTCTCACCGGTTAACATCGACTCATCGCTACTTGATGCGCCTTCAATCACAACACCATCAACAGCAATGCGCTCGCCGGGCTTAACAATAACAATATCACCCACATTAACTTGGCTAATGGGTACACTTACTTCTTGATCACCTTGCTTGACTAATGCAACATCAGGCCGTAGCGAAGAAAGCGCTGCAATTGCTTGGGTGGTTTGATGTTTAGCGCTTGATTCTAGCCATTTACCGATCAAGATTAAGGTAATAATAATAACTGACGATTCAAAATAAAGATGTTCACCATTGCCAGTCATTAGCTGATAAACCGATAATCCATACGCAGCACTTGTGCCGATGGCAACCAATAAATCCATATTACCAGCCCCTGCTTTAACCGCACTAAAGCCACTTCGATAAAATTTAGCCCCCAAGCCAAATTGTACAACCGATGCAATCCCCCATTGCAACCAAGCAGGCATCATCCAATTTATCCCAAACGGCGCTAATAACATAGGCAACACAAAAGGCATAGCCAATATTACAGCAGTGACAACAGTCCAGTTAGGTAATTGTTTGTTCGATTTTTGTTGATCACCTGCTGACTCAGTGATTTTAACCGCATGATAACCCGCTTTATCAACCGCAGACATCAATGTTGCGAGCTTTACATGTGCATCAGCATCAACGGTTGCTTTTTCAGTCGCCAGATTAACGCTAACATCAATCACACCATCGACTTTTTTGAGTGCTTTTTCAACGCGCCCAACACAAGATGCGCAGCTCATATCTTCAACAATAAAATGATATTGGACCGTTTTCATGATATATACCTTATATGGTTTATCGAGTTTAAAGTTAGTATATACTGAATATTAAAGGTTATGCACAAAAATAAAGCGGTGATCACAGGGCTTATATAACCCTGTGAAAAAAGAAAGGAAATTAGTTACGTAATTTTTCTGGCCAATCGTTTTGGGTAGAAACCAATAAATCTTTTACAATTCTAGGATTACCAGCCACAACATTGCCCGAAACCAGATAATTATTACCACCAGCAAAATCGGTAATAACGCCGCCAGCCTCCCGCAAAATCAGCTCACCAGCAGCGATATCCCATGGTTTTAAGCCAATTTCAAAAAAGCCATCTAAACGACCTGCGGCAACATAAGCCAAATCTAAAGCGGCCGAGCCTGCGCGACGAAAATCACCACACTTAACAAACAACTTTTGCAAAACGGCAAAATAACTGTCGCTGTACTGTTTAGCTTTAAATGGAAAAGCTGTTGCAAGTACGCTGCCGTCTAAATCTTTAGCATTACTCACACGAATACGGTAACCATTAAGTTGAGCACCTTTACCACGAGCAGCTGTAAACAGCTCATTACTCATTGGATTATAAACCACAGCAATTTCGGTTTTACCTTTAACTCGCGCCGCGATTGACACAGCAAAATGAGGGATATTTTTGATAAAATTGGTCGTACCATCAATTGGGTCGATTATCCATTGTGTATCCGCATCATTACCTTTAACAAGGCCACTTTCTTCGGCAATAATAGTGTGGTCAGGATGAGCTTTTTTGATTGTTTCCACAATTAAAGCCTCGGCCGCACGGTCCACATTAGTGGCAAAATCATTAGCGCCTTTGGCTTCGATCTCGATTGAACTAGGGTTTTCATAAGCCTTAATGGCCACATTGCCTGCTTTACGAGCAGCGCGAATAGCAATATTCAGCATCGGATGCATAATTTTCTTCCAATTGATGATGTTAAAGAACGGATTGATTTAGTAAAACGAACACAGTCATACTAAAAATTAAGGCATAGTATATAAGTTTTGTAACTTTATTGCCAGACTATGCGGGGGTTGATTCGTAAAATATCTTATAAATAACATATCAATAAAATTAAACATCACATTAATTAAGGTTTGAGAAAAAATTTTGTCAAAAAAACATCAAATATAAATTAATTTTATTTAGGTGATTTTACAAAAGCTATATGAGCTATATGGTAATTTATGTCTTTTAGTGCAGTGAGAGGGGAAATGTTCTGTTATAAACAACCACCAGCAAAATTAAAATATAAAAAATTGAGAACGTGATCTCCATCTTTTTACAATGATTCTCTTTCTAAATAAGGTGATGCTACCTGTATTATCTCTTTTTGTTTTTTGCTATTAATAATATGTAATGCTGCTTGTTCACCAATCTCATAATGGGGCAACTGGACGGTTGTTAATGGAGGATAAAATAGTTCACCAGTACCCACCATATTATCATAACCTAACACAGCAATATCATTTGGGATATTAAATCCTTGACCGAGTAAAAATTGATAAGCAACAAAAGCGATTCGATCATTCCCACAAATCAGTACATCAAAATCTGGTGTTTTATGACAATGTTGTTTCAATATATCAACCGTCATCATATATTCTTGTGCAAGGTCATCTGATAATATTGAAGTGTGATAACTGGTAATAGCATTTAAATGATAACCCGCATCGAGCCAAGCTTGCTCAACGGCTTTACGTCTGGTTTTGCCTGCTAATGTGTTTTCTGATAAATAGATACATAGCGGCTTTTTATAGCCTTTATTTATGACCTGTTGCATGGCTTGATATTGACCTAAATAGTCATCTGGAATGTAGCAAGCGAGTTGCTTTGAATCACTTATGCAGTTAGCTAATACAACATTTTTATCTAATAACTTTTCAGGTAGTTCAACTTTTCTTAATCCCATTGTGGTATAGATAATACCGTTAGGGCGATATGACAACAGAGTATTAATGGCATGATCGGCATCTTTATCATCAAATAAATTAACAATAAAGGTATTCCAACCATAATTTTGGGCTGTTTTTTCTATGGCTTGAAGTAATTCTACTGAAAACGGTGTCATGGCGGTTTCTAATGCTAAAACACCAATAGCACAAGGTCCCGAGTTATCACCACGAATCTTTCTTGCCGATAAATCAGGCACATAATTAAGTTGCTCAATAGCTTGTTTAACACGTTTATAAGTCTCTTTATTTAATTTTTCAGGATTATTTATTGCACGTGAAACCGTCATCAATGAAACAGATGCTAATTTTGCAACATCCTTAAGTGAAGCCATAGTTAATCCTTTTGCTTAACAAGATAAAAATTATTATCAGTCATTACTTATGGGTGATGATACCACAAATATAAATGATAAAAAGTGTGAGGAAATTAACATTTATGATAATCGGTTCTATCTATTTAGTGTTAAATATGACCATAATGTTAACATTAACATGTTAACGTTAAAATTCATCAAACTTCAACAATATAAGAGTAATAAACATGAATATGATAAAAAATAGAAACTATTGGTTCTCATCTGGTTATCTTATTACGTTTTATGCTGCATGGTCGCTTTGGTGGTCTTTTTACGCTATTTGGTTAAAAAGTAAAATTGGCTTATCAGGCGAGCAGTTAGGTATTGTTTATGCCGCGAATTCTGCTGCAGCCATGTTTTTTATGATCTTCTATGGCATTATCCAAGATAAATTACAAATAGGAAAAGCCGTAGTAACCTTTCAAAGTATCATTATGGTGCTTATTGGTCCGTTCTTAATTTATGTGTATGAGCCTTTATTGCAACATGATTTTATTGTGGGTGTATGTATCGGTGCACCCGTTCTAAGTGCTAGTTTTATTTCAGGTAGTGCTTTGATTGACTCATTTATTGAACGTATTAGTCGTTTATTTGGTTTTGAATTTGGTCCTGCTCGCTTTTGGGGATCATTTGGTTATGCGATTGCCACCTTTGTTGCCGGTATTTTATTTGGTATTGATCCGCATATTAACTTTTGGATGGCATCGGTAGTTGCTGCTATCTTTTTTACGATTAATATAATATTTAAGCCAACCAACTATCAAGTATCACAATTCGAAAATAACAATACAGCTTTAACAGAAAAAACATCGACCATACCAACGATGGGTGAAATTTTATCTCTGTTTAGATTGCAAAAATTTTGGTTGTTTGTCTTGTTTGTTATTGGTACTTATAGCTTTTATACCATCTATGATCAGCAATTATTTCCTAATTTTTATACTAGCTTTTTCGAAAAGCCAGAAGATGGTTATCAAGTTTATGGTTATTTAAACTCTTTCCAAGTTTTTTTAGAAGCAACTTGTATGATTATTGCACCTTATTTTATTAACAAAATGGGGGCTAAAAAGTCATTGTTAGTTGCAGCGCTAGTTATGATTTGCCGAATTGCATTATCAGCAACATTGGATAATGTTTATTTTATTTCATTAGTAAAACTATTTCATGCAATAGAAATTCCACTATTTATTTTGGCGATGTTTAAGTATATCGTTGGTAATTTTGATGCAAGACTATCGGCTACGCTTTATTTAGTTGGTTTTAATATTTCCTCTAATCTTGGTGTTATTGTGTTGTCATGGCTAGTTGGTAAATTATTTGATAATACCGGATATGCAACAACATTTTATATACTTGCCGGTGTTGTTTTACTCACTTCGGTGATAGCAATATTTACTTTAAGCGATGAGAAAAAAGCAAAGCAATAATAATCTTAAATTCGTGCTAACAGTGATAAAAAAATGGAAACATATTGTTTCCATTTGCTTTTTAACGTGATAATAAATGAATACAAAACTTGCTTCTAGGTTAAGTTTGCGAAACAATATTAACAATTTTGGTTATTGTATACAGGAACGTGTCGTGAACGATGCAAAAGTAGTTGTTAAACCCGATATGTTATGGCAAGCCATTCGCCAAGAAGCCGCTGCGCTAGTTGAAAGCGAACCGATGTTAGCTAGCTATTTCCATGCAACTTTACTCAATCATAAAGATCTGGGGAGTGCTTTAAGCTATATTTTAGCTAATAAGCTTGTCTCTCAGGTTATGCCGGCTATTGAAATTCGCGAAATTGCTCGGCAAGCGTATAAAGCTGATGAAAATATTATTCAGTCCGCCATAAACGATATTTTAGCTGTTTATATTCGCGATCCAGCAACTCACTATTACTCAACACCACTGCTTTATTATAAAGGGTTTTTATCACTACAAGCTTATCGAATTGCACATTGGCTTTGGCAGCAAAACCGTAAATCATTGGCGATTTTTTTACAAAGTCAGATTGCAATAGTGTTTGGGGTAGATATTCACCCTGCGGCAAAAATTGGCTGCGGGGTGATGTTTGATCATGCAACCGGCATTGTAATTGGTGAAACGGTGGTAATTGAAAACGATGTTTCTATTTTGCAATCCGTCACCTTAGGTGGTACCGGTAAACAAAATGGTGATCGTCATCCAAAAATTCGTGAGGGAGTAATGATTGGTGCGCATTCCACGATTTTAGGTAATATTGAAATAGGCCAAGGTGCTAAAATTGGTGCGGGTTCTGTTGTGTTAGATCCTGTGCCACCACATACAACCGTTGCCGGAGTCCCAGCAAAAGTGGTGGGTTGCCCTGATTGCGACAAGCCAGCTTTAAATATGGATCAAGATCTTTAATCACTAGCAAATGATAAATAAAACTCCATTGAAAGGGAACAATGGAGTTTTTATAAATGGCTACTTAGTATTAAGATTTACATCCATAGTTGGATATGGAATATTGATATTATTTTCAGTTAACCTATTTTTGATATTTTCAAGCAGCTCGCCTTTCACTACGCCATAATTTTCATTTAATGTCCAAACTAATACATTAAAATTCATTGAGGAAGCATCTAACACATCTAATCGAATAGTAGATTCTTTGGATGTTAATATATTATTCGTTTTATCTACCGCTTGTTTTAACACTTGATAAACTTTTTGAATATCTGAATTATATCCCACATTAATCACTAAATCTAAACGTCTTTCAGGTAAACGTGTATAGTTAATAATGTTGGCACTCACTACCTGACTATTAGGGATCACAACAAGTTCATTAGTTGGGGTAACAATAGAGGTTGAAAAAATTTGTATTGAATCAATAACCCCTTGCTGGCTATTGATGACAACAGTTTCACCAACTTTAAATGGGCGAAAAATAATTAAAATAACCCCAGCGGCAAAATTAGACAGTGAACCTTGCAATGCCAAACCGATAGCTAAGCCAGCGGCACCAATAACAGCAACAATCGAGGCTGTTTGTACGCCTAATTGCCCTAAAACTGCCACCAATGTCATGACAATGATGGCATAGTACGACAAAGCACTGACAAATTTAACAACGGTCGGATCAACGTGCCGGTTAAATAGTATACGTTTTAATTGATTACTAATAAATCTAGCAATCGTTCTACCAATAACAAAAATAATAATAGCAAAGCAGAAATGAGCGATATAGCTAAATACAACCCCATCGTATCTTTTAATAATTGAAAAGGTATAATTTAAAAAATCTTCAATATTCATATTATTATCCTCAGTAATAGGTAATAGAAATTTTTGTCAACGTGTTTTAGAGCAAAAATTGGCTAAACCAGCTGTTTGGCTAATAAAGACCAACGTGTATCAAAATTAGTAGTTGGTAGATATTTAAAACCTGAACGAGAATAACGTGCCATCATGCCTTCACAAAAAGCTAATAGCTGGCTAGATAAAATGCGTTCGTCTGTTATGAAAGCAACTCCCTCACGAATTTTTCGTTCACGTAAAACTTGTTTGATTTGAGTTTCAATTCGTTCAAATAGTTGGCTAATACGTTCTTGTAACTGTTCTTGCTCAAACATTAATGCATGCCCTGTCATGATTCTGGTTAATCCTGGGTTTTTTTCAGAAAAACCTAATATCAACGCAAGAATAAGTTGTAAACGCGTAAATGTATTGGGTTCATCTTGAATAATCACATTAATGCGAGACAACAAGATATCTTCAATATAGACAATTAAACTTTCAAACATTTTTGTTTTGCTTGGAAAATGTCGATATAACGCCGCTTCAGAAACGCCTACTGTTGCGGCCAATTTAGCTGTCGTAATTCGTTGAGTACCTTCATTAGATTCAAGCATTTTTGCTAATGCTTGTAAGATATCTTCTTTGCGATTTCTATTTTTGTTACTCACAATCATTTCTTACCCGAATGCCCAAATCCACCTTCCCCACGCGCTGATTCAACAAATTCATCAACAATGTTAAACTCTGCTTGTACAACCGGAACAATAATTAATTGGGCAATTCGATCGCCAGCTTCAATAACAAAAGGGGTTTGGCTACGATTCCAAACAGGAACAAATAATTGGCCTTGATAATCAGAATCGATTAAACCAACCAAATTACCAAGCACAATCCCATTTTTTGAACCCAGCCCTGAACGAGGTAAGACTAAAGCAGCTAAACTAGGATCGGCAATGTGCATTGATAAACCAGTCGGCGTTAAGATGGTTTCGCCGGGTTTGATTTCAGTGGCTTCATCAAACATCGCGCGTAAATCAATGCCGGCAGATCCTTCGGTTGCATAGGTAGGGAGTGGAAATTCATTACCCAAACGTTGGTCTAATACTTTTATATCAATTTTTCTTTTCATCATGACTCACTTTATATCGTGTTATAACAGCTTGAAGTAACTGCGTTGCTAATTGTTGTTTATTGCTTAATGGTAACGTTTGCTCACCATTTTGCCAATATAGCGTTAATGTATTTTGATCTGAATTAAAGCCAATGGTTTTGTCTGAAACATCATTAGCACAAATTAAATCTAAGTTTTTTGTCGTTAATTTTTTTAGTGCATAAGCTTTAACATCATTGGTTTCAGCTGCAAATCCTACTACAAATGGGCGATGCGTTTTTAGTGCTGCGACACTTGCGACAATGTCGGGATTTTTTACTAATTCAATAGTAAGTTCATCGTTATCATTGGTTTTTTTGATCTTCTGTGACGCAATTGTTTTGGCATGATAATCAGCAACCGCCGCGCACGAAATAAAAATAGTTGATTTTTGCGCACAATTTAATGCTTCATCATACATCTGTTTAGCGCTTTTAACGTCAATTCGGTTGACACCATTTGGCGTATCTAAATGGACTGGTCCACTAATTAATGTAACGGTAGCCCCCATTTGCGCTGCCGCGCTTGCAATTGCAAAGCCCATTTTTCCTGAACTGTAATTACTAATATAACGAACCGGATCGATTTCTTCGATCGTTGGACCTGCTGTAATTGTAATGGAAATACCTGAAAGTACGGAAGTTGCTTTAAAGTAGCGTGCAATTTGATCAACAATAGTATGAGGTTCGAGCATTCGCCCAGGTCCAATATCACCACAGGCTTGAAACCCGTTATCTGGTCCTAAAATTAAAGTATTTCTTGAGGCTAATACTGATAAATTATGTTGAGTTGCCACTGCTTTATACATTTGTTGATTCATTGCTGGAGCAATGGCTATTGGTGCTGGCGTGGCTAAGCAAATGGTTGATAACAGATCATCGGCAATACCATTGGCCATTTTGGCAATAATATTGGCGGTTGCGGGTGCAATTAAGACTAAATCAGCCCATTTAGCAAGTTCAATATGACTCATAGAAAGCTCGGCTGATGGATCAAAAAGATCACTTGATACCTGATTACCAGAAACAGCTTGCAGAGTCATCTTAGTCACAAAATGGCTAGCTGAATCAGTCAGAACAACATGCACTTGCGCACCGGCTTTTTTTAAATGGCGAACAAGATCAGGGCATTTATAAGCTGCAATACCACCTGTAATGCCTAACAAAATACGTTTTCCAGATAGACTCATGATCAAGCCTCCTTCTCACCTAAAATGAAAGCGCTATATTATCACAATTCAGTTAGATAATAAGTAGCTCTTTCGCATTGGCTAATGTTGCATCTGTAATTTTATCACCCCCTAACAATCTGGCTAACTCATTTAACCGACCATTTTTATCCAATTTTTGCATATCGGTTGAGGTTTGTTTGCTATCTGTTTGTTTACTCACAAAGTAGTGTTGGTTTGCTTGCCCTGCAACTTGTGGTAAGTGAGTGACGGTAATTACTTGGGTTGATTGTCCAAGCTGTCTTAATAGCTGCCCCACTTTAGCGGCAGTTGGACCACTAATACCGACATCAATTTCATCAAAAATTAAAGCAGGAGTATCCATTTTTTGCGCTGTTAAAACTTGAATGGCTAAGGCAATACGTGATAATTCACCACCAGATGCCACTTTAGCAAGCGGTTGTGGATTTTGACCAGCATTCGTGCTGACTAAAAAGATGACTTGATCGGCGCCATCTTCATTCAATCGATTTTCGTCAAAAGCGATATCGATACTAAATTGCCCATTTGGCATAGATAGTTCATGCATAATGGTGGTCACTTTTTTGGCTAAGGTTTTACTTATTGAGACCCTTTTTTGATGCAATTTAGCCGCAATGTCGATCGCAATTTGATGGTATTTACTAATATCAGTTTTAAGTTGTTCGCTTTGTTCATCTTGCTGATTGATCTGTTTAAATTCAGCTAACAAGGTCTGATGCAAATCGGGTAATGCTTCGGGAGCGACATGGTGCTTTCGCGCTAAAGCAATTTGTTTAGATAAACGCTGTTCAAGCTGCATAACGCGCGCCGGATCAATCTCTAAACGTTCGCTATAGTGACTTAGTTCATAGCTTGCTTCTTTAATCTGGATGGAAGCCTCTTCAAGCATGTTACACACATTATGTAAAGTGGGATCAAGTTCAACCAATTCTTGAACACTATTTTTAACGCTACTGAGCAAATTACTGACGTTATATTCATCCGCTTCATCTAACAACATCACCGATTGTTGGCTCAAATTGATTAATTGTTCACTGTTGGATAATCGTTTGTATTCTTCGTCAATTTGTTGATATTCACCCAAAATTGGCGAAAATTCGTTTAACTCTTTTAGCTGATATTGTAAAAGCTGCATATGCGCATCACGTTCTTGCCGTGTGGTTTGGTATTGCTGATAAGCAATGCGAGCTGCTTTCCACTGTTTATAGGCTTGTTGCATTTGGGCAAGCAATACTGGCTCATTCATATAATGATTTAGTAACAGCTGTTGATAGTCACTGCGTAACAGGCGCTGATGTTCATGTTGCCCATGAATTTGAATCAACATTTGCCCCAAATCTTTTAATTGCGAAATAGGTACCGCACGACCATTAATAAATGCTTTAGAACGCCCGTCTTGATTAATCACTCGACGTAAAATGCATTCATTTCCTTCATCAAGTTGGTTTTCACTTAGCCACGCAAATGCAGCCGGCGTATCATCCAGCACAAAGCTTGCAGAAATATCAACACGATCAGCCCCATGCCGAATAGAAGAGGCATCAGAACGATTACCCAGACATAATCCCAATGCATCAATAGCAATTGATTTCCCTGCTCCTGTTTCACCCGTAATTGCGGTCATCCCCGTAGTAAAATCGACAAGAAGCTGATCCACAATAGCAAAATTATTAATGGTTAATTGCGTTATCATAATAAATTAATACATAAGGCTAGTTATAATATTGGCAGTATAGCAGCAAAAATACTGTAAATAAATACAGGTGATTGTTTTTTATTTTTTTGATATATTTTGGGGAAAGTATACGGGCGATAAAGTGATTCTATCGTATCAATATTGGCAATAATGATTAGATGCAATCTACAGCAAAATTTACGTACAGTCTTAGTCAATATAACCCACTTTGTGTGTATAAAGAAAACCAAACTTGAGGTATTTCGGTTTTTATCAATATGCAGCTACCCATTGCATTAAGTCATCGCTATTTATCTGCAATAGAACTCCATCTATGATGGTATGAAATATTTTGTGTGATTAACGGTTAGTTTATCAAAATAATTTTTATTTATTGAAATTTGATTTAACCAGTTAAGTTTAGAGATGAATTAAAAAAAGATATTAAAAATTTGTAATAAGAGTTTTATTATTAGTTGCTAGATATTATTTGAGTATAATATCTTATTTTATTTGAGGGATTATTCGAATGAGAACCAATTTAATAAAGGCAATTTTGTACTTGGTAAAATCGCCAACATCTCACATACTGCAAATGAATGATGGAAGGAATAGAGTTAATAATCAGGGTAAAGGGCTTGAAGAATTTATTATTGATCTTTTTTGTGGAACTGTTGGCGATACAGATGAACAATTACGTCTTGAAAGACGAAATGAATTATTTAGTTATCTAGGAAACCAAAATAATCCCCCTGACGCCATGATACATGCAGGTGATGCGATCGAAATAAAAAAAATCGAAACTATAAATGCAGCTATTGCCTTAAATTCGTCTTACCCAAAATCAAAATTATTTTCCAACAGCCCTATGCTAGTGAAATCTTGTGTATCTTGTGAAGATTGGATTGAGAAAGACATGATTTATGCAATAGGTCAAATTAATAAACAAAATTTGCTTAATTCTTTATGTTTTGTTTATGGTATTGATTATGCTGCCAGTTTGGATATTTACGAAAAAATTAAATTAAAAATTAAACAAGGAATTTTAACCATAGATGAAGTTGAATTTTCTGAGACAAAAGAATTAGGTAGAGTAAATAAAGTTGATCCTTTAGGAATTACAAATTTAAGAATCCGTGGAATGTGGCACATAGAGAATCCTATCAAAGTATTTAATTATATTTATCAACCTCAAAAAAGTGCTTCATTCAACATGATGGCTTTAATTAATATTGATAAATATTTAACATTTAGTAATGAAGATCGCAATGAATTAGAAAAAGCTGAAAAAGAGTTAGCAAATTTAGTGATAAAAGACGTAAAAATTAAATGTCCAGATAATCCGGCTAAACTAAAAGATGCTAAACTGATCACCTTTTTCTTGTAGCAAAAAGAGTTGGATATATGAATATTATTTCATTATTTTCGGGAGCTGGTGGTCTTGACTTAGGATTTAAAAATGCAGGATTTGAAATAGTTGCTGCAAATGAATACGATAAATCCATTTGGGAAACTTATGAGAAAAACCATTCTACTCCTTTGATTAAGGGTGACATTCGAAATATAAAATCAGACATATTTTTAAAATATTCTAAAAAAATTGATGGAATTATTGGGGGACCTCCATGTCAAAGTTGGTCAGAGGCAGGTGCATTAAGGGGGATTAGTGATGATAGAGGCAAATTATTTTTTGAATTTATTCGTCTGTTGGAAGATGTACAGCCTAACTTTTTTGTTGCAGAAAATGTATCGGGAATGATGTCAAAGCGACATTTAGAAGCAGTTCAAAATATAATTCATTTATTTGGTAATGCAGGATTAGGATATGATGTTTTTATTCAAACTTTGAATTCCTCTGATTATGGTGTACCTCAAGATCGAAAACGTGTGTTTTATGTCGGTTTTAGAAAAGATCTTCAAGTTAAATTTGAATTTCCAGTACCATTAAAAACAAAGGTGTCATTGAAAGACTCCATTTTTGATTTGCGAAATACCGCAATGCCAGCGTTGGAAAAAAATAAATCACATGGAGATAAATTAGCTGTACTAAATCATGAATATTTTACTGGTGATTTTTCGACAATTTTTATGTCCCGCAACAGAGTCAGATCATGGGAGCAGCAGAGTTTCACTATTCAAGCTGGTGCTAGACATGCTCCTATTCACCCGCAAGCTCCAACCATGATTAATGTTGGTAAAGATAAGTTTCAATTTGTTAATGGTAAGGAAAAATTGTATCGAAGATTGTCGGTAAGAGAATGTGCAAGGATTCAAACTTTTCCTGATGATTTTAAATTTTATTACAACTCTTTAGCTGATGCTTACAAAATGATTGGAAATGCTGTACCTGTGAAGTTAGCAGAAGCTGTTGCTAATCAAATTAAGCTTTTTTTAAGTTAAATAGTAATATTCGAAATATTCTGAGTTATTTGATTAGCAATGTCAAATAACTCAGAAAATATAAAACATTTGTTTTTTTACAAGAAAAAATTAATTTTTTCACAAACTCTTACCCGTCTTCGTCTTATTCCTCTTAACCGCCAACTTTCCTTTAGCAATTTACCGATGCTTTCAATAGTTTAACAAGTCGGCACAACATTCAAGGCTTTTTTCAAATTTGCCCGTCAGTTTGATACTACGGAAGCTGATATCGTTTTTTAGTGTAATAACACACTCGCATAAGACTCTACATACTGTCCGCGCTTTTGATATAACGTTTATAATGCTTGCTCAGCCTAGCATTTAACCTATCACATTGTAAAAAACATTCAGGATTCTATACCGTTTTAATAATAAATAATTATACTAAATGATTTATTTTAAGTTAGATTTACATGACAACTGTTCAACTATATATCCACAACGCTAACAAATAGCCCTTAAAATTACCTTTTACTCAAAAGGAGTGTAAAACACGTTATAAAGAATGAAAGAATTAGTTTAAGAAAAATATAGATAACCAGACTGTTTTGTAATAAATAATGACTATCAATTTATTACAATAACTTTTACAATCAACCAATCTTATTTTTTCTACTTTTATATCAAATGGCTGTGCAGTATAATTCGAATACCAATTTATTTTAACATGGAAAACCAATTATGTTTGGAAATAAAACAAATCGCCAAGTAATTATTTGGACAACTATCATTGGTGGTTTTATTAGTGCTTTAGTCAAATGGGGGTCCGAAGTTAATATGCCTCCTCGTGTTCCGGGGGAAATTTCGCCACCGGCAGCCCACATTGATGCTTGGCTTGGTTGGTTAGGGATTGATTCTCATTCTCTTGATTATATTTATCAAACAGCAACTGTTTCTGGTGCTGTGACATTTTATCACTGGTTATTTAGTTTTGCCTTTGCTTTTGTATATGTTTACATTTCCTATTTTTGTAATAATATCCGATTATGGTATGGAGCATTTTATGGGATTATTGTTACTATCGTTATGCATGGTTTTTTAATTCCATTACTTGGTTTTCGTTACCCTATTTATGATCTTGACGGCAAAGCGGGTTGGTTATGGAATTTAAATAGCTATGAACTTTGGAGTGAAATTTTAGGTCATATCTATTGGGGCGTATCGATTGAAATTTGTATGATTGCCGTACTTGCCCATTTTTCAAGACCTATCCGTGGAAAATGGCGTCAATAATTGATTTAAATTTATATTTAATATAAATCCTACTATATTAACCATAGTGGGATTTTTTATTTTAGCTGTTATAGTTAAAAACTATAGCAATCCATAAAAAACTAGAATTATTCAATATCATTTTTTTTTGTTATCTTTTTTGTCACTAAAGAAAATGGATAAAAAGGAAATAAAAATGAATACTGCTGTTATTGGATATCCTCGTGTTGGTAAGCTTCGTGAACTTAAATTTGCAACAGAAGCTTATTTTAAAGGTAATAAAACCCAAGCTGAACTATTAAACGAAGCCAAAGCGTTACGAGCTGAGCATTTAAAACAGCAAGCCGCGCAAAAAATTGCTTTTATTTCATCGAATGATTTTTCATTCTATGATGCGGTGTTAGATACAGCGTGTTTACTTAATGTTATTCCAAAACGTTACCAAGATTTAGGTTTACCTGAACTTGACCGTTATTTTGCCATGGCACGTGGTTATCAGGGCGAAAAAGGTGATGTGCGTGCACTGGCTATGAAAAAATGGTTCAATACCAATTACCACTATTTAGTACCTGAAATAGAAGATTCAGTGCAAATTAAGTTAACAGGTACCAAACCTTTTGACGAATATCAAGAAGCTAAAGCGCTAGGCGTGCAAACCAAGCCAGTTGTGATTGGTGCATTAACCTTTTTTAAATTAGCGCAGTATTTAGGTAAAAAACAGCTTGGTGATTTTAAAGCGGATATCATTAAAGCTTATCAAGCGATCATCCAAAAATTCACAACGCTTGGCGCTGAATGGATCCAAATTGATGAGCCAATTTTAGTGACCGATCTAAATAAAGATGATATCGCTTTATTTACCGAACTTTATCAAGCGATTTTATCGGTTAAAGGTAACACCAAAATTGTTCTGCAAACCTATTTTGGTGATGTGCGTGATTGTTATAAAGAATTAGTGGCACTGCCTTTTGATGGTATTGGGCTTGATTTTGTCGAAGGTAAGCAATCATTAGCTTTACTTGAAAATAATGGCTTCCCTGCTGATAAAGTATTATTTGCCGGTGTTGTTAATGGCAAAAATATCTGGAAAAACAATTACCAAAAAACTTTAGCTTTACTTGGTAAAATCAAACAAAAAGCCACAAATATTGTCATTAATACGTCTTGTTCATTACTGCATGTTCCTTATACATTGCAAAATGAAACAAAATTAACCATTCAACAACGTGCTTATTTTGCTTTTGCTCAAGAAAAGTTACAAGAGCTTGCTGAACTTGGTCTGTTATTTAAAGAAGCAAATCCTGAAAATAATGCGGCTTATAAAGCCAATCAAACACTATTTACCCGTGAACGTGAAGGTGCAAACCACGCAGTTCGCCAAAAAGTGGCGGCATTAAATGCGTCTGATTTTACCCGTTTACCAGAGTTTTCAGTGCGTGAAGCGGCGCAGAAAAAGGCCTTTAATTTACCACTATTACCAACTACAACCATTGGATCATTCCCGCAAACACCTGATGTGCGTTTAAATCGTGCTAAATTCAAAAAAGGCGAAATTTGTTTGAATCAATACACTGAATTTAATCAACAAAAAATAGCTGAGTGTATTAAATTGCAAGAAGAAATTGGCATTGACGTGTTAGTTCATGGTGAATTTGAACGTAATGACATGGTCGAATATTTTGGTGAAAGCTTAAATGGCTTTGTGTTTACCGAAAAAGCTTGGGTACAATCTTACGGTACACGTTGCGTTAAGCCACCGATTGTTTGGGGTGATATTTCACGATCTAAACCGATTACGGTTGAATATTCAAAATATGCACAAAGTCTGACAGATAAACCTGTTAAAGGAATGTTAACAGGACCGGTAACGATTCTTAACTGGTCATTCCCACGTGAAGATATTTCGCAAAAAGAATCAGTATTCCAAATTGGATTGGCCATTGGTGATGAAGTATTAGATCTTGAAGCTGCTGGCATTAAGATTATCCAAATTGACGAAGCTGCGTTAAAGGAAAAATTACCACTGCGTAAAGCGGATTGGAACAGCGAATATCTTGATTGGGCGATTCCGGCATTTAGATTAGTACACAGCAAAGTCCAAGCCGATACTCAAATTCATACACATATGTGTTATAGCGAATTTGCTGACATCATTAAAGATATTGATGCAATGGATGCCGATGTGATTTCATTTGAAGCCTCTCGCTCTAATCTACAATTAATTGATGTGCTCAATGCCAATAATTTTAAAACCGAAGTTGGACCAGGTGTTTACGATATCCATTCGCCACGTGTTCCGCCTGTTGCTGAAATTAAAGCAACGATCGAAAAGTTACTGGCGAAGATTGATAAACAAAAATTATGGATTAATCCAGACTGTGGTTTAAAAACGCGCGGTGAAAAAGAAGTGGTTGAAAGCTTACAGCATCTTGTTGAGGCTACATTAGCAGTAAGGAAAACACTAAATTAAGCACTATTTTTACAAAGAACTGAGTTTATTTACTAAGACATCGTACTTTACGAGCATGACAATTCCGCTGCCTATTTTGGCGGCGGAAATGTCAATAAGGAAAATAAGTGATATAACGAATGGATGATAAAAATGAAAACAAATCTATTATTTAATAAAAAAACGGTGTTCTCTTTTGAAGTTTTTCCCCCTAAAAAAACATCACCTTTAGAAACAATTTATAGCACACTACGAGAGCTTGGTTATTTTAAACCTGATTTTATTAGTGTCACTTATGGTGCTGGTGGTAGCTTAAATGGGCAAACTACCATTGATATTGCCCATTCAGTCAAACATACTTATGGCATCGAAAGTGTTGCTCACTTACCGGGCATTAATTTTGACAAAGCTGAGATGCAAAAAATCCTTCACGATCTTAAATGTGCAGGGATTGATAATGTGCTTGCTTTGCGTGGTGACATCAGCCCGAATATACCGCCCAAAGATGATTTTCGATACGCCAGCGAACTGGTAACATTTATTAAAGAAAACGGTGATTTTAACGTGATTGGTGCATGTTATCCAGAATGTCATCTTGAAGCATCAACCCTAAAACAAGATCTGATCCACTTAAAAGAAAAGGTCAATGCGGGTACTGATCAACTTATTTCACAGTTATTTTTTGATAATGACTATTTTTATGCATTTTTAGATAAAGCACACGATATGGGCATTAATGTGCCGATCGAAGCTGGCATTATGCCAGTGACTAATAAAAACCAAATTGAGCGCATGGTATCGATGTGTGGAGTGAATCTACCGAAAAAATTCAAACAAATGATGGAAAAATATGAACATCATCCTGATGCATTTCGTGATGCGGGCATTGCTTATGCCATCGATCAGATTGTTGATTTAGTTTCACAAAATGTGGATGGCATTCATTTGTACACCATGAACAATAGCTACATAGCTAGACGCATTAGCGAAGCTGTTGCAACATTATTAGCTGTACCAAAAACAAAATAGTGATTTAGAAAAAAGGACATATCAAGGATTGATAGGAATTGGTTGCGGGGGCTGGATTTGAACCAACGACCTTCGGGTTATGAGCCCGACGAGCTACCAAGCTGCTCCACCCCGCGTCAGAGAGGAGACCATATTATAGTAATTAAATAATAAAGCAATACCTATTTAACACAATCGCGCCATTTTTAAACACTATTGAGTAAATATATACTATTTTTTTACATAAACACAAAGTGACATAAAAATTTTTAACAATAACTTTAGTCTTTCATTAAAGCTAAAAGGTATATAAAACCTAGCGGTTTAAAAATAGAAACTTTCCAATAGCTATTATGATCTTACATAAAAACATTAATTTTTATTATATAAATCTAAATATTTCTTGTACAAATTAATAAAAATATTATCTATAAGAGATAGTATGGCAAACCATATAAAATAATTTTCATATTTATAATCATTATCAACAAGTGTTTTTAATGAGGGCAAGTGTTGTTGAACACACAATATATTATGAGCACATCTATTTCTATGACGATATAAATGTTTTTCATATATTTTTTCTTTTAAAAAGTTATTTTTATTTTCAGCTAAAAATAAAGTACCTTTAGCAAAATGATCTATTGTAATAGTCTTCCAAAAATCTTCAAATTCATAATATTTTTTTGTGCTCCAGTAAAACAAATTAGTATTTTTGAAAATATTATGTATTTCGAGTGTTGTATCTTTTAATATTTTTTCTCTTTCCTCGTCAGAAAAATGCTCAAAGCTTGGATCATATTTTTTAATTTGTTCAACAAGTTCTGTATATATATTATTTTTGTCTTTATATTGAGAACATTCTCCTAAACCATTTCTAAATTTCTGATATCGATAATCGTAATCCTCTGTTGCTAAATCCCAACAAATACACTTCATTTTTTGTTCTTGAAATCCAGTCATTTTGAGGAAAATTGATTGCATTATGTAGTCACATAGGGGAAAAGTTTCAATACCATTACCGATACCTGAGCAGGAAGTCACTGCAATTTCTAAATTGCTTGTAATAGGAGTTAAAATAAAATTTTTATGCTTTTTCATTATCTATAATTTTTTCATATAATTTTATTGATTGTTCCATACGTTTTCTTAAATGTTGTAGGTTGCTAGGTGATTTTTTATGAGCACCTCTTTTAAAAGTATTAATCTTCTCATCTAGTTTTGTTTTAAATTCATCAATTTCAATATATTTTATTGAATCGCCATCTTTAAATTTTATTTTAGTATTATCTATGATAGGTATTTCATTTTTATTAAAGATGATTTGATATATTAGACCAAAAAAATATACATCTAGATCAATAATCGAACTATATTCATTAGGGATTTTGAGATTATTTATTGTTTGTTTTAATAGTTCAAAACGTGAACTATATTCTTTATTAGGAAAAATTTCTGAAAATTTGCCGAATAATTTTGATTCTTCATCATTAACTACACAATAGATATATTGTTCATAATATTGCTCCATTTTAGATTTATAGCTACGTGCAACTATGTTTCTATTTTGACTTTTAAAATAATGCGAAAGAAGAGATAAATATCTAACAAAATCGAATTTAGCCTTATTACCAAAGTTTTTTACCGTTATTTTTTGACAAAAATCTGGTGTAAAAAAATTTGTTAATTCTTTATCCAAAAAATATAATGAGGCTCGGCTTTCTTGAGGTAACAGAGTTTGACCTTGAATATTGATATTTCTAAAAACGGAAGAATAGTATTTTTGTTGGATTTTAGCATCATACGATATATCAGGAACTAAATAAGAAAAACCCAAAAAATTTTTTTCAAAAAATTCATCGTCCAGATTGAAATCTAGCGATTTATATTCTGCATTTTCTGCATTATTTATATTTATCTTCTTAATTAAATCATCTCTATTGCTGCCTTTTTTTGTAAGCTCTCTAAAAGTCCATTCACATATACATGGATCTTCATCATCATCTTCATCATCATTTTCACTAACATATGATTCTAACGGCTTAGAATATTTGTCTTTATTTGGATATAGACCTAAATAAGCTAATAAAATACTTGTTAAGCGTTGTTGTCCATCAAGAATTAAATTATCATTTTTACCATCGATTTTAAAAGCGCCAATTGTTACAGGAGGTATAAATTGTTTATCTGAAAAAGTTTGTATTAATGTTTTTACTTTTTCATCACTCCAAACAAAATGTCGTTGATAATCAGGTAAGACAATATTTTTATTCAAGATTAATTCAATCCAATGTTTTAAAGTATACTCTCCATAATAAACCCTATTTTCCATAAAATTACCTGCCATAAATTTTTCATGATTAACAATACGAAAACAACTATCGCGGTTTTAATTAACAAATCTGCTATATTTTGATTAGATTAATTATATATAAAGTATCATTGGTTTATTTTTTATTTAACCGATTGCCAGCAAAATTTGCTCGGTATTTTAGCGGTAATTAGTTGCAAATCCTAGCTAAATAAAAAGATTAAGTATTGATGACGAAATGAGATTTAATATGACTAAATGGCGCGGCAAAAATCTACTTGGTGAAGTTTTGATGCAAGTGAGAGAGGCTCTAAAAACGTAATCTAAATTTATTCATTAAAAAAGATGATAAATATTTGTTTTTTTAGGTCTATTTTTTGCCTAAAAAATAGTTTTTATACTTAAACGTATAGTTACCTGAAACTTTTTGACAAAATTTTTGACTTTGGCTATTCACCACTCTTGGTTAATACGTTGCCGTTAAATACATTTTTTCACTAAAATTCAAAAATATCCCAAGTCAGATCCAACTCGTTCCTAAAATAATAAGCCTTGAAGCGTGTTGAAAAATGTGTCGGGATATTGTGTTCGTTATTATGGAAAATCGGTGCTTATTCTGTCCAAACAAGTTTGGTTACAAAACTTTAGCAACCTTATTCAGTTGCAACGGTAAAACGTTGCTTAATATGCTTGGCTTTTTCTGCTTCATCAATCATGGCAATGGCATAATCGGCATAACTGATTTGGCTTTTTCCTTGGCTGTTAAATAACACCTCTTCACCGCCCAAGATATAATGCCCAGTTCTTTCCCCGTCAGCGTTAAACTCAATGGCTGGGCTTAAATAAGTCCATTGCACATCATCGCATGTTCTAAGCGCATCAAGTGCTTTGGCCATATTGGTGGCTAATGGTTTAAATGCCTCAGGAAAATCAGGTGAATCAACCAAACGTAGTGAATGCTGTGGATTAACATATAAACTGCCTGCTCCCCCCACCACTAATAGGCGATTTGTTTTACCGCTTAATATATCCGTTAAATGTTTTAAACTGGTTTGATGCAATGGCAGTGATTCCAGTGCCCAAGTACCAAATGCATCGATAATCACATCAAAGGGTTTTAAATCAGTATAGGTTAATTCGAATAGATCTTTAATCATCACGGTTGCTTTGGGATCGAGCTGTTGACTTGCTTTACGCACTATTGCGGTAACGTCATGTCCTCGTGAAATCGCCTCTTTTACTAAAAGTTGCCCTGTTTTACCACTCGCACCAATGACTGCAATTTTCATACTTTGCTCCTTTTAATTGTTTAAGGATTAACATGATATAAAGATGGTTTTAGATTAGTCTTTAACGTTTCTACTGTAAAGTAGGTACCAAATAGTGCTATAGTAACTTTTTTGAAACTATTGTTGAATTTTAAGCATTAATGATTAAATTAAATAATGATTTGCCTATTTGCCCTGTTGAAATAACATTAATGTTAATAGGTGATAAGTGGAAAGTCTTAATTGTGCGAGACCTGCTTACAGGAACCAAGCGCTTTGGTGAACTAAAAAAATCGCTGACTGGCATATCACAAAAAGTCTTAACTCAGCACCTGCGTGCTATGGAAAAAAATGGGTTATTAACTCGCAAAGTGTATGCCGAGGTTCCGCCAAGAGTTGAATATACGTTAACCGAGGTTGGACAAAGTCTAAAACAGGTGCATGATGCCATGTTAGCGTGGGGAAAGGCTTACAAATTAAAAGCGGATGAGTCACCTTTTCCTCATCCGTCAATCAATCATAATTAGCCATCAAATGCTTCGCAGCCAAAATAAAACTCATCTGAGTTGGCATTTTTGTCACGACCGATAAGCATGATACTCGGAATCAATATTACCGTTTAAATTATTTACTATTGTTATGAAAAATGGCTGAAAACAGCTTTATATCCATATAACGATAATCAGCAAATAATTAACAATATTCTATTTTTGGTTAACAATAAATTAGTTTAAAATATACATAAAAATAAATAACATGATTAGAAAGGAAAGCAATTGGACGGAATAAAAACATATTGGTTTTTAGGTGCAAAATTTAAAGGTAGTAAAGACCAAACAGAGCATTTTATTAGTTCAGGTATCTGGCAAAATGGTTATGATAATAAGCTTTTGGATATCGTAAAATCTATTTCTGTTGGCGATAAAGTTGCCATCAAATCAACCTATAATCAGAAAAATAATTTACCCTTTGATAATAAAGGTCTACCTGTTTCGGTAATGGAAATAAAGGCTATCGGCACCGTAACTAAAAATCATGGTGATGGAAAATTGTTAGAAGTCGATTGGTACCAAACTAATTTGAATAAGAAATGGTACTTTTATACCTATATAGCCGCTATCTGGGGTGTTAAAGAGGATTTTTGGTTATCGAAACAATTAATTAATTTTGCATTTTATGATCAGCCACAAGATATTGATGCCTTTCGCAATGCTCCATATTGGAAATCTCGTTATGGGGATAATAATTTAAGTAACAATAGTAGTACTAATGCCAACGAGATTAACGAACCGATTAATGATTCTTGGCTAGATATTGTATTAAAACGCATTAAACAATTATGTTATCAGAAAAATAGTAATATATTTACTCGGTCAGAATTTCTTGAGCATTATAAAGAGAATCTTCAACTATTATTTCCTAACAATAATACTATTGAATCAACTATTGATAATAGATTTCAAGAGTTAAGAAATAATAATATTTTATTATTTTTGGGTGGTGGAAAATATAAATTACTGGATATTGACACCCTAAATGAAGAAGAAAATTATGATAACCAAGATATGACTGAACCCGTAATCATAAAACAATCTTATACCCAAGATGACCTAATCAATGAAGGTTGTTTTATTGATAAACAACAGTTGCAAGCCATATTAAAGAGCTTAAGGTTGAAAAAAAATATTATTTTACAAGGTCCGCCAGGGACAGGTAAAACTTGGTTAGCTAAACGTTTAGCTAATATTATTGTTGGTTATAAAGATTCAAAAAATATCAAAGCCATTCAGTTTCATCCTAATATGTCTTACGAGGATTTTATCCGCGGCTATCGACCAACCAGTGATGGTAAATTAGCGCTGATTGATGGACCTTTTTTAGAGATAATTAATCAAGCACGGAATGATGCTCAATCAAATTATGTAATTGTGATTGAAGAAATTAATCGTGGCAATCCAGCACAAATTTTTGGTGAAATGTTAACGCTACTTGAAGCTGATAAACGAAATCCAAATGAAGCCTTAGAATTAACATACCAACATCAAAATGAAAAAGGCGTATTTATTCCTGCCAATCTTTATGTTATCGGTACTATGAATATTGCCGATCGTTCGTTAGCGATGCTCGATTTTGCTTTACGTCGTCGTTTTGCCTTTTATCATTTAAGTCCTCATTTTGGCGAAAATTGGCTCAACTATATGCAAGAAAAAAACGACTTTTCACCGCAACAATTACAAGATATAAAGCACCGTATAGAGGCATTAAATCAATATATCAGTAATGATAGTACACTCGGCAATGCATTTACCATTGGGCATAGCTATTTTACTTGTCTTAACCAAGAAATGGCTGCGCAAGATTGGTTTGAGCATATTGTTCGTTCAGAAATCGAGCCTCTATTAGAAGAGTATTGGTTTGGCGAGCCTGAAAAATTGAGTAATGCGATGAATATATTATTAGATGATGCACAATAATGACCACGATAAATTATCATCCGCTATTAACCAATACTACCGTTGCCAAAATACCAATTAGAAACATATGGCTACTTTTGCTCTATGCTTCTGATTATTATAAAACTGTAGGGAAAAAACAGAGAATAGAACTAGAAAATAACCCTGAGGAATTAATAACGCTCGCTGCCAAACTATATTGTCAGGCAGCAAATAAATGGTTAATACATCACCTTGCTGCAGATTATCAGCTCACAACAAAAGCACTTAATCGTGTCAGAGGAAAAATAGATATTTTAACTACTCAGCGTAAGCAATTATTGGCAAAGGGTAAAATTCAATGTCGATATGATGATTTAACGATTGATACCCCTAAAAATCGCTATATTCATGCTGCGGCTCATCTATTAATAAAACAATTGAAAGATGCGAGCTTAATTGAACAATGTAGAAAAATCATTCATCAATTTACTGCGTTGAAAATTGGTCAAACAACACATTATTGCTATGAAAAGGAGCGTTTTAACCATGCAAATCTTAAAGATAATACTTTAATTTCATTAGCAAAACTGATTTTTAGTTTGTCAATGCCCACTCAATTTCAAGGATTACATACTATTGAACAACTAAAAAAAACCGATCATTGGTTACGAGAGTTATTTGAAAAGGCAATAGTTGGCTTTTACCGTGTAAATTTAGATCCTGAGCAATGGACTATTTATGCGGGTAAAAAATTAAATTGGCAATATAGCAATGCGACCGATAATATCACCGCCTATTTACCCACCATGAAAACCGATTTAATCCTTGAAAATCGCAGTCATACACAACGTTTAATCATTGATACTAAATGTACCTCAATTTTAAAAAAATCACGGTTTAGACTTAACTCGTTTAGTAGTCATCACCTTTATCAATTGTATGCTTATTTAAGAAGTCAGGAAAAAAATAGCGATCCTTTATCCGTTTGCGCCTCTGGCATGTTACTATACCCGACTGTCGGTGTGACGGTTAATGAAAATATGACTATCCAAGGACATAAATTATCATTTTGCACTATTGATTTAACGCAAGATAATAACGCTATTAAAAACAGTTTATTGGCGTTAATAAATAGTTTTGACTCGTGCTAATTCAAATTTTATCATTTTCTACCTGATTTTAATTCTAACTACTGTTTAGTGTTTAGCAAAAAAAATTTACCAAACCAACATAAACAATCTGAAATCGCTATTTTTTCTAAAATAGCTTAGTATGATTTTATTGATTTTTGTTGGCTAATTTATGATGAGCAGATCTTCAAATCACTTAACTATTAAAGATATTGCCAAGCTTTGTGGGGTGAGTAAATCGACAGTTTCACGGGTGATTAATCATGATCCGATGGTAAAAGCAAGTACCCGTGCCAATGTAATGGCAATTATTGAACAGTATCAATTTACCCCGTCGAAATCAGCTAGAGCCATGCGTGGCTATGGGAATAAAGTCATTGGTATTATTATCACTCGGCTTGATTCCCTGTCTGAAAACCAAGCGGTGCAAAGCATGTTGCCTATTTTTTACCAGCATGGTTATGATCCGATCATTATGGAGAGTCAATTTAGTACCACCAAAGTTAACGAACATCTATCCATGCTCAAAGACAAGCAAGCTGATGGCGTTATTATCTTTGCCTTTACTGGGCTTGAGCAGTCGTTATTATCCGTCTGGCGGGATAAAAGCGTGGTGATCGCAAGAAAACTCCCCTCACACAGTTGTATTTGTTATGATGATGTGGGCGCGGTAAACATGTTACTTGCCCATTTATATCAATCGCAGCAACATCAAAAAATTGGCTATATCGGTGTTGAGCAACAAGACCAAACCACTGGCGCACTGCGTTATCAAGCCTATGTGGATTTTTGCAAACAATATCAACTTACCCCGAATGCAGCTTTAGGGCAATTAAGTTATCGTTCCGGCTATGAGCTTGCCGAGTTGGTGTTAGTGAAAAATCCATCAGCGATTGTTTGCGCAACCGATAGCATCGCCTTAGGATTAAATAAATATTTACACGAAAAACAGCTTGATGATATTACAGTAGCCAGTATTGGCAATAGTGAGCTGCTGAGTTTTCTTTTCCCAAAGACATGTGCGGTTGAGCTCGGTTTTGATCAAGCAGGTCGCTATGCAGCGCAAACGTTACTGAATCTGTTACAAAATCCTTTTGAGCTTAACTGCATCACTGTTCCTTGCCGCTTAATAAGCTAGTTTCAGCCATAACTATTTAATTTGTGCTTATTTCACCCCAATATGTGATATTAATCACAAAAAAGGGAACGTTCCCATTTATTAATTTAGCAATTCAATCTATGCTTAATTTCAATTAAAAAATAGCCAGATTATTGATAAAAATAAAATGATGTCGGCTGAGTTTTTACCGGAAAAAGGGGATGTTATTATGGCTACAGATTTAAACATAACCACAGAATCAATCGAGCAACTAATCGATTTTGTTGGTGGCAGTAAAAATATTGCCAGTGTCACCCACTGTTTGACAAGGTTAAGGTTTGCGCTGGTTGATCCCAAGGTAGCCAAGATTGACGCTATTGAAGCATTACCCTTTGTCAAAGGGTGTTTTATAAATGCTGGGCAGTTTCAGGTGATTATTGGTACCAATGTTGATCGTTATTATAAAGTACTCATCCAACAATTAAATCTTAATGAGGCAAGCAAAGAGCAGACCAAAGCCGCAGCCAAACAGAATATGTCGATTTTTGAAAGGTTGATTTCTAATTTAGCCGAAATCTTCATCCCCCTATTACCCGCTTTGATTGCCGGTGGATTATTGCTGGGATTACGTAATGTGATTGGCGATATGCCATTTATTGATAACAAACCACTTACCGAAAGCTACTCTTGGTTAGTGCCGATCTACAGCCTGCTTTGGCTACCTTGCGAGGCGATTTTTCACTTTTTACCCGTTGCCATTTGTTGGTCAACCACGAAAAAAATGGGTGGTTCGCCGGTGCTTGGTATTGTGCTTGGCATTACGTTAGTTTCTCCCCAGTTAATGAACGCCTATGATCTTGGTAGCAAAATACCCGAAGTGTGGGATTTTGGCTGGTTTACGATTGCTAAAGTGGGCTATCAAGCACAAGTGATTCCGTCGATTTTTGCAGGACTGGCTCTTGGCTGGATCGAAACCCATTTACGAAAAATCGTCCCTGATTATTTAAATTTGGTAATTGTGCCTATTGTTGCGTTACTCACTTCGGTCTTTTTAGCCCATTTTATTTTAGGTCCAGCGGGGCGAATGTTAGGCAATGGCATGGCTGATATTGTTAAATATTTAATGACGGGAAATTATGCTTTTATCGGTGCAGCCATTTTTGGTTTTATCTATTCACCACTGGTGATTACCGGTATTCATCATACGACGCTCGCAATTGATTTACAGATGACCAATAGCATGGGTGGAACACCAATCTGGCCTATTATCGCCCTATCCAATATTGCGCAAGCCTCAGCGGTAGTTGGTATTATTTGGGTTAGTCGAAAACAAAATGAACGTGAAGTGTCAGTACCCGCGGCAATATCGGCCTATTTAGGGGTGACCGAGCCGGCCATGTATGGCATTAATTTACGTTATAAGTTCCCGATGTTATGCGCAATGATTGGCTCGGCATTAGCTGGATTAATTTGTGGTTTAGCAGGCGTGTTGTCTAATGGTATTGGCGTTGGGGGATTACCGGGCATATTAACGATTAAGCCGATATATTGGTCGATTTATGCCGTTGCTATGTTGGTGGCAATTGTGGTGCCAATCGCTTTAACCTCAGTGGTTTATAAGATAAAACTGAAAAAAGGCACATTAAATATTCGCTAAGCAATATTCAATAAATGGTGACAATTCGCTGTTGTATTAAAAAACAGCAGGCGATTAACAGATTAACAAAAGAGTACACAATGAACAAAATCAATATCCCTTGGTGGCAAAATGGCACTATCTATCAAATTTATGTCAAAAGCTTTCAAGCCAGTGGCACCAATTCAACCGGTGATTTGCAAGGTATTATTCAGCGCTTAGATTATTTACAGACTCTGGGGATCAGTGCAATTTGGTTAACGCCAATCTATCCATCCCCACAAATCGATAACGGTTACGATGTGTCGGATTATTATGCTATCGATCCAAGCTATGGCTCAATGGCTGACTTTGAATTACTGGTAAAACAAGCACACAAGCGAGGGATGCGAGTAATGATGGATATGGTGTTTAATCACACGTCAACCGAACATCCTTGGTTCAAAGCTGCTTTAGATAAAAATAGCCCTTATCGCTCTTTTTATATTTGGAAAGATGCCAATGCAGACGGGCACGAGCCTAATAATTGGGTATCGAAATTTGGTGGTAAAGCTTGGCAATGGCATCAACCATCAGGGCAGTACTATTTGCATTTATTTGCTAAAGAGCAAGCTGATCTCAACTGGGAAAACCCAACCGTTCGCAACGAAATAAAAAAAGTATGTCAATTTTGGGCCGATAAAGGGGTAGATGCACTCAGACTGGATGTGATTAATTTAGTCTCAAAACAGCAAGATTTTCCTGATGATGATAAGGGCGATGGTCGTCGATTTTATACCGATGGACCCCGCATCCATGAGTTTTTACAAGAGATCAGCCGTGAGGTATTTCAACCCAATCAACTCAAAACAGTCGGTGAAATGTCATCCACCACATTAGAAAACTGCCAAAAATATGCCAATTTAGACAGCAAAGAGTTGACCATGACCTTTAATTTTCATCATCTCAAAGTTGATTATCCTAATGGGAATAAGTGGTGTTTAGCCAAACCAGATTTAATCGAACTTAAAAAAATTATCGGTTACTGGCAAACGGGTATGCAGGGTAAGGCGTGGAATGCAATTTTTTGGTGTAATCATGATCAACCGCGCATCGTCTCGCGCCTTGGCAATGAAAGCCAATATCACACACAATCCGCTAAAATGCTTGCCATGCTACTGTATGGTTTACAAGGCACACCTTATCTTTATCAAGGTGAAGAAATCGGGATGACCAACCCCCATTTTACCGATATCACCCAATATCGCGATGTAGAAAGCCTTAATATCTATCACGAAAAACTTGCGCAAGGCATGGAAAAACAGGAAATCTTAGCCATTTTAGCCAGCAAATCCAGAGACAATAGCCGAACGCCCATGCACTGGGATACATCAGCCAATGCCGGCTTTACTCAAGGAAAACCATGGATTGAGGTTGCTAACAATTATCCGCAAATCAATGTCACAGCGGCACAAAATGATCCTGATTCGGTATTTTATTGCTATCAAACCTTAATTAAATTACGCAAACAGTATGCCATTTTTATTTTTGGTGATTATCAGGATCTAACGCCGGATATTGCCGATTATTGGTGCTATCATCGCCATTGGAATAACCAACAATTACTGGTGATAACCAATTTAACCGATAAAACACAAACTTGGTCATTACCAAAATCGTTACAACATCAAAATTGGCAGCAGTTATTAAGTAATTACCAAGATAACTCACCGTTAGGTACTGAAATAAGGTTAAGACCTTATGAAGCTATATATTGGTTACAACAAGCGGATTAAGCAAGTGACACGGGCAATCAATACCTGATTGCCTATTTTTTATAAAATTATAAAGAGCGTGTTATAAAAACTTGCACATATTAACCAAATGTTCAGCTCAATAAATATAAGATTTCAGGATCGACCTTCATTGATAGGCATTAACTCAACCATAATTGCGTTTAACGTAATAAAAAATAGGGATATTGAGTTATTCTACTTGTTATTTTTTGTTTTATGCGGTTTTGCATTGCAACTATTCCTTTAGGTTATTTATTTTACTTTATATCTAAATTTTTAACGCTTTTAAAGCCTTTTGTCTATTACCTTTAACAAATCATTGAGTATGATGATTTATAATTTAAACGGTATAGAATCCTGAATATTTTTTACAAGCTCATTAATTATTACTATCACTTAGATCTAAAATGTGACTTACCAGTCGGTAAAAATGTGGTACCTGCTTGAACGTCTAACCATATTTGACGGCAACGTTGACGTCGCTTTATTTGGCAATAGTTGGCCAATACCAAAAATCCTTGTAGTTCCATTATTCCCAAAAAATAACGCTGCCACTTAGCGGCGGTATCGGTATTAATCCCCAATTGCCGATTAATGGTTTTAAATGTCTCACCTTGTAGCAATAAATCAACAAAAGGCAACCACAGTTCACAATGAGATAACTTATCAAGATAATACTTTTTCAGTGGATTGAACGTCCGTCGACAGGTTCGGCAACGAAAATTAAGACGGTACCCAATGCGAACTGTGCTCAGCGATCCACAATAATGGCAAGGCATAACTGACGTACCAAGTAGCTCGGTCAGCCATAACTTAAATGCCTGAGCTTGCCGAGACACTTCTGCTGGCGTTGTTTGTGCAAGGTTAAGTACCACTTGATAAAGATCAGGCTCATACTGCGCTAGCCACTGACGAATAACGTTATCTCGCCTTTGAGCAGCTCGCGGTGAAAGCTGAAATTTATTGGCAATCAAGCTATGTGGCAGAGCAATTAACGTCATGGGCGCAATATCAATCAGTAATGCGACAGGTTTAAGGCGTCGACATAATGAACTTGCTGCGATTAACGCTGGCACTTGTTGCAAAAATCGCTCAGCAGCAGAATGCTGCTCGTTGGGTAAAATAGAGTGATACATTGTTGATCCCCTTTGAAACGGTATAGACTCCTGAATATTTTTTACAAAAAATATAACCTAAAAACTGAACGGATGGAATTATTTGATTAACAACTGCCCAGCATAAACAGAATATGCTATATTATTTTTCGTGTGATTTTACAAGGCGATAAGATGGATATTAAACTAACCAAACATGACAAACGTTATATCGAAGGCACTGATGACGTGTACGGAATTATGCAGCGTGTGTTATTGCGTGAAAACAAAATCGACCAAGAAAAGGAACATCTTTGGATCATTGGTATGAATCAAGCCGGTTATATCCTGTATATTGAACTAATTGCGCTTGGATCGTATAAATCGGTCAACATTGAACCAATGAACGTGTTTCGTGTGGCGGTGATGAAAAACGCCTCTCGCGTGATTTTGGTGCATAATCACCCGTCCGGATCGCTGATCCCCTCAGCGGCCGATAAAGACATCACCGATCGCTTAATTCAAGTTGCCCATATTTTAAATATCGAGCTTACCGACCACTTAATTATCACCCCAAAAACCTATATCAGCTTTCGCAGCATCAAACTTATGGAAGAACTCGAACAAAGCCTGAAATATGTTCCGACTTACCAAGTGGTTGAACGCATCCGTAAACAAGAAAAGCAAATTGCGAAAGAAAAGTTAGCGGTTGAGAGAGACAGCTCAGCAGAAAGCAAAAGCAGAGAAAGCTCGTCGAGAAAAAGCCGAAACTGAAAAGAAAATACTGATTAATGCGTTACTGGAAAAGGGCGTATCGATTGAAAATATTGCGAAGATTTTGGGCATTACGGTGAGGGCGGTTAAGGGGATTATTAATTTAAAATAATAGTACATTTTATAAACAAACTGATTGCTTTTAAAAATAAAAAATCATAATAAGGAATATAGAATGGCAAATAACCAAAGTGGAGCACAATCATCTAGTCAAGAATCCCAAAAGAAACTTACCTTTGAAAAACTGACACCGACACACCTTTCTGATGATGAAATGCACGGTTATACCCAAGCCCTTGATTTTGTATTCCAAGAAGATGATTTGCTTAACATTGCTATTACTGGACCATATGCCGCAGGAAAAAGCAGTGTGATTAAAACATATGAAGAAAATCACAAAAAGCTTAATGGCATCCACATTTCACTTTCCTACTTTTCGCCCACATTAGAATCAAAAATTAAAGGTAAAAAGAAAGATCATGAATTAGCCTTTGAAGATGAATTAATGTTAGAAAGGAAAATTATCAACCAACTTATTCATCAAATCGAGCCAGACAAAATTCCTGCAACCGAATTTAAAGTAAAAAGTGAATCAACAATTTTAACTAAAGCAATTTGGGCGGGAGCTATTACGTTTATTCTCTCTTTTTTAATTTTTATCGATAAAACTTGGCTAACTAATTGGCAAAGTGAACACAATAATATTGTTTTACTATTGATAATATTTTCTTTTTTTTTAATTGTATATTTCATTTTTTATAAAATACTTGACCTGCAAAGCCGTAACAACCTAATTAGAAAACTGAAAATTTTTGAGAATGAAATTGATATTTCATCATCGGAATGTGATGTTTCTTATTTTGATAAGTATTTAAATGAAATTATTTATATTTTAGATAAATCAAAATTAGATTATATCGTTTTTGAAGATATTGACCGTTATGATGATAATTTGATTCTTAATAAATTAAGGGAACTCAATTACACTTATAATAAAAAACAGAGTAAAAACAAACCAAAACCGATTAAATTCTTCTATTTAATCAAAGATGAGATATTTGAATCAAAAGAGCGAACAAAATTTTTTGATTATATCTTACCGATTGTGCCGGTTATGGATAACTCAAATTCATTAGGCAAAATGGATGAACTGTTTAAAAGCCAGAATATTTATAGTGATTTTACTAATACTTTCTTGGATATCCTTTCTGACTACTTAGATGATATACGACTGATAAAAAATATTTGTAACGAGTATATCATTTATAAAACTAAATTAGCCCACAGTGCTGGTTGGTTTAAAAATGAAAACTTATTAGCCATTATCATTTATAAAAATATTTTTCCAGCAGATTACGCTTTAACGCGATTGGGGTTAGGGCAAGGTGTGGTTCATCGAATTATTGAATCATTAAAGCAGAAAAAAAATGAAGTTTATCAAGAACAAATAAAAAAGATTAATAATGAAATTCAGTTGAGAAAAGAAAAGATTAATACAATAGAAACCTATCATCTAAAAAACCTTGATGAGCTAGACGCTTTATTTATCAATATCCCACAGGATATTAAAAATGAATATCATTATATAAATCGTGACGATATTTTCACATTAAACTCAAAAGAGTTTATTTATGCCTTAAAGAAAAATAATTTGCTAATCAATAATCGTTATTCAAAAGATCATTATTATTATCATGAACATGACTGCAAACAATATTTTAATAAGCTTGAGCAAAATTCGGAATACCAAGAAAGGAAGAAACAAATTAAAATTATTACCACAAATAACAAATTAACACTTAAAGCTGAAATTAAAAAATTAGAACAAGAAAAATCACAATTAAAATTACTTAAAAAAATCGCTGAAATTATTAAGATTAAGCAAAATAATGGTGTTGCGGTAGATACATTATTTAAAGAACATATTGGCAAGGAAACAGAAGATATAACAGAAAATAAAAAATATGAACAGTATAAAGCTGAGTATGAAAAACTATCATCTTCATGTTATTTTCCTCTTTTACGTGTACTGATTATTCAAGGTTATATTGATGAATATTATAGTGACTATACCAGCTTGTTTGACGAGCAAGGATTGTCCAAAAATGACACGTTATTTTTGCGTAATATTAATGAGTATATCAATACTGAATGGGAGCTTGAATTAAAAAAACCGGAGATAGTTCTACAAAGATTGAATGCAGATAATGCAAATAGGTTTACTGGGATTTCTGTTTTAAATTACTCTTTATTAGATTATATCTTAGAAAAAAGTAAGACAGACGATTTATCTCGATTTATTACTATATTAAAGTCATATTTTAAAACTGATTTTGTGAATGAATATTTAGCTAGATACTATGCTTTCTTATTAAATCAAGATACTAGTTATGCACCAAATTCTCTATATTTATTTATAGAAAAATTCAACGAACAATTTCCCCAACTATGGAAATATATTAATCTTTTCGACCAAAAACTTTATGTTTATCTTTCGTTTATCCATAATCAACCAAAAGAGATAAATAAAATAAATGAAGACGGTGATTTAAAAAAACACATTGAAAATTCAACTGATTTTTTATTTATTGATGATGAGTGGAGTACGATTTTTGGACTACTTAATCAGAAGAATTTGAGAATAATAGATATTGTTTTTTCGGAATTAGACATTAAATTCAAACAAATTGATATGTCAACACCAAAACTATTAGAATTAGTTGAAGAAAACAATCACTATCAACTAAATTATATTAACGCCAAATATATATTAGAAAATCAATATAATCTGGCTCATTTTGATGGTCACATTATTCAAACTATACTGGCATTAAATGATGATGCCCCAATTAAATTATATTTTCAGAATCAGCCTGAAGCGTTAGTTTTATCTATCGCTCAATCCGATATCCCAACGATCGATGATAGTGAACAGACTGCATTATTTATATTGAATCATAATGATATCTCTTTGGCGGTTAAAACCGCCTATATCGATAAACTTGCCACCATTATGACTAATTTAAATGAAATAACCGATAAGGACGTTTGGGATAAGCTACTTGAAAAGCAAAAAATAGCCTATTCAGCAAAAAATATTGTCCACTATTTCTTCAATTATAAACTAGAAGATGAGGAAGAAGATGAAGCTGATGGTAAAAGCGAAACAAGAGTAATCAATGAGCAGCTCGTCCATTTTATCAATCAAAATACTAAAAATATCTCATCAAGCGAGGCGGATCTAACAAGTCTAATTCCTAAAGACGATGAACGAAGTCTATTTTTTAGAAGAATAACTATAAATTTAAGTTTAGATGATACTAAGTACCGCATGTTAATATCATGGTTTAATGGTAGATATTATATAGATTTTAATTATCAACATATTGAAAAAACAAAAATATCAATTCTAATTAAGCATAAAGCGATTAGGCTGGGAGTAGAACAAGATCTGAACTTTATAAGAGAAAACTATCCAGACAATATTTTAGAACTTATTACCCATAATTTTGAGGAATATATAAATAAACTCAGGGAGGATGATTCTTTAATTAATCATGATGAGATAATAAATCTATTATCAACAGATTTAAGTGTAGCGCAAAAAACGTTATTGTTAGGTTTAACAAATGATCCTATTTCCATTAATTATGCAAAGGATTCAGTAGAGCTTCAAAAGCACATTTTAGAAAATAATTTTAATACTGATGATTTAGCCATTATCACGAATAATCAATACTATAATTCCACAACTAATGTCATAAAAAATAAAGTAAAACAATTATGCATAGAATATACAAAACAAACTAAACAAATTAAGTCTATTTGTTACAACTTATTAATTGAGTTATTCACATGTGAAGCGTTTTCATTAGATGATAAGTACACCCTATTATGTAACCATATACCGCATCTAGATGCCAAAAAAACATATAAGGCACTGAAAACAATAGAGCAAGATGCTACAAATCAAAGTTTTTTTTCAAACCTATTTATCGCTAAAAGACCAACTTTTGAAAATACAGCTTTGAACCAAAAAATAATCGAAGAACTGAATAAGAAATGGCAATTTAAATACAAAGTAGAAAATAACAAAATTAATGCTTATGGGCAAAAATTAGTTAGAAACTAAATTGATTTATTGGCGTTTTTATTTTTTTAAGCTGTAACAGGGTTACAGCTGTTACGTTATTTTGCCCCCACTTTGCAAAAATCGCTATTTATTGAGCGTGATTCGATCATTACATCGATAATCGCATGTTAAAACCTGATACGCGTTTACTCTGTATAACGTAGGGCTTTACGCATATATTTAAGGCGTGCTTTGCCGTCAGATATAAAATAAGTTCCATATTTAACAAGTCCGCCCTCTTTGAAATGACAAACTAGTTCATAAGCTAATACCATTGTGTCAGTATTTTTTTCATCAATATTAACCTTAATTGATGCAAGTCTGGGTTCGTATTTTAATAACGTTTGCTCAATGGCTCTCATTAAAATATAGGCAGATGAGGGTAAAGCTTGAAAGATAGTAGACATATCAGGTAAACCATAGTCTGGCAGGTGTTTTATCGCACCTGCTCGGCTATTTAAAATACGTTCAATGTTATCCATCACGCTAATAATTGTCTGTTCATTTTCAGGCACATCATCAACTGCGATGCCTGACTCAAAATAACCGTAAAGTTGGTCGTATAGTGACGCGCTCATTTACTTTCATCCATCAGTGTGATTTTATACTGAATTGCGTTTATTTGGCGGGATTTATTGATATTTAAATCGTCTCGTTTTAAAACAATCCGCCAGTTATTCTCTTTTATATTCGGCTCTTTATAAAGTGCAGCGATACCTACTACCTTAGCCTTTTTATCAAATGGTGCATCGATAGAAATAGCGCTATTGGGTTTTAGTACTATTTCTTTACTTGCCAGCAATGACTCTTTTAGTACATCACTATCTTGATCAACTAGCTCTTGATAAGAAATAGAGTTAAATGTGTCAGCCTCTTTTAATTGATATATACGGATAACCACAGGCGAGGATTTGCCATCATCATCCATATTTAATTCAGATCTTGCTGTAATATCTAAATGCAATGTTCTTACATCCCATGTAAAAATAGAGTTACTTAAATCGACCGCTTTTTCCGAGGCACTTTGTGCAATGCCACATCCCGTTAGCCATAGAGTTAATAAGATCGGATTAAGTACAGTAATTATTCTCATATTTATTTTCCTTTTTTAGATTATGCTGCATAACTAATCCCACAGTAGCATCCTAAATTTACAGCAATTTCATCTTGAATTGACTCACCATTTACAGTTTTAGTAAATGATGCTGTTTGTCCTAGTCGACTATTTTTAGGTATAAGTTGGCTACGAGGTAAAAATTGGCGTTGGATATAAAGTGTCATTTTGGCATCAACTTGATAACCTAAGTAAGCTCGCAATAACGCCAATAAATCACCATATAATTGTCCACCTGGTAGTAAATCTGCAATCTGGCTTTCATGTTGTGGTGTAATTGCAATATGGACTGTTTGATTGCACTCTCTAAAACGAGATCCCAATATGGCGCCTCCATCTAAAGTAGCTCGTTGCTGTCCTTTTCCGCCCAACTGCACAGGATTATCAATCGATTGCCAAACTGGATAAAATTCACTTACCACAACTTTGGCATCGTTGACTAATACTCTAATTAATCCGATTATCCCTTCCGATGTCCGTGTTTTTTGTGTAATTAAACCTAATAATGCTAAAAAACGAGACAGTGGTGAGCCAATTTGTTTGCTCGTTCCTTCTATACCAAATCCAGTTAATCCAAGTAAACATAGCGATATCGGATCTTTTCCACCGTTTAAAAAGCTTGATGGATAATGATATTTTAGCCAAATCCGATAAAACTGGGTGATGACTCGATGATTAAAGATATCTAAAAAGTCTGTCATCACTTGATAGTTTTCTTCTCGACGAATAATATTATCAAGCAAGCCTAATGGTAATACAGAATCAACACCATACAATCCTAAAAATCGAGTTCTAACTGTAGTTGGACGATTAATATAAGGCGCCCTCTCTATGCATTTTAGCTCACTGGCAGGAAATGACATATCGATAGATGGCGCAAAGCGCAGAGGATCAGCTGTAGGTGTTTCGTACTTACCTAATACCGGTTCATCTGCATACATTTGCTCTAGTAACTGGCAAAAACGATAAAAATTTATTTTTGGTAGTTTTTTTTCAAGAGCCAGCATTAAAGGGCTGTTTTCGATGCTTTGCTGTGGTTCCATACAATTTTATTTCCTGTTGGTAAAACTATAACCGCTAATTGTGTAAATAAGTTAACATCGGCATATAATGCAAAAAATTGATGTAACAACTCCCCAAAAAGCATCACATCACCTTCACCAGTAAATTGGTAACTATTAATTGTTACCTCAATTTCTATACCGCGCTGTAACATTCCTTTTTCGGTACGTTTAATCATTCGATGAGATACATCAACTATGCCTTCTAATCGCCGACGATTTAATTCGTTATCTGTCCAATCATATAAAGCAAGTGTTCCACGTAAGACTTCTGCATTCATTAATGACAGATAATTAGGCGCTAAATGAGATAGTACTCGCCAATAAAAGCGATCTTCTGTAGGTGGATAGCAAGGTAACGTTGGAGAACATAAATTTTTCACTTTAGCAATACTATTTTGAGCGCTACACAGCTCATTAATTCGGGCATTACGTAATGCTTTTCGTGGTAACATACCATTAGTACCGGTTATTCGTAATGATAAAGTTTCGGTCTCAACCACCTCATGCTTATCCCAAATCTTTCCGCCCAAAATTAACCAAGTATCATGTAAACCTGAAGCGCCTTTGCGGACTCGGGTATGATAGTACCTTTCTGGGGCATCATGTCTTAGCATACCGCCACGATGTTTAAAGCTGGTAAAAGGCACATAGCGATAACGTCCATTACGCGTGATGGCTTCCACATGCTCAACCGAATAAACCTCTACATGACCATCTTGACGAAGTAATGGACGAAGCAAGTATTCGCTCTCTAACTGATTGACAACAATAGGATCAGCTTCCATATCAAATAAATTAATGACAGGCACACAATGCAAGCGAATATTATTATGATCAAAAGGCATATCACTTGGCCAAGTTTGGTTCAGCAATAGTTCAATATCAATATACTGGCATAGTGCCGGCACATCACGCATATTTAATCCATGTAAATCAACAAACATAAATTTTTCACGAAATGCAAAATACTCTAATAAAAGTTGATATCCTGCAAAAGCATTATCTGGCTTTAACCATAAACGTTCATCTTCAGTAAAACCAACTGGGGTTATTTTACCTTGTAAATTTATACGTTCTTCAGGTTGCGTTGCATAACGCACATACATTGATGCAACCTGCTGCGTTAACATATAATGTAATGTCGAGGCAATCGGCCCATCTGCATTCAAGTATAATCGTAGTTTAGACAAGTCAAGTTGTTCAAAATCAGCTAATTCACCAAAACTTAGACGAAGCGTAATCATACTTCGACCATCATGATTAAGACCTAGTTTCGCCTGACTAATTTTAATCGGCTGCAGCGTTACCGTTTGTGTCGTGCGATATGGACATCTTGTGCCTACCTGTCCCAATGGCTCAGTCTGTACTTGTAATCCCTTGGGAATGACTTCTGGACGAGATAATACACCATAATTTGGCGTTAACTCGATAATAGATAATGACGGAATTAATCGCAAATAGTGAGGCCAAAGTAAACTCACTAGGCTTTCGGTAAGTTCAGGTAAATCATCATCAATTTTTTGGCGTAAGCGCCCAGTTAAGAAGGCAAACCCTTCAAATAACCGCTCCACATAAGGATCACGATCCCCTACACGATCTAAATTAAGTTGACTTGCTCTATCAGGATGAATTTTCGCAAATTCTTTGCCAGCTTCTCGCAAATAGCGCATTTCTGATTCGTAATAACGTAAAATTAAATCATCCATTTTTTATCTCTTTATTTTTCATATTAGTTTGATTATTTTTATCATTGATAAAATTACATCACACTTAATGCCCTAGCAGGATCTAACTGGATTAACTCTTGCTGTAATAACTCAACTAACTCTAGTAGATGTGGCGTTAACATCTCTTTAGATTTACTTTTCTGCTTTATTAATCGTAATAAACATCGCTTAACATCAAATAGCAACTCTTGTTCCCACTGTATTAAAGTCAAGGATTGCTGTTGATTATTTAGACCAATTAATAAGTTTAATGCGATATCTTGCTTACCAAATTGTTCAGCAACTCTTGCTTGTGTATATTGCAACAAATAGCGCTGCTTAGGCGACCGCAATAGTGGCAAATTTTGTAACCATTGAAACGCTGTTTCTAAATTTTCAGCATGAGCAAGCTCTAAAGCTTGTTTTTCAATTTCATTCCAATCATCATCAGCAGATACGGCAATAGGTTGCATACTGTCGCCATCATCTAAATGATGAATACGTGCATTATTTGCAATCCAATTTAATGTGTCATCATCAGCAAATGGCATACCATTTTCAAAACAGAGACGTTCAACACCATTTAACCGTTCTAACATTAACCCAATATCAGCCAAATAAATATCCGCCCATGATTGATAAGGCTGTCCCATTTTTTGTAGCGACATCACCGTTGCTCGTTGCAAATCTAACCAAAAATGATTAGCATTTTCCATAAAAGCAGTTTCAACACGTTCAAAAAGTTCTGACCATTGCTGTTGAATAACTAAACGGCTAATATGCTGTTTAAGTTCATTTCTTGGCGCTGGTAGCCGTGTTCTTCCTCGATGATCGGCTGGGGGTAAATCAATAATTGTATCCCACCTAAGCACTCGCAAAAATCGACCAGCAGCAAGATAACCTTCTGGTTTTTCACGTAAAAAAGTGGCCATTTTACGAGCATGATCGAGCAAATCACGTTGAGAACCAATTTTTATTTCTGTTATATTTCTATTAGATTGTAATTGCGGAGAGCTCGACGCTGTGATTGAAGGAGTCTGCTCTACATTAGTTGCCTCAACAGAAAGATTTCTATCACTCTTTTTTATACCATTATTAAAAAAATGGACTAACGCTGATAAATCAGGAGGGGAAATAGGTTGATTTGGATCACTACTTACAAACAACTTTTGGCTACAGCTGTCAATCTGGTTCAATGCAATAATAATGCGTGTCAAGCAAGATTCAGGTAGAGGTTGCAATTGAGTGAGTGGCTCAACAAATCTTGCATTGGCAAGCCACTCCACAGCATTTTTACGAATATTATGCCGTGAAGGGTAAATTGATGAACCAAATTTATCTAATAATCCAGCTAATAGCTCAACACCATCAGCAAATCCTTCTGCTCCATCTATATGTAATCGTGCCAAACAATAATAGGTTGCAACCCGAATATCTTTACTATGTTGTTTTAATATGATTTCACTTTCAGTAACAATCAGCGAATAATCAATTCCAGATAATTTTGTAATCTCTTCTTTAATTTCCTGAAATGTATCGTGATAGGTTAAATCATCACCCGCTGGTTTGTCAGCTGTAACTGGTTGCAACCAATCATCCCAACGTTGATTTAACTCAGCTGTGACTGATTCACTAGAGGTTTGCTGCCCCAAAAAACGATTCAATAATTGGCTAAACATGATAATAATCCATTATTTTAATTAATTGTTATTCAAATACCTTTTTAGGTAAAGTAAAATTACGTAACTTCAATAATGTCAATGGTCCCCTCCCTAGCTGAGTACGTAAAATAAATCTCAACTTACGTTCATCAGGTGCTTTCCAAATGAGCTCATAACGGCTCGAATCTAACGGTTTGACCGATGCTGATTCAAGTAAGCGGATCCACGCCCAATCGCCACTATAATATTGGTAGAGACGTAATCCCGAGGTATCACTACTCCAACTTAATTGAGAATAAGGTGAATATCCATCTCCCGGCCAATTGAAACGTTGCCATGTCGGAGATTGGTTAAAATATTCCATCTTTTGTTTATTAATCAATAATTCAGTCCGTACAATTTTACCACCACTACGAGGCATCAGATCAAACGACACAGAAACATCACCCGTTGCAAGTAACTCTGCCGATAATTCATTAAATAAATTTAATGCATTAAGAAATTGTGGTGCGAAATTAAGACCTTGAGCATTAACCGAATTAACAACCCAACGTCCCCCTTTTTTTTCTAATACACCATTTAGCTCACTGGTGATAAAATTATCAACAATTCCAGTATCAGCACGTAAAAAGCGTGCAAGTTCAGCCAACGATGCCTCGTTATCACTATTTTTAAAAGGGTAACGGCCTGCAAAAGATTTTTCCCATTGATTGACAATATAATTTTGCCAAACATCATTAAAACTATTGGCCGCTGGTGCTAACACTACTTGCCATGATTGTTCTAGCGGTTGTTTAAATAAGCTATAACCAAACCCTGACCACTCCTCACCTAAATTAGCGGCAATTAGGTTTCCATAATCCCGTGTTTCGGTTAAATCAACAGATGTTCCTTTAAACACACTTTTTGCCAGCTCTTGCATCATCGCTTGGGGATCTGCACTATTGGCTATATTTTGCAATTTTAAGCGAACTTGTGTAATGCGCGATAAATAGGTTTGTAAAGAAAGCCCATTTGTATTGTCATTATCAAGCAAGCTAGTGATAGGTAAAAAGGTTGCGGTTAAAGGTCCTGTTGCTTCGTTGTTTGTTGGCAAAGCAATTTTTGATTTATTATCAACCATTTTTTTTGCGGAACGAATTAAATTATCTGAAAAACCATTCCCCGTGAAAGCAACATTCGATTGGTATTTCACCACATTTATTAATGCAATCAAAGGCGACTGGCGGGTATCAGCCAGTAGTGTAAGTTGTTCAATAACATCTGAAACATTATTATATGAATGCCACTGAATCGTATTTAAAAAGTATAACCACGCCGCGCTATACTCACTAAAATATCGGTCGGTAAGTTGTTTTTTTAATGCATCAGGAGAAATGGATGCAGTCAAATCACTTTCTCCATCACTTAAAACCCAGTCAATTTGTTCTTTGCGATATTTTGCCGCATCAGCAATTTCATCTTCAATAGTATCATCCCAAGCTTTTCGCGTATACACGCCGGGGATCTCAGCATCAGTAAAAAACAGCATTTTGCTGTCTAAACCTTCAAGCAATTGATTCAAGTTTTGATTTGCATAATGTTGGCTTGCTCGTTGAATCATCTCTTGATAAAGCGTATTAACAGCATTTTGTACACCAATTTTATTAATTAACATTTGTCTAATGTTTTTTATTAAACGTGCATCATTATGTTGTGCCCAATCAGGGTGTAGATTAAGCATTTGCCCCCAAAAACGAACTAAATCGGGCATTAACCTTTGCCAATCACCATCGCTCATGCCTTCTGGCGTTCGCCATTGTTTTGAAGCAAATTGACTTAAATAAATCCCATCACTTTTATCTGGCTGTCCCAGCATTAAATAGACTTTTAACACATCATATGCCGAATCAACTAATTTTATCCGTTTTGGATCATCCGGTGGTAATTCGGTTAACAAAGTCAAATAATCAGTCATAATATTGTAAAATGGTGTAGCAATATTACGCGAATTGGTTGCTCGATAAGTAAGCCACATTCTTTTGAGCACTTCGTCATTATGATTTAAGCCAAAGCGATAAAGTAAAGGTGCGCCTTGTTGTTGACGATAGAGTAACTGTTCTAAATGCTGTTGTAACTGATGTTGTATTTGTAATCGTGAAAAATAATCTTGTTTAACAGAATCATCGGCCTGTTTGACAAGTTCAACACTCTCATCAATAAGTGATGCATTGCGAAAATATGAAGTACATAATGCCACACACATTACCCCCATAAATGCAAGTAGTGCATAACAAGACCAAATTCCCCATTGAATCCCCATGCGTCGCCCGAATTGTGAATTAGCATCATCACTAATTGATTGCCATGTAGGGGTCATAGCCAAAGAGTGATCAAAGATCGGCATATTTTCACTATTTGGTTTTGATTGATCTGGTACAAAAAATAACCCTCTAACATAAGGAGAATAAGGGAAAGCAACCAGCGATGTTAAATAACGTTTAATATGGGTGATGTCACGCTTAACTAAATTTTGACTTAATTTAAGTAAGAACGAATAATGAGGATTATCTTTAATTTGCCTTACACCACGTTGGCTACACTCTTTTGCTAATTGATTAAGAGATATAACAACAGCATCCATTGCATCTTGTTTTAATCCATTAAAAAGTACGCCAATACTCTGTTCTATGCGTTCTGTTTGTGACCACTCACACCGCTGCCCTGCAACTAAATAAAGGGGAGCTGACCATTTTAAAATTTTATTACGTGCTTGTAACTTTAATACTGCTTTTTCAATCAATAACTGTTGGTGGCGGTTATCATCAAGATAATGCTTAGGTGCAACCCAAATAACAGCATTAAGCGGTTTACTAAAAAACGGCAAAATACGTGAAAAGTTTCTTTTTAAGGCTTGTAACCACAATGCATTTGGCTCATCTTGAATATCACCGCCATATACCATTAATGTATTATCAGACAATTGCCATTGATCTTTTGGCAAATTAGGCAACAAAAGCTCAATGTCAGAGTGATGCCCCAAAACTAAGCATTTACAAACTTTATAACGCCAAAAAAAACCTAAACGATATCGACACTGTTTTTTAATATCCAGAAATTCAGCAAATGGCGGTGGCTCTTTTGGCTTTTCATTTTGAATTGGATTGAGTGATTCACGTTTAGTTTTATCTTTTGCCCACAATCGATAACTGTTAGTAACAAGAATAGGGGTTAATAATAAACAAAATAATAGTAACATTCCTTGTAACCATATTTGAACTTTTTCCCCTTTTGAAGTATAGTTGAGCCAATCACCCCAAAAAAATAATCCTAACGCTAATAATATTGCGCCTAATAATATAATAAAAATTAATCCGGCCCATTTCCATTTATTCATTTACGACTCCCTACTCAACTTTGCCACAACTGAAAATAACCATTGATTTTGGTTCATTGCTGCAATTAAATTATTTTTTTGTGTTTTAGCTACCATTTCGCACGCTAAAGCTAATGAAAGCCAGTACGACAATTCAGTTTGATTACCTACAATACTTTCTAATTGATGTATCTGTTCAGCGGAAATACTCCATTGCGCCAACTGTTTAGTAATATCTACTTGTTGTTTATTGTCTAAATTTGCAAACCAAAGTGGCTTTATCTGGTGAATTGCCAATTGCATTTCGGCCATCTGTTGAATACCCGTTGGCATATTGTGGGTTATCATTGGTCGTAAAATTTGGTTTTGTCCAATATCAATAGCTAAATGTTGATAGTATGTTTTATCCGTCAATAAAAAAGCACATAAAAAAGCAGATCCTGACGAGATAGTGTTATTAATAATAACTAACTTTAAAGCTGATTGAGGACTATCAATCCATTCCATTAATTTAACAGTATCAACATGATTTATAATATGATTGGTCACCGTATAAGGTTGTGCAATGCCTGCATTTTTATAAGCATCATTAATATTATTTTCAACAAGACCATATGAGTCAGGTGACGAGTAAACCATAATATTGATCGGTTCTTTAACGGGTAATTGAGATAACACATCTCGCATTGACACAAATAAATCTTCAATATTTTCATTTAAATCAAATTTTTCATCAAATGCTAATGATTTATTCATTTTAGAAGACACATTTGGATTGTTTTTCAACAGGTCGTCTAAATTGAGTTTATTTGGTAAAAAATAGAAGCTATCAAGAACAACTAATGATTGCATTGCCCAATCTTGCCAATTTTGGTCAATATTTTTTTGTTCATGTTGCCATATTTCATATTCTTCTTGCGCAAGACCATAAAGATAAAGCCGAACACTAATAGCAATACTCCCTATCACTATTGAAATAAATACACCACTTAACCAAAATTGCCATTGCATAAAATAGTTATTATCAGGCCACATTAAAGCAAGTACGATACTTGTAATTAAAAACAATATGATAAAAAAGAATAGCCATCTTCCACGATGTAATGCCTTAGGTGCATTTAATGTATTACTAATGATAGGTTTAGACCAAGACATAATATTATTCCATTATCGCTGAGCTAATTGTCGCAAGCACTTTACAGCCACATTCACATAAACACTGATCAATGACCACAGCCTTACCATCAGAAAGACACGTTTTAGCCCCTTCAATAATTTTATTTATACCATGACCTTTTTTAGGACAACTAACAAGATCGCCAATCAAAGCGACAGGTTTACCTTCAATTATTGTCGTTGATGATGCAGATATTACAGAACCACCATGTGTTGTTGGATCGCCTAACCGGACCACACTTTTTCCCATTATTTTATTCCTTAATTTTTTATGTTTATTATTAATATGATTATTAACGAATTCTTTACTTTTTATCTTCCAATCGATTTTAATTTTCTATAAAACACATAAGTGTACAGTATCGCTAACCATTTTTACATAATATAAAAAATACAGAGGCAAAACTTACCCCTGTTCCGATATAAACGAGAATAATATCATTCAACGAAAATTTACTAAATAAAAACAAAACAATTACCATAAAAAAAGCATAAAATAAAAACTAATCTTTAAATCTTTTAAAAATTGCTTGAAGTACAATGCCTATTTGCTAGCCCGATCTAAATCAATAATTATATTCATCATCATCCCCAGAAAAATTTGCTCATTTATTTCAACCATGTGACGAAAAAATAGTAAGATCCCCCCCTTTTACACATATTACCGCCGTCATTTTTTCTCTAGCTTTCTTTTTTTATTTTTAACCCATAAGGATGGCTTGCCTTTTTTGCATAATACTTCTGGGTCGTAGTAAAAAAAACTCCATCCTACTCCCGACATAGATGGTCTAATATATTGATCAGTCTTATTATTATACTTTTCTACATATTTCCCTTGCGCAATTAATTTAGCAATATATTGCTTACTTATTTTGGCTAAATTAATATTGGTGACATCTTGCCAACCCAATACAGTAAAAATGCGCTCAGCCAGCGTAACATGTGTGGCAAGCGAATTTTTGTAAACTATAAAAAAAGCTGCCCCCAATATTACCCCTAATGAACTAAAACCAATCGTCAGATTTTCTAAGCTAAAATCGAGAAAAAAGTAGTTCATTAATAGCACGCAAATAACATAAAAGAGAAACATAGGCAAACGATAGTGTTTAAATGCTTGGTTACGTCCCGCAAAACAAAATGGGATCAGCGAGATAATTTGTTCACTGGGTTTGAGCATGGCATACACTTCGTAATGGTCAGCGTGCTTTTCGGCTACCACCTCGACTTGATCGCCATCATTAAATTTATAAAAACCGAGCCAACCTTTTAACGTGATGGTATCATTTAATTTGGCAGTAATATACTGGGCATCTATCTCATTACTGCGGTCATTGCCATTGGCATGACCTAAGCCAGCCAGCGCAGCAATGCTATTACCATTTAAAGTAGCGAGTAGTGCGCCCTTTCTAAGTTGATTGTTGTGTTTTTGTTTTTGCTCGTCACTTAAATAAGCCCCATCAGCAAAGGGTGCATAGCAAAACAGACCTTTAAACTCGGATAGGGTGCCAGTTAATTTAACCAAATTTTTGGGCGGTAGGATTGGATCAGTAATACTAATACCGGTTTTTTTTAATAGCTGCTCTTTGTCTTTATAGATAGGGTCGTTACCATCATATTTTGCGTAAGGCATAATAATATTCTCTAACGTATTATTTTATTTGTTTCTGTTTTTATTATTAACGCGTAAGGGTGTTTTGCCTTTTTTGCATAATACCTCAGGATCGTAATAAAAAAAGAACCAGCCATCACCTGATTTAGGCGGTCTAATATATTGATCGGTCTTATTATTATACTTTTCTATATATTTCCCTTGCGCAATTAATTTAACAATATATTGCTTACTTATTTTGGCTAAATTAATATTGGTGACATCTTGCCAGCCCAACACGGTAAAAATGCGCTCAGCCAGCGTGACATGAGAGGCAAGCGAATTTTTATAAACTATTAAATTAGCTGCCCCCAAGATTACCCCTAATGTACTAAAACCAATGGTCAGATTTTCCAACGAAAAATCAAGAAAAAAGTAGTTCATTAATAGTACACAAATAACGTAAAAGATAAACATAGGCAAACGATATAGTTTGAAGGCTTGGTTACGTCCGGCAAAACATAAAGGGATCAGCGAGATAATTTGTTCACAGGGTTTGAGCATAGCGTACACTTCGTAATGGTCGTCGTGCTTTTCGGCGACCACCTCGACCTGATCGCCATCATTAAATTTATAAAAACCGATCCAACCTTTTAACGTGATGGTGTCATTTAATTTGGCAGTGATATATTGTGCAGAAAATAGATTACTACGGTCATTACCATTGGCATGGCCTAAGCCAGCCAGCGCAGCAATGCTATTACCATTTAAAGTAGCAAGTAGTGCACCCTTTCTAAGCTGGTTGTTGTGTTTTTGTTTTTGCTCGTCACTTAAATAAGCACCATCAGCAAGTGGGGCATAGCAAAATAGACCTTTAAATTCGGATAGGGTGCCGGTTAGTTTAACCAAATTTTTGGGCGGTAGGATTGGCTCGGTAATACTAATACCCGTTTTTTTTAATAACTGCTCTTTGTCTTTATAGATAGGGTCGTTACCATCATATTTTGCGTAAGGCATAATAATATTCTCTAACGTATTATTTTATTTGTTTCTGTTTTTATTATTAACGCGTAAGGGTGTTTTGCCTTTTTTGCATAATACCTCAGGATCGTAATAAAAAAAGAACCAGCCAGCACCTGATTTAGGCGGTCTAATATATTGATCAGTCTTATTATTATATCTTTCTATATATTTCCCTTGCGCAATTAATTTAGCAATATATTGCTTACTTATTTTTACTAAATTGATATTTTTGACATCTTGCCAGCCCAACACGGTAAAAATGCGCTCAGCAAGTTTGATATGTGTGGTTGTTGAAGTTTTATTTACCATTAAATTAGCTATTCCGAACATTATCCCTAATGTACTAAAACCAATGGTCAGATTTTCCAATGAAAAATCGAGAAAAAAGTAGTTCATTAATAGCACGCAAATAACGTAAAAGATAAACATAGGCAAACGATATAGTTTGAAGGCTTGGTTACGCCCCGCAAAACATAAAGGGATCAGCGAGATAATTTGTTCACTGGGTTTGAGCATGGCGTACACTTCGTAATGGTCAGCGTGCTTTTCGGCCACCACCTCGACCTGATCGCCATCATTAAATTTATAAAAACCGATCCAGCCTTTTAACGTGATGGTGTCATTTAATTTGGCAGTAATATACTGAGCATCTACCTCATTACTACGGTCATTACCATTAGCATGCCCCAAGCCGGCTAATGCGGCAATGCTATTACCGTTTAAGGTGGCAAGTAGTGCGCCCTTTCTAAGTTGATTGTTGTGTTTTTGTTTTTGTTCTTCACTTAAATAAGCGCCATCAGCAAGTGGCGCATAACAAAATAGACCTTTAAATTCGGATAGGGTGCCGGTTAGTTTAACCAAATTTTTGGGCGGTAGGATTGGATCGGTAATACTAATACCGGTTTTTTTTAATAGCTGCTCTTTGTCTTTATAGATAGGGTCGTTACCATCATATTTTGCGTAAGGCATAATAATATTCTCTAACTTATTATTTTATTTTTTTCTGTTTTTATTATTAACGCGTAAGGGTGGCTTGCCTTTTTTGCATAATACCTCAGGATCGTAGTAAAAAAAATACCAGCCACCTCCTGATTTAGGCGGTCTAATATGTGGATCTGTTTTATTATTGTATTCTTTTGCATATTTCCCTTGGGCAATTAATTTAGCAATATATTGCCTACTTATTTTAACTAAATTAATATTAGTGACATCTTGCCAGCCCAACACGGTAAAAATTCGCTCCGCCAGCGTAACATGTGTGGCAAGCGAATTTTTATAAACCATAAAAACAGCTGCCCCAAAAATTATCCCTAATGTACCAAAACCAATAGTCAGATTTTCTAAACTAAAATCGAAAAAAAAGTAGTTCATTAATAGCACACAAATAACATAAAAAATAAACATGGGTAAATGATAGTATTTTAAGGCCTGATTACGGCCGGCAAAACATAAAGGGGTCAGCGAGATAATTTGTTCACTGGGTTTGAGCATGGCGTACACTTCGTAATGGTCAGCGTGCTTTTCGGCGACCACCTCGACCTGATCGCCATCATTAAATTTATAAAAACCGATCCAGCCTTTTAAAATGATAGTGCTATTTAATTTAGCGGTAATATATTGTGCATCCGCATAATTACTACGGTCATTGCCATTGGCATGACCTAAGCCAGCCAGCGCAGCAATGCTATTACCATTTAAAGTAGCGAGTAGTGCGCCCTTTCTAAGTTGATTGTTGTGTTTTTGTTTTTGCTCGTCACTTAAATAAGCACCATCAGCAAAGGGTGCATAGCAAAACAGACCTTTAAACTCGGATAGGGTGCCAGTTAATTTAACCAAATTTTTGGGCGGTAGGATTGGATCAGTAATACTAATACCGGTTTTTTTTAATAGCTGCTCTTTATCTTTATAGATAGGGTCGTTACCATCATATTTTGCGTAAGGCATAATCGAATTCCTTATATAATTATTGAGGGATAGGCCAATTATAAATAATTTGCCAATCACTCGATGAGAATACTGGCGTATTTTCTTTGATACGTTTTTGTTCTTGTTCGGCGTAATATTCGGCTAGCTGATCTTCATATTTTTTAAAGATCGCTTGCAGTGCTGCAATTTCTTCCTTAGACGAGTTAAAGCGATAGTCAAAGTCATAATCTGCTATATTTTGCCCTCTACCAAAACGGCAACGCCTTAACCATTTTTCGATATCATCGTCTTCAGCTAATTCAAAATATAGTTGAAGTAAAAATATCCCTAGACTAATCCATGGGTTTAACGCCAGTGCAATGATTGATATAAGGGCTCTTCCTACTGTTATAATGGAAGCTCTAACTAAAAAAAACTCTGCTAATAAAGAAGCTAATGATAGAACCCCGCGCTCCATTATTGTAATTAAATTGGTTTTACCCATTTGTAAAAATAAATCGGTGGTAGATACAATCAAGGTAAATAGAGATGCATAATATAATGTTTTTTGAGTCTGATCTTTCTCTGAAGTGTCCTCGTTCCAATTTAAACCAATATCAATTAACCCCGCTATCACCCCAAAAAAGTTGCCTAAAAAGTTCATATTGGACAGTAATTTGGCATTGATTTGTCCTTTATTGGCATATACGGTAACTAGCCTAAAACTTGCTGCCATGGATGCCGATACCGCCATAGTTAATTGGTAATCGGCTTGGTTTTGTTGGGCTTGGGTTTTTAACGAGTTATCGGTCACTATATAATAGATCTTCATGATATGCACCCCCAATATTGCCGCGGTAAAGCTTGCTCCAACCTTTTCATTGGTGATATGTTGCTTAATCAGGTTGGTGGCTTTTTGTGAGGCGTTTGCCAGCTTTTCGCCGACATTTTTGATATCAGAATACAAGGCACTTTTTAAAGTGTCGGTCCATTTATGGTATGACACCATTCTCATTTTTAGCGCAGTTTTAGATAGTCTTGTTGGCGATATGGCTACTAAAAAAGCTTCGGCAAATTCTGAGGATAAATCACCGCCCATTTTTTGTATATAGTTTAATAAAGAAATAAGTACAGCACAGCTTCCCTCTTTAATTGGGCGCAAATAGGCAGCTGTGACTTGGTTATCTATCGAATCACCATCAATTAACGAGTTTCGTTTGCTTTCAAATAACGAAAAGAACTCTTTAACAAGATCTAATTCTTTATGTTCATCTTGTGAGTTGCTGATGTTGGCAATGCTATTAGCGATACCTATCATGGCATTGCTTTCTGCTGATTCGGCTTGATAAAATTCTAATACTGTTTCTAATTTATCTAAGAATTCGCCATAAGATTGTGGTTTTAATTGGGTTGTTTTATTTAATGATAATAAAAAGTTGACACATTTTTTTTGTTGTTCTTTATCTAATTTGCGATTAGCAAACGCCGCTGACCACACAATATTATGACCCGCTAAGTTTTCGTCCTCAATTAACTGGGTGAATAACTGGGTAACTTTGCTACTTTGGGCTTGCATGCCTAAGGTCATTAAAATATCGTTGGCAAACGCCAAATAATTATCATCATCTTGTGCAAAATCATCGGCCGATAATGAAATTGGATGCCTTTCTTTTTGCTTGCTGCAATCTACCCATAAAATTAAATCATTTAATAATCCTGCAATATAGTTTTCGGCCTCTTGCAAAAAAGCGGCATATTGTTCTTTATAGAGTTTATAATCTTTGTTTAAATGATATTCATATTTGCGCCAACGCTTTTCGGCCGATTGTTCAGTTTTATTTTTGTCATGCCATGCTGCTTTATACGCCTTAGCTTTAGCTTCAAATTCAATTCTTATTGCTGCTAATTTAATATCTAAGCGTTTAATGTTTACCATCTCTGCTTGTTTATTTAATTTAAATGCCTGTTCAAAAACTTGTGCGTGCCTTTCTTCACCCATTTCTTCAATCAGGTAGTTTTCTTGTACAAATTGGACTAATAGTGCGGCTCTATATTTTGTACCTTCTACTTTTTTTTCTATATCGGTTAAATAGGGATTGGCATATGGGGAAACAAAATTATAGTTTTTAGATTCACTCACAATATTAATAACACGTTGGCCTTGGGCTTTTTGTTCTTCGCTCCAAGGGACAATTCGGGTTGTATCGGTTCCTAAAATACCACTATCATAAGGTTTTACTTTTTTATTAAAATATTTTGCATCAGCAAGGTATTTTCTATTGGTGTTTTTTATATGTTTTTTAAAATCTTCTTCACTTTCCGCAAGATCTCTGTTTTTTATTGCTTCTTCAAGCATTGCAATACCACTACAAGTGGCATTTTCACGCTGTCTTTCTGTCATTATTTTTCTAAACGAATTTAATGCACTGTTACCCCAATGGCTTAATTCGGCAGCAATACCAATACTGTCGTTTAATACTACCATCATCGGTGAACTATCCGTACTGTTACGTTCGGCTGACATCATTTTTTTATGTAGATAGACTGAATACGGCTCTTTTGGGGTGATTTGGTCATAAACTGGCTTGGTTAGTAATTGCCAAGGTGCTAATGTACTTCGTTTTTTGAATAGCTGTTTATCATATGTAAATGGTTGGCTAAGTATAGCACTTTGCGAAAGCGTACTTTTGTCTAATGGTTTATTATTATACAAATACGGAAAGCAAAATGAGTAGTTAATGCTTTTAAATTTTGGTAAGGATGTTGTGATTCTTTCTTTAAAATCATTAAGGTTTTGGATATCCAAGGTTGAGGCGATAGCTTCTTGATTAGCGGTAGTTATACCAATGCCGTTGGTTTGCGAATTTAACCATCGTTTAGGTTTGATAAGTTGCATTCGCAAGTTACGTTTATCTTCATCAATCAGGTATTTTTTTAGCGTGTTAGTACTCCATTTATGTTCACTAAAAGCAAGCCAAGCTTTTTCACATTTTTCGGGGTTTGAAAGTGTAATAAAGGCGATATTGCTTGATAAATGGGCACTATTGCCGCAAGTTGTTTGTATATCATTGAAAGGTATAGAAAGGTTTTCTTCAATTATGGGATCATCAAATCTTAATAGATCTTGCTCTTTGCTAATATCTTGTTGCCAAAACCCACCTTGTTCATCAACCCTATAAATGGAGATATCTAAATCTGTCATGTTGTCTTCATACTGACATAACACATAAAGATAGCCTGCTCGCATGGTTCTTAGCACATATTTGCTATCTCCTTTTAAGATAGGCAGCATATCGTTTTTTGCCCATGAGGGTAAATCTGCCGTGATATATTTAGGTGCAACAGCATAACGAACGGGATAAATTGGTAGACCTTTAGATTGGCATTTTTCACATAAACCCATTATTTATTTCCTTTGTATTAATGATACATTCATCCGCTACCATATCCCATTGTGCTGGGGTTATAGTCTGTAATTGTTTTATTAGTGATTGGTGCCGATGTTGATTTATTGCTCCAATAACAATCGGATGTTCAATAAATTCGGGATGTATAACTAAACTGCGATAAGCATATTCGGCTAGATCTCGTTTATCATGATATCCTTTGAGGGTAGCATTTTGAAAAGATTGCATAATAATGTAATCAGCTTCACTTTCAGGTAAGCTATATTCTGGGTGAAAAAAATGATAACGAGCAAGCGTTTGATTACGGCTTTCTATCCAGTTTATTTGTTGCCATTGTTGCTTGATGATCCCCAAATTACCAATAAGATTGTTACGCTCATCTCTATGATTTTTTTCAATAATCAAATGACCATCACTGTTAAGATATAACCATGAATGAATAGGATTAAGTAATATTTTTTTTTGAGCCAAAATTAAAATATTTAATAGTGGTGGTAACACCGATGGGTCAAAATAACGCAATAATTGTTTACCATCACTTGAGGATTGGATAGCAACTGTTCCTAGCTCTTGTGCTAATACTTCAGCATTAAATGAGGAATAAATCCAGCCATATACAGAACGTGGTTTTGCAAGTAACACTGTTTTAGGATCGAGGGCTGAATAAAATTCTTGAATGCTTTGTTTTAAAATGGTTTGATCTGCTTCATTTTTTAAATCAAGCTCAATTAGTCCCGGTGTGTGTTTAATTTGATAGCTGATATATCGAAATAATGTTAATTTTTTTTCTGAAATCAAATCAGTTAAACTTGTTTTTTGATCATGTGATTGATAGATAAGATAAAAGTTCGCATCATTTTTTAATGACAGCGCAATAATCTGTTGAAAGATAGTCTCAATATCTTGCCTTTGTATTGATTTTTTAATCTTAACCATAACTTATCCAAGTTTTACATTTGCTTTTTGTAGTTTATCCGCTTCTTGTATCGCCGCTTCACAACCAGCAGGTAATAAAGCATCTACTTCCATATTTGCCGGTCCCATCTTCTGCTGAACATTACATTTAAAATAGACATTATCTGGTGTGCCAAGTTCAATACCTTCGCTGCTGATTTTGATATAAGAGCCTCCGCAGATGAGTGTTATCTCTTTTGCTGCTGTTATCTGCGTTTTACTTTCCACACTATCCACTTTGATATCTTGCTTGGCAGCTATATTGAGATTGGCATTTTGGGCTTGCACTTCAATATCACCTTGGTTGGCACATAGTTTCATGCCCGATTTTTGCGCAAATAAGCCAATCGCTTCAGCCGATGAAAGGGTAATGTTTTGTAACGCATTAATGTCGGTTTGATGTTCGCTGGTTAAGGTGAGGCTGCTCGCTGTTGTCAGTTGAATATTTTCAGGGCTGGTTAAAGCAATGCCTTCTTGCGCATAGGCTAAAATGCCACTTTGGGTTAGCTGAGTTAAGTTGGCTTTAAGTTGCGCTTGGCTGTCGGTATCAGCGCTGTGCGCCTCGGACTGAGTAGCCGCATTTTGTAGCGCTTTGGCAATGGATAAGGCATTTTCAAGTTCGGTAATCGCCGCTTGCATATCGAGCTGTTTGCCTTGCGCTTTCGGCTCGGTTTGCGTGGTTAAGTATAAGCCTTTATTAGCGGCAATCGCCCCCCATTCGTCGGTGCGCAGTTCAAAGCCCTCACCACGGGGTTGTTTTTTTTCGTTAACTAAGTGACCTAGGTTAAGCTGAGTTTTGCCGTATTCGGTGGCAATTTTGATATGCTCTTTCCCGCGTTTATCATCCATGCGCAGTTTGTTATTAGCCGGCGTGCGAATCACATTGCGGTGTTTGTTAATGGTAGTAACAAGGTCAGGGTGAGCACTATCATGCATTGCATGGGCAATATACGGCCTATCGGGATTACCCTGCATAAAGGCAATGGCCACTTCGGTGCCTTCAATTAACGGAAAGTGAAAGCCATAGGTGTTACCCGCATAAGGTTTAGCTAAACGTACCCATAAGCTTTCACTGCCATTTTTCCATTCTTTCAGGTCAACATTAAATTTAACTCGGTAACGC
>NZ_FMWR01000010.1 GCF_900103085.1 Gilliamella mensalis | reverse complement strand
TTTAGTTTGCTGTCTCAAGGGTTGCGTATATTACTCACTTCACTCGTATACGTCAACCCCTATTTTAGAAATTTTGTTTTTTTTAAATCGAATGATTGCTTTTTGTGCAAAACAACCAGTTACAAGGTTATTTTTACTTGTTTTACTACATTAATGGCTTTATTAATCGCTTCTTTAACCGTTACCGATTTAGCTAACGCAACGCCCATCCTTCTTGTTCCTTTTACTTCTGGTTTACCAAATAGACGTAAATCAGTTTGTGGCTCATTCAGTGCTTTATCTAAATTAGCAAAGCAGACTTGTTTTGAATCGCCTTCTACTATTAAAACAGCTGAAGCACTTGCACCATATTGTTCAATAATGGGAATTGGTAGTCCTAATATTGCTCTAGTATGTAACGCAAATTCAGATAAATTTTGTGAAATAAGTGTAACCATACCTGTATCATGAGGACGAGGAGAAACTTCGTTAAACCATACTTGATCTCCTTTAACAAATAATTCCACACCAAACAAGCCTCTTCCGCCTAAGGCATCAGTTATTTTGGTTGCAATATCTTTTGCTAAAATTAATGCCTCACTAGACATTTGTTGTGGTTGCCAAGATTCTCGGTAATCACCTTTTTCTTGGCGATGTCCAATAGGTTCACAAAATGAGACGCCATGAATATGCCTGATGGTCAATAATGTCACTTCATAATCAAAATCTATAAAGCCTTCAATAACTACTTTTCCACCACCGGCTCGCCCACCTTCTTGTGCATATATCCATGAAGACTCAATATCTGCTTCGTCTCTTAATAATGATTGTCCTTTGCCTGAAGAGCTCATAACGGGTTTGACTAAACAAGGAAAACCAATTTCTTGGACTGCTTTTCTAAATTCAGTTGCATTTGCAGCAAATCGATAAGGTGAGGTTGGTAATTTTAACTCCTCCGCTGCAAGTCGACGAATTCCCTCACGATTCATGGTTAGTTGTGTTGCTTTTGCAGTTGGAATAACAGTAAATCCTTTTTCTTCCAACTCAATTAGTGTAGATGTTGCAATAGCTTCAATTTCTGGAACAATATAATCTGGATTTTCTGCTTCAATGACTTTTCTTAAAGCATCCCCATCAAGCATATTAACAATATAGGACCGATGAGCAACCTGCATCGCAGGTGCATTAGCATAACGATCAATAGCAATGACCTCACAACCAAACCGTTGCAACTCAATCACAACTTCTTTAGCAAGCTCTCCTGCACCACAAAGTAATACTTTAGTTGAAGTTGGTGATAATGGCGTCCCTAGTTTGGTCATAATTTCCTCTTATTGTTGTGAACTTTTTCTGGCAAACAACATCCTAAAAACAAAAAATCGGGACAATTATCCCGATTTGATTGATGCTAAATTAGTTTTGGTATGGATCGCGTAAAATCATTGTTTCACTTCGATCAGGTCCTGTTGAAATAATATCTATTGGTGTTTCGGTTAACTCTTCAATCCGTTTAATATAAGCCTTAGCTGCTTGTGGAAGAGCGTCATAACTTTTAACGCCAAAGGTTGATTCACTCCAGCCAGGCATTGATTCATAAACAGGTTTAGCTAAACTCCACTGTTCAGCCGCCGCTGGGGCATTTTTAATGACCTCACCATTTGGTAGTTGATAACCAATACAGATCTTCACTTCTTTAAGTCCATCTAGAACATCAAGTTTAGTTAAACAAAATCCAGAAATAGAATTAAGTTGTACTGCTTTGCGAACAGCGACTATATCAAGCCATCCAGTACGACGGCGACGACCTGTTGTTGCACCAAATTCATTACCTTGCTTACAGAGGTACTCACCGGTTTCATCAAATAATTCTGTAGGAAACGGACCGGCACCAACACGTGTAGAGTAAGCTTTAACAATGCCTAACACATAACCAACATAACGTGGACCAAAACCAGAACCTGTAGCAACACCACCGGCTGTAGTATTAGAAGAGGTAACAAAAGGATAAGTACCATGATCGATATCAAGTAATGTACCTTGCGCCCCTTCAAACATAATTCTCTCGCCTTTTTTGCGTGCTTCTTCTAAAAGCGCGGGAATATCGGCAATCATAGCAACTAAAATGTCGGCTATCGCTAATATATTATCTAAAACTTGTTGATAGTCTACTGCTTCTGCTTTGTAATAATTAACTAGTTGGAAATTGTGATATTCCATCACTTCTTTTAATTTTTCAGCAAAAGCTTGGCGATCGCGTAAATCACCAACCCGAAGTCCACGTCGCGCTACTTTATCTTCATAGGCAGGACCAATACCGCGCCCTGTTGTTCCAATAGCTTTACTACCACGCGCTTTTTCTCGTGCTTGGTCCAACGCAATATGATAAGGTAAAATTAAAGGACAAGATTCAGAAATGAGGAGCCGTTCTTTAACAGGAATGCCACTTTTTTCTAACTCATGCATTTCCTTCATTAAAGCATCAGGACATAGCACAACACCATTAGCAATAATACTTATTACATCATTACGTAAAATTCCTGATGGAATTAAATGTAATACTGTTTTTTCACCATTAATCACTAAAGTATGACCAGCATTATGTCCACCTTGATAGCGAACAACATATTTTGCTTTTTCTGTGAGTAAATCAACAACTTTACCTTTGCCTTCATCACCCCATTGTGTACCTAGCACAACAACATTATTACTCATAGATTATTTATCTCATTCAATTATTTATTAGATTTTAATTTCATATATTGAAAAAATTCACTATCAGGACTGATAACCATAATATCATTACCTGTAAAGCTTTGTTCATAAGCTTTTAAACTACGAATAAAGCTAAAAAACTCGATATCTTTACCAAAAGCATCTGCATAAAGTTTAGCGGCATTGGCATCTCCTTCACCACGAATAGTTCGAGATTGGCGTTCAGCTTCGGATAATATCTTTGTAACTTCTAGTGTAGTTTCTGCTCGTATTTCATCTGCTTTTTTAACGCCTTGAAAACGTTGATTTTGTGCAACAACTTTTCGAGCTTCTTTCATCTGCTCATAAATTGAATTAGATATTTCTTGAGGAAAGTTAACTTTCTTTATACGAACATCAATCACTTCAACACCAAAAGATCGCATACTTGTTTTATTGCTTTCGGAGTCTTTTTCAGCTTCACCAATAAGCTTTTCGGTTGATTCGCTTTTAACTAATTCTTGGGCTGTACCATTTAATGCATCTTTTACCCGTGTCATTATAGAATTACGCGAATTATTATTTGTATCATTAATAATATCAATGATATCTAATTTACCAATTTCTGCTCTTAAACGACCATTTAATCGAGCAAGGAGTAAGTTTTCAACACTATTACCACCAGCAATGGTTTCATAGTATCGATTAAAATCAACAATTTTCCATTGTACAAAATAATCAACAACTAAATCTTTATTTTCACGCGTTATGAACTTTTGTTCCCGACCTACATTATCAGAACTATTAGTTGTTTGGATTTTAGCATCAACCACTTTTACGTGATCCATTCCTGGTATTTTAAAATGTAATCCAGGCTCAGATAATCTTATAATTTTATTAAATCGTAAAACGATACCACGCGTTCCTTCTTCAATAACATAGGCACTAGAAAAAAACACACCGATTAAAATAAATACTATAGGGATCAATAATTTGCGCATACTTTTCTCCTTACTTTTCCATAAACCGCGGAGTCCGCGCAGTATTGCTATTTCTACCAGTATTTTTAGTGCTGTTATTAACCTCTTTTGCTAATTCCTGCACTGTCTGAGACTGATCTTTTATCTTTTCAGAAGAGCTTGGCATATTAAAATTATATTCACTATTTGAGTTTGATAAAGTCACGGGATCAGAATTTTTTCCATTTTTATTTTTTAATAACTGTTCTAATGGTAACACCATCAAATTTCCACTTTTATCATTAGCTATAATTTTATTGGTTTTAGTTAATACTCTTTCCATGGTTTCAATATATAAGCGTTCTTTAGTAATTTCTGGTGCTGCTTTATATTGAGGTAAGATTTTTTCAAATCGAGCCACATCACCAGCCGCTTCAAGTTCCACCCTAACTTTATAAGCATTTGCATTCGCTAAAATTCTTGCGGAACGGCCTTCTGCCTGTTGAACTTGTTGAACTTTTTCGGCAGCCGCTTTATTTATTTCACGTTTTTTGTCTTCTCGAGCATTCATTGCATCATTAAAGGCTTCTTGTACTGCTTCAGGAGGACGAGCAGATTGGAAATTAAGATCTACTATATTAATTCCCATATCGTAATTATTGATCACATTAACCAATTCATCTTTGGTTCGTGTTTCTAAAGCTGAACGTCCATCAGTTAAAATGTCATCCATACTTGAGCTACCTACTTCAGTACGTAAAGCACTATCAGCAGCTTGTTGTAGACTATCTTTAACGTTAGTAACATTAAATAAATATTTTACAGGATCGCTGACACGATATTGTACATTCATTTCAACAAAGACTAAATCTTCACCTGTTGTTATCATAAAACCATTTACATTAAAATTATGCGTACCTTGAGTATCAACTTTATACACTTTATCAATTAATGGTGGATTCCAATTTAATCCAGGTTGAATAATTTCAGATTGAACTTGACCAAAGCGAGTAATCACACCGCGTTGACTTTGATTAATAGTATAAAAACCACTTCCCCCCCATACTAGAACAAGTGCAACAAGTATAGAAAGAATAAGTTTGGCTGTATTCATCGGCAATTTAAGCCCTGATGACCCGTTATTATTGTCAAAATTGCCTTTTTTAAAAAGGTCTTTAACTTTATCAAAAAAACCACCATTAGTTGGTTTTTTATTATTATTCCCCCATGGGTCGTTATCTTGTCCGTTATTGCCGGGCTGATTCCACGCCATATTTTATATGCTCCATTTAACAATTAGTTGTTATTTTGCTTATTGGTTAAGTATAACAGATCTGGTTCTTGTTTACAGAGGCGATTCCATTCAATAGAGGGAATTCTCACATCTAGATGAAAACTACCATCCTCATTAATAAATTCATTTTCTACTGCATTTAACTGATATAAACGACTTCTTAGTCTTGCTAAATAAGCAGGCACAATCAAATGGCAAACCTGAATTTGCTTAGCGAGCCTTTCTTTTAAAGCAATAAATAATTGATCCAGCCCTAAACTATTTTGCGCTGAAATCCACACTCGAATTGGCATACCGTTTTCATCCCGATCAATACCTGGCTGTTTACCCTCAATCAAATCGATTTTATTCATAACAAGTAATGTTGGAATTTCATTGGCGTCAATTTCAAGCAACACTTCATCAACGGCATGCATATTATCCAATAAATTAGGATCAGAAGCATCAACGACATGTAATAGCAATGTTGCTTCCTGTGTTTCAAGTAATGTTGCTTTAAAAGCCGCAATAAGATCATGTGGCAAGTGACGAATAAAACCGACCGTATCTGCTAAAACAACTTCACCAACATCCTCAACCAAAATTCGCCGTAGTGTTGGATCTAGTGTAGCAAATAACTGGTTAGCCGCATATACATTAGCATTTGTTAATACATTAAATAGTGTTGATTTACCTGCATTAGTGTAACCAACTAAAGATACTGTTGAAAGATCAGCTTTATTCCTTGATTGGCGATTTTGGTTTCGCTGTTTTTCGACTTTTGCAAGTCTGGACAATATTAACTGGATACGATGACGAATCAATCGTCTATCAGTTTCCAATTGCGTTTCACCAGGACCTCGTAAGCCAATCCCCCCTTTTTGCCGTTCTAAATGCGTCCAACCTCGAACTAATCGAGTCGAAAGATGTTGTAACTGCGCTAACTCAACTTGCAATTTACCTTCATGTGTTCTGGCCCTTTGAGCAAAAATATCAAGGATCAATCCTGTTCTATCAACAACGCGACATTTACACAACTGTTCTAGATTGCGTTCTTGCGAGGGGGTTAAAGTATGATTGACTAAAATAACAGAAGCATCAAGTTGTTTAACTTTTTCAGCTATTTCTTGCGCTTTACCTTCACCAACAAAATATTTGGTTTGAGGTGCTTTTCTTGAGGTTGTTATAATATCGAGAATATCTATTCGAGCAGAAGAAACTAAAACTTCAAACTCCTTAAGATCCTCGATATTATTTTCTTGAGTGAAGAATACATGGACTAATAAGGCAGCTTCACCGCCTTTATATCGCTCAAACAATCAGATTCTCCAGAAATATCAGCTTTCGCCTTCCTCTTCAGGTTGAGATAACAATCCAGAAATAGGTCTAGATGGTACGACTGTTGAGATAGCATGTTTATATACCATTTGGCTTACAGTATTTTTTAACAAAATAACAAATTGATCGAATGATTCAATTTGCCCTTGTAACTTGATACCATTAACTAAATAGATTGATACAGGAATGTGCTCTCGACGAAGCAAATTTAGATAAGGATCTTGTAATGACTGCCCTTTTGACATAAGTTTATCCTTTAATAATAATTATATGAATATAAAGTAAATACATTTATAAGTAAGCAATGTATTGTTACATACGATTTCAAATACATCTTTTGTATCTATCAAAATAACATAAAAAGCGTTTCTCTTGAACCAATCAACTAAAATTTATGCACAAATAACTAATTTTTTAATAAATTTAAACTAAAAAGATAATAAAAATACAAAATATTGATGGTGATGTACATAATTTTACTAATGATACAATTTACAATTATATCATTAAACGCCTATAAAAATTATTTCTTAGAATATTTTTTGGAAAATTGAGTCCATATTATCATTATTTAACCATGTGATAGGTTGCTTCCAACCACGAAGCCAAGTGATTTGTCGCTTGGCTAATTGACGAGTAGCGCAAATGCCCTTAAAAACCATTTCATCATAACTGGTATCACCATTTAAATATTCCCACATTTGGCGATAACCCACACAACGAATAGATGGCAAATTCAAGTGCAAATCAGATCGCAACCTAAGCGCTTTTACTTCATCTTCAAACCCTTGGTCTAACATCTGTAAAAAGCGTTGTTCGATACGGTCATGTAATTGCGCCCGATCTTCGGGCATAATAGCAAACTGCATAATATCATATGGTAATGCTTCACCACCTTCTTTTGTAAGTTCTGTTAGGCTTTTACCTGAGATTAAATAGACTTCTAAAGCGCGATTTAGGCGCTGTGGATCATTAGGATGAATTCTTTCTGCTGAAATTGGATCAATTTTTTTAAGATCTTGGTGGATTGCTTGCCAACCTAATTTATTAGCTTTTTCCTCTATTTGTTCACGAATTTCATAATTGGCAGCAGGAAGCGGTGAAAGCCCTTCAATTAAAGCCTTAAAGTAGAGCATTGTCCCACCAACTAACAATGGAATTCGACCTTTTTTTAGCGTTTTATCAATTTCCACAATTGCATCATGTCTAAAATTAGCAGCAGAGTAACTCTCAGCTGGATCACAAATATCAATCAACTTATGTGGATACTTTTGTTGCTCTTCTTTAGTTGGTTTTGCGGTACCAATATCCATACCGCGATAAATTAGCGCTGAATCGACACTTATAATATCAATAGGATAACGATCGCAAAGCATCATAGCAAATGCTGTTTTACCAGATGCCGTTGGCCCCATTAACGAAATAACTTTTTGTTTATTCATGATAAAATTAATTGAGTTAAAGATTGTATATCAATCGGATATAAAAATGATTCCTGTTGTAACAAATTGATATCCACCTGTTCTAATTGAGCAAGCAACGGAATGACTTTAGCCACACTCCAGTTCATAGCACGACCATCATCACACTGGCTAGCCAACCACGCCGCTATTTGTGTAGGATCTAACACTCCATTTTCTGAATCTGATATAAAAGCAATTAATGCCGGTAATAATTGTTGCCAATTGATAATACGCAACATTTTAGGAACATTTTGCAAATACAATTTTGCTTTATCAATATAAAAATCAAAACCTAAAAAATTCAACTGAGGTTGATAACTAGAAAGAACTTGCTGCTCTTTATGATTAATTAAAATTGTTAATGGGATAAGCAGTTTTTCAGAGTCTTGTGATAATAATTTAATTGCAGTCACTTTTTGCTGAGCAATAGGCAATTTCATCAACATTAATTTTTGCTGATTATCTTCATACTTTTCAAGCAGGGCAATATCAGGATGGATAACCGTTAATACTCGACCAAATTGTACTAATGATGAACTATCAAGTTGCTGTTGTAATGATTGTAGCGGAGTATTTCGTTTAGGAAATAATGCTTCAATAACCGCTTTTTGTGGTGCTGTTATTTTATCTTCCTCTGCCGATAAACATGACTGTTTTTGCTCAATTTGCACTGACTCTTGGGGAGGTGCAACATTAACTAACTCACCATACAATGCATTTTCTTTAGCATAATTGCTTGGTTTTTTCGATAATTGGCTACTTGTTTTATAAGAATTAGCAACCGTTTTTTGATTAAAGATATTCTCACCGGCAGCTTGTCGATTGGGTGTTATGGTTACTTTTTCTTCTGTTACAGATAAATTTGATTCAAGGGCCATCACAATCGCTTGATAAACAAAATCATGAACCAGTCTTGCTTCATGAAAACGGACTTCATGTTTGGCTGGGTGAACATTAACATCAACTTGTTTTGGATCTAATTGTAAAAATACCACATAACTTTGTTGTTCATTCGTACGGCTAATATAAGCCTGGCGCAATGCATGATTAAGTAATTTATCTTTGATGACTCGCCCATTAACATAAAAATATTGCCAATCACTACTTTCACTACTGGTGACCCAACCTTGAATGAGTAAATCATCATGCTGCCAATCTAGTTTTACAGCTTTTTGCATAAAAGATCGTCCACAAACTAATTCGACTCTTTTTTCAAGCGTTGATGAACGATACTGCTTAACGAGTTTACCATTATGTTGTAAATTAAAGGTAACATCAGGACGTGTAAGTGCAATACGCCGAACAAACTCTTCAATATGCATAAACTCAGTTTTTTCTGTTTTTAAAAAACGACGTCTTGCCGGTGTATTATAAAACAGATCAAGTACTTCGACAGTCGATCCTACCGGATGGGCTGCAGGTTTAATCATCGGCTTCATATCCCGCCCTTCAGCATAAACTTGCCATGCTTCCGATTGTTCAACGGTACGTGAAGTTAATGTCAATCTTGCAACTGAACTTATACTTGCTAGTGCCTCACCGCGAAATCCAAGACTAATAATAGCATCTAAATCATCTAACGTACTGATTTTACTTGTCGCATGACGAGCAAGTGCCAGCGCTAATTCATCTTTAGCAATACCGCAACCATTATCACGAATGCGAATTAATTTACAACCACCTTGTTCAAGGTCAATATCAATTTGAGTACTTCCCGCATCAAGGCTATTTTCAACTAACTCTTTAATGACAGAAGCAGGGCGTTCTACCACCTCACCAGCAGCAATTTGATTAGCTAATTGGGGTGAAAGAATATGAATTGTCATTAATGCTGTTCTCCAAATTTTGGATTTTGTTTAACGTAATTTTTTATACCTCGATAGATAGCTTTAGCTATCTTATCTTGATGAGCATTACTACTTAGCAATATTTCTTCACCCTTATTAGAGATAAAGCCCACTTCAACTAAAATTGACGGAATATCAGGTGAACGTAATACACCTAAACTTGCATGCTCTGGGACAGATTTATGTAGCTTTATTGTCCCTTCCATCTCTTTCAATACTTGTTTTGCTAGCTTATAACCGACTTGTTGAGAATAAGAAAATTGTAAATCTAACACCGCTTGGCTTAAATGAGGATTATGATCTTCGCTTAATGCATTACCAGCCCCGCCTAATAATTGTGACTGTTTTTCACCTTGCTCAAGCCAACGACCAAGTTCTGTATCAGCACGCTTAGTTGATAATACCCAAATTGAAGCACCTGTTGCATTCCGATTTGGTGCGGCATCAGCATGAATTGAAACTAATAAATTAGCTCTATTTTTACGAGCAATTTCTGAGCGCTGTGAAACAGAGATAAAATTATCACTGCTACGGGTCAAAATCCCTTTAAAACTGGAATCTTTATTTAGTAAATTAGTGAGCTTTTTAGCGATTGAAAGCGTCACTGTTTTTTCATATAGCTTATTTTTTCCTATTGCCCCAGAATCCTTACCACCATGACCAGCATCAACGGCTATCACAACTTTGGCAGCATAAACAGAGCTACAAAGCAGTAATAACATAAAAAAAGTGATTAGTTTTTTCATTGTCTTTTTATTGTCTATTTCTATTGTGATAAATTAATAATTGCTTGACCTTTTTCGCTTGTTGCTTGCACAAAAGCGGTACGCTCAAATGCTAAATAAGCCAAATGAACTTCAAGATCAGCACTAGGCAAGATACCGTTTGCTTGCTCTGGCCACTCAATTAAACAAATTGCTCGGGATGCAAAATATTCACGAATCCCCATAAACTCCAGCTCTTCTGGGTCACAAAGCCTATATAAATCAAAATGATAAACACAAAAATCATCAAACTGGTAAGGTTCTACTAACGTATAAGTTGGACTTTTTACATTACCTATGTGACCTAATTGTTGTAAAAAACCACGACTAAAAGTGGTTTTACCCGCACCAAGATCGCCAATTAAATAGATAACAATAGTATCATCATGCTTGGACAAATAGTTTAAACACAGCTTGGCAAGTTTATTACCAAACAAAGTAGTTTGTTGTTCATTAGTTAAAATAATCGGTTTCATGATGAATTCTTTGCTCAATAAATAGTCCTTATTATATACTAATAACAATTAAAGATGTACCAACTACAATAACCTTGATTTTGTAAAAAAGTTTCAGGAAATATTCCGTTTAAGTATAAAAAGTGAAAAAATAATGCTACATACTATTTCGACAGCAAATCAATCAGCCATAGATCCACAATTAATATCAGATCAAGATGCCGTATTGTTCTGGCAAAATGGCGTTGTTCTGGCTCTACAAAATAATCCGCTATTAAATGATATTATCAATAAAACCAAATATTGTTATATCATTAATAGCGATATTGAGGCTCGAGGGCTAAGTAAAATTATCGATTCAAGACTCAAAATTATTAATATGCAACAAGCCGTTGAACTTACAGCTCACCATTTTCCACAAATGAACTGGGAATGACCACAGATCATCAGGCTCAACATTGCCTCCTGATCTTTGCCCCCAAAATGAACAAAAATTTACTCTATTATATAGATCAAAACCAGACGACCGTTTCTTAAACATGTATTACTTCGCAGAAACCAATGTTAGGTTGATTTTAATCGTTATTGTTATAGTACGGAATGTTATAGTACGGAATTGACAAAATATAAGAAAAGCAAAGGATATTTTGGGCTAATGTTGTTATTAAAAACTTTTTTCATCCCCATCTCTCATTCTACATGATTATATTACCAAAATAATCAATTTATAGAGGTGAACACTAGCTAATATTTTGGTGTGGGTTGTAATTCCTTACAATGATCTTATTCGAAATAGTGATTGTTAAGTTAAAATTTTTTAATACTGTCAAAATATCATAACCTACAACTATATATTAGGAAATAATCCATTGTACAATGGGTTAAGTTCTATTATTATAAAAAAATATAATTTAATTATGGAGTATAGCTGTGTAGCTTTTTGCGAGTTCTTTCTATCAAGAATTATTATAGTTACTCGCGTGATGCACACAAGTCATATCTTTTCTATCAACTTTTGATAACCTTATAAATGCATTGCTTCACGCTGTAATTTTCTTTTGTTTTTTCAGTGGTGATTAAATTCAATGCAATCTTTACATAAACAATGGTTTTCCAATATCAAAAATGATGTTCTATCGGGCATCGTTGTAGCACTTGCCCTTATTCCTGAAGCAATTGCTTTTTCTATTATTGCCGGTGTTGACCCTAAAATGGGGCTATATGCGGCTTTTTGTATAGCGGTTATTACTGCTTTTGCCGGAGGTCGCCCGGGTATGATATCTGCCGCTACCGGTGCAATGGCGCTAGTGATTGCTGGACTGGTTAAAGCACATGGGGTTGAATATTTGCTTGTTGCGACAATCTTATGCGGTATTTTTCAGATTATTGCCGGTTTTCTTCAATTAGGGAACTTAATGCGCTTTGTTTCTCGTTCTGTGGTAACAGGTTTTGTTAATGCATTAGCCATCTTAATTTTTTTAGCACAACTTCCTGAGCTAACCAATGTCACATGGCATGTCTATGCAATGACCATTGCTGGGCTTGGCATAATTTATCTGTTCCCTTATATCCCCAAAGTAGGAAAAATGATTCCTTCACCACTACTTTGCATTCTTATTCTTACCGGTATCTATATGTATTTTGGCATGGATATACGCACGGTGGGTGATATGGGTACATTACCCACTAGCTTGCCTACATTTTTACTGCCCAATGTTCCTTTTAACCTTGATACCTTATTGATTATTCTGCCTTACTCTCTTTCATTAGCCATTGTCGGCTTATTAGAATCAATGATGACCGCAACCATTGTAGATGATATTACCGATACACCGAGTGATAAAAACCGAGAATGCAAGGGGCAAGGTATTGCCAATATCGTGACAGGATTCTTTGGCGGTATGGCTGGATGCGCGATGATTGGGCAATCAATTATCAATATGAAGTCTGGCGGACGAACGCGTCTATCCTCATTTATAGCCGGAATTGTACTTTTATTATTAGTTGTTTTTTTACAAGACTGGGTAAGCCAAATTCCAATGGCTGCGTTAGTAGCTGTGATGATCATGGTTTCCATAGGAACCTTTAGCTGGGACTCGATTAAGAACCTTAAATCGTACCCACTTTCAACCAATATTGTGATGCTGGCAACTGTAGTTGTCGTTGTATTTACCCATAACCTTGCTTATGGCGTATTTGTTGGGGTATTACTGGCATCACTGTTTTATGCCAATAAAGTCGCTCATTACCTACAAATTCAAACTGAGCAACCCAGCAAGGAACAACGTATTTATACCGTGTATGGACAAGTATTTTTTGCTTCTTCTACCAAATTTATTAGCTCATTTGATTTAAAAGAAGTTGTACAAAAGGTAACAATTGATCTTACCCACGCACATTTTTGGGATATAACCGCTGTAGCAGCTTTAGATAAAGTGGTAATTAAATTCCGCAAAGAAGGGGCACAGGTGGAAGTGTTAGGGCTAAATAAAGCCAGTAGTACAATTGTAGACCATTTTGGCGTTTATGATAAACCCAAGGCGAAACAAACACTAAATAATCACTAAACCAATAGGTAATAAAAAATAGCTGCATTGATAGTTTTACTATCATGGCTTATTGGTTGTGATTATGTGGAATGAAACAATAAAAATACAGATTTTAAAACGAAAATTCACTGCCAATAGGCAGTGAATAGACATTACGCATAAATAGGCTGCAATTGCCAACTTTCCAATTTTGTCACTTTCGCTTTTCCGTTTTCAGCAAAGAGGTTGATAACTCGCTTGGCTGGTAATTGCGGGTAAATACGACTAGTGAGACTATACAAATCATCATTAACAAAAACCTCGACAGATGAGGCATCAACAAAAATATGCAAAGTTAGCTTATCTGTTTTTGGTAGCGGTACGCTACGATAACCGGTTAATTCAAGACCGGATAAACTGCGATCAAGTATAATTCGCTCGGATTGTAAATCAACATATAGTAATGTTGCTTGTTTACCATCTTCTGTGGCTGCAAGCTGCAAACCAAAACGTTCAGCATCGCTTTCTTTTAAATCAAATTCAACATTAAGTTCGCAACTAATGGATTGAATATTAGTGGGTTTAAGTTCACTACTCAGCATTATTTCACCAAATGATTTTGATTCTTGGCGCAATGCTTTAAGCTCTTTAATCGGACGATTTCGCACTTTATTATCTTGATCTAAAATGAGTTCACGCGGTAGCGTAAATGCACCAGCCCATTTATCTTTTTTGCTTGGCATCGAAGACTGCCACATATCCATCCAAGCAAACACAATACGACGCCCATCGGCCGCAAGAAATGATTGCGGTGCATAAAAATCATGCCCAAAATCCATCTCTTGAAAAGGTTTAACCATTGAAAATTGTTGCCCAGGTTGCCAGTTACCCACAATATAGCCCGATTGAAATAGATTGCGATACTGATAGCCTGCTGCTTTCATGCCCTGCGGTGAGAACATCAAAATCCATTTATCACCCAGCGGAAAAAAGTCAGGGCATTCAAGCATATAAACATCAGGATCGATATCACTTACTACGACATGATCAAATATCCAATTTTTTAAGTCATCTGAACAATAAAGTAATACTTGCCCCACATCATTTAGTGTTCGTTGACCGACCACCATCCACCATTTACCATCTTGTTGCCACACTTTAGGATCGCGAAAGTGCATAATGCCATTTTTTGGCGTAAGTACTATCCCTTGCTTTTCAAAGTGAATGCCATCTTTGCTACTTGCCAGGCATTGGACTTGCCGAATCTGCTCATCATTACCTTGACCTGCTAACCAAAGATGACCTGTATAAACTAAACACAATTCGCCATGATTATTAACAGCAGATCCCGAAAAACAACCGCTTTTATCAAATTCTTGATCAGGGGCAATTGCGATTGGTAATCTATGCCATGTAACCAAATCATCACTAACGGCATGCCCCCAATGCATTGGACCCCAGTTTTCATCGTAAGGATGATGCTGATAAAAAACATGATATTGACCGTTAAAGTAAATCAAACCATTAGGATCGTTCATCCAACCGGCTAAGGGTGCTAAATGAAAATGTGGATAGTACTGTTTATTCATCACTTTTTCTAACGCTTCAACAGCTTGATTGGCTTTATCAATAGCAGTAGACATACAAACCCCTTTTTTATCCAATATTAGATACCTTTATCAGATAGTATCTTAATTTAATTGTTAACGTTAACCATTAATAAAGTTAGCGTTAAAATATGTGATGATAGTCACACATTTTTAATGTTAACAATGAATTTTTTGCCAAATGATTTAGTCTATAAAAACTTATTAAAAAATAACCATCATTAATTCAACAATAAATTAAACATCAATGACTTTATTAAAAAGCAAAAAGATGACGTATTTTATAAAGCTTAGCGGTAATCTTTTTTATGTTAGATTACCTTAGTCACTAATTATAATCGAGTAAAAAATGAATAATACTAAAGTTTGGTCTCTTGGAGATGCCGTTATTGATTTATTGCCATTTGGTGATATGAATTATAAAGCTTGTGCTGGCGGCGCACCTGCTAATGTCGCAATTGGTATTGCAAAATTGGGTCTACCCTCCGCTTTTATTGGCCGTGTTGGGAATGATCCCTTTGGTCATTTTATGGAAAAAACGTTCCTTGAATATCATGTGGATTGCCAAAGCCTTGAAAAGGACGAACACTATAAAACAAGTACTGTTGTTGTTGATTTAGGTCAAAATGGGGAGCGGAGTTTTACTTTTCTTGTTTCACCTTCTGCTGATCAATTTTTGTCTCAGCAAGCGATACCTGATTTTAACCAAGATATTTTACATTTTTGCTCTTTGGCACTCGTTGGTCACACTTGTCGGCAAACGCTTAAAACCGCCATTGAAAATCTTACCGCTAAAAATGGATTAATTAGCTTTGATGTTAACTTGCGTGAGCAGATGTGGGCAAATAAAGATGAAATGCGCACAACTATTACTCATTTTTGTCATGATGCCGATATCCTTAAACTATCAGATGAAGAATTATTTTGGCTCACGCAATGCAATGACTGGCATGAAGCATTAAGTAAACTACAACAGCACTATAAAGCACCATTAAAGTTAATCACTAAAGGTAAAGATGGCAGTATTGTATTATGGCAAGGTAAAACATTTTCTTTTGATTCGTACCAAGTAAATAGTATAGATACCACCGGTGCGGGTGATGCCTTTGTAGCAGGGCTACTTAGTAGTATTGCTTCATCAGGAATGCCTGAAGATAAACTCATGTTAGAAAGCATGATGACAATAGCTAGTGCTTGCGGTGCCCTAGCGACAACCCAAAAAGGCGCGTTAACAGCACTACCCGATAGCACATTTTTACAATCATTTATTAGCGATAATCCAACATTAACGGCTAAACAAATCGCTTAGTCAAGAAAAGCATGAATAAGGGCAGCCAACCACATTTTCAAAATAAAATTATGCTCAGCTGCCCTTATTGCCTATTTAACTCACTGTTTATAAAAATCAAATCACGTTTAGTGCTCGCCACATTGCGATCTTGCCCACTGATCAATTATAAAAACTTCGTCAATGGTGGTTGGCTCAGGAAAAGCTAATTGATCTAATACTTTTGCTACATTTTTGGCAATATCCATAAAACCAATTTTATGTTGCAAAAATGCTTCTACCGCAATTTCATTCGCTGCGTTAAGTGCCGTTGTGGCAGCTTGCCCTTGATTGGACGCTTCTATTGCCAATTTTAAACAAGGATAACGATTAAAATCAGGCTGTTTAAACGTTAAAGCCGAAATTTGACAAAAATCCAAAGGTGGTACATTGGATGGAACACGATCGGGATAAGACATGGCATAAGCAATAGGTGTGCACATATCAGGCACCCCCAGTTCTGCCACCACGCTACCATCTTGATAACGTACCATGGAGTGAATAATCGATTGCGGATGAATAATAATTTCCATTTCGTCAGCACTTGCATTAAATAACCAACGTGCTTCGATATACTCAAGTCCTTTATTCATCATGGTTGCCGAATCCACAGAAATTTTTTTACCCATCGACCAGTTAGGATGTGCAACCGCTTGCGCTGGCGTAACCGATGCAAGCTTATCTATTTCCCAATCGCGAAATGGTCCACCAGAACCCGTTAAAACTATTTTAGTAATACCCTGTTCAGCCAAATTAGCAAAACCTAAATTATGCTGTACCGTCATTGGCAAACTTTGAAAAATCGCGTTATGTTCACTATCTACCGGTAACAGCTCAGCGCCATACTCTTTAACTGCTTGCATAAACAGATGCCCACAAGTCACAAGTGATTCTTTATTGGCAAGTAAAATACGTTTACCTTTTTTAATTGCCGCAAGGGTTGGTTTTAGCCCAGCAGCACCAACAATAGCGGCCATCACTTGCTCGACTTCGGGCAACTGCGCTAAATCACAAATGGCTTGCTCACCGCTTAACACTTCAATATCCAATTTTAGATTGGCAAGATTTGCTCTTAGCTCATCAGCTGCTTGCTCTGTTGCCATGGCAACATATTTAGGCTTAAATGACAAACATTGCTCAGTCATTTTGGCTACATTATTGCCACCCACTAAGGCATATGCCTTAAACAGATGTGGATTTTGAGCAATAACCGCTAGCGTACTGCAACCAATTGAACCAGTCGACCCTAAAATTGTGATATTTTTCATATTAATACATCAGTTTTATATTATGGTTATTGAAAAAAGAGATAAATTCCTTAGTGGGGGCTTTATCAGTAATAATTTGATTAAACAGCGTTAATTCACTAATCAAAGCCGGTTTAACTTGACTAAATTTAGTATGATCGGCAATCAAAATACGCAGGTCAGATTGTTTCATGGCTTGCAACTTCATATCAAGTTCATCAAAATGATAACAAGTAACTCCTCGTGATATATCAACCCCAGCAGCGGAAATAAACGCTTTATTTGGGCAAATCGAATTTAATTGGCAATGCTGTCCAATAGAGGTAAAAATAGCATTATTAACCTGATAATAGCCACCACATAAAATTGTCTTACAATTAGGTTTATTTTGTAATGCTAAAAATGCGTTTAATGAATAGCAGATAGCGGTAAAGGTTATTTCATCATCAATAGCATCAATGATAAAAGGGATTGTGGTACCGCAATCAAAAAAGACGGTATCATTTGCATAAACAAGTTTGCTGGCTAGTTTAGCAATATGTAGCTTTTCGTTAACTTGTTTATCTTGCTGATCTGAAACAAAATATTGCGTTGCTTGATAACGAGCTTCACTAACAATATAACCGCCTAAAACCGTTAATGATGTAGGAATATTATTTAAATCTCGTCGAATAGTCATTTCTGAAACCGCTAACAACTTAGCCGCCTGTTTTAAATGAACCTTATCTGTTTTTTTTAAAATTTGAATCAGGTCATTAATTCTTTTTTGCGATTGCGTTTCCATTCAGATTCCATCAATATCAATAAGCGACATAAAGTCGCTTATTGATAAGTTTATTGATTAATAACTGCTTGATGATGTGGTATCACCCGATACAATAGCAATGCCTGCGCTTGCACCTAAACGCGTTGCACCTGCTTGAATCATTTTTTCAGCGGTTGCACGATCGCGAATACCACCCGATGCTTTAACACCCATCTCTTTACCTACAGTGTCGCGCATTAATTTAACATCCTCAACAGTTGCACCCGACACGCTAAAGCCAGTTGATGTTTTCACAAACGCAACGCCAATTTCTTTACAAATAGTACAAACTTTGACAATTTCTTCTTTGGTTAATAGACAGGTTTCTAAAATAACTTTTAATGGCACAACGCCACAAGCTTTAAATACTGCTTCAATATCATGTTTAACCGCATCGAAATCATTGCTTTTTAACCAACCTACATTAATAACCATATCGATTTCTTGAGCGCCAGCTTTAACCGCCATTTCGGTTTCGAACGCTTTAGCGCTAGTGAGCATGGCACCAAGTGGAAAGCCAACCACCGCACACACTTTTACATCACTGCCATTAAGTAAGCTTGCCGCTAAAGGTACATAGCCTGAATTTACACAAACCGAATAAAAATGATATTCCTTAGCTTCATCACAAAGCTTACGAATTTGATCTTCTGTCGCATTCATTGCGAGTAAAGTATGATCAATATACTTTGCATAATTCATAACGAGATCCTTAAAATGTCTTTGTAATAATGTTTAATTAAATATTGTTAGTATGTAAATAAATAGAGATGTTATAAAAATAACAAATATAGCTAAATGTTGTTATTTTTATAACATTATGGCGAAATTGTTTGAAATAGTACAGATAAAAATCTGTGTTTGAGTTTTAGGCTTTTTGTGAAATAAGTAACATTTATGTCAACGCTTAGGTTTCGGCAAATTTTGATACCGGAATGAGACAAAGAAATAAGCTATTGTTTTTTTGTTAAAAAAAACAAAAAACTTTAATAAAATCAATATCTTTTCTGACCTATTTTTGGCAGAAAATCAGGCCTTTTTGGGGTGGAGGATAGAATGAATTAGCCGCGGTGGTTTCGGACGTTTTGAACTTTAGTGGACAAAACGTTCGAAACCTTGCCGTACTATATATACCAATTAACTCGCTCGGCAATACTGAGCAGTAATAAAGAGTAACCTATCCAACTTAAGTGATTTGTGATAAAACATCTGATGATTTTTAAAAGATTATGTTAATAATGAAAAGTAGGCACACTTCATTTTCTGACATAGCATCTTTTAAATATAAAATAACAAGAATTGTTAAACAAGAATGATGGGAAAGGAAAATGATAGATATAAAAATTTTACGTTATTTTCTTGCGCTTGCTAAAGAAGAAAGTATTACCGCTGCCGCTAACCATTTGCATTTAACTCAACCTACCTTATCTCGTCAGCTCATGGAGTTAGAACAAACGCTTGGCACCCCCCTATTTATTCGCGGCAGTAGACGAATTACCTTGACCGATGAAGGAATACGATTACGTAAACGTGCCGAGGAGATACTGGAACTTGTGCATAAAACAGAAGAAGAGTTTCAAGCACCCAACGAAAGTATTGGCGGTGATATTTATATTGGTTGTGGTGAAACCGATGCAATGAAGTTGGTAGTAAATGTTATTAAATCAATGCAAGATGTATACCCTCATATCCGCATCCATATTTATAGTGGTAATGCAAATGATGTCACCGAACGTATTGATAAGGGATTACTTGATTTTGGTGTGTTAATTGAACCAACTCATCTAACAAAATATGAATCATTGTGCCTTCCTCAACAAGATACGTGGGGAGTATTGATGAGAAAAGATTGTGCGTTGGCAAACCTTGCGGTCATTTCTCCATCTGATTTATGGTCATTACCACTGATTGTTTCCCAACAAAAATATGTTAGTGATAGCATTGAACAATGGTTTAAACGAAACTATGACAAATTAAATATTATTGCAACATATAACTTAATATTTAATGCCGCATTAATGGTTGAACAACATATTGGGTATGCCTTGTGTTTAGATAAACTGATTAATACAGCGGGCGATAACCCGCTTTGTTTTAAACCGTTATATCCAAAATTAAAAGTGGATGTGAATATTGTCTGGAAAAAATATCATGTATTTTCTAAAGCTGCTGAACTGTTTTTAAAACAGCTAAAAGAAAATTTTTGATATTCATCTGCTATTTTATAATGATGAGCAAAAGTAAGGGAGCAACATAAATTCTTACTCCCTTTGCTATGGGACAACATTTCATTAAAAATTAGTGGCTATTTTAAATGCGTTTTAAAAAAGGTTGTTAATTTATCAAAAGGGATTAAATCGATTCGATCATAAAGATCAACATGCCCAGCTCCTTTTACATAATAAAGTTCTTTCGGTTCTATCGCGCGGTTATAAGCGTCTTCACTGAACTCTTTAGAATGAGCCTGATCACCTGTGATAAATAACATTGGTCGTGGTGAAATGGTATCAATATCGTTAAATGGATAGAAATTCATAAATTTTACATTACTGGTTAATGTTGGATGAGTCGTTAGTTCTGGCGTTGAACTTGCAGGCGTATATTCACCACGAGGCGTACGATAAAAATCGTAAAATTCATGGGCAATTGGACCATCTTCTGGTTTGAGTTGCCCTTTATTAACCGTACCACTTGTATATAATGTCTGCCCCCCAGAAAATTCAACATAACGTTGTTCTGCCGCCTGTTTAATAATCTGCTTTCGCTGTTCAAGTGTTAACGAGTGGTGAAGAGCATGGCGATTGGCTGACCCCATATCATACATACTTACCGTCGCAATGGCTTTTAAACGTGGATCAATTTTAGCGGCACTAATAACAAAACTACCACTACCACAAACACCAATTACGCCAATATTGTGACGATCCACAAAAGTTTGAGTACCTAAATAATCAACTGCCGCACTGAAATCTTCTGCATACATATCGGGCAATACAACATTACGTGGCTGCCCCTCACTCTCGCCCCAAAAAGATAAGTCAATGGCTAATGTAATAAAGCCTTGTTCAGCCATTTTAGTCGCATATAAATTGGCACTTTGTTCTTTAACTGCACCCATTGGGTGTCCAACAATAATGGCTGGATATTTATTTTTTGGATCAAGCGTTTTAGGCATAAACAAATTTCCAACCACGTTCATTTTATATTGATTTAGAAAACTCACTTTTTGCATAGTGACATTATCGCTTTGATAAAAATTATTCGCATTATTAGACATATCGGCTCCCATTACTGATGGTGATAAAAATAACCCAAAAAGACTTAAAAAGACGATTAAAGCAGTGCTATCTTTGAAATAAAATAAAACCTTTTTCATTAATGTGATCCCTTTAATAAGTAAATGTTAATTCGATATTATCAAGCAATAAATAGTTAAAAATTATTACTATGCAATACGATTTCCTGTTACACGAGTAAATAATCGAAAACAGAGATGAGTTAATATCAAGGCACATAAAAAAATAAGTGCAGCACTAAAAAATATGCCTAGTATCCCTTGATGATCAAAGATGATTCCTCCCATTGCCGCTGCCAATCCAATAGAAAACTGAATCGCCGCAACAGATAATCCACCCATCATTTCGGCTTTATCAGCAAGTGTACGTACAATCCAAGTAGACCAACCCACCGGAATAAAACCAAACATAAATCCCCAAGCAATAACAAGTAACATGTTGAATGTTATATTTTTATCGATAAACATTAAAATAATAGCAAGCATCAATAAAATAAAATGAATGACTATCATCGTTATTTTAAATTGTTTACCCATCACAAAACCCGCAATAACGGTGCCAATACAATTAGCAATGCCAAATAGAAGTAAAAGCGTAGAGAGAGTTTTTGTTTTTAAGGCAAGATTATGTTCTAAAAATGGTCTTAAATATGTGAAAAATATATGATATCCCCCATAACTAAATATCGTGGCTACTATTCCTATCGTTATCCAGCTTTGTTTTAAGAGAAAAAACATATTGTTAAAACTATTACCTTGCTGTGCAGGTAAAGTAGGCAATGCTATAAATTGCCAAATAAAGGCAATAGCCCCCAGTAATGCCGATAACAAAAAGATATTTCGCCAACCAATCAGATTGCCTAAATAGCTTGCTAATGGTAGCGAAATAATCGTTGCCACTGAAACACCAGCATAGATAATGCTTAATGCACGAGATATATCTTTTGCCGGTACAAGTTGTAGCGTTACTGCTGAAGCCATAGACCAAAAGCCACCAACACATATCCCCAATATGCAGCGCCCTATCAATAGAATGATATAATTAGGGGTAAATGCGACCAATATATTAGCAATCACCAATAAAATAGAGAGCGTTAATAATACTAACCGCCTATTTATTTTTTTTGTTAATGGCGCCAAAGTCAAACTTGCAATAACAGCAAAAATACCCACAGCAGTGACCGTTTGCCCTGCCATTCCTTCAGTAATATTTAATGTTAGTGCAATAGGCGTTAACAAACTAATAGGAATAAACTCAGCCACAATAAGACTGGTTACCCCCATAAATAAAGAAAAAACAGCAGACCAATGGGATGTTTTTTCTGGTTCTGCCTGACACGATAATAGTGTTTTCATGACATAAACTACCTTTTATTCAACTAGCTCCATAGCGGCATTAACGTTGAAACCTTGGTCAGTAAAATGCCTCTAAACCAAAAACCAACTTATCTATATAGATAAAATCAGAGCGGATAAAACAAGCAGAAATAGTTTAAATAGCTAACTTCAAAAAAGTATAGGCACTTCATCAATCTATGTAAAATACTTATATTTTATAGTTATATATGCCTTAAAAGCATAAATTGTTTTTTGTAATTTAGATTGAATTATATTTTTTATAAAATAATTCATATAGTTAAACATTTACATTGAAAGGTTTGTTGTGAAAATTGATTTTTAGATTACGTATATTTTGCGTGTTGTATTTTATAGCTATTCACTTCAAAATTAGAAAACTATTGGAATAAAAAACGCTCTGCTTTATAAAACAGAGCGTTTGGAAGGAAAGGGAAAAAGTAGAAGAATTAGAATTCCATTAACTCTTTTTCTTTATCGGCAAGCACTGCATCTAATTTTTTAATTGCGGCATCTGTCGCTTTTTGGATTAAATCTTGTGCTTTACGCTCATCATCTTCTGAAATTTCTTTATCTTTTAGTAACGCTTTTATTTGATCGTTGGCATCACGGCGAATATTACGGATAGATACTCGACCTTGTTCCGCTTCGTTACGAACAATTTTAGTCAAATCACGACGGCGTTCTTCTGTTAATGGTGGCAATGGTACACGAATAACGGTACCTGCTGATGCTGGGTTTAACCCTAAATCAGACGTTAAAATTGCTTTTTCAATAGCAGGAGTTAATGATTTATCAAATACTGTGATAGCTAGCGTTCTTGCATCTTCAGCAACAATGTTAGCTAGTTGACGCAGTGGCGTTGGGCTGCCGTAATATTCAACCATAATACCATCTAATAAGCTTGGTGATGCACGACCTGTTCGAACTTTAGAAATATGATTTTGAAACGCATCAATGCTTTTTTCCATGCGCGTTTGCGCTTCTTTTTGAATCTCGTTTAACATAATAAAAGCCTTATTTAAAATAAAGATAATTAACTGGTTACTGTTGCCTTGTTATTAATTAATGTCCCTTCTTGTTCACCTAAAATAACACGACGCAAGGCTCCAGGTTTATTCATATTAAAGACACAAATGGGTAGATTATGATCTCTTGCTAATGTGAATGCAGCTAAATCCATCACTTTAAGTTCATCATCAAGCACTTTATCATAACTTAATGTTTTATAAAGTGTTGCTGTTGGATCTTTAACAGGATCGGCTGAATAAACACCATCAACTTTGGTGGCTTTTAAAACAACATCAGCTTCAATTTCAATACCACGTAAACAAGCTGCTGAATCGGTGGTGAAAAAGGGATTGCCTGTACCAGCAGACAAGATAACCACTCTACCATGACGGAGCAAGCTAATTGCTTCAGTCCAGCGATAATCATCACATACACCATTTAACGGAATGGCTGACATTAAACGGGCATTAACTTCAATTCGGTGCAGCGCATCGCGCATCGCAAGACCATTCATAACAGTTGCCAGCATCCCCATGTGGTCGCCAACAACACGGTTCATCCCTGCTTTAGCAAGCCCTGCACCTCGAAATAGATTACCACCCCCAATAACAACAGCAACTTGAACATTCATTTCAATCAATTCTTTAATTTCTTGCGCCATGCGATCTAGAACGGTCGCATCAATACCAAAACCTTCGTCGCCTTGTAGTGCTTCGCCACTGAGTTTAAGAAGAATACGTTTATAGAAAGGGGTCACCATATTGAAGTCTCACTATTTCGTTGTTTAATTACTCAAGAAGCTAAAAAATTAACCTGTAGTAATTTTAAAATATTTTGTAGATAAACAAAACCGCCTTAACGGCGGTTTTTATGAAACAATTAAGATTGTTTCGATATTGCAGCAACTTCAGCTGCAAAGTCAACTTCGACTTTTTCAATACCTTCACCCACTTCAAAACGGATGAATGAAGCAACTGCTGCTTTTTTCTCTTTTAATAAGTCACCAACTGTTTTAGAAGGATCCATAACAAATGGTTGACCTGTTAGTGATACTTCACCTGTGAATTTACGCATACGGCCTTCAACCATTTTTTCAGCGATTTCACGAGGTTTACCTGATTGCATTGCGATATCGATTTGAATGTTACGTTCATGTTCAACCACATCAGCTGGAACATCGCTTGGATCAACATATTCTGGTTTGCTGGCAGCAATGTGCATTGCAATATGTTTAACTAATTCATCATCAGCACCATTAGCTGCAACTAATACACCAATACGCGCACCGTGTTGGTAACTACCCACAACATCACCAGCGATTTGAGCGACGCGACGGATACCGATGTTTTCACCAATTTTAGCAACTAACGCTGTACGTTCTTCTTCAAACTTAGCTTGCAGTGCAGCAATATCGCTAGTGCGATCAGTTAATGCTGCTTCAGCAACTTTATCACTAAATGCTAAGAAGCCTGCATCTTTCGCAACAAAGTCTGTTTCGCAGTTTACTTCTAAGATAACACCAAATTTTTTATCAGCAGAGATTTTAGAAATAATGACACCTTCAGCCGCAACACGACCCGCTTTTTTAGCGGCTTTTGCTTGACCTGATTTACGCATGTTGTCAATTGCAAGTTCGATATCGCCATTAGCTTCAACTAATGCCTTTTTACATTCCATCATACCTGCGCCAGTTCTTTCGCGCAGTTCTTTTACCATAGAAGCGGTAACTTCAGCCATTTTTTAATCCTCTATTTAACCATTGTGATGATTTTCATTAGAATGGGTCGATATTGAGTAATATCGACCCTGAAAATATTTGAGTTTATTACTCTGCTGCTGGAGCTTCTTCTACGAAGCTTTCTTCAGATACTGGAGATTGGTTTTGCTCACGACCAGAACGCACTGCTTCAGCAACCGCATTTGCATATAATTGAATTGCACGAATTGCATCATCATTACCAGGAACGACGTAATCAATACCATCAGGATCTGAGTTAGTATCAACAACAGCAATGACTGGAATACCTAAATTGTTAGCTTCTTTGATAGCGATATGTTCATGGTCTGCACCAATAACAAAGATCGCATCGGGTAAACCACCCATATTTTTAATTCCACCCAAGCTATTTTCTAATTTAGCCATTTCACGAGCACGCATTAGTGCTTCTTTTTTGGTTAATTTATCGAAAGTACCATCACTAGCTTGTGTTTCTAAATCTTTTAGACGTTTGATTGATTGACGAACTGTTTTCCAGTTAGTCAACATACCACCTAACCAACGATGATTAACGTAATATTGTCCACAGCTTTCAGCCGCTTGTTTAATCGCTTCGCTAGCTGCACGCTTTGTACCAACAAATAAAATTTTACCTTTACGAGCGGCAATCTTGTTTAATTCAGCTAATGCTTCATTGAACAGTGGTACTGTTTTTTCAAGATTGATAATATGAACTTTATTGCGTGCACCAAAAATAAATGGTTTCATTTTTGGGTTCCAATAACGAGTTTGGTGTCCAAAGTGTACACCCGCTTGTAACATATCGCGCATTGATACTGTAGTCATGATTTCCTCATTTTGACGTTGGGGTTATGCCTCCACATATCCGCTTTAACCGACCTAATTACACAAGGTAAAAGGCACCCCGGAAAAGTGTAATGATATGTGTGTGTTATAACGTTAATTAATTATTAAAAGTAGTGCTTTTATTCATCATTACTTTTGCAAAAATAATGTGAAATGTAGCGCGCGTTTTATACCATAAATAGTATAAGATTACCAGCTTTATTTATATTTATAGCTGTTAGCAAAGCTAATTATCGTTATTTAGATGTAGGTGAGCTTTATTAAGCTTTCATTGCTTATTTAACAAAAATAAATAAAATCAATATTTTTTATATTAGATTATTTTTTAGCGGGGTAGGTCGTTCTGTAAGCGAACGCTTACAGAACAATGAAAATAAAACTAGCTAAATAACTTATGGCATTGTAGGCAGATCCAATCCCATACTCCACCAAAGAATCCTGTTTCTTCAATATTTTGTAAAGCAACAAGCGGTTGTTCGTTAATGACTTTTCCATCTAATAAAAACTGCATTTTACCTACCGCATTACCTTTGGTGATAGGTGCATAGATGTAATCGTCAATTTTATATTCAACTTGTACATCAGCCGCACGTCCTTTTGGTACGGTAATAAATGCCCCATTAACAGCACCCAATTGGATTTTGTTTTGGTCTCCATACCAGATGGTTTCGGTAGTGACTGGGGTTCCAACCTTAACAGGATTTGCGGTTTCAAAGAAGCGGAACCCCCAGACTAATAGTTTTTTACTTTCTGCTTCACGGCCTTTAAAGGTTCTTCCGCCAAGTACTACTGAAATTAAACGAGTATTACCATCAACCGCTGAAGCAACTAAATTGTAACCTGCAGCATTAGTATGGCCTGTTTTGATGCCATCTACATTTAATGTGGTATCCCAAAGTAAGCCATTACGGTTAAGCTGTGGCTTAGACAATGTGTAAGTAAATTCTTTTTCTTTATAAATAGAATATTCTTCTGGTAAATCACGAACTAGTGCTTGTCCTAAAAAGGCCATGTCTTTGGCTGTGGTGTATTGCCCTGGTGCATCAAGCCCATGAACAGTTTCAAAATGGGTATGCTCTAATCCAATTTTCTTTGCATAATCATTCATTAAATTAACAAAGGCACCTTGGCTGCCAGCAACATGCTCTGCCATTGCAATACAAGCATCATTACCAGATTGGATAATAATACCTTTATTAAGGTCAGAAACGGAAACTGTTTTACCTACTTCTAAAAACATTAATGATGACCCTTTTAATACAGGATTACCTGTTGCCCATGCGTCTTTACTCACCACAACCATATCATCATTTTTTATACGTCCTAACTGCAATGCTTGACCAACCACATAACTGGTCATCATTTTAGTTAAGCTTGCCGGATCGCGCTGCTGTTCAGCATTATATTGCGCTAAAATTTCACCTGATTTTGCATCGATTAAAATATAAGATTGAGCATCCAATTGTGGAATGGCGGGAATAGGAAAAGCCATTTCAGCCGATGCTGATGAACAAACTGTAAGCACAAAAAAAGCAAAAGATAATTTAAATTTCTTTGTCATTTATTTAAATTCCGTTAAATATTTTTAGATAACATATATCGATGTGTGTGGATAGACATCATAATGCCAAAACTTGCCATTAATACGACTAAAGATGAGCCACCATAGCTTATGAGTGGTAATGGTACACCAACTACAGGTAAGATTCCACTGACCATACCAATATTAATAAATACATAAACAAAAAACACTAAAATTAGCCCACCAGATAAGATTCGTCCAAATGTGGTTTGTGCCTGTGCAGCAATAATAAGCCCTCGTACAATTAAGCATAAAAATAGGATAAGTAAAACAATAGAACCCACAAAACCAAACTCTTCAGCTATAACAGAAAAGACAAAATCGGTATGTCGCTCAGGTAAAAATTCAAGTTGCGATTGTGTTCCTTGAAGCCAACCTTTACCCCATATACCGCCAGATCCAATTGCTGTTTTAGATTGAATAATATGATAGCCCGCTCCGCTTGGATCAAGTTCAGGGTTGATCAGCATTAATACTCGTTTTTGCTGATAATCGTGCATTAAAAAGAACCACATGATTGGTAAAAATATCGCTATTAAAATTAGCGCAATAAGAATATACCTCCAGTCAATCCCGGCTAAAAAAATAATAAAAATTCCTGACATAACAATTAATATTGCTGTACCTAGATCAGGTTGCATAGCAACAAGTAACGTTGGTACGCCAATGATGGCTAGGGTTTGTAACGTAGTTTTTAATGGTGGAGGACATCCATCACGATGAATAAATTTTGCAACCATTAATGGTACAGCTATTTTGGCAATTTCAGAAGGCTGAAATCGCAAGATACCTAAATCTAACCAGCGCTGTGCACCTTTACTGGTATAACCAAAAATATCGACTAATAATAAAATGATAATACAAACGATATACAGATATGGTGCCCACTTTTCATAGGTTCTGGGTGAAAATTGAGCCAACACAATCATTACAACAAATCCAAGTAATATTTGTATTACTCGTTTTTCCATCATATTAATACTTTGACCTGTTGCGCTCCAAAGAATATAAAGACTATAACCAAGTAATAAAGTAATAAATAAAAAAAATAGCGGATCAATATGTATCTTTTGCCAAAAACTCTTTTTGATATTATTCATCATTAATCTTCAGTTCCTATATTTGATGATGGTTCATCTAGCTCAGTTGAATCATTACCGAGAAGGTAAAAATCTAATATTTTACGCGCTACTGCGCCACCATTTGAGCTTCCACCACCACCATTTTCTAAAACAATGGCTAATGCAATTTTTGGATTATCGTAGGGAGCATAAGCAACAAACAAAGCGTGATCTCGAAGATGTTCAGGGATTTTATTTGAATTATAAACTTCATCAGCTTTCAAACCATAAACTTGTGCAGTACCCGATTTACCTGCTGCTTGATATTTTGCATCAGCATAAATCTTACGTGCTGTTCCTCGTGATCCAAACATAACCCGGTGCATACCTTCTTTAGCTAGTGCCCAATAAATTGATTTAACATCAACTAGATTATTATTTTCTAAATATTTTTCTGGATTAATTGTTGGTTGATGTTCATTTGAATTCAAAATATCGCTCTTTTTATATAATAAAAAGTGTGGCGTATAGGTCTTACCATTATTAATTAACGTGGTTAATGCTTTTGCCATCTGGATAGGAGTTGCAGTCCAATAACCTTGACCAATACCAACAGGAATAGTATCACCTTGTAACCAAGACTTTTTATGACGCTTGATTTTCCATTCACGGCTCGGCATAACTGCACGTGTTTCTTCATTTGGTGAAATATCAATACCTGTCCGCTCACCATAACCAAATTTAGTCATCCATAAGTTTAAGCGATCAATCCCCATATCATAGGCAACTTGATAAAAATAGGTATCAACTGATTCTTCAATCGCCCTTAATACATCAACGCGACCGTGCCCCCATTTTAACCAATCACGATAACGTCTTTCAGTACCAGGTAATTGCCACCAACCTGGATCGTTAATAACACTTTTTGGGGTAATAACGCCCTCACTTAAAGCTGCAATAGAAATAAAAGGTTTCACTGTTGAGGCGGGTGGATAAGCACCTAGTAAAGCACGATTGAAAAGAGGTTTACTAGGATCTTTAAGCAATTCGCTATATTTAGTACTCGATATACCACCAACAAATGGATTAGAGTCATAACTAGGGCTAGAAACTAAGGCTAAAATCTCGCCATTATTCGGATCAATAGCTACAACTGCTGCTTTACGCCCAGCCAGTAATTGCTCAATATAAAGCTGCAATTTAAGGTTGATAGACAAATAGATATCCTCACCAGCTTGTGGCGGATGTTGATTTAGTTGACGAACAATACGGCCTCGGCTGTTAACTTCAACCTTTTCATAACCAGGGATTCCGTGTAATACATCTTCGTAATACCTTTCTATCCCCATTTTGCCAATATTAAAAGTGGCTACATAATTACTTATTTTATTTTCATCTTCTAAACGCTGCTTATCTTGGCTATTAATTTTAGAAATATAGCCAAGAATGTGGGTAAGTGATGCGCCATAAGGATAATAACGATGCTGTATACCAAGGATAGAAACAAATGGAAAACGATGTTGATCCACTACAAAACGAGCTATTTGTTGTTCGGTCAAATTATCTTTTAATGGAACAGGCCTGTGCGCTTTATAATTACGACGTTCTTTTTGGAAATTTTCAATATCTTCATCAGTTAAATCGACGATACTTTTTAACTGTTCAAATTGTTCATTGAGATTTTTTATCTTATCGGGAATGATATTTAATTGATATGTAATATTATTAATGGCTAATGGGGTACCATTACGGTCATAAATCATCCCCCGATTAGGTGGAATAGGAATAATTTCAATACGGTTATCATTAGATTTAGTACTATAATAACTATAATTTAAAATCTGTAAGCCAGCCAAGTTACCAATCAATACAATAATTAAAATAATAATTGCAACAAAAGCAAACAGTGCTCGACGTAAAAACAAGTTTGCTTCTACTGAATGATCACGAATGTTCATTTTCTTTTTTTTGCTTAAGATAGAGATAATAATACTCCTCTAAATGCTTTTTTCTATTTGTGGCTTAAGTTGCTGCTCTTCCCATTTTTCATAAGCATTAACAATTCTCGCAACTACAGGATGACGCACCACATCTTCACTATTGAAAAAATTAAAACTAATTTCATCAACTTGGCTGAGTACTTCAATAGCATGACGCAAACCCGATTTTTGATGACGCGGTAAATCAATTTGGGTGATGTCGCCAGTAATGACCGCTTTTGAATTAAAGCCGATACGGGTTAAAAACATTTTCATTTGTTCAATAGTCGTATTTTGGCTTTCATCTAGAATAATAAACGCATCATTTAGCGTTCGTCCGCGCATATAGGCAAGTGGAGCCACTTCAATCACACTTTTTTCAATTAGTTTTTCAACTTTTTCAAAGCCAAGCATTTCAAATAAGGCATCATAAAGTGGACGTAAGTAAGGATCCACTTTTTGACTTAAATCGCCTGGCAAAAAACCTAGCTTTTCACCCGCTTCAACGGCAGGACGGGTTAGTACAATACGACGAATTTGTTGCTTTTCAAGCGCATCAACTGCGGCGGCTACCGCTAAATAGGTTTTACCTGTTCCAGCAGGTCCAATACCAAATGAAATATCATAATCTAAAACATGAGCAATATATTGAGCTTGATTTGCCGTTCTTGGTTTTATCACACCTCGTTTAGTTTTAATCATCACTAGCTTTCCACCTTGATGATCGATATAAGCAGGTAAGTGTTTACTCGCTTTTTCAAGCGCACCAGTTTCTTTGATTGCTAAATGAATTTGCTCGGGTTCAATATCAATAATTTTATCTTTTATTTTGGTTTGTTTATAAAGGGACTGCAAAATATCAGTAGCCGCTTGCACACAAATACTATCACCGGTTATTGCAAATAAATTACCTCGGTGATTAATTTCAATACCTAATCGACGTTCAAGTTGTTTAATATTGTCATTATAAGGACCACAAAGACTATTAAGCCGCTGATTATCAGCTGGTTCAAGCATGGTTTCATGTGTTGTAATATTCAAAGATAAGTCCTCTAATAATAAATGTTAACCTCTTTAAGGTTGATAAAAGCCTACACCTAAATCATTTTCTTTTCGTGTTCGTGATATTACTGACATTGGCGATTCACTTACACGTAAATCCATTTCATCTTCAGTTCTAACAACTTTTCCTCGTAATGAATTTGGATAAACATCAGTAATTTCAACGTCAACAAACTTACCTATCATCTCAGGGTAACCTTCAAAATTAACAATTCGATTATTTTCTGTTCGACCGGTTAATTCCATAAGGTCTTTTTTGGATGGACCTTCAACTAAAATACGCTGTACAGTATTTAACATACGACGACTAAATTGCATGGCTTGCTGATTGATTCGTTCTTGAAGAATATAAAGGCGTTGCTTCTTTTCTTCTTCTGATACATTATCTTCCATTTCAGCAGCAGGAGTACCTGGGCGCGATGAATAAACAAAGCTATAACTTAAATCAAAATTGACATCGGCAATCAGTTTCATTGTTTGTTCAAAATCTTCTTGTGTTTCACCTGGGAAACCAACAATAAAATCCGAACTAATTTGAATATCAGGACGCACTTTACGTAATTTTCGAATAATGGATTTATATTCAAGAGCAGTATGCGTACGTTTCATTAAGTTTAATACACGATCTGAACCACTTTGTACTGGCAAATGTAAAAAATTAACTAGCTCTGGCGTATCACGATAAACATCAATAATATCATCGGTAAACTCAATTGGATGACTGGTTGTAAAGCGAATGCGATCGATACCATCAATGGCTGCAACTAAGCGTAATAACTCAGCAAAGGAACAAATATCACCATCAAATGTGGGTCCACGATAAGCATTAACATTCTGACCTAATAAATTAACTTCACGCACACCTTGTTCAGCCAGTTGAGCTATTTCATAAATGACATCATCACAAGGTCTGCTGACCTCTTCACCTCGGGTGTAAGGCACTACACAGTAAGTACAATATTTATTACATCCTTCCATAATCGACACAAATGCAGTTGGACCTTCGCTACGAGGTTCAGGCAAACGATCAAATTTTTCAATTTCAGGAAAGCTTACATCAACCACATGATTGTTGTTACCACTGCGAATCTGTTCAATCATTTCAGGTAAGCGGTGAAAGGTTTGTGGTCCAAAAATAATATCTACAAATGGTGCACGTTTACGAATTTGAGCACCTTCTTGTGAAGCAACACAACCACCAACACCAATGATGATATTTTTATTATGTTGTTTAAGGTTTTTCCAACGACCTAATTGATGAAAGACCTTTTCTTGGGCTTTTTCCCGAATAGAACAAGTGTTAAGTAATAATATATCGGCTTCTTCAGCATTGTCTGTTAAGGTTAAACCATGGGTAGATTCAAGGAGATCAGCCATTTTTGTTGAGTCATACTCATTCATTTGGCAACCCCAAGTTTTGATATGTAATTTTTTGCTCATCAATAACTCAGCTATATTTAATAGTTAAAATGAAAACGGGTTTAAATCCGCGATTTTAGCGTGCCATATTGTAATCTTTTGTTATTGTAGGGTCTATAACAAAATAAAAAATGGCAATGCAAAGCTATACTTGTTTTTCCCATTTAAAATAGTTCCTTTTTAATAAAAAGGGCAGGTAACTTAAAAAAGTTTATTTATCAAAATAACCACTTATTATGATAATCATTTTTTTTAATATCCCTTTATTTTGTGCTATTATCTGCGACTGATTTTGATAATAATTAAAGTGTTTAAAGTATGATAAAAACATTTAGCCCAACAAAACGCCTATTAGTTAAAGGTATTATTGCTACATGTTTACTATCAGTCACTCGTGTTGGCTTTGCAGCAACCAAAGCTCAAGTTGTTGCTGTGCGTGTTTGGCCTTCCTCTACCTATACTCGAATTACATTAGAATCAAACATTAAACTCAATTATAAAAGTGCTTCACTATTCAACCCTGATAGAATAGTGATTGATATTAATAATCTCAGTGTAAATCCAATTTTAAAAACAATTTCATCAAAAGTATTAAGTCATGATCCTTATATTAAGTCGATACGCGTTTTGCAATTAGATCCTAAAACAGTAAGAATTATGATTGTATTAAAACAAGGGGTTAAACCTAATACTTTCACACTATCACCGGTGGCAAAATTTAAACATCGTTTAGTTATGGATATTTATCCATCAAAGCCTTCTTCTACAACAGATGATGATCCTTTACTTGCATTATTAGAAGAATATAAAGAGGGAGATCTTAATAAAAAACAATCTGAGATCAAAACACCAACTAATAAAAGTAAAAATGCCCCGATTATCGTGGTACTCGATCCTGGGCATGGAGGTGAAGATCCTGGCGCAATTGGCTACAATAAAACACGTGAAAAAGACATTGTTTTACAAATTGCACGCCGCACTTATAATTTATTAAAAAAAGAGCCTAACATAAAAGTCTACATGACACGTAACGAAGATGTGTTTATTCCCTTAAAAGTCCGCGTTGCTAAGGCGCGATCTTTGCATGCTGATCTGTTTATTTCTATCCATGCTGATGCCTTTACAAACCGTTCTGTTGGTGGTTCATCTGTTTTTGCATTATCAACACGTGGGGCGAGTAGTTCTGCAGCCAGTTATTTAGCTCAAACCCAAAATGAAGCTGATCAAATAGGTGGCGTAAGTCGCAGTGGCGATAAATATTTGGATAATACAATTTTAGATTTAGTTCAAAAAACAACGCTAAGTAATGGCGTGTTACTTGGTAATGCCATTTTAAATCGTATGAAAAAAATAAATAAATTACATAAGCCATCACTTGAAAAAGCAGGCTTCGCTGTATTAAAAGCGCCCGATATTCCATCAGTTTTAGTCGAAACAGCCTTTATTAGTAATGCTACTGAAGAAAAAAAATTAAAGACTGCCTCATTCCAAAATCAAGTATCTAAATCGATTGTTGATGGCATTAAAGATTATCTGAAAAAACGTAAAAATTAAATTTATAAAAAGTTTCAGATAATATTTTTTAATATTAAAACTATTGAATAATAATCAAACACCTTTCAGCATCTAATCCTGGTATAGTTAATTTAATATTTTGTTTAAGTATAAAGCCATCAGGAATAGGATCTATATCACTTCCTTTTAAAGCATAAAAAGATCCCTGTTGATCTGGAAGATGCTTACACCAATTAAGCATATCTTGTAAAGAAGCAAAAGCTCGGCTAATAACCCCATCAAATTTTTTATCATTATACTCTTCGATTCGGCTTTGTACTGGATTAATGTTTGTTAGTTTTAATTCAAATTGTACTTGCTTTAAAAAGCGAATACGCTTACCTAAGCTATCCACTAAATCAAATTGTTTATTCGGGTTAATAATAGCTAATGGAACGCCTGGTAAACCAGGACCGGTTCCTACATCAATAAAGGTTTTGCCAGTTAAATAAGGTGATACAACTAGGCTGTCCATAATATGCTTAACTAACATTTCGCTCGGATCGCGAACGGCTGTTAAGTTGTAAGTTTTGTTCCATTTGCTGAGCATCTCAACATAATGGATCAATTGATCTATTTGTGATTCAGAGATCGAAAGATCCGTTTGATCAATTAGATTAGTGAGTTTCTTTTTTAACATAATTCTTCTTTTTTAAATAAACTAATAACATTGAAATAGCAGCTGGTGTAATTCCTGATATACGAGAAGCTTGTCCTATTGAAACAGGTTTATGCTGCTTTAATTTAGCCACAACTTCATTCGATAATCCCGATATTTCTGCATAATCAATATGCTCTGGAATAAGTGTTTCTTCATTGCGCTTTTGACGTTCAATTTCTTCTATTTGCAGTTTAATATAACCATCATATTTTACTTGAATTTCAACCTGTTCAGCAGCCTGTATGTCAGATAAGCCAGGTGCAAATAATGAAAGTGATTTCAATGAGTTATAACTCATTTCAGGCCTTTTAAGTAACTCTTCACCATTGGCTTCTTTAGTCAAATTAGCACTTAAAACAGCATTGACTTCATCGATGGTTTCAATATGAGGATGTACCCATATATCCCGTAACCTTGCTCTTTCTTGTTCAATAGCTTCGAATTTTTCATTAAAACGACGCCAACGATAATCGTCGACCATGCCTAGTTTACGACCTATTTCAGTTAAACGAATATCAGCATTGTCTTCACGTAACATTAAACGATATTCAGCGCGCGAGGTAAACATACGATAAGGTTCGTTAGTGCCAAGTGTACAAAGATCATCAACTAGCACACCTAAATAAGCTTGATCACGATTTGGATACCATTGATCTTGATCATGTGCAAAGCGGGCTGCATTTAAACCAGCAAGCATTCCTTGTGCAGCCGCTTCTTCATATCCTGTTGTGCCATTGATCTGTCCAGCTAAAAAGAGCCCTTTGATCACTTTACTTTCAAGTGTTGGTTTAAGATCCCTTGGATCAAAATAATCATATTCGATCGCGTAACCCGGTCTTATAATGTTGGCTTTTTCTAATCCTTTCATACTACGGACAAATGCAAGTTGCGTATCAAATGGTAAGCTTGTTGAGATCCCATTTGGATAGATCTCATTGCTATCTAATCCTTCAGGTTCTAAATAGATCTGATGAGAATTGCGATCGGCAAAACGCATGATCTTATCTTCAATTGATGGGCAATATCTTGGTCCTACACCTTCAATAATACCAGTATACATAGGGCTGCGATCTAAATTAGATCTAATAATATCGTGGGTTGTTTCATTCGTGCTGGTGATATAGCAAGGGATCTGCTTAGGGTGTTCATTTGTATTACCCAAAAATGAAAATACTGGAACAGGATCATCGCCATATTGCGTTCCTAATTTTGAAAAATCAATGGTTCTAGCATCAATTCGTGGTGGAGTACCCGTTTTTAAGCGCCCCATTCTAAACGAATATTGATGTAGTGATTTTGATAAGCCGATCGAGGCTGGATCGCCGGTACGACCGCCACTATAATTATCAAGCCCTATGTGGATCTTACCGTCTAAAAAAGTACCTGTTGTAAGTACAACAGCTTTGGCTTTAAAAGAAACACCCATTTGGGTTTTTACACCAATGATCTGATCGTTTTCAATGATCACATCTTCAACCGATTGTTGAAACAACATTAAATTTTCTTGGTTTTCAAGTGTTGTTCTTATCACTTTTCGATACAGAGATCGATCAGCTTGTGCACGCGTAGCCCTAACGGCTGGACCTTTGCTGCTATTTAAGATCCTAAATTGGATCCCTGCACGATCGATAGCATGGGCCATTAAGCCTCCCATTGCATCAATTTCTTTAACTAAGTGGCCTTTACCTATACCGCCAATGGCTGGGTTGCAAGACATTTGTCCTAATGTATTGATATTATGGGTTAAAAGTAGTGTTTTTCGTCCCATTCTTGCTGATGCCATGGCTGCTTCTGTTCCGGCATGGCCGCCGCCGACGATGATGACATCAAAAAGATCTGGATAAAACATAAAAAAAGCCTCGTATTTATTTTGTGTACAGAAGATCGCTAATTTAGATCTGAAGATTTGGTTTATTTAGGGTAGGGAATTTTACTCATCTTTTCGATTACGTCAAATGATCTATTTTGATCGCGATCTAAATAAAATAAGATCTTTTAGATGATCTTTTTATTTTTATTATTATTACTGTGGATCCTTTTTGTTGATAACTCTTTTTTATAATTATTTTATAGGATCTTATCTATCATCTAATTCTGTTAATTGATCGGATCTTTTTTTATTTTAACTTGTTTATAACTATTCTATTTATCCACAGATGATTTATTAGGTAAGGTTATTAATGCGATCATAACAGCTTGTGATCCTAATTTATCACAGAGTTATCCACAAAAAATAAATTTGTTTGCTTAAATTTTATCCTTTATTGCTTCTATTTTATACTTATTAAATGAGCTTTTATTAAAGATCTAACATATTTAGTTCAAAAACTAAATGATGAATATGAAACAAAATAGTAAGTAAATTATAATATGATACTAGGATATTTTTCTTTTCTATAAAAGTGATTGATTTTTATGAAAGCAAATTTATACTTAACATGATTATGTTTTTATTGTGAGGTTATTTTATTACTCTTTCGCAGCTACCTTTACCTTTTTCATTACCTAATAATGAAACTTTTGATAGTTTTTATGTAGGCGATAATCGATTATTATTTGATTCATTACAAACCTTATTAGGTAAAGAGGGGTTTAATATCTTTTATATATGGTCGGCTAGCGCTGCGGGTCGAACTCACCTTTTACATGCATCAAGTCAAAATAAATTAGCCAGTTATATTCCCTTAAAGCAGTACTATCATCTTGTGCCTGAAATTCTGCAGGGGTTGGATCATTATGATTTAGTCTGTTTAGATGATATTGATGCAATAGCTGGTCATAGAGATTGGGAAGAAGCTATTTTTGATTTATTTAATCGTTTAACTGAAAAAAACGTGAGTAAATTATTGATAACGGCAAGTAGACCGCCTAAACAAATCTCTTTTATATTACCTGATTTGGTTTCTAGATTATCTTGGGGGCAAGTTTATCAATTAAAAGAGCTTAGCGATGATGATAAGCTTAAAGCCTTGCAATTAAGGGCACAATTAAGTGGGTTTGAATTATCAACAGAAGTTGGGTTATTTTTATTAAAGCGCGTTAACCGTGATATGCGTACACTGTTTTCTTTATTAGAAAAGTTTGAAGTTGCAACGCTTGCGCAACAGCGTAAATTAACCATTCCTTTTATTAAACATATTTTGGATTTGTAATATGAGCAAGAAACCTGATGCTATTGTTTTTTTTGATTTAGATGGAACATTATTTAATAGCCAAATTGATGTATTACCAAGCTCTTTGGAAGCTATAAACAAATTAAAACAAAATAATATTACACCAATTATGGCAACGGGTCGAACACCTTGTGAGGTGGTTGATTTAATGAAAAAGACTCAGATTGAGTCGATAATTGGCATGAATGGGCAAGTTGTTTTATATAAAGGCGAAAAAGTCTTTACTAATGATATTGATAAGGGTGTTATCGATCGGTTGTATCAATTTTCTAAACAGCAAACAGGTTTTCCACTGTCTTTTTATAATTACGAAATTATGCGAGTGTCGCAAGATAGCCAACCAACTAAAAAATTTTATCGTTTCCTAAAAGAGCAAGTGCCGCCTGTTGATGATCAGATTTATTTAAAAACACCTATTCAGATGCTTTTATTACTTTGTGAATCCGGTGAGGCGCTTTATAGAGAGAGCTTCCCTGAGTTAACTTTTATTCGTAATACGCCTTACTGTGTTGATGTTTTTAATCATGGTGGTTCTAAAGGTTATGGTATTACTAAATTGTTACAAAATAAAGGGTTTACTGATGTACCAACCTATGCCTTTGGTGATGGCATGAATGATTTTGAAATGTTTCTAACCGTTGATCATCCTATTGCTATGGATAATGCTGTTGATGAATTAAAAGCACAAGCTGAGTTTGTGACAGATACTAATGATAATGATGGAATAGCTAAAGGATTACAACATTTTGGCTTGATTTAATCAAAATCTATCTATATTTTTAGTTTATTGATAAATAACCCCTAAACAAACAGCTTGGCTTGCACCAGTTACCTCGGGAATGTTTGATGGAATATTATTGATTCGACAATAAGCAAGCCAAGCAAAGGCTATTGCCTCCATATCATCACCATTTATGCCTTTTGTGTCGGTTGTTAATACTGCCCACGATGGTAATAATGCTGATAATCTTTGCATAATTAGTGGATTTTTCGCTCCTCCACCGCAAACTAAAAGCTCACAAGGTAATGTGCTGACTATAGGTAATTTATTAATTTCGTTGGCAATGGATAAAGCAGTAAATTCAACGAGCGTTGCTTGAATATCTTCTGGTTTTAAATTAGTTCCTGCTAATTTTTTATGTAACCAAGGTAAATTAAATAGTTCTCGTCCTGTGCTTTTTGGTGCGGGTATTTGAAAGTAGTCTTCTTTATATAAAAGCTTTAATAAGTCTTGATTTATTTTACCTGTTTTTGCCCATAAACCATTTTTATCATAGTTTTTACCTAAATGTTCTTTTATCCAACCATCAAGTAATACATTACCTGGACCTGTATCGTAACCAATAACAGTATGGTTAGGAATTAATACTGAAATATTACTTATTCCCCCAATATTTAATACTACACGATTGATTTGTGGATCTTGTAGTACCGCTTTATGAAAAGCAGGCACTAGTGGTGCGCCTTGGCCTCCATAAGCCATATCTTTACGACGAAAATCGGCAATAGTGGTTATACCTGTTTTTGCAGCAATAATATTGGCATCACCAATTTGTAAAGTAAATGGAAACTCGCCGTTTGGTGCATGGTAAATTGTTTGTCCGTGACAACCAATAGCTTTAATTTTTTGTTTATCAATATTATTATCTTTTAAAAACTGATTTATGCTATCAGCAAATAGTTTGCCTATTTGATGATCTATCTCACCTAAATTTTGTAATGTGGTTTGCTGGGTTTCACATAATGTTAGTAAATGCTGTTTTAAATAGGCGGGCATTGGATAGCAGTTGCTCGCGATTGATGTAACGTTTTTGGCAGTAATATTAACTAAAGCAATATCAACTCCATCCATGCTAGTACCTGACATCACACCAACATATAAATTTTGCATAACTTTATCCTTGTCTAATGATTTGCCCTGTTTTGATGTCTTTTATTTCCGATGGTTGTGATCGATGACCTGTGTCACCGGCTAAAATGGGGAAATATGGACCAAATTGTTTGGCGACTTCGATGGCAGTTTTGCAAGGATTATGAGTAGAAAGATTAGCGCTAGTTGATACTATTGGTTTGCCATAAAGATCACAAAGCTTGCAAACTAAAGGATGATTAGTGACGCGTACCGCAATAGAATCAAATTTACCTGTCAAAAAATAAGGCGTATTTTTATTTTTAGGAAAAACCCAAGTAACAGGTCCAGGCCAGCTAGTAAGTGCTAACTGTTTTTGTTCATTGGTAATGGCGGATACATCTATGTAAGGAATTAGTTGGCGGTAACAGCTAGCAATTAAAATCAAGCCTTTATCTATTGATCGTTGTTTTAGTTGTAGCAACTTTAATACGGCTGATTCATAATCCGGATCACAACCTAGACCAAAAACGGCTTCAGTTGGGTAAGCGATCACTTCACCATTTTTTAAATAATTACTTATTTCCGATAGCGTTAATAAATTAGCCATTAAATTTGAATATCAACTGAGTACAATTGGTATTTATATTAAACCTAGGTTTTAGGTTTTGCAAATTCACATTATTCATGTCTATAAATGGTCATATGCTCTCAAAATAATTTATAGAGGATCATCCATTTGCAAGTACAATATAGAGTTTTGATATTAATACTGTAAAAAGTGAATAAAAATATTACTGTAGATATCGGATAATTTATCAAAGACAGGATTAAAACTTAGGAAGTTGGCTCCTCCAACAGGACTTGAACCTGTGACATACGGATTAACAGTCCGCCGTTCTACCGACTGAACTATGGAGGAACCGAAATGTAGCGCGCATATTATAGATTTTATGGCGCTATGTCAATAGTTAAATGCTTTTTTGTATGAACTTGCCTCCTTTATAATCATTCAAGTGTTAGGATTGTCTTGAATAAATGTTTTTGTCTGAGTAATTGTTGTGGATGCGAACCAAGCTCTTGTTGTGGGATGCTCTGTTTTAGATCGCGATAATAATCAATCCAATAAGGCAAAACTTGATTTGTCGTTATATCCTTAAAATTCATTGGATATAATGCGAAATAATCACTACCTTGTTTAGTTTTAAAAGCATAAGTAATCAGTTCACTGCAATAAAACCCATCTGTATTTTGATTAAAGCTATGATTGTAAGGTGAACCTAAGCAATGTTTAGCTCGCTTTAATGCATTTTGAATAACAGCCAAATCATGGATTCTACCAATGATATTACGTCTAGCCGCACCAACAAAGTCAGTCAAAGATTGTTCAATCACGCCATATTTTTGTGTGGCTTCAATGACGCTATTATTGCCAATATATAAACCGACATGATTGATATTTTTTGTTATCTCATCCATGTTAGGCACTGCACCAGAACGGTTTATAGCGTCACTAAAATCATCATCTTCGTTAAGGCTTTGAAAGATGATATCGCCACTTTGAATATTATTTATTTTTAGCACGATAACGCCATAGTGAAAACATTACACAAGTTGCAATAATAAATTTAAGTGCATCAATACCAACAAATGGAAAATAACCTACTTTTAACGCATCAATAAGTGTAATGTGTAAATAGCCCATTAAATAGACAACACCAAATACAAATAACAGTTGATGCGCACAAGCAAATGCAATTAAGCCTAAAATAAAGCGACGATCGTACCCTCTTTCTGCTGCAAAACCGGCTAAATAGGCACTAAATACATAGCCATATAAGTAACCGGAAGAAGGTGACGCTAATGCCATAATCCCACCACTGCCATTAGCAAATAGCGGTAATCCCATTGCGCCTAAAAAAAGGTATTGGATTATTGCTAATGCGCCTAATTTACGACCTAAAAAAGCACCAATTAACAATACCGCCAATGATTGTAGTGTAAATGGAACAGGGTAAGTTGGAATACTAATATTAGCCGCTAACCCTAAAAGTAATGCTGCACAGGTAGTAGTCAATAGCTTACGTTGCCAAGAAGATAAATTAACCAGTGTAGTGATAAATGTTGGATAATACGAAGTAATTTGTTGTTTCATTATTTTCTACCTTTGATACATAAATAGTAGAACTATAATAGCGCAACGCACTTTAATGTAAACTATTTTTTTTATTTTAAAGTTTACATTAAGTTTGGGATTTGCTATCACCCCAAAACAAAGAGCGTGATAACAAAAAATAAGGTTCTACTTAAACTAAGTAGGGATTGCTTATTCGTTCATGACCAAAACTTGACATAGGGCCGTGTCCTGGCACAAAAATAAAGTCATCACCAAGTGGTAATAATTTATTAGTGATTGATGATATTAAATCGGTATGGTTGCCTCGAGGAAAATCAGTTCGTCCAATACTGCCTTTAAATAATACATCGCCGACAAAAGCTAGTTTATCCAAATGATTAATAAAAACAATATGTCCAGGAGTATGGCCTGGGCAAAAAAGCACATCAAGGGTTATGTTACCTACTTGAATTTGGTCGCCTTCTTTTAACCAACGATCAGGTAGAAAGCTGTCAGTATGAGGAAAACCAAATTGTATGCATTGCTGTGGCAAACTTGTTAGCAAAAATTCATCTTCTTGGCTTGGTCCAATAATCTTTACATCATAATATTGAGCTAATGTGGTTGCTGCACCCACATGATCTAAATGTCCATGGGTTAATAAAATCTGTTTAATATTTACGCCTAGTTTTTCAACGGCTTTTTTCAGTAGTTCTGGTTCACCACCAGGATCAATCAATGCGCCTTCCATGGTTTGATCGCACCAAATAATGCTACAGTTTTCTTGGAAAGCAGTAACAGGGACGATTTGATATTGAAACATTTACTTATCTCCTTATTTCTTGGTGATGGGTGATTAGATTTTGGCCGTCTTCTTTTTTTAGTTGCGCAAAAATAACGCTTGATAGCACTGTAACCACACCGAGTATAACAAATGTTAATTGAAATGCGTGAATAGTACTAGCTGAGTTGCTAATTAATCGCAGTAAAACTGCACCAAATCCTGTACCAAAACTGATTGCAAGCTGTTGATTAACTGCCATTAAACTATTACCACTACTCGTATTTTCGTTTTCTAAGTTCGCTAAAGTTATGCTATTCATCGCGGTATATTGCATAGAATTAATACCACCTATACAAAATAACAATAAACTGATTAAGATAAGGGGCGTCGATAAATTTAGTAGAGACATTAAAACAATCATGACGCCCGCTAAAATGGTATTAGCAACGAGCACAAAACGATAGCCTAAACGAGCTAAAATACGTGGAATAAAAATTCGAGTACAAATTGATGCAATGGCCATTGGCATTAGCATCACACCGGCAAAAACAGCCGAGTAGCCAAAACCGACTTGTAATAACAATGGAATTAAAAAAGGCACACCAGATATACCTAATCGGCAAATTAAATTGCCAATAATGCCTATTTTGAACGTATGGATCTGAAAAAGTGATAGTGGGAATAAGGGGGTTGGTTTCTTTTTGGCATACCCATAATAAACAAGTAGAAAAACGAAGCTGATTACGGCAAGTAGCAATGGAAAATCATATGTCTGATTTTGGTTTAAAACCTCTACACTTAAAGTAGCACTAATAAAGGCAATCACAATAAATATAAAGCCAAACAAATCAAAAGGCATGTGTTCACCCTTTAGATTGGGCATATATTTCCAACTAATTATCACACCTAAAATACCAATGGGTAAATTAATAAAAAACACCCAATGCCAACTCACCATATCAACCAAATATCCTCCTAATACCGGTCCTAAAACAGGTCCAATTAAACCGGGAATGGTGGCAGTATTTAAGGCGGCTAAAAAATCACTACGCTTAAAAGATTTAATTAATACTAAACGTGATATCGGTACCATCATTGAGCCACCAATACCTTGAATAACACGCGAGATATCTAAAAAAATTAATGAATTGGATAAAGCACAAAGCAATGAGCCAAGGGTGAACAGTGAAACTGCCATCACAAAAATATTTCTAGTGCCAAATTTATCTGATAAAAAACCACTGACTGGAATAAATAATGCCAAGGTTAAAGCATAGCTTATCACTGCTGATTGCATATTTAAGGGGGATTCATTAAGATCTTTAGCCATCGTGGGAAGCGCAGTGTTTAATATCGAGGTATCAAGCGATTGCATAAAAAATGCAAATGCTGCAATCCATGGTAATATTCGATAAACAAAGGGTGGTAATTGTAATTCGCTATTCATTTTAATTTTGCCTAAAATTAATTTAAATGCTGGATGAGCAGTTGGCTATAAGCTCGGAAAATTAAGCTCTCTTACTACCTATTTTATTAAGAAAAAGAGCAGATAAATGCTATTTTACAATATTATTTGCTAATTATTGGCTTTTTTCTTATTTTTAACAGGTTTATCTTGCCGATAGCCAGCTAGTAATCAACTTACAATATTGTGCCAAACCGAAAATACTACAGCGGGCAGCATTGATAAAAGAGAGGTAATCGATCGAACAAATAGTTGATAAAATTGTCTGGTCATATAAACCTGCTATGAGTCTAATAAAATTATTCTATAATAATGATAAAGTTATTTTAGTTTCTTTGTGTGATTTTTGCTCTATTGAGTCTACTAAATAGCGTCAAGGTATTTGCTAAAATCGTGTGCATTATGTGCTCTGCTGACTCATTGCGTAATTGAGTCAAGATTTTAAATACTTCTGCGATATATTCAGGGCGATTTATTTGACCTTGACGACCACTTAATGGCATATCGGGAGCATCCGTTTCAAGCACAAGACTTTCTAGCGGTAATTGAGCAATCGTATTGCGCGTTTTATTCGCTCGTTCATAACTAATTACGCCACCTACACCAATATAATAGCCCAGCTTAACAAATTGCATAGCTTGCTGATAGCTACCTGAAAATCCATGTATTACACCACGGCAAGGTAGGTTGGCACGGTGTAATTCATGGTACATAATATCGTGCGCTTTGCGTGAATGAATCAAAACGGGTAAATCAAATTGTTTAGCAAGCGCTAATTGTGATCTAAAAAATGATAGCTGCTGTTGCCAATCAATACTTAAATCATAGCGATCCAGTCCTATCTCTCCAATGGCAATTAATTTTTTAGGTTTGGTTTTAACGATATTGGTTAACAGCTCTAAATCAGCTATGGTATGTTGATAAATAGGATGCAGCCCCAAAGCAGCATAGATCTCGCAATAATTATCAGCAAGTTGCAAAACGGTATTAAAATAGTTAGCGCTAACTGCGGGTATGATTAACCCAACAATATCCGCTTGGCGAATTTTAGCTATTGAATCGGCCAGATGATCAGTAAAAGGCGGAAAATCAAAATGACAGTGTGTATCAATAAACATAATGCCCCTTATTCTACAGTTGTTTGATGTAATAAAATTGGCAGTAAAAATCGTTGGGCAGCAAAAATAATTTGTTCAATTAATGCGTCGGTTAAGTCAGGGTAAACTCTAGCGTAGTAGCTATCACATTCAGGTGATTGGTATAATCCTCCTTGCCAAGAATTTAACAGCTGATTAATTGCTTTTTCACTTGAGATTACCTCACCTGTTTTTTTGTTATAGGCTGCAATTAACCAATTCCATGCGCATTGTACAGGTAGTAATAAAGGTTGATTGATACCTTGTACATAGCCTTCAACTAATGTGGTTAAAATTGCCATAGCCTTATCACTTGGGATGTGTGAAAATCGCCATTCATTATTTTCCCTACCATACATACGACTTTGACTGTCAATTTTTTCGGGATGTAAAATGCAATAAACCAAATGATCGATCCACAACGAAATACCATCTCGAATCGAAAGTTTTGCAGGGCGCCATGTTAAAATACCATCATCTTGAATATGGGTTAACCAACCTTGTAATTGGGCATGTTGCCCATTGGTCAAAATAGTTAAATTGACCTCTTGCGTTGTCATAACCAAGCGTTCTTGGTTAATTTTATTCGCTAATGGTTGCAGTGATTCAAATTGATTATCATAAATAATTTCACCAAAGGCACCATCTGGTAATTCACCTGTTAATGCTAAACGCTGATAAAAATCATCGGATTTTGGTGGTTCATTAGAGATCAGCTGATTTAAAATCAGCAAGTTCAATTGATAACGTTTTAAACTATCAAGATTAAAATTTTCGGCATCAGGTAAGGTATCATCCAAATAATTGATATAAAAATTAAACCGTTTTTGTAAAAAAAACCGAATAGAGTGTTGGTAAAATCGTTTTAATTCATCGAGATTGATATTATCGACATCAATAACAGGTATTTGACTAATAAATAATTGGTTTTCACCTTGTTGCAATGCCGCAGGTAACCACTCATCGGCATAGCTTTTTGGTTCTTGTAAAAAATTTTGCGGATTAAACGGTGTGCGTGTATGGTTTACACGTAAAAAATCCAAGCTGTTAGCAGAACTAACCATGTTATTTGCAGGTATATTATAATATTGGGCAATATACTCCCAAAGTTCATCAACAAGTATAGAGGGATAACGCTCACTATCATCTTTCATTTCGCGACCAATATAACTGATATACAGCTGTTTTTGCGCAGATAAAATTGCCTCTAAAAAAAGGTAACGATCATCGGTGCGACGACTGCGATCGCCTCGTCTTGGATGCTGTGAGATTAAATCAAAGTCAAGTGGAAGCGACGTTCTTGGATAATCCCCGTCATTCATTCCCAATAAACAAACAACTTTAAAGGGAATCGAGCGCATTGGCATCATGGTACAAAAGTTTATCTTACCGACTAAAAAACGATGTGCTAAATGATTTTGTTCTAAGCGTGATTGCATGGCATCATGCAAAATCGTAATAGAAATATTATCCATATAATTGGCTGACAAACCACTATTAATCAACGCTTGCCACTCTTGTGCTATCATCAATAAAATGGATTCACGTTGTGAATTGCTGACAAAAAAATCATTAATCAATTCAAGACAACAAGGTTGCCAATCAATGAGCGGTTTTTCTTCGTTTAAGATAGCAAACCACTTCTTTACCACTTTAATAAATTCGGCTAATTGACCGATTAGTTCGGCATCTAAACCGGTTGCACCATCATAAGGTAATATCTGTTGCCAACCGCCTTGTTCACTACTCATGGTATAGCCTAGTAATAAACGTTCCAGTCCAAATAACCAACTATGTGCACTATCAAGCCCAAAACGAATGCCTGACTCAACAATCCAAGTCCTCAACAAGGTTAGCTGTGATTGATTAATTGCAAATTTTTCACAAATAGCCGGGATCTCAAGCAGATTAAAGAGTTCTTCTGCTGTAAAGCGGCTATTTGGAAAATTTAAAATAGTAAAAAAACCTTGAACAATTGGATCGATATTTCGTGCTTTTTGATCTGAAATGGTAAAAGGTAAATAGCGCTTTTCATAAGCATTAGCAAAAACAGCTCGAATATAAGGCACATACTTATCAATATCCGAAACCATAACTATGCAATCACGTAATTCTAGTGTGGGATCAGCGTCAAAAACCGATAGCAGATAATCATACAAAACCTCAACTTCACGTTGTTCACTATGGCAGACATGAAACGAAATTGAGTTATCTGTTGCTGCAATATGCTCATTACCAAAATCGTTTTGATACAGATCTAAAATATCTTGCTGAATGGCATTTAATAAACAAGATCGCCCTTGATCAACAAATGCTTCAATATCTTGTTTATTATTAAATTCCTGTAACAAAAACAGATTATCACGTCCCAATTTTCCCCACGAGGTTAAAAGAGGATTGGGGATTTTATCGGGTGTATTTAATATATCTGACAACTGCTTTTCAACAATATCGCCCCAATACCATTTACACGGATTGTTAAACATCAAATGGACATCAATATGTTGCCCAAGTGCTGACAGTAACGAAAGATAAATAGGAGGAAGAGAAGTAATACCAAAAATAAAAATACGATTAGGTGATAGAGCTAAACGTGAACGCTCAAAGTTATTATCTAACAAAATTTCAAGCATTTGTTGATAAATATTAGCGCGATGATAAGGTTGACTGATAGATATTAGCTTTCGCCATAGCTCTGCTTGCCACTTTTCATCGGAATGATGATTTAATTCACTAACAGTCTGATTGGCCTCCCACTTTGCTAGCCAATCAGGGCGATAAACTAAATATTGGTCAAATAACCGCGCTATACGGGTTGCAAGCTGATATCGTTTTTTATCTTGTTTATCAATATCTAGATAATGTTTAAGTGCGCTAAACTCAGGTTGCCCAATAACTTGGGGCAACAAATAGTACAGACGCCAACTCATTGCTTCAATACTATAACTATTTTCAATGGGCGCATCGGGCAATAACGTTTGATAAAGTTGCCAAATCAATTGAGTTGGAAAAAGAAAATCAACATTAGCCACAATACCCAGTTCATCCGCTAACGCAATTTGCAACCACTGTGCCATACCTTGACTTTGCACCATAACTATATCAGATGTAAATACATCCTCTAATGGTTGCCTGCGCATCAATTCACTCAATAGCGTCTTGAGTAAATCGACCTGATTTGAATGATAAATGGTAAACATAACAATACTAATTATTGATAAGAGAAGATTAAGATTATCGCTGATCGTTACTAATAAATCTAGTTGCTATTATTTGTTCATTTTAGGCATCTTTTTGTTGTTAAAAAATATTTACTAAACTATGAACGGCTCAGACTTATTTTGTATTATCTATATATTCTATTAATTATATATTTTTTAAGTGATTGAATTATAATTTGTTAAAATTTGATCAAAACTTAATAACATTTGATGTAATTGTCATAAACGAATTAATGAAAAAAATTGATAAAATTTATACAGTACTACAAAAAACGCACAATCAAACAAATATCACTTTTATAATATAAAAAATATTTTAATTTCAAAATATTAAAAATAAATATTCAAGCACTGAATAAAATTATTTAAAAGATTAGAATCATGACCGAGATTAAACCTAATTGATTCTATTAACTATTTTATTATTGAAGGTAGTGGGAATGAAATATCAAAAAGAACTTTTAGATAGGTTGTATTCCTATGTAGCAACTGCGATCACAAGATTAGCTTATCCAAATTCAATATTTGGGTTGAACTAAGTTGAATAGTGAAACAAGTTGAAAGGCTTATTCTAAAAGGATTTAGACATAAAAAAACCTGCTAGAGCAGGTCTTAGAATTTGGTAATTGGTGCCCGGACGCGGAATCGAACCACGGACACGGGGATTTTCAATCCCCTGCTCTACCGACTGAGCTATCCGGGCAACAACGGATGCACATTAAACACGATTCGTGATTATCAGTCAATCCTTTTTGTAAGATTTTTTAAAAAAATATATTGTTTGGTTGAAAAATAGCTAATCATCTTCATATTAATAGCTAGTTTCTAATAATATGTCTTTTATGCTTATAGGAATTGTTATATGCGATTTATTGGTTTTATTGTTTTTTTTATTTATGTTTATTGTGAGGTTAGTTGTTTCATTGCAGTTGCAAATATAATCGGGGTTTTTCTTGCTTTAATTTGTATTATTGCAACGTCAATTCTTGGTTTTTCATTAGTTAAAACACAAGGTTTAAAGAATCTTAGCATTATGCAACAAAAAATCGCAAATAACCAAAGTCCTAAAAATGAACTCATTAAAAGTGTAGCCTTACTTTTTGCTGGTTTTTTTCTGCTTATTCCTGGGTTTTTAACTGATATTTTAGGTGCAATTTTATTAATACCTAATGTTCAAGAACATATTGTTAAATTTATTGTTAGAAAAATACCAATTAAATCAACATTTTCATCATCACAAACACATTACCAAAATGAAGATATTATTGAGGGGGAGTTTAAACGTAAGAATGATGAATAAATAATCAATTGGATTTTTTTTTAATTTTTACCACTTGAAGATTTTAAAATAGTCCCCATTTAAAGTGGACTATGTCATAAAATCGTAATTTTATGATTTATTTTTAATAATTGTCTATTTAAAAATTAGTGCTAGGAGATAACTAATGAAAATTCGTCCATTGCATGATCGTGTGATCATTAAACGCAAAGAAGTAGAATCAAAATCAGCTGGTGGTATTGTGTTAACTGGTTCAGCAGCTGGTAAATCAACACGTGGTGAAGTTTTAGCTGTTGGTAATGGTCGTATTTTAGAAAATGGTCAAGTACAGCCGTTAGATGTTAAAGTGGGTGATATTGTAATTTTCAATGAAGGATATGGCGTTAAAACCGAAAAAATCGATAATGAAGAAGTGCTTATCTTATCAGAAAGCGATATTTTAGCCATTGTTCAAGCATAATCGGCATATAATTAAACTATAGACAGAATTTAGGAGAAATACGAAGATGGCAGCTAAAGATGTAAAATTTGGTAATGATGCTCGCATCAAAATGCTTCAAGGTGTTAATGTATTAGCTGATGCAGTTAAAGTAACTTTAGGTCCAAAAGGACGTAATGTAGTATTAGATAAGTCATTTGGTGCACCAACTATTACTAAAGACGGTGTTTCTGTTGCTCGCGAAATCGAATTAGAGGATAAATTCGAAAATATGGGCGCACAAATGGTGAAAGAAGTGGCATCTAAAGCGAATGATGCTGCGGGTGATGGTACAACTACTGCAACTGTGCTTGCTCAAGCGATTGTTAATGAAGGATTAAAAGCTGTTGCTGCTGGTATGAATCCAATGGATTTAAAACGTGGTATTGATAAAGCAGTTGTTGCTGCGGTTGAAGAGCTTAAAAAATTATCTGCGCCATGTGCCGATTCTAAAGCAATTGCACAAGTTGGTACAATTTCAGCTAACTCTGATGAAACTGTTGGTACTTTAATTGCGCAAGCAATGGAAAAAGTAGGTAAAGAAGGCGTTATCACCGTTGAAGATGGTACAGGCTTACAAGATGAGCTTGATGTTGTTGAAGGTATGCAATTTGATCGTGGTTATTTATCTCCATACTTTATCAACAAACCAGAAACGGCAACTGTTGAATTAGAAAGCCCTTATATCTTATTAGTAGACAAAAAAATCTCTAACATTCGTGAATTATTACCAGTTTTAGAGGCTGTAGCTAAAGCAGGTAAATCTTTATTAATTATCGCAGAGGATGTTGAAGGTGAAGCATTAGCAACATTAGTTGTTAACACCATGCGTGGTATTGTTAAAGTTGCTGCGGTAAAAGCACCTGGTTTTGGTGATCGTCGTAAAGCAATGTTACAAGATATTGCTATCTTAACTGCTGGTACTGTTATTTCAGAAGAAATCGGTTTAGAACTTGAAAAAGCAACACTTGAAGATTTAGGTCAAGCAAAACGTGTTGTTATCAATAAAGACAATACTACAATTATTGATGGCGTTGGTGAAGAGTCTTTAATCTCTGCTCGTGTTGAACAAATCCGTAAACAAATCGAAGAATCAACTTCTGATTATGATAAAGAAAAACTTCAAGAACGCGTAGCCAAACTTGCTGGTGGTGTTGCTGTAATTAAAGTCGGTGCTGCAACTGAAGTTGAAATGAAAGAGAAAAAAGCACGCGTAGAAGATGCTTTACATGCAACTCGTGCCGCTGTTGAAGAAGGTGTTGTTGCTGGTGGTGGTGTTGCCCTTGTTCGCGCAGCGTCAGCAATTGCAGAACTTAAAGGTGCGAACGAAGATCAAAACGTGGGTATTAAAGTTGCACTTCGAGCAATGGAAGCACCATTACGCCAAATCGTGACTAACTGTGGTGAAGAAGCTTCTGTTGTTGTTAACTCTGTTAAAGGTGGTGAAGGTAACTATGGTTACAATGCTGCAACTGAAGAGTATGGCGATATGATTGCAATGGGTATTTTAGATCCAACTAAGGTAACTCGTAGCGCATTACAATATGCGGCATCTGTTGCTGGTCTTATGATTACCACTGAATGTATGGTAACTGATTTACCTAAAGATGATAAAGCTGATTTAGGTGCTGCTGGTGGCATGGGCGGCATGGGTGGTATGGGCGGAATGATGTAATTTCTGTCGATAATCCAACCAATATCCATTAACTTAAACCATTTGCGTAGGCAAATGGTTTTTTTTTCATAAAACTCCTTTTACCAACGCCCTTAAAATCCAAACAAAATATAACTAAAACTAAATAGTAACACTATGAAAAGATAAGTTTTATTTTTAAATAGAATAAGTATTTGTTATTTAATTTTCATCTGAAATAGGATTAAAAATAGATAATAAAAACAAGTTGTTAATCTTATAGAAAAAACTTGGCAGTACAAAACTAAAAAACTACTTAGGTAAAAGGTGATAGAATATGCTCAATTTAAATGCCGATTAAATGAAGTTATTGAGCGGATTATTTTTTTGTGAAATTGACAAACAGAATCAAATATATCAACTTCGTGATTTTACTGTAGAGAAATCTGATTATTGTACAAGTCCATTTTGACATGACATTTTGTACAATTTAAAAAGAGGCACATAGAAGTGTTTTTTATAAACTGTTACCTTTGGGAAGATAACAGCTTATGGTAACTTACTTAAGTTGGTTTCAATGCTACCGATTGGATTTCTTAAAGTTAGAGGATATTGTTATGATGATTTATCCTTTAAAAATTAATTTGTTATTCTATATAAGCGTCAAAAAAGGCTAGTTAGATAAATGCTGATAAAGTGTAATTGTACCAATCAGAATAAGCACCAATCCCCCTAAGAATTCAGCCCGCTTACCAATTAAACATCCCAACTTATTGCCTAGCAATAACCCAATGGTAACCATTAAACAGGTTGCTATGCCAATCATTGTTGCAGCAAAACAGATATTGACGCTTGCTAATGCCAATCCAACCCCAACAGCAAAAGCATCAATACTGGTTGATATAGCAGTAAAAATTAACATTAAAGAAGATTTTTTTGATGAGGCTTCTTTATCATCTTGATCTTGGCAATCTTCATCAGATTTTTTAAAACTATTGTAAATCATGTTAATACCTAAAAATAACATGACAATAAAAACAACCCAATGATCCCATTGTTCGATATATTGCAGTGCAATATAGCCAATTAACCAACCTAGTAATGGCGTAATAGCTTCGACAACACCAAATAAAATACCGACTTTGAGTGCCCCTAAAAATGGGGTAGATTTAAGCGAAACTCCACGACATACAGCGACAGCAAAGGCATCGGTTGACATAGCCAGTGCTAACAACAAAATAGCCCAAAAACTCATGACATATACTCTTGCTTTACATTATATTAATTTTATTATTATTGAATAATAATTCGTTATGATTTATTTTTTTATTACTGAAAATAAATAATTTGCGACATTTATATCCCCCTTGTTTTGATAAAGCTCAGCTATTTGTTTGACGTTAGCTCGACGATTTGCATCATATTGAAAAAGTAGTTTAAACATTAAGTCAGCTGTTTTTTTATCATGATGTTGGATAGCACAATAGCCATATTGCTCATAAGCATCCGCTTTCCAATGGTGGCGATCTAAATCAAGGCTTTGCTGAAATTGCTGTTTTGCTTCTTCATAACGATCCAGACCACATAAAAAAGAGCCATAATGCACTCGATATAATCCATTACCTGGTTGCATTAGGGTAATACGTTTATAAATCATCTCAGCTTCTTTGTATTGACCAACATGTTGATCAAACATTGCCATAGCTAACATAATTTGGGGATTGTTTGGAGAGTATTGCGCAGCTAATTTTAGATTATAATGAGCTGCTTTGACATTTTCTTCTGACTCATTTGCTTTAGCAAGATATCCTAATCCAAGTCTCATTCTAGCCAAAGCAGCTTTCTCTGGGTCAAATTCATGGCTGTTATTCATTTGACAACCTGATAGTATTAACATCAAAAAACAGCTAGATATAACTAACAATTTTTTCATCTATCTCTCCTTTATAAAGGTTTATCCTTAAGCTGTTTGCTCAATTAAATTTTGTTTTTTATAAAGTGTTCTTTTAGTGCGATCAACAACTTCGCCAGCCAATTGTCCACATGCTGCATCAATATCATCGCCACGTGTCTTACGAACAATCACTGTAAAACCATAGCCCATTAGTGTTTTCATAAAACGATCAATACGTGTATTTGAGCAGCGAGAATAAGGGGCTCCTGGGAATGGATTCCAAGGAATTAAATTAATTTTACTAGGTACATTTTTTAGAAATTGTGCAAGCTCATGGGCATGCTCAACGCCGTCGTTAATTTGATTAAGTAATACATATTCAATTGTTACTTTACCATGATTGGCATTTGAAGTAGAAAGATAGCGTAAAATAGAATCTCGTAGCATTGCCATGTTATATTTTTCGTTTATTGGCATAATTTCACTTCGAATCTTATCATTTGGAGCATGAAGTGAAATGGCTAATGCAACATCAATCATACCGGCTAGTTTATCTAAAGCGGGTACAACCCCAGAAGTTGATAGTGTGACACGTCTTTTGGATAATCCATAACCAAAATCATCTAACATAATTTCCATCGCTGGTGCTACATTAGATAAATTAAGTAGTGGTTCTCCCATTCCCATCATAACGACATTAGTGATAGGTCTATCAGCTAGTTTACCAGTTACCCCAATAGCGTTTGATGCACGCCATACTTGTCCAATAATTTCTGAAACGGTTAAATTTCGATTAAATCCTTGTTGCGCCGTTGAACAGAATTTACATGCTAATGCACAACCAACTTGTGATGAAACACATAATGTTGCACGATCACGCTCAGGAATATAAACAGATTCAATCATTTGGTTATTTCCAACATCAAGTGCCCATTTAATTGTTCCGTCTGATGAACGTTGCTCCATTGCAATCATCGGAGCTTTAATTTCAGCTAAAGTTTTTAGTTGTTCACGTAATTTTTTATTGATATCGGTCATTTGATCGAAATCATCTATTCCAAAATGATAGATCCATTTCATTACTTGATCGGCTCGAAATGGTTTTTCGCCAAGAGATATAAAAAACTCTCTTAATTGCTGGCGTGTGAAGTTAAGTAAATTTATTTTTTCGTTTGTGTGATTAGTTGTATTTAGGTTCATTGTATTTGTAGTGCTTGAATAATTAACAGACGTGTTAGATGAAGGTGGTGTTAACATAAGGCCTCGTTTTTACACATTATGGCTATTTTAATTTTTAGGAAAAGGATTATACTGTTTTTAACTTAATCTGGCTAATAGAATATTGGTAATGCTCAAAAGATGAAAAATTCAACACTACTTAACAAAATGGGCAGTTTGATTTTAAACTTAGCGTTACTTTTATTTTCTACTTTTACTATGGCACAACAAATCCCTCTAAATAAACTGATTGGGCAGTTTGATGAAAAAAAAGACGATAATTTTATCGCATTAGATTCAACCATATTGCCTGTAAATAAAAAAGGAATGTATCTGCAAAAAGAGCCTACCGAGCAACTTATTAAAGCTTATAATGATTTTAAAAAAGTTCATCCAGACATTCCTTTTATCGTAGTAAGCGCAACGCGGAGTTATACTTACCAAAATGGAATTTGGCAACGAAAATGGGATGCATTGTCTACTAAGTTCAATGACCCGCAAAAAGTTGCGAAACAAATTTTAAAATATTCATCAATGCCAGGTACTTCTCGTCATCACTGGGGCACAGATATCGATATTACGAGTGTTTCATCAGAATATTTTAAGTATGATAAAAAAGGAGCCATTCTTTATAAATGGCTACAAGAGAACCTACCTAAATATGGATTTTGCCAAGCATTCAATGATGGAAGAAAAGGGGGATATCAACCCGAAGAATGGCACTGGTCATATAAACCGATCGCTAGTCAATATATTGCGCAATATCAAGCTATATTACAAAGCGAACCACACACTATCATGAAAACATTAACATTTACAGGTCACGATAAAATTGAACTGGAAAATCTTGTTAAAGAGTATGTATTAACTGTTAATACAGATTGCTATTAATATATTTTAATATTAACGTTTTCTCCAATATGGCAAGCGTATTGTTACAACAAGTCCGCCACCATCACGATTAGTTGCTTGGATAGTACCGTTATGCATGATGACCGTTTTTCTAGCTATTGCTAACCCTAAACCATAGCCTTTGCCTAATTGTGGAGACTGAATTCGGACAAACGGTTCAAAAATACTGGATAATTTATTCGCTTCAACGCCTGGTCCACGATCTTTAACTTCAATTTGTAAATACTTGCCTGTTTCTTTTAATGATACATCTACTTCTTGTCCAGCTTTTGAGAAGCGAATAGCATTACGGATAATATTTTCAACAGCGCGGCGTATCTGTTCTGAATTGCCTTTAACAATTGAATGAGTAATTGATGATGAAATGAAATGTACATCAATTAACTGGTGGTTCGCTTCATAGTTAGCGTCATTGATAACTACACTTATTAAATCTTTTAAGTCAAAATATTCATCGGTGCGATTATTCATTTCAGCACGAGAATAGTTTAGGATCTCACCAATTAACTGATCTAATCGTTCTGATTCTAATTCTATTCTAGCCAAAGCAGTATCAATATTCTGCTTATTTTGTTGAGCAAGCCCAATTGCTAACTGTAAACGAGCAAGTGGCGTTCTGAGTTCATGAGATACATCATGAAGGAGTGATTGACGATCAGATATCAAGATATTAAGTTGCTCAACCATCATATCGAAATCTTTACCTAGCTCACTTAATTCATCACGACGAGGTTTTAATTGATTGAATAATCTAACAGAAAGATCACCTTGAGAGACTCTGAAAAAACCTTGTCTTAATAGTCTCATTGGTCTAGTTAAATTCCATGCTAAAAAAAGACTAAAAACAAGCCCAACGCATATTCCCATTAATACAATTAGCAGGGGCATATTGAATAATGCTTTTTTACCACGATCATCTTTATCTTCTTTAAATGAAACCGAATAAAGTGTTCCGTCTGGCGCGACAGCCATACGTTGATAAGCATATGAGGGTGTTTCTAATTCATCGTTCAGAATATTGACTTGATCATTTAATGGAGAAACTAATTTTATTGACAATAAAACTCTTTCTCGCTCAGGCAAATGCGCGATAAAATTAAGTGTCTCATCTTCACCTGCGACATGTAACAACTGAGCGATCATATCGACTTTTGTCGGCATATGATTAAGAAATCTTTGATTTTTATTTTCTACATAAATAGAAAACGCAATCCAAGTTAATTGAAAGGTTAGATAAAAAATAACTCCAAATATAATGAGTATTTTCCAGAATAATCGACGATTCATACCAAAAGCCTATTAGTCGTTAACGGATACGGTAACCGACTGCTCTAATTGTTTCAATAGTTACATCATTTTGTGCTACTTGATGTAATTTTTGACGAATATTACTAATATGAACATCGACACTACGATCGTAAAGTTCTCGTGCTCGACCAAGCCCAATCTCGGATAACTCTTCTTTTGTAACCACGCGCTCACTATGTTTTACCAACAGAACTAATAAATTAAACTCAGTTGAAGTTAAATCAATGGCTTGTCCATTCCAAGTACATAATCGCTGTGGAAGATCTAAAGTTAAACCATTAAAATGGTATTTTTTATCATCCACTATTTCGACGGAACGTTCATCAAAACGTCGTAAAACAGCTCGCAATCTTGCAAGTAATTCACGTGGATAACATGGTTTAGGAATATAATCATCAGCACCTAATTCTAATCCCAAAACTCGATCAATATTATCGCCTTTGGCAGTTAACATAATAACAGGCATATTGCACTGTTGACGGATACATTTAAGAACATCGATGCCATTAATATCTGGTAGCATTACATCTAAAATTGCTGCACGATATTTACCTGATAGTGCTTCATCAATCCCATCTTTACCCAAATAAACACTTTTGATATTAAAACCTTCATTAGTCAAATATTCACTAAGCATTTGTGATAGTTCAATATCATCGTCAATTAATAAAATATTTATCATAATCGCAATCGCCATTAGTTATTTAATTTAGGTTTTTACATTATTGCAATAATAAAAAAAAAGTCAGGTTCTTTTACTAAAATATTACATATTTTGAACGATTCCTGATAACTAAATTTACTATTAAAATAATATAAACAGTTTTAGATCATCTATACGTTATAGTATATGTTTTAAACAAACAATTAAGAGCATAAGTAACCGAGCATTCATTATGCAATCACATCACTCAATTTATCATCCAAATATAATAAATTAATATTTATATGATTTTTTTTAAATTTTAACTTATAACATCTACTATTGTAGATAGAATATGGAGATAAAAAATGAAACAACAAGTAGTGCAGTAAGAATAAATTTTGTAAAGCCCAAAGCGTTTGATACAGAGTTAAGTTATACAAAACTAATATTTGTACTAAAACTGTTCATGGAAAATTTTATATTGAGAGTCGTCAAATTTTATACCTTTATCGTTTTATATCTAACCAATTGGCGTATTTTTTAAAAATTATACTGGACAATATTATTTTTTATGCGTAATATTTCGTCCTGCTTCTATGGTGGCTATAGCTCAGTTGGTAGAGCCCTGGATTGTGATTCCAGTTGTCGTGGGTTCGAATCCCATTAGCCACCCCATTTATAGAATGCAAAAATATCTAACGGCGAGTAGCGCAGCTTGGTAGCGCAACTGGTTTGGGACCAGTGGGTCGGAGGTTCGAATCCTCTCTCGCCGACCAATTTTCAATAAAAAAGCCTGCTTTATCCAAGTGGGCTTTTTTATTGTCTTCTAAACAATTAACAGGTGCTTAAAGATTGATACAATTTGATTGATGCCCTGTCATTTTTTTCATATTCAAATCCTCTGTTACTTTTATCATGGAGAATTTTCAACTTTTTGGCTGTACTATTTAGGGGGGAGTTACAAAAGTAATATTTGTTTATAATAATACAAACAACAGAAATAAATATTTAATTCTGTTATATTCATCCAATAAAAATCTACGTTTAGCTTACTTAAACTCTCATTCAAATCAAAAATAACATAAACGCATATAAAACCACGTTATCAATTCGTTGCCTACAAAAATAATTCTTATCTGACTTGTTTTATGATGATATTTTGCTTTAATAGTGAAAATATCTTTTTATAACATCTACTTTTGGAAATAAAATATGAAAAATGTTGGTTTTGTCGGTTGGCGTGGAATGGTAGGTTCTGTTCTTATGCAACGTATGGTTGAAGAACATGATTTTGATTATATCAATCCAGTTTTCTTTTCTACTTCTCAAGCAGGTCAAGCTGCTCCTACTTTTGGCGGTAAAACAGGCACATTACAAAGTGCAGATAATATTGATGCATTAAAAGCGTTAGATATTATTGTTACTTGCCAAGGTGGTGATTATACCTCCGAGATTTATGCAAAATTACGCGCAACGGGCTGGCAAGGTTATTGGATTGATGCAGCATCAACATTACGTATGGCTGATGATGCAATTATCGTGCTCGATCCAGTGAACAAAGCTAACATTGATGCTGCTTTAGATAAAGGTATTAAAACCTTTGTTGGTGGTAATTGTACTGTGAGCTTAATGTTAATGTCTCTCGGTGGTTTATTTGCTGAAAATCTTGTTGATTGGGTTTCGGTTTCAACTTATCAAGCTGCTTCAGGTGGTGGTGCGCGCCATATGCGTGAACTACTTACTCAAATGGGCATGCTAAATGCTGAGGTTGCCAAAGAGTTACAAAATCCGCATTCTTCTATTTTAGATATTGAGAGAAAAGTGACTCAAAAAATGCGGGATGGTAGCTTGCCTACTGATAACTTCGGTGTGCCATTAGCCGGTAGTTTAATTCCTTGGATCGATAAGGCGCTTGATAATGGTCAAAGCAAAGAGGAATGGAAAGGACAAGCTGAAACCAATAAAATCTTAGGTACCAGTCAAATTATTCCAGTTGATGGACTTTGTATTCGTATAGGGGCACTACGTTGTCATAGCCAAGCTTTTACCATTAAATTGAAAAAAGATATCAGTATACCCGAAATTGAAAAACTGCTTGCCGCTCATAATGATTGGGTAAAAGTCGTACCTAATGATCGTCAATTATCCATGAGGGAATTAACGCCAGCAGCTGTTACTGGTACGTTAACAACACCGGTTGGGCGTTTACGAAAATTGAATATGGGCAAAGATTATCTTTCTGCTTTTACAGTGGGTGACCAATTATTATGGGGTGCGGCTGAACCATTACGAAGAATGTTACGCATTTTAGCCTAAATTTAGAAATAATATAGCAAAGCCCGATTAATTGGTCGGGCTTTATTTTTTATCACAATAGATTACTGTTGTGTATCGTCTAATAATGTCATTAATAACGATCCATTAAATAAAGCTTGCTGTACTAGTGCAAATGCCCCAATTGCCGATCTATCATTAAGTGATGAGCAAGTAATGGTCAGGTTTTTGCGTAAATCTTCTAAGCTTTGAGCGTTTAATGCACTATTGACTGCGTTTAATAGTATTTCGGGCGACTTGGTGAGTTCACCGGCTAATACGATTCGTTGGGGATTAAAGATGTTTACCATAATTGCAACTGCTCTGCCAAGGTTTTCACCTGCATCTTTAACTAGTTTTATAGCTAGCTCATCACCTTGATTGGCGTATTGACAGATATGATTAATGTCACAGTGCTTGGCTGTCAATTTGGATACATAACCTTGTTCAATCATCTGTTTAGCTCGGTATTCAATGGCTTTGTTCACTACACGGTTTTCTAAACAACCAAAGTTACCGCAATGGCAGCGTTCACCTAATGCATCGACTTGAATATGCCCAACTTCGCAAGCGCTTTGATTATGGTTTGTAAGCAGTTGCTGATTAACGATAACGCCAGAGCCTACACCACGGTGTACACGAATTAAAATTGAATCATCAATATATTGTGTTGATCCAAAATAACTTTCAGCTAATGCTAAACTTTGAATATCATTACCTAAGAAAATAGATACATTAAATTTTTCTTGTAGGACTTTGGCTAAAGCCCACTCTTTCACTTGAATGTGTGGCGTATAACGGATAACGCCATTGACAGAATCAATTAAGCCAGGAAGTACAACGGATATTGCAACTAAATGTTTTATTTTTTTTCTATTTTCCACAATGAATTCTTTAATCAATGTAATTAAATATTCTTGTACTTTTCGTTGGGTAAAATTGGTAATTGGATATGTGTTTGACGCAAGACATTTAGCCCCTAAGTCAAAAAGCTCAATGGTGACATGAGAACGGCTTAATTGCACAGCAATGGCTTGGTAGTGTCCAAATTTAGCTTCAATTGAAACCGCAGGTCGTCCCCCTGTTGATTGCTGGGCATCGACTTCTTTAATTAATTTCTTTTTAAGAAGTTGGCGGGTTATTTTAGTAATACTTGCTGGTGCTAATTGACTAATTTCGGCCAATTGAATACGAGAAACAGGCGCTTGCTGAACAATCAAACGATAAATCATTGCATAATTTAGCTGTTTGATTAATTCAGCATTACCAACTAAGTTCAGATAATTAAATGTCATATATTACTCAATATTTTTCATTAATTATCTGATATTCTAGCGATTCATTTCTCCATTAACAACCGTTTTCACTACCGTAAAGTCACGATTAAAGATAACAAGGTTTGCAATTTTGCCTTCACTAATACTACCAAGATGTTTATCCACACCAATTGCTTTGGCAGGGTAAAGTGTTGCCATTCTTAACGCTTCATCTAACGCAATGCCTACATATTCCACAGCATTTTTTACTGCATCAATCATGGTTAATGCTGAACCACCAAGAGTGCCGTTTTCGTCCACACAGCGTCCATTTTTATAATAAATGGTTTTACCTGCAAATATGCCAGATTCTAAATTAGAGCCAGCAAGTAGCATTGCATCGGTAATTAAGATTAAATGATCTTGTTTAATTTTGTGACTATTGCGAATATTTGCCCAACTGACATGTTGACCATCAGCAATAATGCCAACATACACTTCAGGTTCATCATAAATTGCACCAACTACGCCTGGTTCGCGTCCAGAAATATAAGGCATGGCATTAAATAGGTGAGTTCCTAAACGAATACCATCGTTAAATCCACGACGACAATCATCATAATGACCATTGGAATGCCCAACAGAAACATGAATACCTGCGTTAACCAGTTGCTTGATAAAATGACTTTCAACTTTTTCTGGTGCTAAGGTAATAATTTTAATGACATCAGCATTTTCACATAGAAAATCAATCATTTCTTGCGAAGGCTGACGAATAATATTTTCATCATGGATCCCTTTCTTTTCTAGACTAATATAGGGACCTTCAAGGTGTAAACCAAGCGCTTGATTGGTATGCGTAGCTAAATATTCACGCATCACTTTAACCGCCTTTATCATAAATTCATCAGTTGATGTAATTAAAGTCGGTAAATAACTTGTACAACCCGAGATAAGATTGGTGGCTTGCATTGATTCTAATGTCTCAATGCTTAGTGCATCAAGTGTTTCATTAAATTGCACCCCACCACAGCCATTGACTTGAATATCAATAAAACCAGGTGCAACCATTGCACCTTGTAAATTTTCAATTTTAATATCCACAGGTAACTCGTCTTGTTTGCAGATCTGTGCAATTTTATCTCCGTTGATAACAACGGCGTGATTTTCAAGAATTTCATAACCTGTATAGATGCGACAATTTGTTAATGCGTACATTGATTTATCCTTTATAAAACGGTCACTTTAAGATTATCAGCTTCCATTTGCTTAAAATATTTTAGTGTTTTCACTTTAAGATCATCAGTACTTGGTTCATCACAAACAATGATTGATGCTGGATGCATTTGTAGTGCAGTTACTGTCCAAAGGTGATTTACAGAACCTTCAACACCGGCTTGTAACGCTAAGCTTTTATTATGACCACAAACTAATAAAATGACTTCTTGTGCATCCATTAAAGTTCCAACACCAATGGTTAATGCATATTTTGGTACTTGATTAACATCATTATCAAAGAAACGAGAATTAGCAATTCGTGTATCTTCAGTTAATGTTTTGATCCGAGTACGAGAACAAAGTGAAGATCCTGGTTCATTAAATGCGATATGTCCATCTTGACCAACCCCACCTACAAAAATATTGATTTTGCCATAAGCTTTGATTTTTGCTTCATATTGACGACATTCTTCATCAATATCTGGTGCATTACCATTTAGTATATGGATATTGTTTTTATCAATATCAATATGGTTAAAGAAATTTTCGTACATAAATGTGTGATAACTTTGTGGATGATCTTCTGGAAGTCCAACATATTCATCCATATTAAAAGTCACAACATGTTTAAAGCTAACATGACCTGCTTTATAATGTTTAATTAATTGTTGATACATTACTAACGGTGAGCTTCCTGTTGGTAAGCCTAGTAAAAATGGTCGATCTGCGGTTGGTTTGAATTGGTTAATTTTATTAACAATGCGTTGTGCGACCCAAGCGCCGGCTTTTTGAGCATTTTGTAAAGGGATAAGTCTCATAAGATGATACCTCTTTTGATATAATTAATAACTTATTTTTTTAAGTAAAAAATGTTGATTACATTTTACTATATAAAAGCAACTAATCAAAAAAAAATCGTGATTATAGTCACAAAAACAAATAATTAATTTGCGAAGTAAAATAATATAGAGTGAAATAAAGAAGACTTACTTATAATCGATTAAAAATGTAAAATTTTATTACATTTTTATATGCCCTTAAAAATATATGAGGTTAACTTATGGGAATTTTAGCTTATATGCAACGTATTGGGCGCTCACTGATGGTGCCTGTCGCAGTACTACCCGCCGCCGCAATACTACTAGGGATTGGGTATTGGATTAACAGCGTGGAATGGGGAGCTAATAGTATTAGCGCTATATTTTTAATAAAATCAGGAAATGCAATTATTGGCAATATGCCAATACTTTTTGCTATTGGTGTGGCTTACGGTATGTCTAAAGATAAAGATGGTGCCGCTGCACTTGCTGGATTGGTTGGTTTTTTAATTATTACTACTCTGTTATCGCCTGAGTCAGTAGCTCTTTTCCAAGGGATAAATATAAAAAATGAAGGCTGGGAAATGTTAATATCACCAGCGTATGAAAAAATTAATAATCAATTTATTGGTATTTTAGTTGGGATTATCTCGGCTGAATTATACAATCGATTTAGCTCAGTAGAATTACATAAAGCATTAGCTTTCTTTAGTGGTAAACGTTTAGTTCCGATTATCGTTTCTGTGGTAATGCTATTTATTTCTGTGATTTTTTATTTTATATGGCCTGTTGTATTTAGCGCATTAATAACATTTGGTGAGTGGATTAAGGACTTAGGCGCAGTTGGAGCAGGTATTTATGGATTTTTCAACCGTTTACTTATTCCAGTCGGCTTACACCATGCTTTAAACTCAGTGTTTTGGTTTGATGTTGCTGGTATTAATGATATTCATAATTTTTTAGCTGGACAAGATGCAATTAATTCAGGTGAGGCTATTGTAGGTGTTACTGGGCGTTACCAAGCAGGTTTTTTCCCAATTATGATGTTTGGTTTACCTGGAGCTGCATTAGCGATGTACCATACAGCTAAAAAAGGTAATAAAGATAAAACAGCTTCAATTATGTTAGCTGCTTCATTCGCTGCATTTTTGACTGGAGTTACTGAACCGTTAGAATTTGCGTTTATGTTTGTTGCACCAGTACTTTATTTATTACATGCTATTTTAACAGGTATTTCTCTGTTTATTGCTGCTTCTATGCAATGGATATGTGGGTTTGGTTTCAGCGCAGGTCTAACCGATATGTTACTACAATCAAGCAATCCACTTGCCGTACATTGGTATATGCTTATACTTCAAGGTTTAGTGTTCTTTATTGTTTACTATGTTGCATTTCGTTTTGTAATTGTTAAATTCAACCTTAAAACACCAGGTCGTGAAGATGAAGATACCACAGTTTCATCAACCGAAAACACTCAGCAAAAACAAGCAATTGGTGATACATCGAAACTTGCAGAGCAATATTTAGCTGTTGTTGGTGGCAAAGAAAATTTAACCAATATTGATTCTTGTATTACACGTTTACGTTTAGGTGTTCATGATTCAGATCTTATTGATGAGCAAGCGGCCAAAGCGCTTGGCGCAATGGCAGTGATTAAGTTAGGTAAAACTGGCGCACAAATTATTGTTGGAACTCAAGCTGAAAAAATTGCTGATCAAATGAAAAAATTAGTTTAGTCAAAAAACTAAATCAAATGAAACTATAGCCCACTCTATTTAAGCATCGAAAAAAAATGGCGTGGGTTATTTATTTGATTTAAAAAAATAAAAAATTAAATAAAATCAATTGTTTTTCTGAGTGATTTTGTTTGGATATAAATCTTGTTGTGGCGTGATATTTTATATTGCAGTATAAAATTAGAATCGCAATATTACATCTTGAGTGGTTAATAATTGAGCTATCGATAGCGTATCAATCACTTTACTTGGGATATTACGAGATATCTGGGTTAGATTTCTTGATTTAAGGGATGATTTACATACATATACATCATCAACGTCATAAAGTTCAAGCATATTAAAAGTTGCAATATAATCGCGCATTAAAATTTGATCTGGTTGCTGATTAGGTAACAAATGAAATACACCATCATTGACAAAAAAAACAGAAATTTGGTTAAAAGCTGAGGTCGCCAATGCGATATCTAGTGCTTCTCGACCTTTGGCATTTCCATGAGGTGGCGAGCTAATAATTATTGCTACTTTTTTCATTTGCCCCCCCTAACTTTAAAACTGAATAGTACGATCTGTGGTTGCAATTGATTCACTCAATTCACCAAGACCAGTTAATTCAAAACGATCAGCTAGGTTATTTTCGATAATGCCACGACGCTGTGCTGCTGCTACACAAACCGTTAACGCAAAAGCGTGTTTTTGAGATAATTCTTGCCATGCCGAAACTAATTTAAATTCATCATTAGCGGGATCGGTATAGCGGTTGCCATTATAAACACCATCGGCATAAAAAAAGATATTCTTAATAGTATGAGGAGTATTCGATAGTAAGGCTTGTGCAAATTGATACGCACAATAAGCAGATTGGGTCCCATAAGCAGGACCCATAACAACAAGTGTATAGCTTAGTGAACTAATCAAATTATTTATCTGATTGTTCAGATTGTTCTTGATTTTGAACTGGCGTTGATTCTTCAGCTTTATCACCATCAATACCAAGTAACTCAACTTCAAACACTAACGTTGATGCAGGTTGGATCCCTGCTTTATCTTGTTGCCCTGGAAGACTTTGATCACCATAAGCTAAATCAGGTGGTACAACCAATTTAATCTTACCACCAACGCCGATCAATTGAATTCCTTCTGTCCAACCTTTGATAACACCATTAAGTGGAAATGTAGCGGTTTCACCACGATCATAAGAACTATCAAATTTACGTCCATCCGTTAATGTGCCTAAATAATGAACAATTACAGTATCTTTAGCGGTTGGATGACGTCCTGATCCTTCGGTAATAATTTGGTAAAGTAAACCAGATTTGGTTTGTTTAACACCATCTTGTTTAGCAAATTCTTCACGGAATTTGTCACCGGCAGCTGTATTTTCGCTTTTTTGTTTTTCAAAACGCGCTTGGCTTTCTTCTTGAATTCGTTTACCAAACGCATCTAAGATATTTTTAACATCATCTTTTGAAAGTTGAGATGCATCATGAAATGTTTCATTAAAACCACTAATTAAATATTCTTTGTCTGGATTAATTTCATTTTGTTCTAAGTTTGACTTCATGTATGTTGCAAATGACGACCCCAAAGCATAAGCTTCTTTTTGTGCATCAGTTGAAATTGTGATTTGATTAGTTGCGGAACTACTAGTGTCAGATGACTTTTTATCATCACAACCAGCTAATGCTAGTACAATCGCACTACTTACTAAGGTCATTTTAATCAATGATTTCATTATACTTCTCCGTGTTGTCAACTTTTGTAGCTAATTATTCTAACTATTATATATGATTTCCCACTGAATAATAGAGTGATTTATAAATCATTTATTTAATTAAGTTAGTTTAACATTTCATCAATATTTTGGAATAAATAAAACCGGCTATTTAAATCATCCTTGAGTGAAACATGCATCCTCAGTTATAATGTATAAAATTTATAGCAAATAATGTATAAGGATAGCTATTTTGACTACCGAACTTAATGCCCTTGATATTGAAGAAATTATCAGTTTATTACCCCATCGTTATCCATTTTTAATGGTTGATCGCGTGCTTAGTTATGAAAAAGGTAAAACATTAAAAGCGATAAAAAATGTTACTGTAAATGAACCATTCTTTCAGGGGCACTTCCCTAATAAACCGATTTTCCCAGGTGTATTAATTTTAGAAGCAATGGCACAAGCTACAGGAATTTTAGCATTTAAAAGCATTGAAGAGTTATCTCCTGGGCAACTTTATTATTTCGCTTCAATTGACAAAGCACGTTTTAAACGTCCTGTTGTACCTGGTGATCAACTTGTGTTGGATGTTGAATATATTAAAGAGCGTCGTGGCATTGCGCTATTCCATGGTATTGCAACCGTTGATGGCAAGTTAGTTTGCGAAGCTGAAATGATGTGTGCTCGTAAATAACATTTGGTATTTTACATATTCCAAATTGTTTTAAGGAAATACTATGGCAACAGAAATACATCCAAGTTCAGTCATTGAAAAAGGTGCTAAAATCGGCGATAACGTCAAAATTGGTCCTTTTTGTTTTATTGGTGAAAATGTTGAAATTGGTGACGGAACATTTTTAAAATCACACGTTGTCATCAATGGTCACACCAAAATTGGTAAAGATAACCAAATTTATCAATTTGTCTCAATTGGTGAAGTAAACCAAGATTTAAAATATCGTGGAGAACCAACGCGCACTGAAATCGGCGATCGTAATATGATTCGCGAAAGCGTAACTATTCACCGTGGTACGGTTCAAGGTGGTGAATTAACTCGTATTGGTAGTGATAATTTATTGATGATCAATGCGCACGTTGCGCACGATTGTCATATTGGTAATCACTGTATTTTAGCAAATAATGCTACTTTAGGTGGGCATGTTCAATTAGACGATTATGTCATTATAGGTGGTATGACAGCTGTTCATCAATTTTGTGTGATTGGATCACATGTAATGGTCGGTGGTTGTTCTGGCGTTGCGCAAGACGTTCCACCTTATGTTATTGCTCAAGGTAATCATGCAACACCGCATGGCGTGAATTACGAAGGCTTAAAACGCAGAGGGTTTAGTAAAGATGCCTTACAGGCGATTCGTAATAGCTATAAAATTCTTTATCGAAATGGCTTAATGTTAGACGAAGCCAAAGTTGAAATTGCAACCCTTGCCCAACAATATCCTGAAGTACAACTCTTTGTTGACTTTTTTGCACGCTCAACGCGTGGCATTATTCGTTAATGACCAATAAACCATTAACCATTGCCTTAGTCGCTGGAGAAACCTCTGGTGACATTCTTGGCGCAGGATTAATTTGTGCGCTAAAAAATTATCATCCCAATATTAAATTTGTTGGTATAGCTGGTCCAAAAATGCAAGCCGAAGGTTGTAGGGCTTGGTATGAAATGGATGAATTATCGGTTATGGGCATTGTTGAAGTATTGGGACGATTACGCCGTATTTTATCTATTCGCCGGGATATCACTAAACGTTTAATTGAACTTAAACCCGATATATTTATTGGTATTGATGCACCTGATTTTAATCTTTCCCTAGAGGGTAAGCTAAAGCAAGCGGGAATTAAAACCATTCATTATGTTAGCCCCTCTGTTTGGGCTTGGAAGCAAAAACGGGTTTTCAAAATTAAACGTAATACCAATCTTATTTTAGCTTTTTTACCGTTTGAAAAAACATTTTATGATAAATTTGATGTGCCTTGCCGCTTTATTGGTCATAAAATGGCGGATGACATTCCCCTTATTCCCGATCAAATAGCGATGCGTCAGTTATTAGGTGTTCCGACTGGTTGCCCCTGTTTAGCATTATTACCGGGTAGTCGTCATGCTGAAGTGACATTACTATCAGCTCCTTTTTTAGCGGCTGCGCAACTATTACGTCAACGTTATCCTAATTTACATATTGTTGTGCCATTAGTGAATGAAAAAAGACGAAAAGAGTTTGAACAGATTAAAGCAGAAGTTGCCCCACAACTTGACATACAATTATTAGATGGTCATGCCCGTGAAGCAATGATTGCCAGTGATGCTGCAATTTTAGCCTCCGGTACTGTGGCACTAGAATGTATGTTAGCCAAATGTCCTATGGTTGTAGGTTATAAGATGAAACCTTTAACTTTTTGGCTTGCTAAAAAATTAATTAAAACACCTTATGTCTCATTACCTAACATTTTAACTGGTAAAGCCTTGGTTCCAGAGTTATTACAGCAAGATTGCACACCTGAAAATATCGCCAATCACATTATTCCCTTGTTAGAAGGTGATAATTCTGAGCTAAAACAGACATTTTTATCTTTGCATAAACAAATCCGTTGTAATGCCGATGAACAAGCGGCTAAAGCAGTACTTGATGTATTAGAGGATGTACATTGTTGTTAGACTTTACTTATCCAGATATAACACTTATTGCAGGCGTCGATGAAGTAGGACGTGGTCCACTGTGTGGTGATGTGGTCACTGCTGCGGTTATTTTAGATCCTAACAAGCCAATTAAAGGCTTAACTGACTCTAAAAAACTGACTGAAAAAAAACGAGAACAGCTATTTGATATAATCAAACAGGATGCTTTAGCGTGGAATATTGCCCGCGCTTCAGTGGATGAAATAGATAAATTAAACATATTACATGCCACTATGCTAGCAATGCAGCGTGCTGTATCAGGTTTATCTATTAAACCCAATTTTGTATTAGTCGATGGTAATCGTTGCCCTGATTTTGGTATTCAAACTCAAGCGGTCATTAAAGGCGATTTATTGGTAGCAGAGATTAGCGCTGCTTCAATTTTGGCTAAAGTTACACGTGATCGTGAAATGGTTGAGCTGGATAAGTTGTATCCACAATATGGTCTTGCTAAGCATAAAGGTTATCCGACTAAAGCGCATTTAGCGGCAATCGAACAACACGGTATTAATCATCTATATCGTAAAAGCTTTGCACCAGTTAAGAATTTAGCGTTATTTTAATACTAGCTTTAATCCTACCATTGCTTATCAACCGTTATCAGCTATGGTGAATTATACATAGAAAGTGATAAAACAACTATTTCTTAATAAAGGCATCTTATTATCGTAACGTTTTCTATTTTTAATAAAAATAATATCCATATGGCTGCATGGCGAGTTTATTGTTTGTTTAGTAGCGAGGTTTTATTCTGATTGTGAAGATGGAAAAATGTTTATAGCTAGCAATACTAATTAAAACTAATTAAAGTGAATTAAAAACAGCATAGACACTAAAACAAAACGTATATACATCAATAATGCTATACCTATTTTGAATAAATAGCTACTTATCAAAGGTATTTTGTAAGTAGCTATCAAACAAAAGGAGAAGAACCTAATCTTGATGAGTAAAGATAGATGCAAATTTACTTTTGTACATTTCTTTGCTAGCTTTAGCAAATCGGATTGTTTTGAAAATACCCAATAAGCTTGCTTGATGCATACGATACAATAGGCGATGAATAGTTAAAGCAAAAAATCCTTTAACATTCATTTCTCGTTTTCCTGCAATTTTAACCACACCTTGTGCTGTATCATGCAGGGAAATAATCGTTCCATTATCGGTATAATTAAACGATTTCATTGACTTATTATTTAACATGTTAACAATATTTTCAAAACAGATTTTTGCCATCTGATGTGCAGCTTGTGCTGTAGCGGGAGCTGCTCGTCCGCTGTTTTGCATCGCGTAAGCACAATCACCAATAACAAAAATATTATCATCGCGTGTTGTTTGTAGCGTCGGTTTAACAACAAGTTGATTAGAACGACTTGATTCTAAACCAGCAATATCTTTTAGATAGTCAGGTGCTTTTACACCAGCAGTCCAGATCATAATATCTGCGTTGATGGTATCGCCTTCTTTTGGATAAAAGCCATCACTTTCCGCTTTAGTTATCATGGTTTTGGTTAACACATGAATACCACGTTTTTGTAATGTTTCGGTAATACCTAATGCTGTTTTTTCAGGTAATGCTGGTAAAATACGATCAGTTGCTTCAATAACCGATATATCCAATACATCTGAACACATTTTATTTTGGCCACAAGCACCAAATGTTTCAACCATATGAGGTAATTCGGAAGCTAATTCAACTCCAGTTGCGCCACCACCAACAATAGCAATACGAATCTTATCTTCATTAGTTGCTTCATGTTTATCAATAATTGAACAAAAACTAGCAAATTTTGCAATAAGTGTTTCACGTAAACGAATTGCAGCATTTTGGTCATCTAAAAAGATACAATGTTCTTTAACACCAGGCGTACCAAAATCGTTTGAAGTACTGCCTATTGCCATAACTAAAATATCATATGGAATAGAAACAGACTCGTGATTTAAGTTTTCAATAATAACTTGTTTTTCTTCACGATTAAGATTAGTAAAAGTACCTTGATTAAATTGGAAATTGTGTTGTTGCCCTTGTGCAGCATAATCGATTTTATCCGCTTGTTCGTTTAAAACGCCTGTGGCAACTTCGTGTAATAGTGGTTTCCATAAGTGATAACTGTTTTTATCAATCAGCGTAATTTCGGCTTGGTCACCTTTGCCTAGTTTATCACCAAGGTCTGTTGCTAGTTCTAATCCCCCAGCACCACCACCAATAATAACTATTTTTTTCATATATTAATGCCTTATCATTTTCTTTAAAAATATCATACTAAATAACTAGGTTTTTATCTATTTCTTTTGACTGATATCATTTATATATAAAATCTATTAAAGTGGTGGTTTGTAATCATTAAAAATTATCTTAATCAAGTATAGAAAGCTGACTTACAGCGATTACTTGCTGTAATAGTAAATTAGTATTGATATTGTATGATTTTTAAATTAAATTGGCATTAGCAGTAAAAATAAAGCACTTTTCGTGCAATGCGGAGACGAAAATTTACGTATGTTTATTTGACCAAGCATATAATAAATTTAATTCTCTATGTCTTATCTCTTTACTACCACTCTATACAAAATTTTATGAACAAAAAAATTTTTACTAGTATTGCGTTAATCGTTATTTTAATATCAATGACGATCTTAATTCGCTCACATAACAGTCAACTTATCCTACAAGGTGAAGTTGATGCACCAAATGTTAGTGTTGCCTCTAAAGCCAAAGGTCGAGTACAAGTCATCCATGTCCGTCGTGGAGATGATGTTAAACCTAATGATGTCCTTATTACACTCGATAGCCCAGAACTCTTAGCTCAGGTTAAAGCTGCTGAAGCTGCGCGAGACCAAGCAAAAGCACAATTAGCACTTTCAGATCATGGAACACGTGAAGAAAGCATTCGTTATTACGAAGCAATTTTAGAGCAAGCAAAAGTAACGTATGATAATGCTTCCAAAGAATATGATCGTAACAAAACTATTTCGGCCAAAGGTTATGTTTCTCAATCAATTTTAGATAATGCTTTAAAAACACGAGATTCAGCCTTTCAACAGGTTCAATCAGCGCAAGCTAATTTAGACCAAGCTAAAAATGGTGATCGAGTTGAACAACGTGCAATTTATGCAGCCAAATTAGAAGAAGTTGAGGAACAACTTAAACAGCTACAAATACAATATGATGATTTACAAGTTAAAGCGCAAGTCGCTGGTGAAATAGGATCTATTCCTGCTGAAGTAGGTGAATTATTTAATGCTAATAGCCCATTATTAACTGTGATTCAACTCCCTCAAGCTTACTTTGTGTTTAACCTACGTGAAGATATTATGTCTAATATTCGTAAAGGCGATCACATTACGCTTGAAGTGCCCGCGCTTAATCAAAAAGAGGTTGAAGCTGAAATTCGTTATATAGCACCAATGGGCGATTATGCAACGAAACGCGCAACAAGGGCAACAGGGGATTTTGATTTGAAAACTTTTGAAGTAAGGCTTTATCCTGTTGCACCGGTTAAAGGCTTACGTGCTGGTATGAGCACATTATGGAAGTTGGACCAATAATGTTAGATTTCTGGCACCGTTTTAAAGATGCATTTAATGATGAAATACCGCAAATTTTTAGGCGATTTACATTTCATTGGTTAATGTGGATTATGCCACTAATTATTTTTTTTCTAATTAGTAGCATCTTCTATCGAGGTGTATTGTTAGATTTGCCAGTAGGCTATATTGACCACGATAAGAGTACGTTGTCGCGTGAAATTGTTCGTAATCTCAATGCTGCAGCGCATGCGGATCTTATCAATTATAACGACCAACTTTTAGATGCTGAGCGTGATGTACAAAAAGCGAAAATTTATGCGTTGCTTTATATTCCACCTAATTTTGAAGCGGATGTATTATCAGGTCGCCAACCAACGCCAATGCTTTACTATAATGCTTTATATTATAGTGCTGGTTTATATTCGATCATGGATTATTCAGGGTTGATAGCAACACTTAATACGCAATATCGCACCACCATGGCGACAAGCATTGGCATGCCGGTTCCACCATTGGCTAAAGTGAATTTTAATTATGATGGTTTATTTAATGCCAGTGGTAACTCTATGTACTTCCAACAATTTTCAGCGGTAGTACATTTATTGCAGTTATTTGTTGTAACTACAACAATTCATATTTTAGCGCAATTACCAAAGCGAACGCGTGCTAATTACCCTTTTGTTTTAGGAAAATTAGCACCTTATACAATTTGGTTTACCATGCTGCTTATTTTTGAAATTGCCATGCTCGTTTTGTTTTCTAATGCGCGTGTATCGGGTTCCCCTTTTGCCATGATGACGGTGGTATTTTTCTATGTTATTGCTGCACAAAGCATTGGTATTTTACTATACACATTTACTAAAACCCCCATTAATGCTTATACCTATATAGGTCTTTTAGTTGGGCTTGCATTAACTTATTCTGGTGTTGTTGTGCCTGAACTATCTATGCCATGGATTGCTAGGTTTATTTCTTCTCTTGAGCCATTAACTTATGCACTAAATAAACTGTTCGATCTGTTTTTACGTCATTCTAGCTATTTTTCGGTGTTAAAAACTTGTGGTATTTTAATGATCTATCCAATAATTATTACCTTGCTAGTCAGAAAGCGCTTAGTAAGGCGTTTGCATTCACAGTGAGAGGGTAGATTTAGATGATTAAGATTTTTTGGTCTTCATTTATAAGAATATTTTTCCTTTTGTTAGGGCGACCAATGTGGTTATTGTTGCTATTGTCTGTGTCATTAATGAGTCTTGTTTATATCAATGGCACCATCACCAATTTACCGGTAGCTATTGTGGATCAAGATCATACCCCAACCAGCCGTGGTTTAATCCGCTCTTTAGAAACCAGCTCAAAAATTGATACAATTATCTACGAAAGCTCACTACAAGCTTATGATGATATCAATCATCGCAAAATTTTTGCTGTGATAACTATTCCTAGAGATTTTGAAAAACGTTTAATAAGCGGACAGGAAGTTACCATTCCTGCATATGGTGATGCTTCAAGTCGCCTAGCTAATGGTCTAATACAAGTTGATATAAAAGGGATTTATCAGCAGATATTAACTGAATATAATACCAAAATAATGCGTAATAATGGATTTTCAGAAGAACAGATCAATATCATTTTATCACCTATTAAAAGTCAAACCGAACCCCTTTATAATGCAGGTATCAGTTTTGCTGCAATTACCTTTCCTGGGTTATTAGTGATGTTGTTGCAGCACTCTTTTTTAATTGCTTCAACGCGTACTAATATCACCCTCAATTCGCTACCCCAAGGCAAACCACCTAAAATTGTCATGTTTGGCAGCTTATGTGGGTTATTACCTATTTGGTTATTTTTATCTATTGTGCTATTTGGGTTATGGCCTTGGGTACTTGGCTATCGGCAATTGGCCAGTATTCCAGAAATACTTATCATGACATTTCCACTATTGCTTGGTGCGCTGGGCTTAAGTAAATTACTCACTGAATGTTTACGCCGTACAGAGATGATATACCTTACATTGGCATTTTTAACCACGCCGGTTTTCTACCTTTCAGGAACTATTTGGCCACTCAGTGCTATGCCTGTATGGGTGCGATGTGTTTCTTATTCTCTACCTTCAACTTGGGCAACCAATATGATTGCAGGTGTGAATCAAATGGGGCTAAGCTTATCGGATAACTGGCTGAACATATTGATGATACTTTTACTTGGCGTAATATATAGTACACTTGGTATATTTGTATCAGCATTACGTGAAGGAAAAGTTAGAAGAGTATTTAGAAAAATGAAAACGTTGCGATATTTCAAAATGCGCAGCTAAATGATTAAGATCGATCCAGCATGTAATTGGAAATAATCTGAAAGTTATTAGAGATATTTTTATCATCAATACCGTGAACTTTTTTTGTATTGCTGTTATTATGATTAATAGCTTTCACTATAAATAATGTACTGAATGTATAATAAATTTCATCCATGGATTATTAGTTTACGGTTACAAACTCTGCCCCTTTCTCTTTCGGCAGTATTAATAGGAAATGCGTTAGCTTATTGGCAACACCAATTTAATTTTTGGATACTATTATTTTCATTAATTACCGCTTCATTATTACAAATTCTTGCTAATCTAGCCAATGACTACGGTGATGAAATTAAAGGGTGTGATCAAAACAATCTTACCGCCCATACTCGTGGAATACAATTGGGCTTAATTACACTTAAACAGCTAAAAATAGCATTATGGATTAATACTTTTTTATGTGTTTCATTTGGGCTAAGTTTACTTATGCTTGCTTGTAATAATATCTATGAGTTATTTAGTTTTATATTATTAGGACTCTTATCTATTATTGCAGCCATAACTTATACCATAGGTAAAAAACCTTACGGCTATATTGGATTTGGCGATCTATCAGTACTTCTTTTCTTTGGCTTGATTGGGGTTATGGGTAGTTACTACTTGCAAACCAAAGTACTTTTTTTACCGATTATTTTACCCGCTTTAGGTTGCGGACTATTATCTGTTGCTGTACTTAACATCAATAATCTTCGTGATATAGAAATAGATCAAAATCATAATAAGCGTACATTAGTGGTCATAATGGGTAAAAATATGGGAAGATATTATCATCTATTGTTATTACTTATTGCGTTTTGTTGCCTTAGTTTATTTGCATACAACTGTTTACAAACAGTATGGAGCGGTTTATTTATACTAATCTTACCACTATTTATTAAGCACATTTATGCTGTTTTTCAATTTAATACACATAAAGAGGCTGTACCTTTATTATTACAGATGGTCAAATTTGCTTTATTGACAAATTTACTTTATTGTTTAGGAATTATTTTGAGCTAGTTCACGTTTATTTAAATTTAATATCATTTTACTTAATGTTAGCGTTATACTAAGTAAACTTATATCACAGCACAAGGAGACTTGATAATGGAGTTTGATACTTCAATTCTTTGCGATTATTACCCAGAAGATGTTAACGTAGTTGAACCGATATTTAGTAATTTTGGTGGTGTTGCATCATTTTCAGGTCAAGCTGTAACAGTTAAATGTTTTGAAGATAACGGCTTACTATACGAAATTTTACAATCAGACGGCTCAGGTAGAATCTTGGTAATCGATGGGGGTGGCTCTGTTCGTCGTGCATTAATTGATGCAGAACTAATAGATATGGCCGTTCAAAATCATTGGGAAGGGATTATTGTCTATGGTGCTGTTCGTCAAGTTGATTATCTGGCTGAAGCCGAGATTGGTATTCAAGCATTGGCAGCAATTCCAGTTGGTGCTGAAGATCAAGGTGTTGGTGAAATCGATATTCGTATTAATTTTGGCGGAGTAACTTTCTTTTCGGGTGATTTTGTCTATGCAGATAACACTGGTATTATCTTATCTGAAATAGCTCTGGAAATTGAAGATAAATAAAAAACGGATTATTACCGCCGATTTATATCGGCGGATTTTGTACTTAGCTGCATGCTTTCCTAAAAATTTTTAACATAAATACGGCTATTTTAAATTAATCTATTGCGAATATAACCTCCGGTTACCGTTTTAATTAATCCGGCTAATTCCATATCTAATAATTTTATTGTTACTTCCGGAATGGACATATTTACTTGTTGAGCAATAATATCAACCGGAATAGGTTGATGATGAATCACAGCAAAAATTTCAGGATATAAAATAGAATTATTTTGTTCTTCTTTAAACTGATTATGCGAGCTATTTGCTACCGATAAATAACGACAATAATGCTCTAAAATGTCAGCCGGTTTAGAAACTAAATAGGCACCTTGTTTAATTAAATAGTGTGTTCCACTACAGTTTTCATTATTAATATCACCAGGTAAGGCAAAGATATCGCGATTTTGCTCAAGTGCATAGCGCGCAGTAATTAACGACCCGCTTTTCTCTGAAGCTTCAATTACAAAGGTACCTAAACTTAATCCACTAATAATTCGATTTCGACGAGGAAAATAGACCGATCTAGCCTTTTCAAACGGCAAAAATTCGGACACAATGGCACCATCTTGAGCTAAAATATCATTAGCTAAGTTTAAATTTGATCGTGGTGCAATTTTTGCTAAACCACTACCTAAAACTGCAATCGTATGACCAGATACCTCAAGCGCACCACGATGGCAAATCGCATCTAACCCTAGCGCCAAACCACTGGTTATTGTTAAACCATTCATAGCCAGTTCGCCAGCAAAATATCGCCCCCATTGGGCCCCATATTCACTAAATTCACGGCTTCCAACCATAGCTAGTTGAGGGGAATACAATAGCTGTCGATTACCTAAAACAAACAATAATAAAGGCGGAGAGCTAATTTGTTTGAGTAGCAATGGATAATCACTATCACAATAGGCAATAAGGTGTTTTTGTGGGTAGGGTGAATCTAACCATTCAAGGACTGGTTCAAAATGCAAATATGAAGTTTCATAAAAAAGCGTTAATTGAACATCCGAAAATCCCAGTTTATCTAGCAAAATAGAAACATCTTGTATGCAACTTGGTAAATTGTTTGCAAAAAGTTGTCCAATTTTTTCAAAAATGGCTTGTTTGCCATGTCCAAGCATTGAAATTCGTAATAAGAACTCATATTTACTCATCATAACTTTTTTGTTCTCATGTTAAATAATTTAACTATCTTGAATTGATAAGATAAATACTAGTAATAGCCAACAAAGACTATTCATCAGTATGATAAATGTTTACAATGTGCAAAAGTTTGAATAAACCCGAAATCTGAGGAGTAGATCGAAGAATTTATGGCTATTTTACCGGTATTACGTTTCCCTGATGAGCGACTTCGCAAAGTTGCTAAGCCAGTTACCCAGTTCACACCAGAGTTACAAACGATCATTGATAATATGATTGAAACTATGTACGCCGAAAACGGAATCGGCCTTGCGTCAACTCAAGTGGATGTGCATGAGCAAATTATTGTGATTGATGTATCAGAAGATAAAAGTCAAGTTTATGTGATTATCAATCCAGAAGTTATTAGCCAAGAAGGTGAGACCGGTATTGAAGAAGGTTGCCTATCAGTACCTGATTGTCGCGGGTTTGTACCAAGGGCTGAAAAAATCAAAATTAAAGCACTTGATCGTAATGGCAATCCTTATGAAATTGACGCCGATGAACTACTTGCTATCTGTATTCAACACGAAATGGATCACTTAAAAGGTAAACTATTTGTTGATTATCTTTCACCATTAAAACGTCAACGAATCGAGCAAAAAATGAAAAAGCTTGCTCGTGAAGAACAACGGAATAAATAAAATTAACCGCCAAAATGGTTGGCGGTTATCGATTTAAACTAAACTATTTAGCAACAATGACCATCGCAGGACGAATTAAACGACCATTTAAGGTGTAACCTTTTTGAATGGTATTAACGATTTGACCTGATTGATGTTCTGGCGATTCAACCATGCTAATTGCTTGGTGTACATCAGGATTTAATTGTGAATCTTCGGTATTAATTACTTCAATACCAAATTTTTTGACCGTATCTAAGAATGATTTTAATGTCAATTCTAACCCTTCCACAGTGGCCTTATGTTCTGGATTAGCTTTGTCTGTTGATTCTAAAGCGCGTTCTAGATTATCAATAACTGGTAATAATTCATTAGAGAATTTTTCTAGTGCAAATTTACGTGCTTTATCAACATCTTGCTCAACACGTTTACGAACATTATCAATTTCAGCTCGTGCACGAATCATCGCTTCGCTTTCATTTTTTTTCGCTAATTGCAATGCTTGCTCAAGCTCTGTAATGCGAACTTCTTTCGCTTTTAATTGCTCTTCAAAATTAGGTTGTGACGCTGCTTGTTGTTCGATTGTTTCTTCTGCTGGTGTGTCAATGCTAGTTTCATTTTCTGACGTATTTTTATCTTGTTCTGTCATAAGGTACTCCAAATAATGTAGTCGAAAACTTAGTGAATAACGGTTATTATGGGGACAATTTTTATGATTACAAGCTTATTGGCACATTGATATGTAATTTTTTGACCTGTGACGAAAAAATACATATTTTTTATGTAAAAAATTACAAGGATATTTTATGCAAACTCCATTTAAATGCATTGGTCTCATCGGACTTCCGCGTAAGTTAGAAGCAATTGAAACCCATCAAGTGCTTTATGATTGGCTTGTTAAACTTGGTATTCGTGTGTTAGTTGAAGAGCGCTTGGAGGACCATATTCAATTTCCCGTTAGCCATTATGCTTCTTTAGAAACAATTGGCCAGCAAGCTGACCTCGCCATTGTTGTGGGGGGGGATGGCAATATGTTACGTTCTGCGCGTTACTTATCTCCATATAAAATTAAAGTGATCGGTGTCAATCGTGGCAATTTAGGTTTTTTAACCGACATATCACACGAACAAGTGATTGAACAATTAAGCCCAGTGATTGCCGGCGAATATGACAATGACCCTCGCTTTTTACTAGAAGTTTCTATTTATGATGAAGGCAATTTAATTAATTCAAGTTTTGCTGTGAACGAAATTGTTGTGACCCCCAATACGGTTGCCCATATGATTGACTATGATGTTTACATTAATGAACGCAATGCGTTTTCACAGCGGGCTGATGGATTGATTATTGCAACACCGACAGGCTCTACTGCCTATTCACTATCAGCGGGTGGACCTATTTTAGCGCCTCATTTAGACGCATTAATTATTACACCAATGTTTCCGCATTCGTTAGCAGTTAGACCATTAGTTATTAAGGGAGATAATCCTATTCATCTTAAATTTCCAACGACTGCGCTTGATATAAATATTGCCTGTGATAGCCAAATTATTTTACCGGTCAAACCAACACAGGATGTAATTATTCGTCGTTCATCGTATGAATTTAATTTGATTCATACCAAAGATTATGATTACTTTAATAATCTTTCAACCAAATTAGGTTGGTCACAAAAGATGTTTTAGTCTAATTTTGTCAAAAACTTTCAGGAAAGTATGTGTTTTAGTATAAAATTTCATCTTAAATAATCAATGTCATGGCATAAACGGTGAATGATGAAAAGATAGCGGCAAGCACATCATCTACCATAATGCCAAATCCACCCGGTACACGTTTATCAAACCAGCGAATTGGCCAAGGTTTTGCCATGTCAAACACTCTAAATGCCACAAAAGCTATGGCAACCCACATAACTGAAAGTTGCGGAATAAAAAATAAGGTGATCCACATGCCGACAAATTCATCCCAAACGATATGCCCTGAATCGTGAGTATGTGTATCATCCGAGGTTTTTTGACAAATAAAACAACCAAAAATAAAAGTCACTAAAATAAATATCCAGTATAAAGCTGGCTGTAATCCATAAAACAAAAGCCATAACGGGATTGCCATTAATGAACCCATGGTACCTGGCATAATCGGTGACATGCCACTACCCAATCCTACTGCTAAAAAATGAATGGGATTGGTCAGTTTTAGGTATTTTTTAAAATCTTTATTTCGCTCTTGTTTGGTCATGATTCAATATTCTTTTTAGATAAAATTATGCCGACATTAAGTCGGCAAAAAGAAAGGCGCTTATTTTAACAAAACACCTTTGTATTGATTGTGATAATATTATTCGTCTTTGGTTAATGTTGCAACCATTACCGCTTTAATGGTATGTAGCCTGTTTTCCGCCTCGTCAAATACAATACTATGCTCAGATTCAAATACGTCATTAGTTACTTCAAGCCCATTGATTAAACCATATTGTGCTGCCATCTGTTTGCCCACTGTCGTATTGGTATCATGAAAAGCTGGCAAGCAGTGCATGAATTTGACATTGGGATTATTGGTAAGTTTGATTACATTTTCATTTACTTGATAAGGCGTTAATAATTTAACTCGTTCATCCCAGACTTCTTTTGGCTCCCCCATTGAGACCCATACATCAGTGTATAAAAAATCAACATCTTTAACACCCAAAGTAACATCTTCAGTTAAGATAATTTTGGCACCGGTTGTTTTGGCAATATCTTGGCATTTTTGCACAAGTTCGGCTTCCGGCTGACAAGCTTTTGGGGCCACTAATCGAATTTCCATCCCCATTAACGCAGCACCTTCCATTAATGAATTTCCCATATTATTCCGAGCATCGCCTAAATAGGCAAATTTAATACTACTTAATGGGCGATCTTCTATATGCTCTTTCATTGTCATAAAATCGGCTAATATTTGGGTTGGATGTGCTTCGGTCGTCAGACCATTCCAAACTGGCACCCCTGCATATTTTGCTAACGTTTCAACAATTTGTTGACCATAACCCCGATACTCAATTCCGTCATACATTCGACCCAGTACGCGCGCGGTATCTGCAATTGACTCTTTATGCCCAATTTGACTACCACTTGGTCCTAAATAAGTGACATTAGCACCTTGATCAAATGCACCAACCTCAAAAGCACAACGAGTACGGGTAGAGTCTTTCTCAAAAATTAATGCAATATTTTTACCTATCAAATGTTGTTGTTCTTGCCCTTGTTGTTTGGCTTGTTTTAATTCAATAGCAAGATTAATTAATTGATTGATTTCACTAGGGCTAAAGTCGAGTAATCGTAAAAAATGGCGCTGATAAAAACCGTGCATAATATTGCTCCTAATAACCGTAATTATTCAAATAATTCTATTTGAATAATTATGCAAATTCAAGTTAAACATTATAATAATCCCAATATTTTATCTTTATATTGAGAGGTGTCTAAAAAATTAGACTTATTTATTAAGATAATTTTTATGATATTGCTTCTTTTGTACAAAAAATTGTAATAAAATGGTCAATTATTATATCTTTATAGATAAATGAATTTGAATTTATATTCAAAAATATCGATAAATTATTCAAAAGGTCTTTTAAATCATGCAAACTTATGCCCTGCTTATGTTACAAGATGGTTCGCAATTTATCGGAAAATCCATTGGTGCTGATGGTCAAACTGTTGGAGAAGTGGTTTTTAATACCTCAATGACCGGCTATCAAGAAATTCTTACCGATCCCTCTTACTGTGAACAATTGGTTACATTGACCTATCCTCATATTGGTAATGTAGGGACAAATGATGATGATGCCGAATCCGGTCAAGTTTATGTAAAAGGGCTGGTTATTCGTGATTTGCCATTATTAGCTAGCAACTACAGAAGCGAACTCGATCTTTCCAGCTATTTAAAAAAGCATAATGTTATTGCCATTGCTGATATTGATACACGGCGCTTAACGCGTATTTTGCGTGAAAAAGGAGCACAGCATGGTGTTATCATAACGGCAACGGATAAAAAGACCTTACTTGAAAAAGCCGAAATAGCCAAACAGCAGGCGATAAATTTTAAAGGATTAAGTGGGCTTGATTTAGCTAAAGAAGTGACATGTTCAACAAGTTATATTTGGACTGAAGGCATATTATGGACAGGGCAACAACAGCAGACTAATCCAATACCAGAGACTCAATTACCATACCATGTTGTTGCCTATGACTTTGGCGTAAAACGCAATATTTTGCGCATGTTAGTTGAGCGTGGTTGTAAATTAACAGTCGTACCAGCTAAAACAACAGCAAAAGAAGTCCTTGCATTAAAGCCTGACGGAATATTTTTATCTAATGGTCCAGGTGATCCCGCTCCTTGCAGTTATGCAATTGAGGCTATTAAGCAGTTTTTAAACACTGATATTCCTATCTTTGGCATCTGCTTAGGCCATCAACTTTTAGCGCTGGCATGTGGTGCCAAAACGATAAAAATGAAGTTTGGTCATCATGGCGGAAATCACCCTGTGAAAGATCTGGAAAATAATCAGGTGATGATTACCGCACAAAACCATGGTTTTGCAGTAGATGAAGTAAGTTTACCCGCTCATTTACGCGTGACGCATAAATCACTGTTCGATGGTTCACTGCAAGGTATTCATCACAACCAAAAACCAGCTTTTAGCTTTCAAGGTCACCCAGAAGCCAGTCCCGGGCCGCATGATGCCGCACCTCTTTTTGATCACTTTATTGAGTTAATTAAAATTTATAAGCAGGAGCAATAATTATGGCTAAGCGAACAGATATCAAAAGTATATTAATTATTGGCGCAGGCCCAATTGTTATTGGTCAAGCATGTGAATTTGATTATTCTGGTGCACAAGCTTGTAAGGCACTACGTGAAGAAGGCTATCGCGTTATTTTAGTTAACTCTAATCCTGCTACTATCATGACGGATCCTGAATTGGCCGATGCCACTTATATCGAGCCAATTGATTGGACATGTGTTCGCAAGATTATTGAACAAGAAAGACCCGATGCTATTTTACCAACCATGGGGGGGCAAACAGCATTAAACTGTGCATTAGAGCTTGAAAAACAAGGCGTATTAAAAGAGTTTAATGTCGAAATGATTGGCGCAACAGCCGACGCTATAGATAAAGCCGAAGATCGTAAACGTTTTGATGAGGCTATGAAAAAAATTGGTCTTGATACTGCAAGATCAGGCATTGCTCATTCGCTTAAAGAAGCGTATGCCGTTCTTGAGCAAGTTGGTTTTCCCTGCATAATTCGCCCGTCCTTTACCATGGGTGGCACAGGAGGTGGAATTGCGTATAACACGGAAGAATTTGACGAAATCTGTACCCGTGGGCTCGATCTTTCACCGACTAATGAACTGCTCATCGATGAGTCATTAATAGGTTGGAAAGAGTATGAAATGGAAGTGGTGCGAGACAAAAATGACAATTGCATTATTGTTTGCTCAATTGAAAACTTCGATCCAATGGGGATTCATACCGGTGATTCAATTACCGTTGCGCCAGCACAAACATTGACAGATAAAGAGTATCAAATCATGCGTAATGCATCAATTGCCGTACTGCGTGAAATTGGCGTTGAAACTGGTGGTTCCAATGTGCAATTCTCGGTCGACCCTAAAACTGGACGATTAATTGTTATTGAGATGAATCCGCGAGTATCACGTTCATCAGCGTTAGCTTCTAAAGCTACCGGTTTTCCAATTGCTAAAATTGCAGCTAAGTTGGCAGTTGGTTACACTCTTGATGAATTATCTAATGATATTACTGGCGGTAAAACCCCTGCCTCATTTGAACCGTCGATTGATTATGTGGTCACTAAAATCCCACGCTTTAATTTTGAAAAATTTGCGGGCTGTAACGATCGTTTAACCACGCAAATGAAATCGGTTGGTGAAGTCATGGCTATTGGGCGTACTTTCCAAGAATCATTACAAAAAGCATTGCGAGGGCTTGAAGTTGGCGCTTCAGGTTTTGATCCTAAAATTGATGATTATACCGATGAAAAAAATATCACTAAAATTCGTTATGAACTCCAAGAAGCGGGTGCCGATCGTATTTGGTATATTGCCGATGCCTTTAGGGCTGGATTGAGTTTAGATGAGATCTTTACATTAACCAATATAGATCGTTGGTTTTTGGTGCAAATTGAAGAGCTAGTTAATTTTGAAAACAAGCTAAAAGAGCAGTCACTAGCACAGATAGATCAAGAAACATTATGGCAATTAAAACGTAAAGGTTTTTCAGATTTACGCATTGCCAAACTACTTAATACTACTGAGCAATCGGTTTGCGATTTACGTCATCAATATCATATTCACCCTGTTTATAAGCGGGTAGATACCTGTGCAGCTGAATTTGCAACAGATACCGCTTATCTTTATTCAACCTATGAGCAAGAGTGTGAAGCTAATCCTCAATTTAGCCGTAAAAAAATTATGATCCTAGGTGGTGGTCCTAATCGAATTGGACAAGGTATTGAGTTTGATTATTGCTGTGTGCATGCGGCATTAGCTCTGCGTGAGGATGGTTATGAAACCATTATGGTTAACTGTAATCCCGAAACTGTGTCAACCGATTATGACACTTCTGACCGCCTCTATTTTGAGCCAGTTACGCTTGAAGATGTGCTTGAAATTGCACATGTTGAAAAACCAAATGGTGTTATTGTGCAATACGGTGGACAAACACCGCTAAAACTTGCTCGTGCGCTTGAAGCCGCTGGCCTACCAATTATTGGTACCTCACCCGATGCTATAGATAAAGCCGAAGATCGTCAACGCTTTCAAGAAGTCGTCGATAAACTGAAATTAAAACAACCTGTCAACGCAACAGTGACCGATATTAATGAGGCAGTCATCAAAGCAGAAAAAATAGGTTATCCATTAGTGGTTAGACCTTCTTATGTATTAGGGGGGCGCGCAATGGAAATTGTCTATAATGAACAAGATTTAAGGCGTTATTTTAAAACCGCAGTAAGCGAATCAAATAATGCACCAGTCTTACTCGATCACTTTTTAGATGATGCCATTGAAGTTGATATTGATGTGATTGCTGATGGCGAACAAATTGTGATTGGTGGCATTATGGAACATATTGAACAAGCAGGCATTCACTCTGGCGATTCCGCTTGCTCACTACCAACTCACACCTTAAGTGCAGAGATTTTAGACAAACTACGACAGCAGGCCAAACAATTGGCACTTGAACTTAATGTAAAAGGCTTAATGAATGGACAATTTGCCATCAAAGATAACCAAATTTATCTGATTGAAATTAATCCTCGTGCAGCACGTACCGTACCGTTTGTCTCAAAAGCAACAGGTTTACCATTGGCTAAAATTGCCGCTCGTGTCATGACAGGGCAATCACTTGCCAAGCAACATGTGACTAAAGAGGTGATCCCTCCTTATTATTCAGTAAAAGAAGTGGTATTGCCATTTAATAAATTCAGTGGTGTTGATCCAATCTTAGGTCCAGAAATGCGCTCAACGGGTGAAGTGATGGGGATCGGTAAAACCTTTGCTGAAGCCTTTGCTAAAGCGCAACTTGGTAGCCTATCGAATATGAAAAAATCAGGAAAAGCATTATTATCGGTTCGTGATCAGGATAAAACAAGGCTGTTAGAAGTTGCTAAACGATTAATTGCGCATGGATTTAGTATCGATGCAACTATCGGCACGGCAAAAGTGTTACAACAAGCAGATATACCATGCCAAATTGTAAAAAAAGAAAACGAAGGGCGACCAAATATCCATGACCATATAAAAAATGGCGAATATAGCTACATTCTTAATACCACTTCTGGACGAGCAGCCATTGAAGCATCAAAAATATTGCGTCGAAGTGCCATTCAATATAAGGTACATTACGATACCACCATGAATGCTGCTTATGCTACAACTGCAGCGCTAGATTACGATCCAGCACAAACTGTAACGCCATTACAGCAACTTTATTGATAAACAAAAAGATAAAGACGAGCAATGCTCGTCTTTAAAAATCCCTGCCATAATCTAATAACTTTGCAATAACTCAATTGCTCGTAATAGACAATAAAATGCTCGTTTTTCATATAAAATAATGTTAATTTATTGGCTATATTTCAATTAATTTAATCAGTTATCATCATGGATATGATTCATTCTTCTGATCTAAAAACGATCATGCATTCCAAGCGAGCCAATATTTATTATTTAGAACATTGTCGTGTTTTGGTTAATGGTGGACGAGTTGAGTATGTGACTGAGCAAGGTCAGCAGTCGTTATATTGGAATATCCCAATAGCAAATACCACCTGTATTTTATTAGGTACGGGAACATCATTGACGCAAGCGGCAGTGCGAGAGCTTTCACGAGCAGGTGTTATGATTGGTTTTTGTGGCGGAGGCGGAACGCCTCTATTTTCATCTACTGAATCTGAATTTGCCTGCCAGTTTTTCTCGCCACAAAGTGAATATCGCCCGACACAATACCTACAAAGCTGGTGTCAATTTTGGTTTGATGACAAACGTCGATTACAAGCAGCTAAATTATTGCAACAAACACGGCTTAATATTATTAGTGAATGTTGGCCACAATTTGATTGGGATGTTGATAAAACGCAGTTAGCGCATATTCTTACTGATGCAACACAACAATTTACCGATGTTGATAACAGCCAAGCTCTTTTAGCTGCAGAAGGGCGTATTAGCAAACGTCTTTATGGCATGGCAAATCAATTAACCTTACAAGATGACAAATTTAAACGAGAACAAGGCACACGAGGTAAAAGTCATGATCCCGCTAATCAATTTTTAGATCATGGTAACTATTTAGCCTATGGTCTTGGCGCAACGGCTTGTTGGGTATTAGGTTTACCACATGGGCTGGCTATTTTACACGGAAAAACTCGGCGTGGTGGCTTAGTTTTTGATGCGGCAGATATTATTAAAGATGGCATTGTATTACCTCAAGCTTTTTTATCAGCCAAACAAGGCGACAGTGAAAAAGAATTTCGTATGGCATGTATTGCGCAATTTGCCCAATTAGGTGCACTTGATAGGATTATTGATACTTTAAAACAGATAGCAGATCAAATATGAATATTTTACTTGTTAGTCAATGCAAAAAGAATGCATTAACCGAAACGCGTCGCATAATTGATCAGTTCGCTGAGCGCTGCGGTGAACGAACATGGCAAAGCCCAATGACCGAAGCTGGGCTACAAACGCTTTATAAATTATTACGCAAAACCGCACGCAAAAATACTGCTGTTGCATGTTATTGGACACATGGTAAAAATTTAACTGATCTTTTGTGGATTGTGGGTGATCGCAGTCAGTTTAATCAAGAAGGACGAGTCCCAACTAATCGTACTAAACGTAATATTTTACGCAGTGACAGCGAAAATTGTTGGCAATATGCAACCGCCATTCAATTAATTACTACCATAGCGGCACTACTTCATGATTTAGGTAAAGCAACGATTGGTTTTCAATCTAAATTACGAGCAGAAACGGCTGTGGCGGCTGATCCTTATCGACATGAATGGATTTCGTTGCAATTATTTTTATTAATGATTCAAGACTGCACCACCAACGAAGCCTTATTTAATCGATTAGCGCATTTTACTCAATATCAACAACAACATCCTAATTGGTACAAGCAGCTTACCAAAGTTGAAAAAAATGATCTTACGCAGTTACCATTATTGGCACAATGGATTGCGTGGCTCATTGTGTCGCATCATAGAATGCCGTTTTTAACGACTTCATTAGATGGTGATAAAAAAAAGAAACAAGAAAAAGATTCATATCTCTCAGGCTTAAAAATAACTACCTTTTATAAAATATTGAATGCAGTTGATGGGTGGGTTAAAAATAGTCATAGTCAGCATACTTCGCCCGATGATTTTTGGCAGCTTAAAAGCGATATTACCTTAAGTCAGCTTTGGCTGAAAAAACTAAGCCGTTATGCAACCAAAGCCCTAAATCATGTTCCCTTAATGCAATTGTCTAATATTGACGCGTTTTTATTGCATATTTCACGTTTAAGCTTAATGGTGGCTGATCATAACTACTCAAGTTTATCTTTATCAAATGACGAGGCAAAAAAAAATAGGGCAATACTGATTGCCAACACAAATTACCAAAAAGAAGCCAAACAGTGTTTGGATGATCATTTGGTCGGTGTTGCTAATTTTTCAGCCCGTTTTGCTCGTTTATTACCTAAAATAACCACGGAATTACCCGCAATCAATCAACATAAACCTTTTACCAAACGAACAACTATAAAACGATTCCAATGGCAAAATCATGCTTTTGATTTAGCAAAAAGTTATCAACAACAATCTGATGAATGTGGCTTTTTTGGTGTTAACATGGCATCGACTGGCTGTGGTAAAACCTTAGCCAATGGGCGGATTATGTATGCGCTTTCAAATCCAAAACGGGGCGTTCGTTTTACCATTGCATTGGGATTACGTGTTTTAACGTTGCAAACAGGTAAAGCATTAAGAGAAAGATTACACTTAAGTGATGAACATCTGGCGATTTTAGTGGGTGGGCGAGCCACAAAAACCTTGTTTGAGCTAAGTAATGAAGAAATACAACAAAACGATTCTCCAAAAAATTCAGAAAACCAAGGTAGTGAATCCATCGAATCATTAATTGATGAATATATTGATGTAGCAGAAAGTGGTATTGCTGATTGTGAATTAGGCACCATTATCGAAAACAGTAAAGCAAAACAATTACTCTATGCGCCCATTGTGACATGCACTATTGACCATATTATTCAAGCGAGCGAATGTACGCGAGGCGGTAAATATATTGCACCAACGTTAAGATTGTTAACCTCAGATCTGATTTTAGATGAACCCGATGATTTTGATCAACACGACTTGCCAGCGCTAGCGCGTTTAGTGCATTTAGCCGGATTGTTTGGGAGCAAAGTACTGCTGTCATCGGCGACTTTAACACCAGATTTAATTGCCGGATTATTTGACGCTTACCAAGCAGGGCGAAAAATTTGGAATCAAAATAATCAATATGCCGATAATACCATTGTATGTGGCTGGTTTGATGAATATCAACAGTCGATATCACAAATTGCTGATACTAAAGCGTTTAGCGATCACCATCAACAGTTTGTAGCAATGCGCATTCATCAATTAGCACAAAGTGCAATCCGCCGTAAAGGGCATATTTTAGATCTATTAAATTACCAAGAAAATAAAACAGAAAACCCAAAAACCGATTATGGTGTGCTGGCTAAACAACTATTAGATCAAGCTTATCAATTTCACCAAGATCATCATCAAATAGATAAAAAATCACAAAAAAAAGTTAGTATTGGTTTAATGCGTTTTGCCCATATAGAAGATGTTATTTCACTTACACAACAAATTTATGAACAAAAGAAGTTGCCTAATGATACCGCTTTTCATATCGTGGTCTATCATGCTCGGCAACTGCTGTTATTGCGTAGCCAATTAGAAGAAAAACTCGATAGAATTTTAAATCGCAGTGATGAACAAGCACTATTTAACCAACCCGAAATTTTCCAGGCTATAAAAAGTAGCAATAAAGAAAACCATATCTTTATTGTGATAGGCACGCCAGTCACCGAAGTCGGGCGTGATCACGATTATGATTGGGCAATTGTAGAACCCTCATCCATGCGATCTATTATTCAGTTAGTTGGACGGGTATGGCGTCACCGGCCACAAAAAATTGCACAAAAGGCCAATGTGGCCATATTAGGCTCGAATTTAAAAGCAATTGAATCTAAGTATCGTACGGATAAAGCCTGTTTTACTAAACCGGGTTTTGAAGAAGAGCCATTATTCTTGCTGAAAACCCATAAAACAAATGAACTAATTCCTGAGCATCAGTTAGTAAATGTTGATGCGGTTCCACGTATTCATTCTTGCCCTGAAGATGGACTAACGCTAGCTGAATTAGAACATAAGGTCATGGCAGATCTGTTTGCGATTAATGCCCGTAAAAGTAATTATGTGACCAGCTATTGGCAACAAGGTTTAGCTCATCACCATTGTGTGCATTTACAGGCGATTTCACCATTTAGAGGGAATGATGAGACACAAGATGAATATATTTGCCAACTTGACGATGATGGAAATTACCAATTTAGCTATGCAGATATCGCATGGCAAACACCAGATGACTGCTGTAAAGATACCCAAAATAGTATAATTGAATATAAAAACTGGTCACTTGATAATCCTAGCATCCAACCTTGGCTAATTAATAGTGTCGAGCAAGCCATAGCAAAAATAGCCGAATATTTCCCAAATAAAACGCCATATCGATTAGCGAATGAATTTTGTAGCGTAAACTTATATCGTAATTACAGTTGGTATTTTCATCCTTACTTTGGATTTTATAAAAAGCAAGGATAAAAGAATCTTGTTTTTATACTGAAACATATAGTTACCTGAAACTTTTTGACAAAATATCGTCAGGTGAATAATGGTTGCTAGTAAAAGTGAGGTAATTCTTTTATACTGAGCTCTGACAACCGAGTAGGTTGCTGAGAAATGTTAAGTATTTACTTTTCTTTGAAGTGAATTTTACCGCTGAATAAGCGGTCTATAAAAGTGTTAATCTTGGACAGTATAAATTAGCTAGTTTTATTTATCGTATTGATTCTTTCATAATTATTTTTGATTTTATTCCTGTTAAGTATTAAATTTTTCTTTGATTCTTTCTTTTTTATTTTTTATTTTTAGATTATTTTTTGTGTTATTTGCTTGATTTTTAGCAAGGGTTATTTTATTCTAATTATATTAAAATTTAAGATAAATAAGGAGGGAAAATGGATAATATTTCTTGGCAAGATATAAGAAAAGTAATTTTAGATTTTCTGCAACAGCGACTTGCCAATAATAGTAGCTATAAAAGCGAAACCGCTAAGCTAGAAAAAGCAAAAGAAGCAGGCGATCAGGTCGCAGTGAATGAAGCTCAGCAAAAGTTAGCTGAACTTGCTAAAAGGTTTGATTTTGAAACGTGGATGGAAGATGCGGCTATTCGTCGTATTTCATGGCTTCTTATCGCAACGCATCTCTCCAAGGGAATTCACCCTAGCTCTAAGGCTTGTAATGCTAATTATAATACTCAGGTAAAACCTGATACTTTAGGTAATTTTGTATCATCTTCTACAGTAAATGTCCTGCCTTTTGATGCAACAGGTAGCGCTGCATCCTTAGATATATTTGGATTACTAAATCAAACTGTTAAAAATGATATAACAATTTTACAGCTTATTATTAATAATCACCCTGCTGTTCAAGAAGCTTTATCTGATGATAAAAATAAATCTGCTCTTTATTTGGAAAATTTTCAGCAGTTACTTAGAGATAATTGGAGTGATGCGCAGGCTTCGGAACTTAATAAGCAATTTTTCTGGCCTAATAGTGAAGAAACTTATTTATCACAGCAAGAACATAATTACCGTTTATTGATTCCATTACATCCTAGTGCTTTGTGTCATTTAGTTTATAAAAAGGTACAAACACGATTTTCGGAAGAAAATAAAAATGCACGAGAACTGCGCCGAAAAAAGGATGTTGAGCATCAACCTTATTTTTCTTTTCACGAGCTGGCTGTTGTTAGGCTCGGTGGCAGTAATGCTCAAAATGCAAGCCAACTTATTGGTAGTCAAATGGGGCGTAATTTTTTATTGCCCTCCATACCTCCTAAATTCAAAAACTCGCCATTTCCAATGGTAGGCAAACAACAAGAAACTATTTTCAATCATACATTGCAATATTTCTGCCGATTTGGTTTTAAATTACTGTTTGATATGGTTGAATCGCCAAAAAATATTGTAGAAGAACGAGATGATCGTAAAGATGCGTTTGCGGTGATTTTATCATTACTACTTAAGTTTGCTCGCCATATTCAAACTACTCAACCAGCCGGTTGGAGCCGTGATTATTCTCTCTACTTTCATGAAAAACTTTGGCTTGATCCACAGCGAGCCCAATTAGAGAATGAAGAGGATTTTAAAAAGCAGTATGAACAAGGCGATTGGCAACAAAGTTTAGAAAAGAGTTTTGCCAAGTGGGTTCAAAATACTTTAAAAGAAAAATTTAAAAATATTAAACAGCAATTTGCCGATCCTGAATTTAGCGAATGGCGCCGCGAATTTAGTGCAGCGGTAAAAGCAAGTCAACGTAAACGGGAGGGAATATTTTAATGGCATTACCAGATTATTATTTATTTTTTGATCATGTCAAAATTCATAATGCTAATGCAATTTCTAGCCCATTAACGTATGGATTCCCAGCTATTTCTGGATTTTTAGGCGCTATTCATGCTTTAAGTCGTAAAATTGAATCAGAAAATCCTATTTACTTAGATGGTGTGTTAATTGCATGTCATGAATGTGATGTACAAGTTTATCGGCCAAACAACTATGCGGATTATACTTTTCGATTAACACGAAATCCACTAGCTAAAAATGGTAGTACTCGTTCAATTATTGAAGAAGGTCGAGTACATCTTGATGTATCATTATTAATCGAAGTGAGAATAGAAGATTTAGAAACATTATATGATGCTGAGCAACAGAAAGCCTTTATCCAACAGATGAAACAAAAACTTTACCAACAACGTATAGCCGGTGGTCATGTAGTATCTATTGGGGATGTCAAGTTAATTTCTTCTGATGAATCAGATGCTGATTTAGCTAATTTACTATTACCAGCTTTTGTTTTAGTTGAAGCACCACAAGATTTACAAGATATCACTGCGGAATTACAGCAACAAGATCCTAATGCTACAGCGCTTGATGCCTTGATTGAAACCGCAATGTTACATCATTATCCTCAAGAAAAAGATCACTGGCAAACCACATCGGTTAAACAAGGGCGCGGTTGGCTTGTGCCTTTACATTTGGGCTATCAAGCTATTTCGCCACTATTTTCAGCAGGTAAGGTTGAACATGCGCGCAGTAATGAGCATGCCACGCAATTTGTGGAGTGTATTTATGGGCTCGGTAAATGGGTCTTTCCTTTACGCTTGAAAGAGAATTTATCACAGGCTTTTTGGCGTTATAAACGCAGTGAATTGCAATCTAATGATGCAGAAATTTATGTTATTAATCAAGAAACCAATTAAGTAAATTTAGAAAATTATAGAATAAGGAATACATTATGAGTAAAGATAAAATCACCACCGCCAGCGTACTTGCTTTTGAACGTAGTTTTGATATTTCTGATGCGATTTTTGCACAGCAAGATAATACGGATTCCAATAAATTATCTCCTGTTACAGTCACTGAAAAATCAGTCCGAGGCACTATTTCAAATCGTCTTAAAAATGCAGTTGCAAACGATCCAACCAAATTAGATGCTGAAATACAAAAGCCAAATTTACAAACAGTTGATGTTGCTGCGTTAGATGCCGATAAAGATACTTTGGTCGTGACATGGAGCTGTAAAGTGTTGCCATTTTTAGGTAAACCTTCCGTGTGTAATGATATTGAATATCAAAAAGAACTAGAAAAAACAACGCAGGATTATATTCAAACGCAAGGAATGCTTAACTTGGCTAAGCGTTATGCCATTAATATCTTAAATGGTCGTTGGTTATGGCGTAATCGTATGACCGCGGAGCACATTAGCCTTTCAGTTACTCGAAAAAATGATAAAAAACCATTTATTGAAGTCAGCGATGTTAAACAATACCAGCTTAATGTATTTGATTATGATGATAAATCGGTGAATGATCTTGCCAAACTGATTGAGGCTGGATTATCCGGTAAAGAGTTTGTGATTTTTAACGTTGAAGCCAAACTGAAAATGGGCTTAGGTCAAGAAGTCTATCCGTCACAAGAATTAATCCTAGATACGGGTAAAACAAAGAGTAAAGTATTGTATGAGAAGAACCAACAAGCCGCCATGCATTCACAAAAAATCAGTAATGCAATTCGAACTATCGATACTTGGTATGAAGATAATGCACAATTTCCAATAGCGATAGAACCGTATGGCTCGGTCACTTCAATGGGGCATGCTTTTCGCCAACCAAAACAGAAATCAGACTTTTATACCCTATTTGATAATTGGGTTTTAAAAGGTGAAAAACCAGCGCTTGATCAGCAACATTATGTGATTGCAGTATTAATTCGTGGTGGTGTATTTGGTGCCAGCGGTAAGGAGTAAATAAGATGCACTCACATTATTTAGAGTTGCGAGCGATTTCGCAAATTGAGATAACCGAAGTGGATGTGATGAATCAAGTGATGCAATCATTACACCAAATTTTGGTCAATCACCAAGGCAATATCGCAATTAGCTTTCCTTGTTACAGAGTGCACCAAACATTAGGCGGAGTGATTCGCCTATTGGGCACCGAGCAGGAGTTGCAAAACCTTAAAGCAGATATACAGCAAAAATCATCAATTAGCGATTATGCTTTACTGATGCCTATCAAAACCGTACCGACGACGATAAAAGGCTATTTACGTTTTAGCCGAGTTAACCCTAAAGGTCAAAGTGCGTTAAGGCGTGCCGAAAAACGATTAACAGCACAGGGAAAATGGACACCTGAAGTGAAAAATAAAATGATTGAAAAGTGGGGAAGCGTTCATTTGCAATATCCACACCTTCATTTGCATAGTAAAAGTACAGGGCAAAAATTTATTTTGTGGATAAAACAAGAAAAATGCCTAGAGCCAGTACAAGGCAACTTTAATAGCTATGGACTAAGCCAAACCGCAACAGTTCCCGATTTTTAAATTTCTAACCCTTTTTTTGGGGATGATTTTAACATATTGATTATTATTGATATTAAAATAGAGACAAAAAAAGGGTAAAAATTGGGTAAAGTGCAATATGCTCTTTTATAATAAGGAACTATTGAGATAAAATTCTACTTCAATGCCGTATAGGCAGTTTAGAAATGACGGCTACAAAGAGCTTGTTATTGATAAAACTTCAATGCCGTATAGGCAGTTTAGAAATTCAATTAGTAGAAACCTTCACCGACTATAGTCTTCAATGCCGTATAGGCAGTTTAGAAATACGATGACAGTATGAATATAAACGGGGCGGTCTTCAATGCCGTATAGGCAGTTTAGAAAGTGTACGTTTTCGCTCCACACCGTGGTAATAGCTTCAATGCCGTATAGGCAGTTTAGAAACGTTGTTATTTTGCGCAGAGTTAATTCGGTAACTTCAATATTTCAATTAAAGCGTGTATCACTTTTTTCGGCTTTCTTAAGCTTGAAACGGTATAGAATCCTGAATATTTTTTACAAAAAATATCACCTAAAAAGTGAACCGTTCAACTTTAACCAAACGTTTAATTCCATAACCGATGGTTTTATCAGGTTCTCACGGGTTAAGGGGGGATAGATAGCTTTCATTGAGCTTTCTTTAGCACGTTATAGATGGTCAAATAACTGACCATAAAACGTTTAGCTAAATCAGTGAAGGTTAGTTTTCTTTATGATATCGCGCCATATCTCTTGTCTGTGATATGGCGTTATTTTGGTTTTTTATCGATATTTATGACCGTATTTTTTCTAATTACTGTAAATAATGCGAGTAATTACTACACATTATTAGCATAAAAGCATTACTATTCAGCACCAACTTGCGAAGTCATTTTTATCTCTCGATTATCGGTAATTTCTAAATTCGATAGCACCACTAATTGAGGAAAGTTAGGTCTTAAAAATTGCGATAACATCGGTCTTAATGCATGATTAACTAATAATACCGGTGGAGCGCCGATGGCATCTTGTTGATTAATGGCTTGTCTGATTTGTTCAATAATGTGTTCGGCAAGTCCCGGTTCAAAATTGCTGGTATTTTGCAGTGCTTGTAATAACAAACGTTCTAAATTGATATTTAATCCTATGACATTAATTGGATCAGAGCCAGGGAACCATTGTTGTGTAATAACTCTGCCTAAAGCTATTCTTACCATACTAAGTAGCTGATAAGCATCATTTTGAGTTGGCGCATGCTCACAGATTGTTTCAATAATAGTTCGCATATCTCGAATTGACACTTTTTCGGCGATTAAATTTTGCAGTATTTTATGAAAGGTGGTTAATGTCACAACGCCTGGAATAAAGTCTTCTACTAATTTTGGAATATCCTGTTTTATTCTATCGAGTAGTTCTTGGGTTTCTAAGCGTCCTAATAAGTCACTAGCAAATTGTTGTAATAAATGGTTGAAGTGTGTTGCGATCATCGTACTGGTATCCACAACGGTATAACCTAATATTTGTGCATTTTCTTTATCGCTTGCATCTATCCATACCGCTGGTAACCCAAAGGCGGGCTCGGTTGTTGGTGTGCCTTCAATCGTTTCGATGACATTGCCGGGATTAATGGCTAGCCATTTATTATTCACAATTTCACCTTTGCCAATTTCCCCGCCTTTGATAAATATTTTATATTGATAAGGTGCTAACGAAAGATTGTCTCTTATATGCACCTGAGGGGGTAAAAAACCCAATGTTTGAGCAAATTTTTTGCGTAAACTACGAATTCGCCCTAACAACTCTCCATTTTGAGTTTGATCGACCATTGGTATTAATCCATAACCAACTTCCATGGCTAATATATCTTCAATATTGACATCAGACCATGTCGCTTCAATATTGGCTGGCGTGGTTGCTTGCACATTAGCTTGTTTAGGCGCGGCTGTCTGTTCTGTTTTTTTCTGTTTAGTTAGCCACCAAGAGATAATGGATAAGATAGCAGTAAAGAGTAAAAAAACTAAATTTGGCATGCCCGGAATTAGCCCAAGTAAACCAATTACAACAGCGGTTAAAATTAATACTTGCGGATTGTTAAAAAGCTGGGTAATCATTTGATTACTAATGTTATCTTGCGATGTAACTCGCGTAACAATAACCCCTGCTGCTGTTGAAATAATCAGGGACGGTATTTGTGCAACCAAGCCATCACCAATGGTCAGTAACACATAGGTTTTACTTGCATCAGATAGCGCCATATCATGTTGCACAACCCCAACTAGCAAGCCGCCAATAATGGTAATGGCCATTATTAATAATCCGGCAATTGCATCACCACGTACAAATTTACTGGCACCATCCATCGAACCATAAAAATCTGCTTCTTGGGATACTTCGGCTCGACGTGCTTTGGCTTCATCTTCACCAATTAAGCCGGCATTGAGATCGGCGTCAATGGCCATTTGTTTGCCTGGCATGCCGTCTAATGCAAAGCGTGCACCCACTTCAGCTATTCTACCTGCCCCTTTGGTGATAACCATAAAGTTGATGATAACCAAAATGATAAATACGACGATACCAATAGCAAAATTACCGCCTACTAAAAAGTGTCCAAAAGCTTCAATCACCCGTCCCGCAGCAGCGCTACCAGTGTGACCTTTTAGTAAAACGACTCGTGTTGAGGCAACGTTTAATGATAATCTTAATAACGTTGCAAATAATAAGACAGTTGGAAATGCTGCAAAATCAAGCACTCGTTTAGTAAATAATGCCACAATTAATATAATAATTGATAAAGCAATATTAAACGTAAAAAACAGATCCAAAATAAAGGCAGGAAGTGGTAATACCATCATTGAAAGAATCAATAAGATTAGCATTGGACCTGCCAATATCTGATAATGGCCATTTTTTAACGTATTAAGCGATAATAATGTAAGTAGTTTAGATTTAATCATAAAATGAGTAATTGCCTTTATTTATTTACGGATAATGACTCAGGAATGGGTAAATTATCGGGTGCGATTGGTTTATTGCCACCATATTTATGCCAATGTTTTAATTGATATACCCAAGCTAAAATTTGTGCAACTGCGGTATATAATTCTGTTGGAATCGTTTCACCTATTTCACCATGGCGGTATAACGCTCTAGCTAAAGGTGGTGCTTCTAATAGAGGTATATTATATTCAGTAGCAATTTCTCTAATGCGTAGCGCAATGTTATCTGTTCCTTTTGCTAGTAATTTTGGTGCAATCATGGTTTTTTCATCATATTGTAAAGCAACCGCATAATGGGTTGGATTGGTCACAATGACATTGGCTTTTGGCACATCTTTCATCATTCGGCGTCTGGCAATCGCTTGTTGCATTTGGCGAATACGCCCTTTAATTTGTGGGTTTCCTTCTTGTTCTTTAAACTCATCTTTAATTTCTTGTTTTGACATTTTCAATTTTTTCAAATTGCTCCATATTTGATAAAAAATATCAAAACCAACCATGGGTATTAACGATATAACGCTTAACATTCCACAAAAAATCACTAACTGGATGGCTTTAGCTAATGCATTATTTAAATACATATGGGGTAACGCAAGCAGGTCAGAAAAATGGTGCATTAAAAACCACGTTGATGCGATAGAAATTAAAATAACTTTAAGTAGACTTTTTAGTAACTCAGAAAAGATTTTAGTACTAAATAATCTGCCAAAACCAGCGATAGGATTTAATTTATTAAAATTGGGTTTAATTGATTGCAGACTAAATAGTAGTCCTCCCACACAAAGTGGTGCGAATATGGCAACAATAACTAAACCAAAAAAAATTGGCACAATTGACCAAAAGCCATGGGTTAACAAGTTAATTAAATTAAAGACGATCAATTTATCATCGCCTGTTTTATACGAAAACATCATTGCTGATTTTATGATGGTGATTAACTGGTTAACTAAATGTGACCCCATTAATCCAAACAAAGAGATGCCTATTAATAAGATTATCAACGAAGTTAACTCGCGAGATCGAGGGATCTGTCCCTTTTCTCTAGCCTTTTTTATTTTGCTATCGGTGGGATGCTCGCTTTTATCTAGATCATTATCGTCAGCCATGAGGAATCAAATAAAACTTCATCGTTTAATTAGAGTTTACACGCCTAACAGTATGACCTAATTACTCACGAATTATTGGCTTAATAAGAGGGCATTTTTGGCGGTATTTATCGCCTTTACCATCAACAAATATTAATTCTCCGTTAAACTTTGGCTCGTTTTGATGAGATTACATCGGCTTGTTGATAGCCATTATTGGTATAAACAACTGGACTGTTTATGCCTTTAAGATAGTTAATCGATTGCTGGGTAATATTCATACGATTTTGGATGATTAATCCATTATCACGATTTATATTAGCTAATAATTTTGTTGTGTCTGTGATAGATAGCCAATGCGCTGCAATGGTTGGATTGTCGTTATAGGGGGGATGAATACCTAATTGTTTACTTAATGTTACGCGTTTTTCATCCAGTAACTTTAATTGAATCAATAACTGGCTTTTTTTATTAATAATTTCATTTAACTGATTTGTTGAACTATTATCAATTAGTATTTGTTGTTCTGTTTGTAGAATTTCTGAGAGTGTTTGTAACATTTCGGTTATTTGGTTTAGGATGTCATCGAGCTCTAACATTTATATATCCCTGTAATTCTGACTTATTCTAAATATGTTGCAGTAATTGATTAATTAATTTATCTGCAATTTTATGGGTATCAATAACTAATGTACCGTTGGTAATGGCTTGTTTTATTTTATCAATTTTTTCTATATCAATATCTTTATCAGTTGAATGCAACAGATTCATTGAGTTTTGAGTGATACTCACGGTAGTGCTTGCATTAGTACTGTTTTGGGTAGGTACAGATGCTGTTTGATTTTTTTGTTGTTCATTCACTACATCACGGTTAAGTAGTCCTGATATGCTTGTCACGGATTTTGTTGCATCGATACTCATAAAATACCTTTAATCAAATTGACGATTTAAGTGATTTGTTTAGTTTTATTATCGGCAATAATAAAAAAATCATTAATATTATTTGTTGAAAATAATAACCCCTTGGTGAGTCAATGTACCTTCAACAATATTGTTAGAATTTAGTTTAACTCTAATGTTATCATTTAATACACCATTGCTAAGTGTCTTGCCATTAGTTTCTATTTGATAACCTTCACCATTAATTATCACTTTGGTTATTTGTCCTGCTTTTACCAGCCAATTTTTTTGAAGCATTGTGGTTTTGATTGACTCATCAAGATTAATATTGCGTAAAGCTATATGATTAAGTACGTCAGCTTCATTTAAAATGACAGCGGCAGGTAGCTTATCTAACCAACCTGATTGTATACGTATGTGATCTTTGTTGATGATAGTACCAGCGCTTATTGCTTGCTTAGCTACAATATAGTTCCCCATCACAGCCACATTAATCTGAATAAATTTTTTCTGATTATCACATTGAGCACAAATGGTCATGTTGCCCCACTGTTTTTTTTTATTTAATAACGAAAGTATAGGCGTATTGCAACTTAATTGTGGTTTGGCGGTCAGGTAAGTAATCGAAATATCATCTACTTTATGGCTAAATTGCTGAGAGATTAAATTGTAAATCTGCTTATCAAAAGAACTTGCCACAACAGGATACCCGCTAAATAGTATAAAAATAGCGAGTATTAATTTTGCGATTTTAATCATGTTTATCTGTTTCAAATTATGCATAAACTGATTGTACTTTATGATTGCATAAAACAAATCTTGAAATAAGGGCTATTTTTATCGTTATTTACTCAATGACTTTTTTTTTATTCGCTTAAAATCCTCACTATCAAAAAAAGTGAGATGATTTTATGTTTGATAAATTGAATACATGGGTTAATTTTCACCAGCAAGCATTAAATATACGAGAAATGCGACAAAATATATTAGCCGCAAATATTGCAAACAGCGATACGCCTAACTATCAGGCGCGAGATATTGATTTTAATGCTGAGTTAAGTAAGGCGCTTAATAATCACAGTAACATTAATCACGTTGGACTTAATATTACCTCAGATCATCATATTCAGGTAAAAGCGCCTGTCACACTTAATCAAAATGTACTTTATCGTATTCCGTATCAGGCATCAGCTGATGGTAATACGGTAGAAATGGATCAAGAGCGTACAGCCTTTATTGACAATAGCATTCATTACCAAAGTAATTTAACGTTTTTGGGTGAGCAATTTAAAAATGTTATGTCGGTATTACAGCAAGGATAATAAAGATGAGTTTTTCAATTTTTGCAATTTCAGGGTCAGCATTAATGGCGCAAACCCAACGCATGAATGTCAGTGCCAGTAATTTAGCTAATGCTGATAGCGTAACAAGTACCTCTGGAGAAGCTTATCGAGCCAAGCAAGTTATTTTTCAAGTGGATGATAATGGTCAAACCAATTCAATTGCGGGTGTGAAAGTGTCGCAAGTGATTGAAGATCCCACGCCAATGAATTTGGTTTATCAACCCCATCATCCGTTGGCTGATGCTAAAGGCTACATTCAAAAACCGAATGTTGATGTGGTTGCCGAAATGGTCAATACGATTTCAGCTTCACGTAGTTATCAGGCAAATGTCGAAGTGATTAATACGGCAAAAAGTTTAATGCTAAAAACACTGACATTAGGCCAGTAATAAGGAGAAGCTTATGGGAGTGAGTAATGTTGCTGTTTCAGCATCAGGGGTAAAAAATCCGCAAACGATTCAAAAAAATTCATCAGATGGTAATTCAAGTAGGGAGCTGCAAGACAATTTTTTAACATTACTTATTGCTCAGATGAAAAACCAAGATCCGACCAATCCAATGGATAATAGTCAGTTAACATCACAACTGGCACAAATTAATACCTTAGCTGGTATCGAAAGACTAAATACAACATTGGGAATGGTTTCAGGTCAGATCGATGACAGCTTATCGGTTAATGCGAGCAACATGATCGGCAAGGGTGTCATGGTACCTGGCGATAAAATTTTAGTAGCTACCTCTGAACTAGAAAGTTCAGATGCAGGTAAAGAAACGGTTACTACTCCATTTGGCTTTGAGTTAGTGCGAGATGCCGATTCAGTGATTATCACCATTCAAGATGCAAATGGTAATGTGGTGCGAGAAGTTGATTTGGGCGCAATCCCTGCTGGCGTAAGTTCCTTTACTTGGGATGGTGTGCTAAATGATGGGACAATTGCGCCTGATGGCAGTTATACCTTTTCAGTCAATGCAAGTTCAGATGGGCAAAAAGTATCATCCACATCATTAGCTTATTCAGTGGTCTATGGTGTTATCAATAGTAAAGTTAATAATAAAGTATTACTCGATTTAGGAATACTTGGTTCAATTGGTATTGACGAAGTACGTCAAATTCTTTAAAGAGGATAAAATTCAGATGGGATTTTCTCAAGCAGTGAGTGGCATGAATGCTGCATCAAAGCAGTTAGATGTGATCGGTAATAATATTGCCAACTCAGCAACGGTGGGTTTTAAAAGCGCCAGCATTTCATTTGCCGATATCTATGCCGGTTCAAAAGTCGGTATGGGGGTAAAAGTAGCTGCGGTTATGCAAAATTTTAATGATGGAACCGCCACAACCACTAACAACAGTCTAGATGTGGCTATCTCAGGTAATGGATTTTTTCGTTTAGTGGATAGTAATGGACAAGCTTACTATACTCGTAACGGACAATTTCAATTAGATGCTGAGCGAAATATTATTTCTGCTGATGGTCTTTACCTGACTGGCTATCTTGCAACTGGTACGCCGCCTCAAGTGCAGCAAGGTGCAGCACCTGGTCCATTAAAAATTTCGCAAGAAATGTTAAATGCATCAGCAACAACCAAGGCTTCTTTGCAAACAAACTTAAATGCCAATAGTAAAGTTCCTGCTAAACAACCGGTCAATGCCCTTGATGCCGATACATTTAATTATTCTACAACCATTACCACCTATGACTCGCTTGGTAATCAACGGAATGTTCAACTCTTTTATGTTAAAACTGGCGATAACCAATGGGATGTTCATTATCTTGATAGTAGTGATCCTAATGGAAGTTTACAAAAAGTGGGGCAAATGGAATTTGACTCTTCCGGTAAATTAATTAGTGATCCTGAAATGACCATTAATATTAATGGGTTAAATGGATCTGCCGACAATACTTTTACTTTATCATTAGCCAATAGTTCTCAGCAAAACATGGGTAAAGAAGTAGGTAGTATCAAAACGCCAATTATTAATGGTTATGCACCAGGTAATTTAGTAGGTTATAGCATTAATGATGATGGTTCTATTTATGGCGTTTATTCTAACCAACAAACGATGTTATTAGGTCAAATTGCCATGGCTGATTTTGCTAATGTTAACGGTCTAGAATCAGCAGGGAATAATAATTGGCGTTCGACAATTAAGTCTGGCACAGAAGTATTGGGTGTGGCAAATTCTGGTACATTTGGCGCATTAGCCAGTGGCGCACTTGAATCTTCAAATGTTGATATGAGTCAAGAGTTAGTGAATATGATAGTTGCTCAGCGCAATTACCAATCTAATTCACAAACCATTAAAACCCAGGACCAAATTTTAAATACATTAGTTAATTTGCGCTAATTTAAAGGTTATTTATGGATCGTGTTATTTATACAGCAATGTCAGCAGCTAGCCAGACACTAAATCGGCAGTCAGTGACAAGTAATAACCTAGCTAATGTATCTACAGTGGGGTTTCGTGCACAGTTAACGGCAATGAAAGCAGTTCCTGTTGTGGGCAATGATATACCGACACGGACTATGGTAACAGCAACAACGCCCACGTTTGACTCAACGATGGGTGCATTTAATTATACGGGTAGAAATTTAGATGTTGCTTTGGCCGAAGATCACTGGTTGGCGGTGCAATTAGCTGATGGTAGCGAAGCTTATACACGTAATGGTGCTATTGATATTGACGAAAATGGTACGCTTAATATACAAGGCTATCCATTAATTGGTGATAGTGGCGTTTTAACTGTGCCCCAACGATCTCAAATCACTATTAGCAGCGATGGAACACTTTCTGCATTGGGTGCGGGCAATAAACCAACCACCATTGCCCAAGTGGGTAAAATAAAAAAAGTACATCTTGAGCGAAACGAGATTGTCCGTGGTGATAGTGGTTTTTTTCAACTAACTGACCAAGTACGTAATGAACGAGGTGCAGTTATGCCAGATAATCCAAAAGCTAAACTTATGTCCGGTGTGTTAGAAGGAAGTAATGTTAATCCTGTTACTGCTATGGTGGATTTAATTAGCCATGCTCGCCAGTTTGAAATGCAGATGAAAGAAATTATAACCGCAGATGAAAATGCACAAAAAGCGAACCAAATTTTGTCGCTGACTTAAATTTATCAATATATTAAGTAGGAATAACTATGATTAAATCATTATGGATTGCCAAAACGGGCTTAACGGCGCAACAAATGAACATGGATATTATTTCAAATAATTTAGCGAATGTGAGTACCAGTGGGTTTAAAAGACAAAGAGCTGTATTTGAAGATTTATTGTATCAAACAGTTCGCCAACCCGGCGCGCAGTCTTCTGAGCAAACCACATTACCGTCAGGTTTACAGATTGGTACCGGCGTTCGTCCGGTTGCGACAGAACGTATTCATAGCCAAGGCAATTTAGAGGCAACAGATAACAGTAGTGATATTGCTATTAACGGACAAGGTTTTTTCCAAGTTTTATTGCCTGATGGCACACAAGCTTATACTCGTAGTGGAGCTTTTCAAGTTAATCAAAATGGGCAATTGGTGACTGCGGCGGGATATGAAATTCAACCAGCCATTACTATTCCATCCAACGCAATCAAAATGACTGTCGCGCGTGATGGTGTAGTGAATGTGACATTAGCGAATCAATCAACACAAGTTCAAGTTGGTCAACTTACTTTACATACTTTCATTAATGATGCGGGTCTTGAAAGCGTGGGCGAAAACCTTTATTTAGAAACCGAAAGTTCAGGTTCTCCGACCGAAAATACCCCCGGATTAAATGGTGCAGGATTGCTATATCAAGGTTATACCGAAACGTCTAATGTCAATGTTGCTGAAGAGCTGGTAAATATGATTCAAGTACAACGTGCTTACGAAATTAATAGCAAGGCGATTTCAACATCCGATCAAATGCTACAACGTTTAAATCAGCTTTAACATTAACAATATGATAAGTCTATTGAGATATTTTTATATTCCAATTGCCTTCTTTTTGTTTAGTTGCTTATTTAGTTGCGCACAATTACCTAAGCAAGCTTTAGTTGAAGGCAAAACGAGCATTGTTCCGCAAATGCCCGCCATTGTAAATACTAGTGGCTCTATTTATCAAGCCGCTCAGCCAAGCAGTTTTGGGTATCAACCCATGTTTGAAGATCGCCGTCCGCGTAATATTGGTGATGTATTGACCATTGTTTTACAGGAAAACGTCAGTGCCAGCAAAAGCTCATCTGTGAATGCAGGGCGTAATGGCTCGGTTAATTTAGGTATAAAAAAGTTGCCTACGTTTCTCGATGGATTAGTTGGCAGAGGCAAAGCTGAAACGGATATTGCTGGTGGCAATGATTTTAAAGGTGCCGGTGGCGCTAATGCTAAAAATACGTTTAGTGGTACTATCACCGTCACCGTTCAAGATGTCATGATTAATGGTAATTTAAAGGTGATCGGTGAAAAACAGATTGCGATTAATCAAGGCACCGAATTTATCCGCTTTTCTGGCGTGGTAAACCCTAGAACAATAAGCGGTAATAACACCGTTATTTCAACACAGGTTGCTGATGCTCGTATTGAATATGTCGGTAATGGATATATTGACGAAGCACAAACAATGGGTTGGTTACAACGCCTATTTTTAAATCTTTCACCATTTTAATGAGCCTGATTATGATAAGAAAATTGCGCCTCTTTTTTGGCTTTATCTTTATGATGATATTGTTCATACCTCATGGACATGCTGAACGTATTCGTGATTTAGTGACCATTGAAGGTGTAAGAGACAATGCTTTAGTTGGTTATGGTATTGTTGTTGGACTTGATGGCACAGGCGATCAAACCTCGCAAACACCTTTTACTATTCAAAGTATTACCAACATGTTATCTCAGCTAGGTATTACTGTACCGTCAGGCAGTAATATGCAATTAAAAAATGTTGCCGCGGTCATGGTAACTGCCAAATTACCTTCTTATTCGCGTGTTGGGCAACAACTTGATGTGGTTGTGTCTTCGCTTGGTAATGCAAAAAGCTTGCGTGGTGGCACATTGATCATGACACCATTAAAAGGGGTCGATAATCAAGTGTATGCTATTGCTCAAGGCAATCTTTTTGTAGGAGGAGCGGGAGCAAGCAGTAAAGGAAGTAGTGTTAGTGTTAATCAAACAGCAGGAGCCACCATTCCAAATGGCGCAACGATTGAACGTCAGTTAGCCACTCGTTTAGATGAACAAGACATTATCCATTTGCATCTTAACCAATTTGACTTTACTCGAGCTTTAAAAATATCGGAAGCAATTAATAAATTACAAAAAAATAGTGCAGTTGCCTTAGATGGCACAACAGTTTCTCTAAAAATGCCAAAAGAAAGCCACGCACGTGTACAATTTTTATCTAAAATACAAAATTTAGAAATAGGTCGCACGCCAATTTCTGCCAAAGTTGTTATCAATACGCGAACAGGCGTTGTTGTGATGAATCAAAAAGTGCAGCTAGATAATTGTGCTGTAGCGCATGGTAATTTATCTATTGTGGTGAATAATAAATTAAAAGTCAGTCAACCCAATACACCATTAGCCGGTGGTACAACAGTGGTAACACCTGATACACAAGTAAGTATTGAGCAAGAAGGTGGGGCATTACATAATTTAGCCGCAGGCGCTGACTTAAAACGTGTTATTAAATCACTGAACTTGTTAGGTGCAAACCCGACCGAATTAATGTCGATTCTTGAGGCACTAAAATCAGCGGGTTGTTTACATGCTACGCTTGAAACTATTTAAAGAATATTGCTTATGAATACTAAAATTGGTCAATCATTCAACCGTTTTGCCTATGATTTATCGGGTCTTAACCAGCTAAAGCGTAGTGCAATAAATGGTTCATCTGAAGGTATTAAACAAGTTGCTAAGCAATTTGAATCATTATTTATTAATATGATGATGCAATCAATGCGTAAAGCTGTACCTGAAAGTGGTTTATTTGGTCAGTCTGCTTCACAGTTATTTACTTCAATGTTCGATCAACAAATTGCACAGCAGGCAGCGGGTAAAGGGTTTGGATTAGCCCAGATGCTCACCAAACAGTTAACTAACAAGGTTTCACCATCAATTAATATTAACTCACAAGCTAATTCATCACAGGCTAATTCAAATAAAACTGAGCAAAATCTTCATTTAGCTCAGTCTTTATTTAGTAGTGCACCCTCTAATTTATCGCCTCAAGCATGGGGGCAAATGCTTTACCAAAGTCATAAAGCAAATCAAACCAATCCAACTAATCAATTATCTTTAAATACACCAATAAAAGAGGGTAAAGATGATCATATCGTTAAATTTATAAAAGATTGGTTAGAGCCAGCTAAGCAGGCAGCTAAACATTCAGGTATTCCTTATGAAGTGATTATTGCACAAGCTGCATTAGAAACAGGCTGGGGACAAAAGCAGATCAAAACCACCAATAATCAAGTAAGCCACAATTATTTTGGTATCAAAGCCAACGCGTCATGGCAAGGGGATTCTACTCGCTTAATCACACAAGAATTGGTTAATAATAAAATGACTAAAATTGAGGATAATTTTAGAGTCTATAATAGTAAACAACAGGCGTTAACCGACTATCTTAATTTATTAACCAAAACTCCACGTTATCGTGCTGTTGTTAACGCACCAGATGCCAGAACAGCTGCCAAAGAATTACAAGCTGCACATTATGCAACTGATCCAAATTATAGTGATAAACTTATACAGATCATCAATCGTATCGAACAAATTACCCAAAATAATCAATCAACAATGGTATCAGGATTTAGGAAAATTGCGTTCAATTGAGAATAAAAGTAAAACGATAGAATCGTTACCTTTTTCCGCATAATGTGCCACTGTAAATACCGTTCGTCAGTGTTGTAATTTTAGTCCAATTAGGCAGTGTTTTTCGCATAAATGGCTTATTTGGGCATGCTATTGTCCATATTGGTGTGGCGTTAACCCTGAGTGAAAGGCTGCCAAATTCCTATACCGAAAGTATATGGTTAAATAAAATAGATTTAATTTTATAAAAAAGTTTTTGTGAAAACTTATAAATTCTTTAGAAGTCTAATTTAAATATTTAATAACTAATTGAACTGAGGAAAAGATTACAACACGATTGCATTGTAACCTTCAATATATGGGAAAACTTCAAAAAGCAACTTATTGACCGATACGACGCGTTAATTCTATAACACGAATTTTCGCTAAAGCTTTTGATAGCTCGGCAGAGGCTTGAGCAAATGACATATCATCGCTTGGGTGATTAATATGTTCTTGCGCTTGTCTTACTGCTTCTTGTGCTCTTGCTTCATCTAGATCTTCGCCACGGATAGCGGTATCCGCTAAGATGGTTACGATGTTAGGTTGAACTTCCAATATGCCACCAGATAGGTAGATGAACTCTTCTTTACCATCCGCTTTCACAATGCCAACCATACCGGGTTTTATGGTTGTCAGTAAAGGGGTATGACCAGGGTAAATCCCAAGCTCACCTTCTTTACCTGTGATTCTGATTCGCTGAACATCACCTGAAAACAGGTGAGATTCAGCACTAACAACTTCTAATTGATAGGAAGTTAGTGCCATAATACGATCTCCATTAAATACGATCTTCGTTCAATGAATCTCTTAGAGAGATTTTGCCTTCTCAATCGCTTCATCGATTGAACCAACCATATAGAATGCTTGTTCAGGAATGTGGTCATAATCACCGTTCATGATTCCTTTAAATGCGCTGATCGTGTCTTTCAAAGGTACATATTTTCCTGGTGAGCCAGTGAATACTTCTGCAACAAAGAATGGTTGAGATAAGAAGCGTTGAATTTTACGAGCACGAGCAACGATCAATTTATCATCTTCTGATAACTCATCCATACCAAGAATGGCAATAATATCTTTCAATTCTTGATAACGTTGTAAAATTGACTGAACGCCACGGGCACAATCATAGTGCTCTTGACCAACAACTAAAGGATCTAATTGACGGCTAGTAGAATCTAATGGATCCACGGCCGGATAGATACCTAAAGAAGCAATTTGTCGACTTAATACGATTGTTGCATCTAAGTGAGCAAAGGTTGTTGCTGGTGATGGGTCAGTCAAGTCATCTGCTGGTACGTATACGGCTTGGATTGACGTTATCGAACCCGTTTTAGTAGATGTGATACGTTCTTGTAGTAAGCCCATTTCTTCGGCTAATGTTGGTTGATAACCTACCGCCGATGGCATACGACCTAATAGTGCAGATACTTCAGTACCAGCTAAGGTATAACGGTAAATATTATCGATAAATAATAAAACGTCTTTACCTTCATCACGGAATTTTTCAGCCATGGTTAAACCCGTTAACGCAACACGTAAACGGTTTCCAGGTGGCTCATTCATCTGACCATAAACTAACGATACTTTATCAAGTACGTTTGATTCTTTCATTTCGTGGTAAAAGTCATTACCTTCACGAGTACGTTCACCCACACCAGTAAACACAGAGTAGCCTGAGTGTTCGATAGCGATATTACGGATTAACTCCATCATGTTAACGGTTTTACCGACACCCGCACCACCGAATAGCCCCACTTTACCACCTTTAGCAAATGGACAAATTAAGTCGATAACTTTAATACCGGTTTCAAGCAATTCAGTTGAGTTTGCGAGTTCTTCATAGGTTGGCGCTGCACGGTGAATAGCCCAACGCTCTTCTTCACCAATTGGACCTGCTTTATCAACAGGATCGCCAAGCACGTTCATAATACGACCAAGTGTTTTAGTCCCCACTGGTACTTCAATGCCGTGACCTGTATTTACAACTTTAAGTCCACGTCTTAAGCCATCAGATGATCCCATTGCGATACAACAAACAACGCCACCACCTAATTGTTGCTGAACTTCCAGAACTAATTTTTCAGTGCCAGTTTCCACTTCTAATGCATCATATACCTTTGGTACTGCATCTTCTGGGAATTCGACATCAACCACCGCACCGATGATCTGGACAATCTTTCCAGTAGCCATTTTTAATCCTCTACGTCTTTTTCTTAACTATAAGCCAATATTTAGCACTAACCTGAAACAGCGGCTGCACCGGATACAATATCAATCAATTCATTAGTGATAGCACCTTGACGTGCTTTGTTATACACAATTTGTAATTCATTAATTAGGTTTGCACCGTTATCTGTTGCCGCTTTCATGGCCACCATTCTTGCTGCTTGTTCACTCGCTAAATTATCAACCACTGCTTGATAGACTTGTGATTCAATATAGCGACGTAAAATCACGTCTAATAGTGATTTAGCATCAGGCTCATAAATATAATCCCATGATGAAGCTTTGAGTTCTTTATCTTCTGATGGCGGTAAAGGTAATAATTGCTGAATTGTTGGCTTTTGCGACATGGTATTAATAAATTTATTCGTCACAATATATAATTTATCAATTTTACCATTGTCATATGCCTCAAGCATTGTTTTTACCGGACCAATTAAATCGGATAAATTGGGTTCATCCCCTAAGTTAGTCACTTGAGTTAAGATGTTTGCTTTTATTGATGAGAAAAACGAAACACCACGAGAACCAACTAAAGCAACATCAGCTTCAACACCTTTTTCCTGCCATGCTGACATGTCAGCAATGACAGTTTTAAAAAGATTGATATTTAAACCACCACATAAACCACGATCGGTTGAAATAATAAGGTAGCCAACTCGCTTTACATCTCTTTCTTCTAAATAAGGATGTTTGGCGCCTATCTGAGCTAACGCTAAATGTCCAATTACTTCGCGGATCATTTCAGCATAAGGTCGACTAGCTGCCATTCTATCTTGCGTTTTACGCATTTTAGAATTGGCAACCATTTCCATTGCTTTTGTGATCTTTTGCGTACTTTGGATACTGGCAATTTTTGTTCTAATCTCTTTTGCATTAGCCATTTGTTACCTCACCCTTACCAAGTTTGAGTTGATTTAAAGCTTTCAAGTAATGCTTTTAGCTTACTTTCAATCTCATCATTGTAATTACCCGTCTCGTCGATTAATTTGACAAAATCGGCATATTGACTATGGGCATAAGCAAGTAGTGCTGTTTCAAATGATAATACTTTAGCCAGTTCTACATCTTCAAGATAACCACGTTCAGCAGCGTAAAGCACAATTGATTGTTCAGCAACAGTCATTGGAGAGTATTGCTTTTGCTTTAACAATTCGGTTACTTTTTCACCGTGGCTTAATTGGTTTCTTGTTGCTTCATCTAAATCTGATGCAAACTGAGAGAACGCGGCTAACTCACGATACTGCGCCAGTGCGGTACGAATACCACCTGATAATTTTTTCATGATCTTCGTTTGCGCAGCACCACCCACACGTGAAACCGAAATACCTGGGTTAACCGCAGGGCGGATACCTGAGTTAAATAGGCTCGTTTCAAGGAATATCTGACCATCAGTAATCGAAATTACGTTAGTTGGTACGAACGCCGAAACATCACCTGCTTGAGTTTCAATAATTGGTAACGCTGTTAATGAACCTGTTTTGCCTTTAACTTCGCCTTTTGTGTACTGTTCAACATAAGCTTCGTTCACGCGCGCTGCACGTTCAAGTAAACGAGAGTGAAGATAAAATACATCACCTGGGTAAGCTTCACGTCCAGGTGGACGACGAAGTAGTAATGAAATTTGACGATAAGCAACGGCTTGTTTAGATAAATCATCATAAACAATTAATGCATCTTGACCACGATCGCGGAAGTATTCACCCATTGCACAACCAGCATAAGGAGCTAAGTATTGTAACGCAGCTGATTCAGACGCTGATGCTACAACGACAATTGTGTTTTTAAGTGCACCATGATCTTCCAGTTTACGCACAACATTAGCAATAGTTGATTGTTTTTGACCAATGGCAACATAAATACATTTTACCCCTGAGTCGCGTTGGTTGATGATGGCATCGACAGCAAGCGCTGTTTTACCTGTTTGACGGTCACCAATGATAAGCTCACGTTGACCTCGTCCAATTGGAATCATTGAGTCAACGGCTTTATAACCGGTTTGTAATGCTTGGTCAACGGATTTACGATCGATAACACCTGGAGCAACAACTTCGACAGGTGAAAAGCCATCATGTTGAAGTGAGCCTTTACCGTCAATTGGTTCGCCTAGCGTGTTAATTACGCGACCTAATAAACCTTCACCAACTGGTACTTGTAAAATACGACCAGTACATTGTACTTTCATACCTTCGGACAAGTCTTCGTATGGCCCCATGACTACCGCACCGACAGAGTCTCTTTCAAGGTTTAATGCCATTGCATATCGGTTGCCAGGTAATGCAATCATCTCACCTTGCATTACATCAGTTAATCCGTGGATTCGAAGAATACCATCACTTACAGATATGATAGTTCCTTCATTGTGAGCATCACTCACAATATTGAACTGAGCTATCCGCTCTTTAATTAGTTCACTTATTTCAGTTGAATTTAGCTGCATTATCAGTCCCCTTAAGACTGTAGAGCGTCATTTAAACGATTTAAACGCCCTCTGATACTACTATCAATAACCATATCGCCCGTACGAATAATAAAACCAGAAATGAGCGATTTATCTATATGACATTTTAGTTTTACTTTTCGTGATAAACGTTTTTCGACAGCGACAGAAATTTTATTAAGTTGTTCATTAGTTAGCTCACTGGCAGAAATAACATCTACATCTGCTTGTGCTTCTCTATCTAAACAATATTGTTCAAACAAGGTTAATACTTCAGGAAGAAGTGATAACCGCTTGTTTTCAGCCATAATCTTAATAAAGTTAGTGCTAAACTCATCTAATACATCTTTACAGATGTTGATGAGTAAATTAGCCACCGAATCGGTTTTCATGTCTGATGTTAAAACACTTCTTATTTGAGCATCTTTACTCACTTCAGATGTTAACACTAACATGTTATGCCATGATTCGATGCTATTTCTTTCTACTGCAAAATCGAAAGCGGCTTTAGCATAAGGGCGAGCAATTGTAATTAAGTCAGCCATTGCTCTATTCTCCTTATAGTTCAGCTACGAGTTTATCAATGATGTCGCTATTTGCGGCTTCATTAACAGAACGTTGAATAATTTTTTCTGCACCAGCAATAGCAAGTGTAGCAACTTGTTGTTTGAGCTCTTCTTTAACTCGTTTGCGCTCGGCCTCTACTTCGGCAAGCCCTTGCGCAACAATTCGTTCTTTTTCGCGAGAAGCTTCTTGTTTTGCTTCTTCAAGAATGGCTGCTTTACGTTTGTTGGCTTGCTCAATAATTGCATTAGCCTCAACCTTAGCCTGTTGCATTATGTCAGATGTATTTGCTTTGGCTAATTCCAAATCTTTTTTTGCTGTTTCTGCTGAAGCAAGTCCTTCGGCGATCTCTTTTTGGCGTTTTTCAATTGCGCCAATAACAGGAGGCCAAACAAACTTCATACAGAACCAAACAAACAATACAAATGTAATTGCTTGGCCGAGGAGAGTTGCGTTCATATTCATGACACGATTCCTCTTAAATTTTTATTAACCTGCGACAGCAAAAATAACATAAAGTGCAATACCCACACAGATCATTGGGATCGCATCAACTAGGCCCATAACGATAAAGAATTGAGTACGTAGCATAGGCATCAATTCTGGTTGACGAGCAGCACCTTCTAAAAATTTGCCACCTAATAAACCAATACCAACTGCACCACCAATTGCAGCTAATCCCATCATGATGCCTGCGGCTACAAATAACATACTATCCATTATATACTCCAGTTTATTATCAAAAAAATATTAAAATTAATGATCTTCCGTTGCCGACGCCATAGCTAAATAGACGATCGTCAACACCATAAAAATAAAAGCTTGTAACGTAATTATTAAAATATGGAAAATGGCCCATGGTAATGATAATACCCACTGTGACCACCAAGGTAATAATGCAGCAATTAGGATGAAGATAAGTTCACCTGCGTACATATTTCCAAAAAGTCGAAGTCCTAAAGAAACAGGTTTAGCTAATAGGCTAACTAATTCAAGTACTAAGTTGATAGGCGCAAATGCCCAGTGATTAAATGGATGTAAGGTATATTCTTTGATAAAACCTGAAATCCCTTTGTACTTAATTGAATAAATGATAATAAGTGCAAACACACCTAAAGACATTGACATGGTAATGCTAACATCTGCAGTTGGCACTACTCTTAAATGTGATAGACCCAAATATTGACCGGCATAAGGGAGAAAATCAACCGGGATAAGATCCATTAAGTTCATCAAGAAAACCCAAATAAATACCGTTAATGCTAACGGTGCAATGAGTTTATTTTGACCGGTAAACATGTCTTTAACGGTATTGTTGACAAACTCAAAGATCATTTCTACTGCACATTGTAGTTTACTTGGTACGCCACTGGTTGCTTTTCGGGCAACACGATGAAAAATCCACAAAAAGATAATACCAAGTAGAATCGAAAAGAACAACGAGTCAAGATTAAAGGTCCAAAAACCTGAACCTACTTGCAAGTTCTCAAGATGGTGCTTGATATAAGCTTGTGGTGAAGCTGGAGAGGAAACTGACATATAACCCTCTTAACCTATTTCTAAAAAATAAAAATATTGCTCATGTTTTCATTTGAAAGATATAAGCAATCGCTGTAATAATCCGAAGTTGCTATTTTAAACCTAATTGCCTATATTAAGTCAACCTTTGATTAACAAAATTAAGAATTTAGACACTTTTTACTAATTTTGCGTAAATTAATACAACTTTGTGCATTATTTTAAATCGAATTTAGCTCAATTTATGGCTGAACTAATGGCGTAAATGAGGTTATTTCTAAGCTTTAACTGCAATTGCGATAGTTTCGGCTAAGTTTTGCACTTCATGTTCATTGCTTCCCTCTACCATGACACGAATTAGCGGTTCGGTTCCTGATTTACGAATCAAAACACGTCCATGATGACCAAGTTGTTTTTCTGCTTGCGCAATAGCCGATTTTACCTCAGCGCTATTGAGTGGATCGTGTTCACCGGCAAATCGAACATTAATTAATACTTGTGGCAACATTGTCATGCCACTGCATAAATCAGCTAATGACATATCATTACGTACCATTGCGGCGAGTACTTGTAAGCCAGCAACAATACCATCACCGGTGGTAGTTTTGTCTAATAATAACACGTGTCCTGAATTTTCAGCGCCTAAGCGCCAATTTTTCTCGACTAATTTTTCCAATACATAACGATCGCCGACCTTGGCACGGACAAAAGGAATACCAAGCTTTTTAAGTGCTATCTCAAGCCCCATATTGCTCATTAATGTGCCGACTACGCCGCCTTTTAGTTGACCTTGTCTTAATGCTTCACGTGCAATGATATAGATAATTAAATCACCATCAATTTTACGGCCTTCATGATCAACCATGATGATGCGATCGCCATCGCCATCTAATGCAAAACCTAGATTGGCTTTTTCGTCAATTACACATTTGGCTAGTGCTTTTACATCAGTTGCGCCACAATTTTCATTAATATTAACGCCATTAGGTTCACATCCCATTTTTATTACTTGTGCTCCAAGTTCTCGTAATACTTTAGGGGCGATGTGGTAAGTTGCACCATTAGCACAATCGACAACAATTTTTAAACCAGCCAAACTTAAATCATGATCGAATGTGCTTTTACAAAATTCGATATAACGACCGGCAGCATCGGTAATACGGCTTGCTCGACCAAGTTGTTTGGACTCTACGCAATCGATCTCTTTTTCAAGTTCGGCTTCGATTTCTAGTTCGATTGTATCATCAAGCTTTTTCCCTTCGGTCGAAAAGAATTTAATGCCATTATCATAAAAAGGGTTGTGTGAGGCAGAAATAACTACACCGGCATCGGCCCGGAAAGTACGGGTTAAATAGGCAATTGCAGGGGTTGGCATGGGGCCTGTAAAAGCAGCTGCAACGCCGGCTGAAGCAAATCCTGCTTCGAGTGCTGATTCAAGCATATAGCCTGAAATGCGAGTATCTTTACCGATTAATACTTTTTTCACGCCATCTTTGGCAAGCACACGACCTGCTGCCCAGCCTAATTTGAGCGCAAAATCTGGTGTGATAGGATACTCCCCAACTTTACCGCGAATCCCATCGGTACCAAAATATTTTCGATTAGACATTTTATTTCCCCACACTAAATTATTTTTGATAAACGCATATTTTTATTTGTAAAAAACTTTCAGGAAAGTATACCGCTTAGTATAAAGTTACTCTCGATTATCATTGGCAAATTTTAATAATACTTGGCTCTCTTTAATAAAGCGCTCTGCGTAAGAGCCAAACCAAGTGGTTACTTCATTAAAATTTTTGATAAATTTTGCTTTGTCTCGCTGTTCAATTAATTTAACCATTTGTCCAAAGCGTTCGTAATAGCGTTTAATTAATTCGATATTATCATCTGATGCCATGATGATATCGGCATAAAGCTCAGGATCTTGAGCAAACAAGCGCCCAACCATCATCAGTTCGAGACGATAAATAGGCGAGGAGAGCGCAATTAATTGTTCTAAATCAGCCTGTTCACGTTGCAAATTAACGCCATATGAAAAAGAAGTAAAATGGCGCAGAGCTTGGATGAATGACATGCATTTGTCATGTTCTTTGGCATCAATTGCGCATAAATTAGCGCCCCATATACGCATTTGCTCAATTAGCCATTGATATTTTGTTTGATCGCGTCCATCACAATAAACAATGATTTGTTTCGCTAAATTAGGGACGTCGGGACCAAACATTGGGTGTAACCCGACTACTGGACCTTGATGTTTATCAAGCATGGCTTGGAGTGGCTTGACTTTTATGGATGTGAAATCTGTTAAAATACAATCTTTAGGTAATGGTGGTAATTGTTTGATGATTTCGCAAGTTTTGTTTATTGGCACTGTCACAATCACAGCCGCTGCATCGGCAACCACCTCGGCTGCTTGATGCAGCGTTTTGGAACCCAATGTTTTGACCTGATAGCCAGATAAGGTAAATAATCGAGTAAATAACCGACCCATTTGTCCATTACCACCAACGATGACTATCGAGCCTTGACCGTGATAAATTTTTTTAAAGCCTTTATCATTTTCGCTAATATAAGATTCACGCATTAAACGACGTAAAATATCCTCAATCAAAGCGGGCGATAAGCCTGCTGTTTCAGCCTCTTGTCGTCTTTTTGCTAGCATATCTGCTTCACGTTTAGGATCATAAATCGGAATACCGTGTTTGCTCTTTACTTCGCCGACTTCGGCAACTAATGCTAATCGCTTGGTAATTAAAGATAAAATAGATTTATCAACTTCATCGATTTTATCGCGCAAGGCAAGTAATTCCGTAGACATATTTGGTGATTCCTTTTATCACAAATGATAACTGTTTCTGTAATAGCTTAACAGTATAACGTATTTTTGGTAGGATTGGACAACTGCAACACTAAATCTAACGCAATAAAATAATTATGAAAGTTATCTCGTTTAATATTAATAGCCTTCGCGCGCGCATTCATCAGTTAGCCGCAATTATTGACACTCACCAACCAGACATTATTGGTTTACAAGAAACTAAAGTTCATAACGATCAATTTCCCGTTGAGGAATTAGCTCAGTTTGGTTATCACTTACATTACCACGGACAAAAAAGCCACTATGGAGTGGCGTTATTAACCAAACAAAAGCCTTTATCAGTACAATGTGGCTTTCCAACCGATAGTGATGATGCGCAATGTCGTTTGATCATAGCTGAGTTACCAACTAGTCAAGGCAAGTTAACAGTAATTAATGGTTATTTTCCTCAAGGTGAAAGTTTACATCATGAAATTAAATACCCAGCTAAACGTAAATTTTATCAGGATTTAGTAACCTATATTAATCAGCAGCAATTAAGTAGTCAGTTATCTTTAATTATGGGGGATATGAATATTTGCCCAACTGATTTAGATATTGGCATTTCACAAGAGAGCCGTAAACGTTGGCTACGCACGGGTAAATGTTCATTTTTGCCCGAGGAACGTGAATGGATGAACAGGGTAATGTCACTTGGTTTTATTGATACTTATCGCAATGTTCACCCAACAGAGCTTGAGTATTCTTGGTTTGACTATCGTTCAAAAGGTTTTGATACGCATACCGGGTTACGAATCGATTTAATATTAGCTAGCCAAAAAATGCTGGCGCATTGCAAGCAAACGGGTATTGATTATGATATTCGTGCAATGGAAAAGCCATCTGATCATGCGCCAATTTGGGCTCAATTTGATATAGTATAAACTTGTATAGTTATAATTGTAATAAGGATAATCGCATGCAAAACAGTTCGATTTTATCGGTCAAAGATCTTAATCAAATGGTTAAAGAGCTGCTTTGTGATGCTATCGGTCAGATTTGGTTAATGGGTGAAATTTCAAACTTTTCACGCCCTTCATCTGGTCATTGGTATTTTTCATTAAAAGATGATAGTGCACAAGTACGCTGTGCTATGTTTCGCAATAGTAATTTTCGTGCTGGTTTTACGCCACAAAATGGGCAGCAGGTTTTAGTTAGAGCAACTGTTACACTGTATGAGGCACGTGGTGAATATCAACTGGTTATTGATAAAATTCAACCCGCAGGTGCGGGACTATTGCAGCAAAAATTTGAACTGTTAAAACAAAAACTGTCTGACGAAGGGTTATTTGATCCTATTTATAAACAGCCATTACCTGAAAACATTCGTACAGTAGGGATTATTACTTCCTCAACGGGTGCTGCACTGCATGATATTTGCCAAATATTAAAACGCCGTGATCCGAGTTTGCATTTGATTATCTACCCAACGCAAGTACAAGGCAGTGAAGCTGCGGGGCAAATTGCTAAAATGATTCAAATTGCTAATCTTCGTCAAGAGTGTGATGTATTAATTGTTGGGCGTGGCGGTGGCTCGCTTGAAGATTTATGGTCATTTAATGAAGAGGTGGTAGCAAGGGCTATTTTTGCTAGTCAATTACCCATCGTCAGTGCGGTTGGGCATGAAATTGATTTTACCATTGCCGATTTTGTGGCTGATGTCAGAGCAGCAACACCATCTGCTGCGGCAGAATTAGTAAGTCACGATAATTTGGATCAAATAAAACGTATTGAAGCAAAACAACAGCATTTATCTATGGCTATGGATTATTATTTAATACAGTGCCGAGAAAAACTCAATAAATGGCATCATCACTTGCAGACCCAACATCCACAAACAAAACTAGAAAAACAATTGAATCAACTTTTAATTTATCGCCATTTATTATATGACAATATTCAGCAATATTTACTCAAGCAGTCAAATCGTCATAATTTTCTAGATAAACGGCTATTACGCGTATCGCCACAAAATAACATGACTTATTTAAGGCAAGAGGTTCGACAAAAACAGCAACAGATCATTAATTTAATTGAACAGAAGTTAACAAAGTCACAGCATCAATTTGTGTTACAAACTTCGCAACTGCATAGTGTCAGCCCGCTGGCTACACTTGAACGAGGCTACTGTGTTACCACAAACCAAAACAATACAGTGGTTCGTCGCTGTGAGCAGGTGACTGTTGGGGAATTTATCGTTACAAAATTAAAAAGAGGCAAACTGGTTAGTCAAATTACAGAAATAAAAAAATAACGCACTATTTAGTTCTAAAATCGAGCAAGTAGTTGAGTTATTTACTATGATAAGTAAACAGATATTAGTATGAAAATAGACAAATTTTAGAACAAATTACAGGCTATTGACTAAAAAACGTGTTGATATTTATGTTAATTTAAATAATAAAATTGTTTTGCAAATCAATATCGACAGGGCATAATAATGGCAAGTTTATTGGAATTTGATTATTACTAAGTAATAAGTCATAAGGAGTTATAATGAAAAAAGCTACCTTAATGGTCATGTTAATATCTTGCGTATTAATATTACAAGGCTGCGTTGCTGCAGTTATTGGCGTTGGAGCCGGCGCTACGGCAAAAGTTGCAACAGATCCGCGCACCGCCGGAACTCAAGTTGATGACACAACACTTAGTTCACGTATGGGTATTAAACTTAAAGACCATGGAAATCTGTTTATTGGTTCGCGTATTGTTGCAAGTGCTTATAGTGGCAATATACTTTTAACTGGACAAGCCAATAGTGAACAAGCTGAAAAAGCCCAAAGCCTTGCGTATCAGGTTGAGGGGGTAAAAAAAGTCTATAACCAAATTCGTATTGGTCAACCAGTTGGTGCTGGTACAATTACCAATGATGCTTGGATAACGACTCAAGTTAAATCTCAACTAATTTTAAATGCGCAAACAAAAGCACGCAAGCTTAAAGTGGTGACCGAAAACAGTGAAGTATTTTTAATTGGCATTGTTACACCAGAAGAAGGTAAAGCAGCAGCTGAGGTTGCAAGTAAAGTCAGTGGTGTAAAAAAAGTCATCACACTATTTACTTATGCTGACAAATAGACAGTAATGCTATAAAAGGTAGGGGCGGTGTATTAGCCCCTTTTTTATGCAACCGATTTTATGCGTTCAATTAATTTGGCAAGCCCTTGCAACCGTGATTGGCTTAGCTCATCAGAAATTTTTAACTGACTTAATAGTGTTGAAAAATCGATAGCCGTAATTTCTTGCGCAGTTTTATTGTTGGCAATCATAATTAAAATTGCTAATAACCCTTTCACTATTCGACCTTCACTATCGCCACTAAAAATATAGGTATTATCTGCTTGTTTTTGATAAGTTAGCCAAACTCGGTTTTCGCAACCATTCACTTGATTTTGCGCTGTTTTTTGCTGTGCAGGAAAATCAGGTAATTGCTTTGCTAACATTAACAACTGTCGATAACGATCTTGCCAAGTATGTTGCTTTGCAAATAACTCGGTTAAATTTTGCTGTGATAGCATAATATTGACCTATTTATGGTTGACTATTTTGTAAAAAACTTTCAGGAGTCTATACCGTTTAGTATAGAATTACACCAATATTTCAATTGCACTTTGCAACTCTAAAATAAATTTATCTACATCTTGCTGATTATTATATGGCATTAATGATAGACGAATCGCACCATGGCAACCTAATTTATTCATTAAAGGTTGAGCACAAAGCTCTCCAGTGCGGATCGCAATGTTTTGTTCACTTAATAAAATGGCAATATCATTATGATGAATATTATTGATATTAAACGTGATGATCGGGCTACTATCTACACTATAAAATTGAATATCAGTCAGCTGGTTTAGTTGTGATTTTGCGTAGTCAGCCAGCTGCTTTGTGTAGTTTTCTGCTTGCTTGTTATCCCAACTTTTTAACCATTGAAGTGTGGCGTTAAAGCCAAGAATACCTGCAATATTGGGTGTGCCTGCCTCAAATTTATAAGGTATATCTTCTTGAATAAAATCATCAAATGAGGCACTTTTTAGCATTTTACCGCCACCATGCCAAACCGACATTTGCTTAAGTAAAACTGGCTTTCCATATAAAACACCAAGACCAGTTGGTCCATACAATTTATGGGCAGAAAAAGCATAAAAATCGATATTTAACTGCTGAACATCAAGCGCATGGTGAACAATACCTTGTGCTCCGTCAACAACTAAAACCGCATTATGTTGATGAACAATGTGGCTAATTGTTGCTAAATCAGGGCAAAATCCAGTGACGTTTGACATTTGGGTAATGGCAACAATTTTGGTCTTTGCTGACAGTAGCGATGATAATTCATCAATATCCGATGACCATTTTATGACTTTAGCACCCGTTTGTTTAGCAACAATTAACCAAGGTAATAAATTACTATGATGCTCTAATTCACTCACAATAATTTCATCATCAGGTTGTAGCAATGGGCGAGCATAGCTTTGCGCGATTAAATTAATTGATTCGGTTGCACCCCGTGTCCAGATAATTTCAGTACTGCTGTTGGCATGAATCAAATCAGCAACATTTTGTCTTGCTTTATCAATCGTTGTTGTGACTTGCAAAGCATCTTGATACAAACTACGTTTTGCGGTGGCTGTATTTTGTGCATAATACGCAAATGTTGCATCAATCATCACTTGTGGTTTAAGTGCGGTTGCAGCCGAATCAAGATATACGCTTTCACTATGGAGCGCAGGGAAATCTGCTCTAAATTGCTCAGGCACAAAATGCTTATTGGGTAAGTTCAAGTCCGGCAATACCATTCCAGTAACCATTACAATCTCGTTTATGTTCAATTTGCAGCGGGTTTAATCCATCTTCATTAGCTTTGAACTGTTTGACAATATCGAGTGTTTCAAGACCAAGTGGTGAAATTCTAACAATATCCACTAATCCTTTCATCTCTTTGAGATTATTGCCCAAGTTATAACAATAACCACTTTGGGTCTGAATACCATTTAGCACAAATACTTTTTGCTGTTCTTGCGAGAACACTTCGCGTCCAACAGGGTAGTTAATGCAACATGTTTCACATTTATCTTTAGGCTTGTCTTCCGATCGAGCGGTAAAACAACGCGCTGAATAAGCTAAAGGTAAATAACCATAACTGAATACTTCAACTTCAAAATTTCGCTTAATATTTAAACTTTCAAACTGATTAAGCACATTGGTTAACCAATCACGAGAAAGCTCAACCGGCATACACCAACGTACCATTCCTTGTTTTTGTAATAATTTTAAAGTTAACGCGTTATAACAGTTAATGGCAGGACCTGCAACAAACGGTAATTTATGCTCTTGCGCAATATTAATGGCAGCTAAATCATTTGCTTCCACTAAAAAATCACCGTTATTGACTAATTGTCGTAAGTCGTTTAATTCTGATGGCGCTTCAAGTAACGCTAGGGTTGAAAGTACCACTTGTTTACCTGATTTAGCAATTTCTTTTGCTAGTTCAAGCCAATTGGCAACTTTCATTTCACGGCGTTTGGTACACACGGTTTCGCCCATATAAATAATATCTGCTACACTTTCTTTTGCAGCATGATAAAACGCTTCTGTTTCAGTTTTAGGCCAATAATAGAGCACCGGTCCTAATGCGTATTTCATAGTTTTGCTCACAATATTTTTTATATCAGATCAATTAAATCATTAAGATAATACCTTATCACCTGCATGTATTGACAAAAAACAGAAGATATAAAAAGCGAAATATTACCTTAAAACATATATTTTTTAATTATTTAGGTAGATAAATTACGTTATTGCCATTTACGGTGATAAGCACCTAATGTTGTCTGTGTCCCTTCTGAAACAGAACCAAGTGTATCCATCCAGCTTTTTTCCGCTTGGAATGATTGCGGATTAGATTTATAACGATCGATAGCTTGCCGCCATACTTTTGTCACTTGCTCGACATAGGCAGGACTACGCTGACGCCCCTCAATTTTAACCGAGGCAATATTAGCAGCAAACAGCTCGGGTAATAGCTCAATAGTATTTAAGCTGGTTGGCTCCTCGATTGGATGATAAAGCTCGTCACCAACAAAATAACGTCCTTTACATAACGTTGGGTAACCTGCATTTTCGCCTTTTTTATGGCAATCAATTAACACATTATTGAGGCGTGACTCAAGTCCTTTTTCGGTCTCTTCCCAACGAACAAATTTAGCTGGCGAACAAGCCCCAACCGTATTGGGTGATTCGCCAGTTAAATACGATGATAAATAACAGCGCCCTTCCGCCATAATGCACAGGCTACCGAAAGCAAATACTTCAAGCGGAACAGGAGAAACTTGTGATAGTTGTTTGACTTGATGCATCGAAAGTACACGCGGTAAAACAATGCGATGTACCTGAAAATTGTTATAGTAAAACTTAATCGACTCTTCGTTGGTCGATGATGCTTGCACAGAAACATGACGCTCAAGATCAGGATACTTTTCAGCTGCATAATCAAGCATAGCAAGATCAGCAATAATTAACGCATCAGCCCCAATATTAGCTGCAGTATCAACGGCATATTGCCAACGCTGAAAATTTTCAGGATGGGCAAAGGTATTAATGGCAATATGTAATTTTTTGCCACGTTTATGTACATAATCTGAAGCTTCTAACAATCGCTTTTCATTAAAATTTAAACCAGCAAAATGACGGGCATTGGTGTCATCTTTCAAACCAATATAAACAGCATCTGCACCGTTATCAATGGCCACTTTTAGTGACGGTAAAGATCCTGCTGGACAAAGAAGTTCCATAATTATTCCTAACTTTAGTTTGGTCGTTTATTCTCTATGTATTATGCAATAATTCCTAACGTAAAGCGAACATAAAGCGATAGTGTTAATTAAAAAATGAGCAGATATGTGGTTTATTGTACAAACAGTAATCCTTGCGTTGTTTACCGTCATTTGAGTAACTATGCTAGCGATGGTTAATCGTTTTGTTAGCAAATATGCCGATTTATAACTGCAAAAGATTAGTTTGTATAGGGCTAGGTTTTTAACATTTGGGCTTTTGTTGTCAAAACTCGCTATAGTTACCACCTCCATACCCACTCGATAAGCAACCTCTTTTCACTTGAGTTAGATTTTAACATATCGTTTGTGATTGGTTCTTGAACAAAGTACAAACTCGTCAAATAGCCCTTTTTGACGTGCTAGTTCATTTCAATAGTCAGTCTTTTGTTAGGTACGGAAAAGCAGTACCAAGCTAGATCATCACTAAAATAGAAACGCTCTATAATCGCTTGATTTTAAATAATAATGTTAAATAAAAAATTCAATAAAATCAAATATCTACCTGGTTTTTTAATTTGGATATGTGTAACTATAATGATTGACCATATTGATACTAATCAATCTATAAATATACGAACCCTGTCATTTTTTAAGCAAAAAACAGCCCTAAAAACACAATAAAACCTACATAATTATTATTCATAAACGCGCTAAAACACCTGTTTCGAACACGATTTTTTATCAGCCATTGTTGGTAAATAAATAGTGCTGTAACCAGAAATAGAGCAATATAGAATATTTGTGATAATTGGTTGATTAAGCCAATAAATAATAAGCCAACACCCGAAACTATCTGCAATAATCCAATGATTAATTTATCATAACGTCCAAATAAGAGGGCGGTGGATTTGATACCTATTTTTACATCGTCATTGCGATCGACCATGGCATATTCAGTGTCATAAGCAATTGTCCAACAAATGTTAGTAAAGAAAAGTAACCAGCAAGTTAAGGGAAACTGCTCAATGGTTGCTGCATATACCATCGGAATGCTCCAACTAAATGCAATGCCTAATATGACTTGCGGTAAATGAGTATAACGTTTCATAAAGGGATAAATCAGTGCGGTTAATAACGCAAAACAGGCAATCAACCATGACAGTTTATTTAAATTTAACAATAAGCAAAGTGCTATAAGCAATAATACAAATAAGGTCCATAATGCATTTTTTTCGGTCAATGCACCACGAGCAAGGGGGCGATTTTGTGTCCGTTCCACATGAGCATCAAAATGGCGATCGGCATAATCATTCACTACACAACCTGCCGAGCGCATTATAAATACACCGAGTATAAAAATAATCGTTATATAGGTAGATGGATGACCGACAAGCCAAATAGCCCAAAGTGTAGGCCAGAGTAAAAGCAATGTACCAATGGGTTTATCTAAGCGCATGAGTTGTAAATAAGCTAACATCAATATTATTTACCTTGAAAAAGCATAGGATGGATTATACTGATTACGATAAAAGCTGCAATGTTACGATATGCAAGTTATCACCCATTACCGAATAAAAGAGTCATTTTCTGTGCTATAAGTATGCGCAATATGCAAATTAATGCATTTGTAAATATTGCTCAGCAATCACGGCTAAAGCTCGATAAAATGCGCTAATTTTGTTGTTCTTTAACTCTTTTAAATAAGCTGAAGACCAAATCATTAAGTGTTCATCAATAAGTTGTTTTGCCGCTGTATAGTTATTATTTTCAAGCAATATGGCATAGGCCATTAGCATTAACCCAAATTGATCGTCGGGTTCGTTCATTCCTGTATTGAGCGTCAAACCATGTTGTTGCAAAAATCGGTGATAGCATGCTTGTGATTCGCCTAACAATAGGTGTTCTGTATCTAGGTAAAATGAACCCCATGGTGGTGCTGGCATTGTTCCTTGCCCTTCAAATAGTAATGAAAATTGATAATCAAGATCGGGATTACCAATTTGATTCGCTAATATATTACACTGCTCATAAATAAGGGGGAGATTGGGCCACTTTGCTAGATGGTCAATATGTAATAATGCCTGCATTAATGGTGCAGTCACTTTACTATTGGGTGGATAATAAAAAAAAGCACCAAGTAGTTTTGCTAATGTGATAGTGGTTAGGTTATCCAAAAAAGTATCCTGACTGATTTGATTTTAGCGGTTAACAATATAAAGGCTATTTTATCGTGCTTTTTTATTGTTGTTAAATGCGTAAAAACGTTATTAATGCTACATCGGAATAGTCCATAAATTATAAAATGCGATTCGCCCGCATAACTCAGCAATTAAAATAATAATAAAGGCTATAATATAAATAATTGTTGATTGTTTAGATCTGAATATATTTAATATCACCAAAATAAGTGCGAGTAATAATAATATGCACTGAATTAACATCCAAATATGTTGTTTTGCGGTCAGTTCTGGTGATATTAAAGCCATCAAATTAAGATAAGGTATTTTTAAAAAAAGAATCAACATGGTGCCAATAAAGAATAAAATTACACCAATTTTATAGAGTCCAAAAACGGTTGCGGCGATTGCGCCTAACACTAACATAGTGGTATACATCTGAATGGCCGTGTAGTAGGTATTCCACGTTTTAACCGTTGGTAGCATATAGGTCAGTACAATTGTCCAAACAAAAATCAGACTCAGCAAGGCTAACAATAGGGATAATATTTTAGTTAAATTGGGAATTTGATTAATTCGTTGGCAAAATGCGTTAATCAGTGGCCAATTATCACCGTTATTATAGTGAGAAAAGTAAGTTAATAATACCCATGCTAATGTTATTGCAAATAAAAGACCAAAGGTAAAAATCTCGTTACTCATTGGTGAACGACCAATCCCCCAAATTACATTTAAAGCTCGAAAGGGGTGACCTAAATGAAACGAGGCAATCAACATCGCAACAGCCATTATAATTAGCGCAAACAGATTCATTTTATAAATGGCAATACGACTATGTGAATAACAACGTGAACCACAACCGATAGAATATAAGCTCCCAATCAACACCATTCCTGCCGATAATTGCCCCAATACCGTAAAAAACACCAGTGGTAATTCATGCATATTGCTTATACCTCCTCAGGATTGAGTACTTTACCCAAAGTATCGCCAGACGCCTTGGCTTGTGCATGGGGTTTTATCACAATATTGGGTTTAGTAAGCTGTGAGCTTGGTAAGGGGGCAATATTGCATTCATCGCCATAGTGCTGACGTAGTTTTTCAATTTCGTCAAAATCTAACGCTCTTTGAGGACATGATTCAACACAAACAGGCTTTAATCCCTCGGCAACACGTTCATAGCAACCATCACATTTTGACATGACCTTTTTTTGATGATCAAATTGTGGTGCACCATAAGGGCAACGCATTTCGCAATATCGACAACCAATACACACATCTTGATTAACAACAACTAAACCATCTTGTGAGCGTTTATGCATTGCGCCTGTTGGGCAACCTTGCACACAAGCTGGCTCTTGGCAATGGTTACAGGAGATGGATAAATAGTAGGTAAACGTATCGTTTTGCCACAGGCCATCAACTTGCTGCCAACTACCCCCTCCATATTCATAAACACGACGAAAATGAACACCTAATGCATTATCTTTTTCGTCTTTACAACTGAGTTGGCAGGTTTTGCAACCAGTACATTTTGAAGAATCAATATAAAATCCATATTGCATTTTTATTATTCGCTCTTTAATTTATAAAGCTCAATCCACCACCGATAATGGTTTAACTTCAACCAGATTGGTATGCTGTGGATTCGATTTTGCAAGCACCGTTGGGCGCAATGATGTTAAACGATTAATACAACCGCCAATATCAATCCCTGCCGCATTGGTTTTTGCCCACATCCCTTGCGGAATGGCAATCACACCCGGTAATATCCTTGGTGTGACTTTAGCGGGAATATACAGCCGACCTCGGTCGTTATAAACCTCAACTAACTGACCATGTTTTATTTGTCTTTGCTCGGCATCAAATGGATTAATCCAAATACTGTTAGCGACAGCTTCGCGCAATTGCGGTAAATTACTGTAAGTGGAATGGCATTGCCCTTTGGTATGGAAACCAATCAGTTGTAGTGGGTATTTTGTGCGTTTGGGTTTATCTTCACTGCCTTCAATCGCCGGTAAATACGCCGGAATGGGGTAGAGTATATCTTCTGGATCAAGTTCCCATTCATTGGCTATGTTAGCTAGCGCTTCAGAATAGATCTCAATTTTCCCCGATGGTGTATTTAATGGGTTTTTAATTGGATCATCTCTAAAGGCTTTTAATCCAATTTGTGTATCACTATCAGCAAGTTTACGATCGATTACTCCCATACCGTCAGTATTGGCAAAAGGGGGTAAATGGGGTTCATGTTTTCGCAACTGCTCATAACAATACGCTATCCATTCATCTTGACTACGACATTCGGTAAATTTATCTTTTACGCCCATTTTCTCGGAAAGTTCGGTTAACACATCATACGCTGCTCGGTTTTCCCAAAGTGGTTTAATTGCTCGTTGCATGCGGATAAGGTAGCTATACGCGCCAGATGAATAAGAATTATTAATCAAATCAGTATTTTCAACTGATGAAACGTCGGGTAACAGTAAATCGGCATATTTGGCTGATGCGGTCATATGCGTATCCCAAACAAGAATAAATTCACATTTAGACTCATCTTGTAAAATCTGATGGGTACAATTGAGGTCTGAATGCTGATTTCCCATTACATTACCGGCATAATTCCAGATAAATTTGATACCAACATCCAACTTATCTTTACCTTTAAGATAAGCATTTTGGGCGGTCATACTTGGACCATCTACAATTGCTTTTGTCCACAAAAAGAAAGGAATACTCGTTTTTATCGGATTGGGAAGTTTAAAGCTAGGTATAGGATAAACAACACTGCCACCCCACGTTCCTATATTGGTACCCGGCTTACCAAATTGACCGGTTATAATGGGTAAAATCATAATAGCGCGAGCGGTGTGTTCACCATTTTGCCAACGCTGTACACCATAACCTTGCGAAATCCAAGCAGCTTTAGCATTAATAATATCCATCGCCAATGAGCGAATTTGTGCAGCAGCAATACCGGTTTTTTTAGCTGCCCATTCTGGGGTTTTAGGTGTTCTATCATAGCCTAAGCCTAAAAGGTAAGATTTATAATCACTATAAGGTGGTGCACTATCAGGCAAGGAATCGGCACTCCAACCGATACAATATTGATTAAGCATGTTTTCATCAATGCGATCTTGCTCAAGTAATGTATAGCCAATTGCGGCGACTAATGCAGCATCGGTACCGGGAATAATTGGGATCCACTCAGCATTATACGCCACCACGCTTTCGCTACGACGCGGATCAATAATAATCACCCGTGCCTTGCTCTGTTCTAATGCCTGAAAAAGCTCTGTAACTTGCCCTCCACCTGACATTCGGGTTTCGGCAATATTATGCCCAAACATCACAACTAAATCGGAATGCTTTATTTGATCAAGTAAAGATTCCTTAGCATTACCAAAAATATAAGGTCGAATAGCCGAAATCTGTCCACTTGAATAATCACCATGATAATTTAAAAAACCACCAATTGTACTTAAAAAACGTTGGCACGCATTACGCCCTGAAAGATTAGCACCGGTTGTTCCTGAACCATATTGGTAATAAATCGCCTCGTTGCCATACCGATTAATAGTATATTTCAATTTATCTGCCAGTAAATTAATTGCCTCACTCCACGAAATACGTTTAAATTTACCTTCACCACGTTGACCAATGCGTAGCATAGGATATTTTAAACGATCCGGATCATATGTTCTCCAACGAACAGCGCGACCGCGAAGACAAGGACGGATTTGATGCAAACCAAAAACGGCATCATTTACCCCATCTTCTGGTGCTATTTTAGTAATAACATCGTTTTTAACATGAACTTTTAAAGGACAGCGGCTACCACAGTTAACTAAACAGGCACTATAAACAATTTTTTCTTCATCGGTTGAATTTGAAATTGTACTACTATTATCATCGTAACTCGCTTTTACATAGGCAAAAGGTAATTGCATATTACCTGTTAGTGCAGCTACACCGCCAATGGTTAATGATTTTTGTAAAAAATCACGCCGACTTATTTTATTTTTTAATTTACTCACACTATTCCCTGATATTAATATGGGATTTATTGATAATAATACTAAAAAATGAATAAACAAACTAAAAACAAAACGATTATTAAATTAATGAGTATTCAATGGTTCGATGATTAAGTAGCTAGATTAACAATCGACAATGCTCATATTGTTATCAACCACATTACAAAAATTTTGGATATCATATCTTGAAAAAAATAAGGTACTATTTCAATCGTTGGTTAACAAGTCACTAGCAAAAAGTAATATTGTTTAAAGAGAAAGCGCAGTTTAAATAGTCCAAAATTTTATAAAAATTAGACTATTTATATTATATATTCTTAATAAAGGATGCCTAACACGCGTTATGTTAAGGCGTCACACACGCAGCCATGGCGAAGGTGTAGATATTATCATTTAAGGTAATATGTCCATGCGGAAAGACTAGATATTCGTCAGATGCCCAATATTGGTCATCGCTCCAATCGTCCTTTCTAAGTTTATCGTAGGTAAAGTCTCCCCATTCATTAAATAAACCACCTATCCATCTGTCACCACTTTTGTAGCTTAGTTGCCTGATGCTTTCATTTCCTTGTCCCGGCTCTCCCCACTGCCAAGAAGAACTATTCGCATTGGTATAGTCCCCAACACTAGGCATACGATAATTATGACCTAAACTATTACAGAACATTTGGGCTTCAGCATAAGAACCATCATTAGAATCATCTGGATTGGCAATATACCAACGTTCTATTTTAAAGCTATAAAGTAACTGATTGTGGCTAGCATCGGCATAAAGCTTAAATAACGCAGGACTAAAACTTTTGTCACTTGAATCTTTATTTGGACCTTTTAATGTTATTTTTAATTGCTCTTCATCATTGCCATCCCATCCTACACCCATTTCTGTATTTAACGATAATGTTACTGTATTACCGCCACTTACCGCTGACACGGTTGTACCATTCACATCAATGACTTGTTTTGGTGTGATACCGCCTAACAGTAAATGGAAACTGAGTTCATTTGAACCTGTTGTTGGGAAGTTTTTATCAGGTTTCTCAACATCTTTTACCTCAAAGCCAAGTCCCCTGCTCCAGTTTGTACCACTTGTTCCATACGGATCGGGTGGTTGTGCATAACAAACTCGAGCTTCATGTGTTACTTTAAACGTATAAAGCTGCCAAGCATCCGGTAAATCGATTGTCTTTGGTATACCATATTGCGTTGATAGTTGAGCTTTCGGTACGTAGAGTTCTAACTCATAGGGGGCGGAACAGGGGTCAAATTTACTTACAGTGTCTGCAATTTCATCCCCATTTACATCATACCAAGCAAGTTCTAGATGACCTGTTATATTGACATTTCCATCGCCATCATCATCTGACCAATAGTTATTTACGCCTACCAAATCTTTTAAATCAATAATTGATTTGTGGTTATTACCAGATATAGGCTCTATTGTTTGAATTTTGTCAAAAGAGTCTGCATTACTGGGTAGGGTAATGGTTTCATAATTATCTATTGGTGTAGCATTTGGGTATAAGCTTGATTGCCCATCTTTGGGTACATATTCACGTCCATCAGGTAGTCTAATACCTAATAATGCACTAATATTGCTTTTGGTTGCTCCACCATCAAAAGTAATATAGGGGGCATGACCGTGTATCACATCGGTTGTTGATGCTGATAACGCACTTGCATAATGAATATGGCTTGTCATGAAAAATACAATTGATACGATATAATGTAATACAGGCTTTGCTTTACAATAACGCCAATAAAAAAGGAGTGATATCGAAACGAAAAACAAAACGACAAAATGCTTATAATTGTGGCTTAATTGCCACGACAGGTAAGTGACTATTTCTAACATTCTTAATTTCTTTCCATAAGTTTAATTTACTTGTTTTTATTTGATTTTTTATTAGAAAACCAAGATGTTTAAATTATAGAGTTGCTAATAAATAATCAAAATTAGAGTAAAGTATAACCGTTTTTAGGATTTTGGTAATAAATTTTTACCATACTTATATAAAATATTTAGCGAAGCTTACCTAATTGATGGCTTATATTAGCATTTGCTAAAGCGCATTAACCATTGACCTTGGTCTTATTTGTGAAAGGTTGTTATAATAAGTTCATTTATTCGAATAAATAGAAACATTATGTCGCAATCCACTTATAATGCCGTTGATATTGAAGTATTAAAAGGGCTTGATCCTGTTCGTCATCGCCCCGGAATGTACACTGACACAAGTCGCCCAAACCATTTAGGGCAGGAAGTCATTGATAACAGTGTCGACGAAGCCATCGCTGGTTATGCTCGTCAAATCAAGGTCACACTTTATGAAGATAATTCATTAGAAGTCATTGATAATGGGCGAGGAATGCCTGTTGATATTCACCCAGAAGAAGGTGTGCCAGCAATTGAGCTATTACTTTGCCGTTTACATGCTGGTGGTAAATTTTCCAACAAGAATTACCAATTTTCCGGTGGATTGCATGGGGTGGGTATTTCGGTGGTTAATGCGTTATCAAAACGCGTTGAAGTGACCGTTCATCGTGATGGTCAAGTGTACGAGATGGCCTTTGAAAATGGCAACAAAGTCGAAGATTTACACATCACTGGTACATGTGGGCGCCGTAATACTGGCACTAAAGTGCATTTTTGGCCAGACGAAAAATATTTTGATTCACCTCGATTTTCAGTGCCTCGCTTGTCACATCTACTTAAAGCCAAAGCGGTGCTTTGCCCAGGTCTTGAAATTATTTTTAAAGATAAAATTAACAAAACCGAACAAACCTGGTGTTATCAAGATGGTCTAAAAGACTATTTAATGGAGTCTGTCAGTGGTTACTCACTATTACCGGAAACCCCTTTTACTGGTAGCCATGTTGGTGAAACTGAAGCTGTAGAATGGGCTCTACTTTGGATGCCTGAAGGCGGCGAGTTATTAACCGAAAGTTACGTTAACTTAATCCCAACAGTACAAGGTGGTACGCATGTTAATGGCTTACGTCAAGGATTGTTAGAGGCGATACGTGAGTTTTGTGAGTTTCGCAATTTGTTACCGCGTGGCTTAAAATTAACGGCTGATGATATTTGGGAACGTTGTGCCTATGTTATTTCAGTCAAAATGCAAGAACCTCAATTTGCAGGTCAAACCAAAGAGCGCTTATCATCGCGTCAAAGTGCGGCATTTGTTTCAGCTATTGTGAAAGATGCGTTTAGTCTTTGGTTAAATCAACATGTACAAATAGCTGAATTACTAGCCGAAATGGTGATTTCTAGCGCGCAAAAGCGCTTAAAAGCGTCAAAAAAAGTTGTCCGTAAAAAATTAACTAGTGGCCCTGCGTTACCGGGTAAGTTGGCCGATTGTTCATCGCAAGACTTAAATCGCACTGAGCTTTTTTTAGTGGAAGGAGATTCTGCCGGTGGCTCAGCCAAACAAGCTCGAGACCGTGAATTCCAAGCAATAATGCCGCTTAAAGGTAAAATTCTAAATACTTGGGAAGTGTCATCTGACGAAGTATTAGGATCACAAGAAATTCATGATATTTCAGTGGCAATTGGCATTGATCCCGATAGCGATGATTTGAGCCAATTACGTTATGGAAAAATTTGTATTTTAGCCGATGCTGACTCGGATGGATTACATATAGCCACTTTACTTTGTGCGTTATTTGTTCGTCATTTCCGCGCGATGGTTGAGCATGGGCATGTGTTTGTTGCAATGCCTCCTCTTTATCGTATCGATTTAGGCAAAGAGATCCATTACGCTCTCGATGAAGAAGAAAAAGAAGGTATTTTAGAGCAACTGAAGCGTAAAAAAGGCAAACCAAATGTACAGCGTTTTAAAGGTCTAGGGGAAATGAACCCGCTGCAACTACGCGAAACAACGATGGATCCTAATACGCGTCGTTTAGTGCAACTATCGCTTGATGATACTGAGCAAACAATGGCATTAATGGATATGCTACTTGCGAAAAAACGCTCAGAAGATCGCCGTGAATGGCTACAGGAAAAAGGCGATCAAGTTGAACTTGATGTCTAATAAACAGAATGATTTAGAGGAACAATAATGAGTGAGATAACTCATGACGGAGTAGAAGTCCAGTCGCTACGTACCTTTACCGAAAGCGCCTATTTAAACTACTCAATGTATGTCATTATGGATCGTGCGCTACCGTTTATTGGTGACGGTCTTAAGCCCGTGCAACGACGTATTGTCTATGCCATGTCAGAACTAGGTTTAAATGCACAAGCAAAATTTAAAAAATCAGCACGTACCGTAGGGGATGTGCTTGGTAAATATCATCCTCATGGTGATAGTGCTTGCTATGAAGCGATGGTACTGATGGCACAACCATTTTCATATCGTTATCCATTAGTTGATGGACAAGGTAACTGGGGGGCGCAAGATGATCCTAAATCATTTGCCGCCATGCGTTATACCGAATCACGCTTATCAAAATATGCTGAATTATTATTAGCTGAATTAGGGCAAGGAACGGTTGATTATACGCCTAACTTTGATGGTACGCTGCAAGAGCCTAAAATGCTGCCAGCCAGATTGCCAAATATTTTATTAAACGGCACAACGGGGATTGCAGTTGGTATGGCAACTGATATTCCTCCACATAATATTCGTGAAGTGGCGAATGCGGCAATGATGTTGGCTGATAACCCAAATGCAACTTTAAGCGAAGTAATGGCTCACATACAAGGGCCTGATTTCCCAACGGAAGCTGAGATTATTACGCCGGCAGAAGACATTGCGAAAATTTATAAAACTGGGCGTGGCTCAATCCGTATGCGTGCAGTTTGGAAAAAAGAAGATGGAGATATTGTGATTACTGATCTCCCTCATCAAGTGTCGGGCGCTAAAATTTTAGAGCAAATTGCCTCTCAGATGCGCGCAAAAAAACTGCCGTTGATTGAAGATTTACGCGATGAGTCGGATCATGAAAATCCAACTCGTTTGGTGATTGTGCCACGTTCAAATCGAGTCGATTTAGAGCAAGTAATGAATCATTTATTTGCAACAACCGATCTTGAAAAAAGTTACCGCGTTAATATGAATATGATTGGGCTTGATAATCGCCCATCAGTCAAAGGTTTGGTTGAAATTCTTACTGAATGGCTAGCGTATCGCAAAAATACGGTCACTCGTCGCCTAAATTATCGTTTAGATAAAATTTTAAAAAGACTACATATCCTTGATGGTTTATTAATTGCATTTTTAAATATTGATGAAGTGATCGAAATTATTCGTCACGAAGATGAACCAAAGCAAGAATTAATTAGACGTTTTACCTTAACCGACATTCAAGCTGAAGCTATTTTAGAATTAAAACTGCGTCAATTAGCCAAACTTGAAGAAGTGCGTATTAAAGGTGAACAACGTGATCTGGCAAAAGAGCGCGATCACTTACAAGCCTTATTATCTTCACCGAAAAAACTCAGTAATTTAATTAAAAAAGAGTTACAAGAAGATGCTGAAAAATATGGCGATAAGCGCCGCTCTCCGATTGTTGAGCGCAGTGAAGCAAAAGCAATTAGTGAACAAGCATTAACGCCATCTGAACCTGTGACTGTAATTTTATCGGAAATGGGTTGGGTAAGAACGGCAAAAGGTCATGATATTGATCCAGTTGGTTTAAGTTATAAAGCGGGCGATAGTTTTAAAGTTGCAGCTAAAGGTAAAAGTAACCAACCCGTTATTTTTATTGATTCAACCGGCCGTAGTTACGCAATAGAGCCAAATACGTTACCATCTGCTCGAAGCCAAGGTGAACCATTAACCGGTAAATTGGCTCTTCCTGCTGGGGCAACGGTTGAACATGTGCTGATGAATCAAAATGAGAATCAAAAATTCCTACTTGCATCCAGTGCAGGTTATGGTTTTATTTGTCAATTCAATGATTTAATTGCTCGCAACCGTAACGGTAAGGCGATTATTAATTTGCCAAATAATGCAAAAATACTTGCTCCTTTGGAAATCCTATCGGAAGAGAGTTTACTATTAGCAATTACCCAAGCGGGTCGAATGCTCATTTTTCCGGTAAAAGATTTACCACAACTTGCCAAAGGTAAAGGAAATAAAATTGTGTCGCTCTCTGGTGCTGATGATAGCCTTTCTTATATGATATTAATTAACTCAGAAGCATCAGTGACTTTGTACGCAGGAAAACGCAAACTGACACTCAAACCTGCTGATTTACAAAAATTTAGAGGAGAGCGAGCACGCAAAGGTGCAACATTACCACGAGGTTTACAGAAGATAGATAAAATTGAGGTGAATGAATAATATGTCTTTTATCTGGGCAATGATTACGGGCTTTGTATTAAGTATTGTATTAAAAACAGGATGGGGGTTTATCCTTGGGCTATTTATTGGTCCAATGCTTTATCAAGCATTTTGCAATAAATTGACAGAACAAAAAACTAAAGCCAATCCAGAACTTTACTTAACGGTTGTTTTTGAAGTCCTTGGTCATTTAAGTAAAGCAAAAGGTGTTGTCACTCAAGATGACATCAATCTTGCTAGCCAATTTATGGACAGATTACAACTGGATCGAAATAGTCGAAAACTAGCACAAGACTCATTTAATCGAGGCAAAGCAAGTGACTACCCACTCCGATCTCGTTTGGCGGAGTTATATGCACAATATCGTTATCGACGCAATGTGTTAAATATTTTTTGTGAACAACTGATCCAAGCAGCATTAGTTGATGGCATTTTAGATGAAAAAGAGCAACAAATTCTTTTTATTGTGGCTGAAGAATTTAATATTCCACGTCAACAAATGGCAATATATGTTCAAATGATGATGGGTAGTTACCATTTTCGCCAAAATGGTTATCACAACCAACAAAATCAGCGAGGTCAATATCAACATGGTAATCATTATGGTGGTTATCAAGGGCGATCAACACAGACCGATCTGCAAAATGCTTACAAAATTTTGGGTATTGACTCCTCTGCGGAAATCTCAGAAATCAAAAGGGCTTATCGTAAGTTGATGAACGAACACCATCCAGACAAATTAGTATCTAAAGGTTTACCGAAAGAAATGCTAGAGGCAGCCAAAAAACGCGCACAAGAGATTCAAGCTGCTTATGATCTTATTAAATCAGCTCGTGGTTTTAAATAGAGACTATCATTATGATGCATTGGCGATCGATTCTGCGCATTATTGGGCTATTAATTTCCCTGTTATCAATATTTATGCTACTACCGGCACTTATTGCCTTAATCTATCGTGATGGTGCAGGTGCAATCTTTGTTCGATCATTTTTTGCAGCATTGTTATTAGGCTGTTTATTATGGCTACCTAATCGCCACCATCGTCATGAACTGAGCACGCGTGAAGGCTTTTTTATTGTCGTACTATTTTGGGTTGTGCTTGGTACAATCGGAGCCTTTCCTTTTATTTTTGATACACATATTAATTTAAATTTAACCAATGCCTTTTTTGAATCATTCTCAAGCTTAACCACAACGGGCGCGACAACAATTGTTAAGTTAGATCACCTTCCTAAAGCTTTACTTTTTTACCGTCAATTACTGCAATGGCTGGGTGGTATGGGGATTATCGTTTTGGCTGTTGCCATCTTACCATTATTGGGGGTAGGGGGTATGCAGCTTTATCGCGCGGAAATCCCTGGTCCACAAAAAGATAGTAAAATGCGTCCTCGCATTGCCGAAACTGCAAAAACGCTTTGGTCAATTTATATTTTGCTAACAACACTTTGTGCCATTTGCCTATGGTTGGCTGGTATGAATGTATTTGATGCTGTATCACATAGCTTTTCAACGATATCAATGGGGGGATTTTCAACTCATGATGATAACCTTGCTTATTTTAATAGCGCTACAATCAATTACATTGTCACCCTCTTTTTAATTTTATCGGGTTGTAATTTTGCACTACATTTTGCCGCATTAAGCGGATTTTCAATTAAGGTTTACTGGCGAGATCAAGAATTTAGAACGTTCGTTTTTATTTTGGCTGCTTTAATTGCAATTTGTGCATTTGGCATTTATGTTTATCAACCAGAAAGAAAATTAAGTATCGATAAAATAGTACTGCAAGTTGTATCGATAACTGCAACGGTTGGCTTTACCGTTGATGATATTAACACATGGCCTTCATCATTACCTATTTTTTTACTGTGCGCTTCATTTATTGGTGGTTGTGCGGGTTCCACTGGCGGTGGTTTAAAAGTGGTTCGAGTCCTGCTTTTGTTTATGCAAGGCTCGCGTGAATTAAAGCGGTTAATTCATCCAAATGCTATCTATACCTTAAAATTAAACAATCGTGTGGTTCCTGAGCGCATTATCGAGGCCGTTTGGGGATTCTTTTCGGCCTATGCGTTAGTTTTTTTAGTCAGCTTATTTGTTATTATGGCAACCGGTATTGATGCGACTGATTCTTTTTATATTGTAGCCTCATCACTGAATAATTTAGGGGTTGGTCTTGGTAGTGTAAGCGATAATTTTGCGAGTGTTAGTGATGTAGTAAAATGGGTTATGGTGGTCGATATGCTATTTGGGCGATTAGAAATATTTACTTTGCTGGTTTTATTTACGCCAACATTTTGGCAAAGCTAATTTTATATTCAAACATATACTTTTCTGAAAGTTTTTGACAAAATCCACAATTTTTATAAATATTTTATTGATTATTTGCTCAATTACAGACAGAATTACAACGCAGCATGTGCTGTATTTATAAGAGGTAATCACCTGACATATGGAATGGATCATGGATCCTACAATTTGGATTGGCTTATCCACTCTGGTTGTACTTGAAATCGTCCTTGGTATTGATAACATTGTTTTTATTGCCATTCTTGCCGAGAAACTGCCTCCCCAACAACGAGATAAAGCACGCATAACAGGCTTGGCCTTTGCATTAATTACACGAATATTGCTATTAATGTTTACAGGTTGGTTAGTCACCCTCACCACACCGCTATTTTCAATATCGGAAATCAGCTTTAATGCGCGCCAACTGATTATGTTAGTTGGGGGTATATTTTTGCTATTCAAAGCTACCATGGAGCTTAATGAACGCCTTGAAGGCGCTTCAAACGAAGATGGCAAACCTAAAAAAACCTCTCACTTTTGGACTGTTGTTGCTCAAATAGTCGTACTTGATGCGGTGTTCTCGCTCGATTCAGTCATTACGGCGGTGGGAATGGTTGAACATATTCCTGTGATGATTATTGCCGTGTGTATTGCTATCGGTATTATGATGGTTGCGAGTAAACCACTGGCTAATTTTGTTAACGCTCATCCAACTATTGTTATCCTCTGTTTGAGTTTTTTATTGATGATCGGTTTTAGTCTGGTTGCCGAAGGATTTGATTTTATGATTCCGAAAGGCTATTTATATGCGGCTATTGGCTTTTCAATCATGATTGAGTTTTTCAATCAATTAGCTATTTTTAACCGTCGTAAAGCATTAAATAAAAAACCATTACGGGAACGCACAGCCGAAGCAATTTTACATCTATTAAAAGGTGATGCAGAAGAAGATCCCGATAATCACACCATTGATGTAGCATCAGATACTAATAAAAAATCGCCGGTATTTAATCATCAAGAACTGAGTATGGTTGAACGAGTTCTTGGACTGGCACAACGTTCTGTCAGCAGTATTATGACATCTCGACTTGACGTTGATATGGTCAATATTAATGACGATCGTGATGCTATTATAAAAGAGATTTTTGAAAACCCACATTCACGTTTAGTTGTTACCGATAATGTTTCAATTGATGAACCACTAGGAATCATCCAAGTTAATGATCTATTAAAAGATATACTACAAAGTAAAGAGCCTATTGATATTCACTCACTTATCAAACAACCCCTGATCTTCCCTGAGACTGTATCGTTACTAGTTGCATTAGATCAATTTAAAAAAGCCAAAACCCATTTTGCTTTTGTGGTGGACGAATTTGGCTCAATGCAAGGGGTTGTTTCGGTGACAGACATTATTGAAACCATTGCTGGCGATTTTCCAACTGAAGAAGAGGAAATTGATGCTAAACATGATATTCAATCTCTCGATGAAAATAGCTGGATGGCAAATGGCTATATTCCTGTTGAAGAGTTGGTGCGCTTTGTGCCAATTGCCATTGATGATAAGCGTGAGTATCACACCTTGGCAGGGCTGTTAATGGAAAAAGCACAGCATTTACTCAATGTTGGTGAAACCTTACAAATTGGCGATTACTTATTTGAAGTCACTGAAATAGAAAGTCACAGAATTCTTAAAGTAAAAATCACGTTAAACAAAGTTGATTCTGTCACATTATAGTATAGCGTAGCGAAATAACTAGAATAACGCTTGACCAAAAGAAATAACTAGCAATAATAATGCTGTAAAATTTCTGTTTATTTGAAGATGTAGGGCAATAGCTCTTCATCTTTTTTATTTTTACCTATGGGTAAAAATAGATAGCACTCTTTATAAATTTTTATTCTTGCTTATCAATCTAAATTAGGCCTTAACTTATGAATGCAATATGCGAAAAACTATTTCAATTGAAAGAGAAAAAAACAACTATCGGCACTGAGATTATCTCTGGTTGTACCACTTTTCTAACAATGGTTTATATCATTTTTGTCAATCCATCTATCTTATCTGCAACCGGAATGGATACTTCTGCTGTTTTTGTTTTAACTTGTGTGGTTACTGCCTTTGCGACAATTTTAATGGGGCTATTTGCCAATTTACCAATTGCCTTAGCACCGGCTATGGGACTTAATGTCTTTTTTGCTTATGGAATATGTGGTGCGATGGGCTATTCTTGGCAAGTGGGTATGGGTGCCATATTTTGGGGCTCATTAATCTTTTTTGCACTATCTCTATTTAAAGTCCGTCACTGGTTAATCGAACATATCCCACAATGCTTACGTGTGGGGATTAGTGCCGGTATTGGGTTATTTATTGCTTTTATGGGTTTTCAAAATATGGGTCTTGTGGTTGCTTCTCCTTCGACACTCTTAACGATGGGTAATATCTTATCGCTGAAAGTGTTATTAGGATCACTAGGCTTTTTCATCATTGTTATTTTAGCTGCTCGTAACTTTCATGCAGCAGTATTAGTTTCGATTTTAGTGGTTACATTACTGGCGCTATGGCTTGATCCTAATATTAGTTACCAAGGTATTGTGTCTATGCCACCAAGTGTTACCAGCGTTGTTGGTCATGTTGATCTAGCTGGCTCACTTAATATCGGTATTATGGGCGTTATTTTTTCGGTAATGATTGTCAGCTTATTTGACTCATCAGGCACTATTTTAGCATTAACCGATAAAGCTGGCATTAGTGACGAAAAAGGTCGATTTCCTAAAATGCGCCAAGCGCTATTAATTGATAGCTTTAGCTCTTCTTTAGGTGGATTATTTGGCACATCCTCAGTGTTAACCTATATCGAAAGTTCAGCCGGTATTTCAGTGGGCGGACGCACAGGGTTAACAGCGGTTGTTGTCGGTCTATTATTCTTAATCGTGACTTTTTTATCGCCTCTTGCCCATTTAGTACCAAGTTATGCAACATCTGGCGCACTTATCTTTGTTGGAATTTTAATGGTTTCAAGCTTAGTGAAAGTTAACTGGTCTGACTTAACAGAGGCAACACCTGCTTTTATTACCGCAATTATGATGCCATTTGCCTTTGCCATTACTGAAGGTGTCGCACTTGGTTTTATCTCTTATGTGGTATTAAAAACCTTTACGGGTAAATTTAAGCAATTAAATCTGTGTGTGATTATTTTTGCTTTACTATTCGCTTTAAAATTTATTTTTATCGATCATCACTAAAAACAATCCCCCCATTGTTACTTGCGGTGGGGGGGAATATAGCTTTTAGCAAAACAGCTAGCACATGCATTGATATATGCATGCATCAGTTTTAAATTTAAAATTTACCGATTTTCCTTATTAAAATTGCGACCATTTTCTATCAATAATTAATACCAAGATCAAGCACTTATTGATAGCAAAAACTTGACATTATTGCCCCTGGGGTCTAGAATCTTGCGACCCAAAACTTATATACATAGGTTTTGGTCTACAGTTATTAATTACGTATCTAAACAGCAATTTTAAATTTATTTTAATTAATCAGGAGCTTATTAATGGCAACAATTAATCAGCTGGTACGCAAACCAAGAGCACTAAAGGAAGCAAAAAGTAACGTTCCTGCCCTTGAAGCATGCCCGCAAAAACGCGGTGTTTGTACTCGTGTTTACACAACTACACCGAAAAAACCAAACTCAGCATTACGTAAAGTTTGTCGTGTACGTTTAACTAACGGTTTTGAAGTTACTTCTTACATCGGTGGTGAAGGTCATAACCTACAAGAACATAGCGTGATTTTAATCCGTGGTGGTCGTGTTAAAGACTTACCGGGTGTTCGTTATCACACTGTTCGTGGTGCATTAGACTGCGCAGGTGTTAAAGATCGCAAACAAAGCCGTTCTAAATACGGTGTTAAACGACCTAAAGCTTAATGGAACTCCGTTAAGTAAGGCCAAACTATTATAATTCCATTTAACTCATTTGAGTTTTGGGTAAACCTGAAAAATTTATAACATATAAACGGAGTATTCCAATGCCACGTCGTCATGTTGTCGGTCAAAGAAAAATTCTTCCTGATCCGAAGTTCGGTTCAGAGTTACTGGCGAAATTTGTAAATATTTTAATGATAGATGGTAAAAAATCTATCGCAGAATCAATCGTATATTCAGCTCTTGATAAATTAGCTGAGCGTAGTGGAAAAGACCACTTAGCAGCTTTCGAAGTTGCATTAGATAACGTAAGACCAACTGTAGAAGTTAAGTCTCGTCGCGTTGGTGGTTCTACATACCAAGTTCCAGTTGAAGTGCGTCCAGTTCGTCGTAATGCACTTGCAATGCGTTGGATTGTAGATGCTGCACGTAAACGTGGCGATAAATCAATGGCTTTACGCCTAGCGAATGAACTTATGGATGCTTTTGAAAATAAAGGTACCGCTGTGAAAAAACGCGAAGATGTTCATCGTATGGCTGAAGCTAATAGAGCGTTTGCACACTATCGTTGGTAATATTCACACTTGTATTTGTATAAGTGACTTGAATTAGGACTGATAGCCCTTATCTGCTATCAGTCAACCAAAATGATGTTTTATTAAGCAAACGATTCTAAACAGAGGATTAATATGGCTCGTACAACCCCTATAGCACGCTATCGTAATATCGGTATCAGTGCACATATTGACGCAGGTAAAACAACAACGACTGAACGTATTTTGTTTTATACTGGTGTAAGTCACAAAATTGGTGAAGTTCATGATGGCGCAGCTACCATGGACTGGATGGAACAAGAACAAGAACGTGGTATTACTATCACATCTGCTGCTACAACAGCATTCTGGTCTGGTATGGGTCAACAATTTGAACCACACCGTATCAACATCATCGACACCCCGGGACACGTTGACTTTACAATCGAAGTTGAACGTTCTATGCGTGTTCTTGATGGTGCAGTAATGGTTTATTGTGCAGTTGGTGGTGTTCAACCACAATCTGAAACTGTATGGCGTCAAGCAAACAAATATAAAGTTCCACGTATTGCATTTGTCAACAAAATGGACCGTATGGGTGCTAACTTCTTACGTGTTGTTGATCAAATCAAAACTCGTTTAGCAGCAGTTCCTGTTCCTTTAGTTTTACCTATCGGTGCAGAAGAAGGATTCACTGGTGTTGTTGATTTACTTAAACGTAAAGCAATTAACTGGAATGATGCCGATCAAGGTGTAACATTCACTTATGAAGATGTACCAGCCGAGATGGTTGACCAAGTCGAAGAATGGCGTTCTTTCTTAATTGAAACCGCTGCTGAAGCAAGTGAAGAGTTAATGGAAAAATACCTTGGTGGTGAAGAGTTAACTGAAGAAGAAGTGAAAGCAGCATTACGTGAACGCGTACTTGCTAATGAAATTATCTTAGTCACTTGTGGTAGTGCCTTTAAAAATAAAGGTGTGCAGTTCATGCTTGATGCGGTTATTGAATATTTACCAGCACCAACTGATGTACCTGCAATCAAAGGTGAATTACCAAATGGTGAAGATGCTGAACGTCATTCAAGTGATGATGAACCATTCTCATCATTAGCATTTAAAATTGCAACAGACCCATTTGTGGGTAACTTAACATTCTTCCGTGTTTACTCTGGTGTGGTTAACTCTGGTGATACTGTTCTTAACTCTGTTAAAGATAAAAAAGAACGTTTTGGTCGTATCGTTCAGATGCACGCTAACAAACGTGAAGAAATTAAAGAAGTTCGCGCTGGAGACATCGCTGCTGCAATCGGTCTTAAAGATGTAACTACAGGTGATACGCTTTGTGCTGAAAGTGCACCAATCATTCTTGAGAGAATGGAATTTCCAGAGCCAGTAATTTCGGTTGCTGTTGAACCAAAAACCAAAGCTGACCAAGAAAAAATGGGTCTTGCTTTAGGACGACTAGCACAAGAAGATCCTTCATTCCGTGTTCACACCGATGAAGAATCAGGTCAAACCATTATTTCTGGTATGGGTGAGCTTCACTTAGAAATCATCGTTGACCGTATGAAACGTGAATTTAAAGTGGAAGCAAATGTAGGTAAACCTCAGGTTGCTTACCGTGAAACAATTCGCAATGAAGTAGAACAAGAAGGTAAATTTGTTCGTCAGTCTGGTGGTCGTGGTCAATATGGTCATGTATGGTTAAAAATCAAACCATTGGAAGCAGGTGGCGAAGGCTACAAATTCAACAATGAAATCGTTGGTGGTGTGGTTCCTAAAGAATACATCCCTGCAGTTGATAAAGGCTGTCAAGAACAGATGAAAAACGGTGTTCTTGCTGGTTATCCAATTGTTGATGTTGAAGTTACTATCTTTGATGGTTCTTACCATGATGTTGACTCATCAGAAATGGCATTTAAAATTGCCGGTTCAATGGCATTTAAAGATGGCTTCATGAAAGCTAAACCTGTGCTTTTAGAACCGATTATGAAAGTAGAAGTTGAAACTCCAGAAGATTATATGGGTGATGTTATCGGTGACTTAAACCGTCGTCGCGGTATGATTGAAGGAATGGAAGATACTGCAACTGGTAAAACAGTCAAAGCACAAGTTCCACTTTCAGAAATGTTTGGTTATGCAACAGACCTTCGTTCGCAAACACAAGGTCGTGCTTCTTACTCTATGGAGTTCTTGAAGTACAATGAAGCACCAACAAATATTGCAACAGCAATTATTGAAGCTCGTAAAGCGAAATAATTTTTATCTAAATAAAGTAACACTTCCCTTCGTTTATTAAGGGAAGTGATTTAATAAAGGAACATTAAGATGTCTAAAGAAAAATTTGAA
>NZ_FMWR01000039.1 GCF_900103085.1 Gilliamella mensalis | reverse complement strand
TATTTAACAGGGTGATAACGCCCATTATCGCATTGGCACCATAGCTAAGCTTAGCAGCTTTTGCACTTTGACGGGTATCTTTTGCTTGTTCGCCAATTTTAATTTTTTCCTCAATTTTTGCTTTTTCCATTTCGCTTTGATTCATCGCTTCGGTTTCGCGGTTTATCTCGCGCTCTTTGATTTTATCTTCTCTTTTCTTTTCGTTCGATTCGTTAATCGATTCGTCGTTGCTGGATTTTTGTTGATTGACTTTGTCAATTTTGTCTTGTAATACGGTAGTACGGTTGACTAACGTGACATAATCCGCCATTTTGCTGGTTAAAAAGTGTTTAAAATCATAAGGGTTAAGTATTTCTTTATTTTTTAGAAAATTGACAACCAGTGCTTTACTTGCCTCGTCGGGAAAGCAAAGCATAAATTTAAGCTTTTTGGTTGTTGGTTTTTTTGACCCAACTTCATATTTTGGATCGGTGACATCAAATTTTTGTAAAAACGCCACTTCTTGGCT
>NZ_FMWR01000041.1 GCF_900103085.1 Gilliamella mensalis | reverse complement strand
ATGTTATCAGCAATATTAATTATTCCGCAAAAATCAAAAAGTCCTAAAGCTAATACCCTATTTTAATTATAAAATTCACCTATCTCTAAAGCCAATTGTTTTCATCTTTACATTTCTTTACAAAAAAGTCCGCCAAAAAACTAGCCAACTATTTTTTTAATGGTTATACTTTTATCGCTATAGGAAAACAAGCTTATTAAATAAGCAAATAATTATAAAAAATCTAAATAAAACAAATCATTACTTGACACGACAGGTGGAACGTAATGCATTATCATTTTAGGCACAAGCACTGGCAAACCTATGTCTTAAATTTATCAAATAATCCTATTCGACGAGTTTTTACACGAAACTTATTTATATCTTCGAAATTATCTCTCAACGAATTATCGAAATTATCGTTCAAATCACCTAAAACAGCTTTGCTAGTATTAGCACTGTTATTATTGTCATCGTCATGGAATGTACAGGCGAATGGTAAAAAGGCTCGAGCGGGTAATCGTAGTGATGCAATAATATTACTATCCGAACCATTACCAGCGGAGCCAGTTATGCCAGTTATCAAGTATGTAAGGCCGAATCTATATCAGGGTGAGGGAAAACACGCAGGCCCTGCTAACATATGGAATCCTAAGAAGGGCTTTTTAGTTCAATCAACCAATCCAGGATCATATAACCTCAATTTTCCAACTACAGGTGCGGATAATTTATATTTTGATTTACTCATTACAGGAATAGATGTAAGAGAATTGACATGGGCACCTGTCACGCATGAGGGAATTACT
>NZ_FMWR01000023.1 GCF_900103085.1 Gilliamella mensalis | reverse complement strand
AAATCATTAGATTAGACTAGCTCAGTTTTGTAAGTATATCAGCTGATTCTTTCTTGTGACCAATTTTCTGGAACAAGTACAGGTAGTTTAGCCCACGGTTCTTCAACTAAGGCATTCTGAAACTATTGTTCGCTTAGATTTGCATATTTTATAACGATCAGTTGAAAACTAGGAACATCTTCCTTAGTAAATCTAAGTAACAATTCGAATAGGCGACGGACGGCATTAAGATCGGCATCAGAAGCTTAGGTTCAAAGCAATATCATTTATTACTTGCTGTAATAAATGATATTACAGGCAGAATAATGATCTTTTCTCAAAAAAATATTATAAAGGTTAATGAACAATAATAAGCAAAACAAGGCTGGCTTTTATGAAAGAGAATAGAATAGAAAATTATAAATACACATTATATTTATTAATTACAGTGCTAGGTTGGGGGATTATGTATCCGGCCTCAAAACATGCTGTATCATCTGGTATAGATGGTTACTATCTGACTTTTATTCGCTACGTTCTTGGTGCACTGCTTGTAAGCACTGTTCTGCTTCTTATAGAAGGCAAAAAAAGTTATCAAACGGAAGGAAAAACTTTCCAGTTATGGTTTTTTGGTACGATAGGTTTTGCCGGATTAAACTTCCTTACTTTTATCGGCATTGGTTTTTCTTCTGCCGAACATGCAACAATTATATTAGCATTAATGCCAATGTTATCAATTATTCTGTCATCCATCCTTACTCGCAATATACCTAATATTAAAACAATTTTATGCACGGTATTAGCTTTTGTAGGAATTGTTTTGGTTATAACAAATGGAGATTTCAATAATTTGATAGCCTCATCAAATTTTGTTGGTGATTTATTATTGTTAGCCGCTACAACTTGTTGGGTTATTTATACCTATTTTGCAAATACGATAATTGCAAAATACAAGTGGAGTGCATTAAGAGTAACCGCATTAAGTTCTTCTCTTGGCGTAATAAGTATTATCGCAATTACTTTAACTGCGTCTTTCTTAGGCTTTGCAAGTCCTCCAAGTTTGGATGCATTAACCTCAAGTGGATTTGATATTTTTGTGCTTGTTA
>NZ_FMWR01000025.1 GCF_900103085.1 Gilliamella mensalis | reverse complement strand
CCAGCTTCTTCGGCACCTGTTTTACAGACACCTAAAGCTACATCGTCAACGTTATATTTTGATAGTTTGACGGTTAATGCTGGTAATGGTGGTTTTCTTCATTGCATTCAGATGGATACATCTGTCAACGCCGCTAATCAGGTTGTTTCTGTTGGTGCTGATATTGCTTTTGATGCCGACCCTAAATTTTTTGCCTGTTTGGTTCGCTTTGAGTCTTCTTCGGTTCCGACTACCCTCCCGACTGCCTATGATGTTTATCCTTTGGATGGTCGCCATGATGGTGGTTATTATACCGTCAAGGACTGTGTGACTATTGACGTCCTTCCCCGTACGCCGGGCAATAATGTTTATGTTGGTTTCATGGTTTGGTCTAACTTTACCGCTACTAAATGCCGCGGATTGGTTTCGCTGAATCAGGTTATTAAAGAGATTATTTGTCTCCAGCCACTTAAGTGAGGTGATTTATGTTTGGTGCTATTGCTGGCGGTATTGCTTCTGCTCTTGCTGGTGGCGCCATGTCTAAATTGTTTGGAGGCGGTCAAAAAGCCGCCTCCGGTGGCATTCAAGGTGATGTGCTTGCTACCGATAACAATACTGTAGGCATGGGTGATGCTGGTATTAAATCTGCCATTCAAGGCTCTAATGTTCCTAACCCTGATGAGGCCGTCCCTAGTTTTGTTTCTGGTGCTATGGCTAAAGCTGGTAAAGGACTTCTTGAAGGTACGTTGCAGGCTGGCACTTCTGCCGTTTCTGATAAGTTGCTTGATTTGGTTGGACTTGGTGGCAAGTCTGCCGCTGATAAAGGAAAGGATACTCGTGATTATCTTGCTGCTGCATTTCCTGAGCTTAATGCTTGGGAGCGTGCTGGTGCTGATGCTTCCTCTGCTGGTATGGTTGACGCCGGATTTGAGAATCAAAAAGAGCTTACTAAAATGCAACTGGACAATCAGAAAGAGATTGCCGAGATGCAAAATGAGACTCAAAAAGAGATTGCTGGCATTCAGTCGGCGACTTCACGCCAGAATACGAAAGACCAGGTATATGCACAAAATGAGATGCTTGCTTATCAACAGAAGGAGTCTACTGCTCGCGTTGCGTCTATTATGGAAAACACCAATCTTTCCAAGCAACAGCAGGTTTCCGAGATTATGCGCCAAATGCTTACTCAAGCTCAAACGGCTGGTCAGTATTTTACCAATGACCAAATCAAAGAAATGACTCGCAAGGTTAGTGCTGAGGTTGACTTAGTTCATCAGCAAACGCAGAATCAGCGGTATGGCTCTTCTCATATTGGCGCTACTGCAAAGGATATTTCTAATGTCGTCACTGATGCTGCTTCTGGTGTGGTTGATATTTTTCATGGTATTGATAAAGCTGTTGCCGATACTTGGAACAATTTCTGGAAAGACGGTAAAGCTGATGGTATTGGCTCTAATTTGTCTAGGAAATAACCGTCAGGATTGACACCCTCCCAATTGTATGTTTTCATGCCTCCAAATCTTGGAGGCTTTTTTATGGTTCGTTCTTATTACCCTTCTGAATGTCACGCTGATTATTTTGACTTTGAGCGTATCGAGGCTCTTAAACCTGCTATTGAGGCTTGTGGCATTTCTACTCTTTCTCAATCCCCAATGCTTGGCTTCCATAAGCAGATGGATAACCGCATCAAGCTCTTGGAAGAGATTCTGTCTTTTCGTATGCAGGGCGTTGAGTTCGATAATGGTGATATGTATGTTGACGGCCATAAGGCTGCTTCTGACGTTCGTGATGAGTTTGTATCTGTTACTGAGAAGTTAATGGATGAATTGGCACAATGCTACAATGTGCTCCCCCAACTTGATATTAATAACACTATAGACCACCGCCCCGAAGGGGACGAAAAATGGTTTTTAGAGAACGAGAAGACGGTTACGCAGTTTTGCCGCAAGCTGGCTGCTGAACGCCCTCTTAAGGATATTCGCGATGAGTATAATTACCCCAAAAAGAAAGGTATTAAGGATGAGTGTTCAAGATTGCTGGAGGCCTCCACTATGAAATCGCGTAGAGGCTTTGCTATTCAGCGTTTGATGAATGCAATGCGACAGGCTCATGCTGATGGTTGGTTTATCGTTTTTGACACTCTCACGTTGGCTGACGACCGATTAGAGGCGTTTTATGATAATCCCAATGCTTTGCGTGACTATTTTCGTGATATTGGTCGTATGGTTCTTGCTGCCGAGGGTCGCAAGGCTAATGATTCACACGCCGACTGCTATCAGTATTTTTGTGTGCCTGAGTATGGTACAGCTAATGGCCGTCTTCATTTCCATGCGGTGCACTTTATGCGGACACTTCCTACAGGTAGCGTTGACCCTAATTTTGGTCGTCGGGTACGCAATCGCCGCCAGTTAAATAGCTTGCAAAATACGTGGCCTTATGGTTACAGTATGCCCATCGCAGTTCGCTACACGCAGGACGCTTTTTCACGTTCTGGTTGGTTGTGGCCTGTTGATGCTAAAGGTGAGCCGCTTAAAGCTACCAGTTATATGGCTGTTGGTTTCTATGTGGCTAAATACGTTAACAAAAAGTCAGATATGGACCTTGCTGCTAAAGGTCTAGGAGCTAAAGAATGGAACAACTCACTAAAAACCAAGCTGTCGCTACTTCCCAAGAAGCTGTTCAGAATCAGAATGAGCCGCAACTTCGGGATGAAAATGCTCACAATGACAAATCTGTCCACGGAGTGCTTAATCCAACTTACCAAGCTGGGTTACGACGCGACGCCGTTCAACCAGATATTGAAGCAGAACGCAAAAAGAGAGATGAGATTGAGGCTGGGAAAAGTTACTGTAGCCGACGTTTTGGCGGCGCAACCTGTGACGACAAATCTGCTCAAATTTATGCGCGCTTCGATAAAAATGATTGGCGTATCCAACCTGCAGAGTTTTATCGCTTCCATGACGCAGAAGTTAACACTTTCGGATATTTCTGATGAGTCGAAAAATTATCTTGATAAAGCAGGAATTACTACTGCTTGTTTACGAATTAAATCGAAGTGGACTGCTGGCGGAAAATGAGAAAATTCGACCTATCCTTGCGCAGCTCGAGAAGCTCTTACTTTGCGACCTTTCGCCATCAACTAACGATTCTGTCAAAAACTGACGCGTTGGATGAGGAGAAGTGGCTTAATATGCTTGGCACGTTCGTCAAGGACTGGTTTAGATATGAGTCACATTTTGTTCATGGTAGAGATTCTCTTGTTGACATTTTAAAAGAGCGTGGATTACTATCTGAGTCCGATGCTGTTCAACCACTAATAGGTAAGAAATCATGAGTCAAGTTACTGAACAATCCGTACGTTTCCAGACCGCTTTGGCCTCTATTAAGCTCATTCAGGCTTCTGCCGTTTTGGATTTAACCGAAGATGATTTCGATTTTCTGACGAGTAACAAAGTTTGGATTGCTACTGACCGCTCTCGTGCTCGTCGCTGCGTTGAGGCTTGCGTTTATGGTACGCTGGACTTTGTAGGATACCCTCGCTTTCCTGCTCCTGTTGAGTTTATTGCTGCCGTCATTGCTTATTATGTTCATCCCGTCAACATTCAAACGGCCTGTCTCATCATGGAAGGCGCTGAATTTACGGAAAACATTATTAATGGCGTCGAGCGTCCGGTTAAAGCCGCTGAATTGTTCGCGTTTACCTTGCGTGTACGCGCAGGAAACACTGACGTTCTTACTGACGCAGAAGAAAACGTGCGTCAAAAATTACGTGCAGAAGGAGTGATGTAATGTCTAAAGGTAAAAAACGTTCTGGCGCTCGCCCTGGTCGTCCGCAGCCGTTGCGAGGTACTAAAGGCAAGCGTAAAGGCGCTCGTCTTTGGTATGTAGGTGGTCAACAATTTTAATTGCAGGGGCTTCGGCCCCTTACTTGAGGATAAATTATGTCTAATATTCAAACTGGCGCCGAGCGTATGCCGCATGACCTTTCCCATCTTGGCTTCCTTGCTGGTCAGATTGGTCGTCTTATTACCATTTCAACTACTCCGGTTATCGCTGGCGACTCCTTCGAGATGGACGCCGTTGGCGCTCTCCGTCTTTCTCCATTGCGTCGTGGCCTTGCTATTGACTCTACTGTAGACATTTTTACTTTTTATGTCCCTCATCGTCACGTTTATGGTGAACAGTGGATTAAGTTCATGAAGGATGGTGTTAATGCCACTCCTCTCCCGACTGTTAACACTACTGGTTATATTGACCATGCCGCTTTTCTTGGCACGATTAACCCTGATACCAATAAAATCCCTAAGCATTTGTTTCAGGGTTATTTGAATATCTATAACAACTATTTTAAAGCGCCGTGGATGCCTGACCGTACCGAGGCTAACCCTAATGAGCTTAATCAAGATGATGCTCGTTATGGTTTCCGTTGCTGCCATCTCAAAAACATTTGGACTGCTCCGCTTCCTCCTGAGACTGAGCTTTCTCGCCAAATGACGACTTCTACCACATCTATTGACATTATGGGTCTGCAAGCTGCTTATGCTAATTTGCATACTGACCAAGAACGTGATTACTTCATGCAGCGTTACCATGATGTTATTTCTTCATTTGGAGGTAAAACCTCTTATGACGCTGACAACCGTCCTTTACTTGTCATGCGCTCTAATCTCTGGGCATCTGGCTATGATGTTGATGGAACTGACCAAACGTCGTTAGGCCAGTTTTCTGGTCGTGTTCAACAGACCTATAAACATTCTGTGCCGCGTTTCTTTGTTCCTGAGCATGGCACTATGTTTACTCTTGCGCTTGTTCGTTTTCCGCCTACTGCGACTAAAGAGATTCAGTACCTTAACGCTAAAGGTGCTTTGACTTATACCGATATTGCTGGCGACCCTGTTTTGTATGGCAACTTGCCGCCGCGTGAAATTTCTATGAAGGATGTTTTCCGTTCTGGTGATTCGTCTAAGAAGTTTAAGATTGCTGAGGGTCAGTGGTATCGTTATGCGCCTTCGTATGTTTCTCCTGCTTATCACCTTCTTGAAGGCTTCCCATTCATTCAGGAACCGCCTTCTGGTGATTTGCAAGAACGCGTACTTATTCGCCACCATGATTATGACCAGTGTTTCCAGTCCGTTCAGTTGTTGCAGTGGAATAGTCAGGTTAAATTTAATGTGACCGTTTATCGCAATCTGCCGACCACTCGCGATTCAATCATGACTTCGTGATAAAAGATTGAGTGTGAGGTTATAACGCCGAAGCGGTAAAAATTTTAATTTTTGCCGCTGAGGGGTTGACCAAGCGAAGCGCGGTAGGTTTTCTGCTTAGGAGTTTAATCATGTTTCAGACTTTTATTTCTCGCCATAATTCAAACTTTTTTTCTGATAAGCTGGTTCTCACTTCTGTTACT
>NZ_FMWR01000040.1 GCF_900103085.1 Gilliamella mensalis | reverse complement strand
ACAGATTGTTTGTTTAGAAGAAAGAGTCACTTTATTGGGTCTGTAGCTCAGGTGGTTAGAGCGCACCCCTGATAAGGGTGAGGTCGGTGGTTCAAGTCCACTCAGACCCACCAATTCTACTTAACTTTGCGAGTTTAGGCTTGTGTTAATGATGTGAAAGGCATAAATTAGCATAACGCAGGTACGTTAAGCGAGTTGGGGAAATATAGATGAAGTGAATTATTGGGGCTATAGCTCAGCTGGGAGAGCGCCTGCCTTGCACGCAGGAGGCCAGCGGTTCGATCCCGCTTAGCTCCACCATTAAAGAAATCTCTTTCGTTAGATAATAAAAAATTATGTTTGTATTTACTTATGTTTATTATTAAGTGAATAGAAAGATAAAGCTCTTTAACAATTAGGAACAAGCTGAAAGAAACGAGTTCTCGTTCTTGTGTGAAGCTTTTATTGAGTTGTTTAATTAAAGGTTAGCGATAACGTTTAGTTAGGTTGAATTAATAAAGGTTGAGACATAAAGA
>NZ_FMWR01000026.1 GCF_900103085.1 Gilliamella mensalis | reverse complement strand
GGACTGCCGTTGAGGTTAATCTATTGACCGGGAGCAAGGTTATAGTGGTTACTCTTACCTTTGAGGATAATTTTCTGGCTAATCGCCTGTTCATGGCGAATACGGGCATACCACTGACCGCTTTCAATCTGATTATCGTCATGCCTGTTATTCTCATTAAGGTTATTACCGTTATCACGATTATCATGATTAACATTGTTAACATCGTCATCGTTATTCTCGCCACGAGTTGGCAGATTTTCTTGTCCGTTGCTATCTAAACCTTTATAGTGCTCAGCATAGCGGTAGTCAGTGCCGTAGGTGGTAAGGTCTTTGGGTTGGCTGTTAACTTCGCCCTGTAAATCGGCGAGGGCATCACGGTAGTTATAGTCTTGTACCTTCACTGAACAGACCACTACTTCACTATGCAGGCTGATATCCCACACACTTTCAACGCCACTATCGAGCGTGCCACTGGGTAGTTTATAGTCGATATCGGCCACTTGCGCATAGCCTTGCTCATAATCACTTAACACCATCACATCACAATGGTGCTCAGCATGCGTTTCAAAGCGAAACCAAATACCGACATTGGCCAATAAGCGTTGAATAAAGGCAAGGTCACTTTCTTGCCATTGAGTGATAAACGCCCGCTCAGGGTAGCTATCTTTTAGTTCTAAACGGTAATCAATGCCCGTCAAACCATGACTGCGTAGCACTTCTTCAACTACACTC
>NZ_FMWR01000029.1 GCF_900103085.1 Gilliamella mensalis | reverse complement strand
CCAACACGTTAGATAGGCAATTTAACCCTGATAAGCCGAATACGACATGGGTAACCGATATTACTTATATTAAAACGGGTGAAGGTTGGTTATATTTGTCGGTGATTATCGATTTATATGGACGAAAAGTAATTGCTAGGCAAACGAGTCGCTACATAGACCGTCATTTAGTGTGTAATACATTAAAACAAGCCTTATTTCGGCGTCATTTTCCTAAAAATGTACTCATTCATAGTGACCAAGGAAGCCAATATTGCAGTGCTGATTTCAAGCAGTTATTGTTACAATATGGACTAAGGCAAAGCATGAGTCGAAGAGGAAACTGCTTTGATAATGCGGTTGTTGAAAGTTTTTTTCATACACTCAAAACACACATTATTCATGACTGTTACTACAAAACGAGGAAGCAGGCTAATAAAGCACTATTTGAATATATTGAAATCTATTATAATCGGATACGCCGTCATTCAGCCAATGGCTGGGTATCACCTGAACAATATGAACAACAATATTACCAATACGAAAAAATGATAGAGGTGGGCACTGTCTAATATTTTGGCGAGGATCAATTTATTTTTATAGATTATATTGATAATTATCAATTTATTTTCCACAATTTTTAATTTTTACCGATAGCTGTTATAAAACAATTGATTGCTGAGTATAGAGGGCTATAGGGGATGGTATATTTTTTATCGTATAAAATATAAATACATTAAAAACTGATGTAACTTTTGAATCTAATGACTATTTTTAAATTATTTATCAAAAATATTAAAATGGATAACGATAAACACGTTGGTTAGATGTATATAGCATTTTAATTTATTTTAGATTGGAAACAAACCCATACAGTGAATTGAATATTTTTTGTATCCATGCATAAATTATTTAACGATCTGCAAGTACACAATAATTATTTCAAAATTCAAATAAAATTTACATTATTATAATGAGTTTCCGCACAATATAAGCACTGAGCAAATCATTAGATTAGACTAGCTCAGTTTTGTAAGTATATCAGCTGATTCTTTCTTGTGACCAATTTT
>NZ_FMWR01000031.1 GCF_900103085.1 Gilliamella mensalis | reverse complement strand
GACCGCTTTCAATCTGATTATCGTCATGCCTGTTATTCTCATTAAGGTTATTACCGTTATCACGATTATCATGATTAACATTGTTAACATCGTCATCGTTATTCTTCTCGCCACAAGTTGGCAGGTTTTCTTGTCCGTTGCTATCTAAACCTTTATAGTGCTCAGCATAGCGATAGTCAGTGCCATAAGTGGTAAGGTCTTTGGGTTGGCTGTTAACTTCCCCCTGTAAATCGGCGAGGGCATCACGGTAGTTATAGTCTTGTACTTTGACTGAACAGGCCACTACTTCACTATGCAGGCTGATATCCCACACACTTTCAACGCCACTATCCGCCATGCCACTAGGCGGTTTATAGTCGATATCGGCTACCTGCGCATAGCCTTGTTCATAATCACTTAACACCATCACATCACAATGATGTTCGGCATGCGTTTCAAAGCGAAACCAAATACCGACATCGGCCAATAAGCGTTGAATAAAGGCAAGGTCACTTTCTTGCCACTGAGTAATAAACGCCCGCTCAGGGTAGCTGTCTTTTAGCTCTAAACGGTAATCAATCCCCGTCAAACCATGACT
>NZ_FMWR01000034.1:1599-2196 GCF_900103085.1 Gilliamella mensalis | reverse complement strand
TAAAAACGCCACTTCTTGGCTGGTTAAACTATTTTCACGGAAAAAACTCCCTTGTAATTGGGTTAATAATGCGTAAACCTGTCGGATTTTATCTTGCCTAACTTGCATAGAAAACTCAACGGGATGCCCACCCAAATCACCCAAATAAGATAGCGTATCAAGCAGTTTTAAACGTGGTTTAATCGGTTGGTGCTGTTTATTGGTTTTTAATACGGTGTATTTTTTGAGTGCAAGTTGATGCAAGTATCGATTTTTGTCGACATGGGTCACAGCACTGGGGGCATTTGCCATTTCAGCAAGTTTGCGGTCAATCGATGCCAAAAACGCTTTTAATTGGTTGAGCTCTTTAATTTTTTGATCTCTTATTTTTTGCAGCTTGCTATGCTCTTGTGGGTTATATTGTCGATTTTTGTTTAATTCCTCTTGTTTGGCATTAATCTCTTGCTGTTTTTTTTCAATATCTAGCTCAACACGCTCTTTTGCCTTTTGCAGTTCTTTTTCTTTATCGGTTGGCGTGTTTTGGGTCTTTTGCGCTTGATGCGTATTATAAGCAGAAGCAAAACCCGTTGATTTGTCGATAATATCACGCCATTTTAC
>NZ_FMWR01000034.1:0-1536 GCF_900103085.1 Gilliamella mensalis | reverse complement strand
GCGCTGGTATCGTTTGAAAAATCAAACTCTTTCTGCCAAAAATGATTTTGATTAAAAGAAGTCGGTTTTATTTTGCTGTATTGCGAGATAAATTTTGCCTCGCCAAATAACCAACGAACATAAGTAAAATAGTCTTGTGACCACTCTTGATAATATCGAGTTATTTCTTCAAATTCGGTTTCTAATTCACCTTTAAATTTCTCAACTTCACCATGATTAATATGCTGGTTTATTTTTTCAATTTTTTTTGCCTTTTCTGATTCTGCTTCTTTAATCTCATATTCAACTTTTCGTAAAAATTCTTCACCTGAGTCATAGGCAGCATCAATATCTTTTAGGTAGTCATAGTGTTCTTGTAACCGTGCAATTTCGGTGTCGTAAGCATCTTCAATTGAAGTTCGATAATTTTCTATAAACTGTAAAATCGTGCGCTTTTTAAACATATCAGCTTGATAATACTTAAACCAACGCTTTAACGTAGGATTAACATGGTTATACATCTGTTCACCACGCTGTTGATAGACTTTGGCTTCGTCATCATCAAAAGATGCTAATGGTTTAACTTGTTGTTTTGGCACATCACTGCAAAAAATATGTAGCTTTGATACCCGTTGCGAGTTGAGCTCTTCGGCGATACCTAAGGTGTCTTCTAGCACGATGCCACAAGATATTGGTTTACCTCCTTGATATAATTGATGAGTATGCAGCACATATTTTAATTTTTGGTCTTTTAAACTGGTAAACGGATGTGCTGATTCAAAATTATCTAGATGCTTATCAAAACGAAACTCCAGTACTTTACTGTTTTCATTTTGATAACTCTCATAACTGCTACCAAAAATATCTTTAAACGGCACAGCTCGTTTGCCCGTTGCATCAGACGGTGAGTCTTTAAGGTTTTGTATATCAATTTTGGTAAAACGAGATAATGCGTTGCTGTCTTGTTCTTTTAGATAATCGTCGAAGGTCTTTTTTGACCAAGGTTGCGAAGAATAAGCCACCCATGCTTGCGTAAAACGCTTGTCATCAAGATTAATAAACGATGCAGGAATGGTGTGGCAGGCATTTTTACATGCTTTTGATAATGGTCTTGGCTGGGTATGGGGCAGTTCGTGAGCGTCTTTTAAACGCAGTGCCCCGTCAATACATTCATACGCATTAAGTATTCGGCTCTCAATATCATCACCTTGTTGTTGCATCACATAAACATAACCGTTACGCAAAGTGCGAAGCACATAGTCATAATATTCTAAGGTATCTTCTGGCATGCGATGTTTAAAATTTAACGTTTTAGTATAATCCGCCAGTTCTTGATAAGTGCGATTAACCTCTTCAATTTTAATAAACTTTGTTTTTATCACGGCTTGACGCAGTAAAAAGACCGGTAATCCTGTTCGTTCACAGGCAGGGCAACGACCTGCTGCTTCATCTTTATTTTCTATCGCGATGTTTGCTGTTTTCTTCATCTTACACTCTTTAATGCTTGTCTTATTTGTTATTCGTTAATAGAAAGTGATGGGCTTTCAAGGTTAATAT
>NZ_FMWR01000036.1:2079-2755 GCF_900103085.1 Gilliamella mensalis | reverse complement strand
AAACGCTTCAACCATCCATTCGGGCCAGCCTTGACCGGCAATCCTATGGGCTTTAAATTCCGCTTCTTGATCTGATTTATATTCGCCATCATCGATATTGGCAACATCACAAAAAAACATAAAACTATTGATCCAACCCCAAACAAATGTACTCCCTGCGCCGGCTCGAATAGGATCTAACATAATATGATCAATCACTTGATTCGTTCCCGGTTGGCACACCATTAGTACGGTCGAGGTTAGGGCATTACGCGACATATTATGAATAACAACACCATGCAAATCATCCCAATCATACTCCTTTATTCGGCGTTTTTTCGGTTGTAAAAATACCGCAGGATGTCGTAAAAACTTAAAGTTAAAAAAATAACTTTCGTTAACATAAACTTTACCCGTTTTACGGTTAAATATAATGGGACTGCCACGACGGGAGAATAGATAATAGTACACTTGGGGAATAACATAATACATACCGAGACAGCATGTAATAAAATTCAAAATTACTATTATATCAACAAATTCTATTTTAGAGTTATCATGATGAACAATTAACCAAATAGATCCAATGATAATTCCACTTCCGCAAATAGTAGCAACAAAATAAAGGCAAGCATAAAAAATCTGATCATTGAGATCCTGACGAATAAAGGCACAATAGTTATTATTGGCATAGCTT
>NZ_FMWR01000036.1:0-2058 GCF_900103085.1 Gilliamella mensalis | reverse complement strand
AAATTGGTTGCTGCTGCGATTAATGATGAGTGGGATTTCGTCATTATCTTGTGCATTGGAGGTAATATTGATTTGATAGCTACTTACTAGATCATAAGCAAAGGTACCTGCTACCCATGTTGTGACCGTTAGGTGGCTATCTGACTGGTTAGGATCGTTTTTTTTCACTTCGATTTTTTCAATATCGTTAAAATGGGCTTGCCATACCGCTTTGCCCATTTTTGCCAAACTGCAACAGCTTTTGGGCTATTCCGTTATATTGTGCTGTTGTTTAATTTCAGCTAACTCTTCTAATGATGTGGCATTAAACGCTTCAACCATCCATTCGGGCCAGCCTTGACCGTCAATCCTATGGGCTTTAAATGCCGCTTCTTGATCTGATTTATATTCGCCATCATCGATATTGGCAACATCACAAAAAAACATAAAACTATTGATCCACCCCCAAACAAATGTACTACCAGCTCCGGCTCGAATAGGATCTAACATAATATGATCAATCACTTGATGCGTGCCCGGTTGGCACACCATTAGCACGGTCGAGGTTAGGGCATTACGTGACATATTATGAATAACAACACCATGCAAATCATCCCAATCATACTCTTTTATACGGCGTTTTTTCGGTTGTAAAAATACCGCAGGGTGCCGTAAAAACTTAAAGTTAAAAAAGTCACTTTCGTTGACATAGACTTTACCCGTTTTACGGTTAAATATAATGGGACTGCCACGACGGGAAAATAGATAATGATACACTTGGGGAATAACATAATACATAGCGAGACAACAGATAATAAAACCCAAAATTACTACTATATCAATAAATTCTATTTTAGAACTATCATGGTGTACCAACAACCAAAGACATCCAATGATAGCTCCACTCCCACAAATAATAGCAACAAAATAAAGGCAAGCATAAAAAATCTGATCATTGAGATCCTGACGAATAAAGGCACAATAGCTATTATTGGCATAGCTTAAACGACGATCATGCAGGGGCACTAAACGTGGACCTTTATCTAGATCGCCGAACCAACCAAAGATTTGTGGACGGTATTTTGATGGCATGATTACTCTCCTTTTATTTATTCATCGTGAAATTGGTTACTGCTTCGATTTATGATGAGTGGGATTTCGTCATCATCTTGTGCATTAGGGCTGATATTGATTTGATAGCTATTTACTAGATCATAAGCAAAGGTGCCCGCTACCCATGTTATCGCCGTTAGGTGGCTATCTGACTGGTTAGGATCGGTTTTTTTCACTTCGATTTTTTCAATATCGTTAAAATTAGATTGCCATACCGCTTTGCCCTGAGTGAGGTTTTTAAAGGTTTTTGCTTCATAGTGATCCATAAAATAACCTTTGTCGAGGGTCACATATTCTGTGATTTTTAGGGTTTCTTTGGCTTTATCTTCGTTTAGGTGGATTGGGGGATGCGCCTCTACTGAGCCTTTATTTACCCCTGTTGAACTGATATTAAAAAGAGATTCAATCAAATCCTCATCGCTTTGCCCATTCTTGCCAACTAATTTAACTGAAGCCTGTAACGGCTTTTGGGCAATAGTAGCGCAGTTTGGGTATGTTAAATAAAAATAGAGGTGGCGGTGATATAGCTTCATCCCACTAAATGAACTTGTTTTTTTAAAGATGATAAAAGTTTCAATGCCCGATAATGCAACCAAATAATCATTCACCGAATGCCCAAAACCGACAAATGAGTGCTGCTCTTCGTGATAAGCGCCGTATCCCAAATAGGCAAACTCTTTTTGCACCCCAAAATAACAACGGTTTAACCAGTGATCGATAGGGGTAAAATTATCGTATTTTTTGCTGCTTGCAATTAAGTATAAACTCAATAAATGTAAAACAACACCAAAGCCTATAGCCATTCCACTTCCAACTAATAATAGGACAGCACCAAAACCTAGGAATAGAGATCCTACAACTCTATAAACAAAGTATTTTTTATCCTCCATATTCCACATCCCCAAGGCACTTTTTAGCTCGCCTAAGGCTTCAAAAATAGTTATGGCAGCAAAAGCTTTGGCTACG
>NZ_FMWR01000037.1 GCF_900103085.1 Gilliamella mensalis | reverse complement strand
TCAATACAATAACCGTGAAGATGTGCCATTAATCGTGACTAAAAACAATAAAATTTAAATTAAGGAGCAGAACAATGCCATCACAATATCAACCCCAAATTTTTGGTTGGATAGGCGATTTAGTAAAAGGCGGTAACTCTCTAACCGATGCCGATGATCGCTTGCTCTATGCCAATGATAACTACTGTGCTTTTATTCGTAAAACTTTATCAGATCAAATATTTTACTTATCCATGCTTTTTGTTCTTTTTGTCCTTTCAATACCATTAATCTACTTATCTATAAATTTAATTTTAGAATTAGCATTAAGAAAAGAAACTTTCTTGATGATTAATTTCATCGTGATATTAATTGCTTCTTTAGTTGCTTTATATATATTTATTATCCCTGAATTCTATCAAAACCTTTTTACACGCCGAGGTAGCCCCATTATTTTTAACCGTAAAACGGGTAAAGTGTATATCAATGAAAGCTATTTTTTTAATTTTAAAGTGTTACGTAATCCGCTAACCTTTTTGCACCCTAATAAAAAACGCATTAAAGAATATGACTGGGCACATTTACAAGGGGTAGTGGTACATAACTTTTCACGCTCTTCACTCAATACCACCATATTAATGGTGTGCAAACCTCATACCCATAAAACAATCGACCATATATTATTAGACCCATTACGTGCTGGCATAGGTAGTTATTTTGTTTGGGGTTGGGTCAATAACTTTATGTGCGCTAACAAATTAGCAGGTCTAAACGATGGCAAATACAAATGGGAACAAGAAACCCAATTTAAAGAAAAAATTATTAAAGGACAAGGCTGGCCTGAATGGATGGTTGAAGCGTTT
>NZ_FMWR01000038.1 GCF_900103085.1 Gilliamella mensalis | reverse complement strand
TATTTAACAGGGTGATAACGCTCATTATCGCATTGGCACCATAGCTAAGCTTAGCAGCTTTTGCACTTTGACGGGTTATTTTTACTTGGTTATGCGTTGATAACTTTTCCTCAATTTTTGCTTTTTCCATTTCGCTTTGATTCATCGCTTCGGTTTCACGGTTTATCTCGCGCTCTTTGATTTTATCTTCTCTTTTCTTTTCGTTCGATTCGTTAATCGCTTCGTCGTTGCTGGATTTTTGTTGATTGACTTTGTCAATTTTGTCTTGTAATACGGTAGTACGGTTGACCAATGAAACATAATCCGCCATTTTTTCCTTTAAAAAGTTTTTAAAATCATAAGGGTTAAGTATCTCTTTATTTTTTAGAAAATTGACAACCAGTGCTTTACTTGCCTCATCAGGAAAGCAAAGCATAAATTTAAGCTTTTTGGTTGTTGGTTTTTTTGACCCAACTTCATATTTTGGATCGGTGACATCAAATTTTTCTAAAAACGCCACTTCTTGGCT
>NZ_FMWR01000042.1 GCF_900103085.1 Gilliamella mensalis | reverse complement strand
ATAATGGTTGTTTAATTTGGCTTAATGCCGACATAACAAGCTCTGCTGTTTTATGTTGACCAACATGATAACCGACAATTTGCCTATCGGATAAGTTCACTAAAACACATAAATAGTTCCAACGTTGCTTAACTTGAATATAGGTTAAATCCGCAACAACAATTTGTTTTTTATCACCTACATCAAATTGTCGTTGCAGGTGATTTTCTGTGGCGGTTTCATTCACTTCCGTATTGTGAGATTGATAACGTTTAACGGTGTATTTTGATACCAGCAATAAGGCTTTCATCACCCGAGCAATGTAACGGCGTGACACCCAAATATTCTCTTTCTGTAAATCAAATCGAATTCGTCTTGTACCATAAGACTGATAGCTCTGATTAAATAGCGTCACGATTTTATCGGCATAAAGCCCTACTGATTTTTGTCTATTCAATTTACACTGATAATAAGCATAATGTCTTGATAATCCTAAATATTGACATAGCTTTGTTATGCTATAACGATGTCGATTTGCTTTTAGGATAGCGATTTTCGTCCTATTATCAGTGCTGCTTGCTTTAAAATATCGTTTTCCATACGGAGTTGTTTAAGCTCTTTACGCAACGCGATTAACTCTTGTTCTTGTGGACTGCGATTATCTTTTGTTTTAAATGAGCCACTTTGGCTTGCTTGCGTTATCCAACGGTCCAAAGCTGATGGTGTCAAATCATATTCGGCAACGATTTCACTACGTGATTTACCATGTTGATAAAGACTGACCATTTGGTGTTTAAAATCATCTGTGAATGTTCGTCTTTTGCGTTTAATCTTATTCATATTT
>NZ_FMWR01000043.1 GCF_900103085.1 Gilliamella mensalis | reverse complement strand
ATTCTTGCCAACCTTATCTGATAATTCACCTACCGTGGCTTTTTCTTCTATCGTTTCAAACCCAGGCCAGTGCCATGGACTACGCCGTTTGATATGCGCTTGTGCATTGTCTTTTATATTCACCCAACCTTGTATTGGTAGCATTTGCTCATCAAGTGCCGTCACTTGGACCCATTTTGTGTTTTTATCCTCTATCGCTATCAAGCCATCATTCTCTAGTGAAATTAGAGACACGGTACGAGGGAAACATACCGTATTACGTTTCTTTTCTTGAGGAGAAAGGCTGTTATCTAATGATAACGGAAAATCACGCCAATAACTTACGCTTGAATTGAGTTGCCCCTCTTCGCCATTAAGGTGTAAGACTTTACTGGCGGCTATCCAGTACGGCTTGTTTTCAATCATAAAGCGAATAGTGAAAAAATCCTCATCATGCGCAGGCTCAGAATAGACACTCGGTAACGTCGTATCTTGTCCCTTTCCGCCACGAATGAGTTCAGCTACATAATTAGCTCAGTACCATTAATAACTATCATAATCATTATTATCAATATAATTTCGACAATCTTTTATTTCTTTAGGTTTACACGCCCTCTGTTTTTTATATTCAAATTGGTTATTGTCTTCGTTCAGATATTCCCCGGAT